>NZGG01000032.1 GCA_002690865.1 Gammaproteobacteria bacterium | reverse complement strand
TTGGAGGATTACATAATGATTACATTTTTTTGTTTGGTACTTTGCACGATGTTTCTACTGCCTTTTTTGGTTCAGGAAAACCGGCCCATTCGAATGGTAGAGGACTGAATCATTTCCCAACACTTTGTTAAAGGATTACATGATTATTACATTTTTTTGTTTGGTACTTTGCACGATGTTTCTACTGCCTTTTTTGGTTCAGGAAAACCGGCCTATGCGTTTATTCCAGGAGTATCGTCCTTCTTATATGGTAGCTGATTTAATTCGGGTAAAGTACATGTCTAGAATGGTGTTTTGATAACGTCTAAATAAGAAAGAAAAGGTTAATGCTAAACGGCGTTGAGTAGGTTCATTTAAAAGGATGCTTAAAGAACCCATTCGATATCGCGATTGATGCACACCAGCGTTTAATGACTCCTGCGTATCCCATGTTTTAAAATCGTTTCCAAATGGGATCATCACGTGTTTTTGGTAGGCGGACCGTTCACAGGAGTGGTTTACCACCGTTCTATGTAGGGCAAAGAAGACCGTTATATATTTCTTATTAACGAAATGGCGATCAAGCATGGTCATTAGATGGCCGCAGATCATTGCACTGGCAGCAGCCTGCTCGAGATCCTATTTTTCCGGTGGAAGCTTTACTTTGTTAACAAATGCTGAAAGAAGAGGAATCGCGAAAACGTTGGTCTGGTGCTACATCCATTGATCAGATAACGCTAATAGGTTCGAGTTGTTCGGTCATAGCGAGTCTTGGCCATAACAATGGCAGAAGTAACGTACACAGGCGTTTGACTCCCAAAGGGTAATATCTCTATCGTAAATTGTAGGTATCGTCTTTTGTGAGTTAAAATTTGTACCCATTATCCATGTCAAATGATCCTCCTATGTCCAAACGTTGATAAGGGGGTTTATGCTCGCCAATAGTCCAAATCACCTTTTGAACATTTGCCGAGGTGTACCGACCCCACGCAGTAATCATTACTTTTCTCTTTTAGATCAAAGTTCAGTCTGCTTTTCCAATTCTATTGTCTTCATGAGGTGGGGATGTTTCTGAGTTTTTTGAGATCCATCAGCATATGCAATTTTCATTGCACGCCTTGGCGCACCAGACGTATTTTTCAGGGTCATATGAGGTTCATAACTATCAAAAGCAACTGCTTCGCCGCGCTCTAGGTTAACAAGCTGCATGGACTTTGCTAGCTCCGATTCTATTACTGGTGTGATTAGGATCGGAAACCCACCAGAGACTTCTGCATCGTTTATTTGTTCATGTTCATAGGTTGAACCCCTGTTGAAATTGGACATTTGAGCAGGTGGCACTTCGTTTTGATACAATAGGTGAAGTCCTCCTTTTTCTTTAGTCATAACCTCGAGAGCAATCCATACCGAGAAGATAGTGGGGGTAAATTCTCTATCGCCCCAGTACGCAATATCTTGATGCATCCGGGTCGCCTCTCCACCAGGAGCTTTAATCAGGAGAGATGCATGATCGATGATAGGATCTTTAAAATCAATAAACCCTTTAATTTCTGGCCAGATATCAAGGTGAATGAGTCTCAGTAAATCGAGGTTATCTGCTTTAAAAAAATCTTTATTGGCCCAATTTAATGCTTCTTTGGAATGTGCTGCGTTAACAATTTCATTGGCTCGCATCGTGATATTATCGATATTCTTTTTTGAGACTTTGGATGTGAGTTTGGTCCACATATGCTTTCTGCCTAATTTTTGTTGAGAGAAGGAGGATAAAACCCCACCATTTTCCACGAAGCATATTGCCTTGAAACATGCGCGTAGACAAAGATTTTAGTTATGCTATCCTCCCGACGCCACGGGGCTTGTCAATTGGTGCCCCTCTTTTTTTGTGCTGAAACTTTACGATGTTAAATTGGTGACGAGGAATCGAATGCAAGTAACACTCGAAACGACTGAAGGTTTAGAAAGAAAAATGCGGATACATGTCCCCGCTGATCAACTTGAGCGTAAGGTTGACGAAAAATTGAAAGAAGCTGCTCAGCGGGCGCGCTTGAAAGGGTTCCGTCCTGGCAAAGTCCCGATGAGAGAAGTTAAAAGAAGATTTGAGCCTGGCATTCGGCAAGAGGTTTCTTCTGAGCTAGTTCAGCAATCTTTCAACGATGCAGTTCAGCAAGAATCAGTTGTTCCAGCTGGTCCTCCAAAAATTGATGATATTGTGATGCTTCCAGGTAAAGACCTCGAATATACTGCTCTGTTTGAAGTATTCCCCGAGGTTAAGCCGGGCGATTCCTCTGAGGTGGTTATAGAACAGCCAATCTCTGAAGTCACTGAGGCCGATCTGGAGATGATGATCGAGAAATTGCGGGAGCAACGTGCTGAATATAACGAAGTCGAGCGAAAAGCTATAAAGGGAGATAAGCTAAATATAGACTTTGAGGGATTTATTGACGATGAGCCCTTCGATGGGAATAAGGCAGAAGGATCAGATCTCGTTATTGGTTCGGGTAGTATGATTCCCGGTTTTGAGGATGGATTAGTAGGATGTGTTGCAGGAGATGGCAAGGATCTTGAAGTCTCTTTTCCTGATGACTATCACGTGGATGACCTCGCAGGTAAACCGGCAATATTTAAAGTGGTTGTGAATAGTATTTCAGAATCTGTTAAGCCTGACCTCGATGAGAATTTTTTTAAGCAATTTGGTATCGAAGAGGATGGCCTAGAGGCTTTTAAGATAAAGGTTCGTGATAATATGGACAAGGAATTGGTCCAAGCGATTAAGCAGCGCGTAACAAACCAGGTGATGGATGGATTGATTTCCGTAACTGAAGTTGACGTTCCCAAAGCGCTCGTGGAAAGAGAAGTGGAGAGGATGCGTAACGAAACAGTTCAAAGATACGGTGGGAATAATAAAATTGACCCGTCGTTACTTCCGGCGGAAATGTTTGAGAGTCAGGCCTCTCGCCGAGTAAAATTAGGTTTGATTATTAACGCCTTAGTTGAACAGGAGTCTATTGAAGTTGATGATGATCGCGTTACTAAAGCGATCGAGAATATGGCTAGTGCCTATGAGGATCCGAAACAGGTGATAGAGTTCTACAGTAAGGATGAGCAGCAACAAAATCAGATTAGAGCTATGGTTTTAGAGGAACAAGTCGTGGATCTGTTGCTTGAACGATCCAATATAGAAGAAAAGAATATGAGTTACGAAGATGTGTTGAAACCACTACAACCTGATGAAGAGACAACAGCAGATTAATCGAGTTTTCCAACGACATTGGTGGCTGATTACAGAGGAGACAGATGACAAACTTTAGAGATGAACCGAAGGGATTGGGTCTTGTACCGATGGTCCTAGAGCAAACCGCTAGAGGCGAAAGGTCCTATGATATTTATTCTAGGCTTTTGCGGGAAAGAATTATCTTTGTCGTGGGCCCGATAGATGACAATGTAGCGAATCTCATCGTTGCTCAGATGTTGTTTGCTGAATACGAAAACGCGGACAAAGAAGTCCGCGTTTATATAAATTCTCCGGGAGGTTCCGTTACAGCAGGCTTGTCTATTTACGATACGATGCAATTTATAAATTGTGATGTGAGAACCGTTTGTCTTGGGCAGGCGGCGAGTATGGGCGCCTTGCTTTTAGCTGGAGGAACCAAGGGGAAGCGCTCCTGTCTCCCCAATTCCCGAGTAATGATCCACCAGCCAAGTGGAGGTTCACAGGGCCAAGCATCAGATATAGAAATACAAGCGAAAGAGATACTTTACCTTCGCACCCGGATGAATGAAATTATGGCATTCCATACTGGGAAGAATGTTGTTGATGTGGCTAAGGATACGGAGCGAGATCACTTCTTGACGCCGCAGCAGGCTGTGGAATACGGTATAGTTGATGAGATCAACGAGACTCGTACAGCACTTTCTGCCGTGAGTACTTCGAAGTAGGAATAGCAAGCTAGGCAGTTGGTAGAAACTGGGTATAATACTTTTTACAGAAGCGCACTGCGTTTACGGAGCATATTAAGGTAGAAGTATGTCAGATGAACATGACGGCGGTAATGGAGATGGGAAACTTTTGCATTGCAACTTTTGCGGCAAAAGTCAGCATGAGGTTAGAAAGCTTATAGCTGGACCCTCGGTATATGTATGTGATGAATGTGTCGAATTATGTAACGACATTATTCGTGAGGAGCTTCAGGAAAGTATTGACGAAGTGGAAGCTAAGAAGCTTCCAACTCCCGCGGAGATAAAGGACATACTCGACGAATATGTGATAGGGCAACACTGGGCGAAGAAGGTTCTTTCAGTTGCAGTTTATAACCACTATAAACGGCTCAATTTTTCAGGGAAAAAAGATGATGTAGAGCTTCAGAAAAGTAATATCCTACTTATCGGCCCAACGGGTGTTGGGAAAACGCTTCTTGCAGAAACGTTGGCAAGACTCTTAGATGTCCCCTTCACGATTGCCGATGCGACTACTTTGACCGAGGCCGGTTATGTGGGCGAAGATGTAGAGAATATTATCCAGAAACTTCTTCAAAAGTGCGACTATGACGTAGACAAGGCGCAGGTGGGTATCGTCTACATTGACGAAATTGATAAAATTTCAAGAAAATCAGATAACCCTTCGATAACTAGAGACGTGTCCGGTGAGGGTGTCCAACAAGCTCTTTTAAAGTTGATCGAAGGAACCATCGCTTCGGTCCCACCGCAGGGTGGACGAAAGCATCCTCAGCAAGAATTCCTTCAAGTAGACACATCGAATATTTTGTTCATCTGTGGGGGCGCGTTTGCTGGACTTGACAAGGTAATTTTAGATAGATCAGATAAAGGTGGTATAGGGTTCGACGCAGAGGTTAAGACAGAAGTTAATAAAAAGAATTTGGGCGAGACTCTGAGAGCAGTAGAACCAGAGGATCTTGTTCGGTACGGGCTTATCCCAGAATTCGTGGGTCGATTGCCAGTCACTGCAACTCTAGAAGAGCTAGATGAGGAAGCTTTAGTTAGGATCCTGAAGGAGCCAAAGAATGCTTACACGAAGCAGTATGCAAAGCTCTTTGAGATGGAGGATGTGGAACTTGATTTTCGCGAAGAGGCGCTTACTGCAGTAGCAAGAAAGGCTATGGATCGAAAAACTGGTGCCAGAGGGCTGCGCTCGATTTTAGAGGATGTGCTTCTAGAGGTTATGTACAAGATTCCATCAGAATCAGAAGTGGTGAAAGTCATAGTCGATGAAAATGTAATTGCAGGAGCATCTGAGCCCATGCTTATATATGAAAATCAGGACAAGAAAAAAATATTACCAGAATAAGGTTGTCAGGTTCTGTTCAGGACCGAGATGGTAATTAAAGAAAGGGGCTTTAGGGCCCTTTTTTGTTGGTAAAAAAGATAGAATAGAAAATGGGGCAATTATGACAAAGCTAAAAGATATACCGATAGTCACTTTGAAGGATATGGTAGTTTATCCTCGGGGTGTACAACCCCTGTTTATCGGTACAGAAAAGTCCATCCGGGCGCTTGAGTTTGCTCAGGCTAATGACGACGAAAAATCAATCTTATTAGTTGCTAAACTTGACCCTAATAACGCGGATCCCGGTGCTAACGATCTATATCGATCGGGTACTCTTGCCAGAATTTTGCAGCCAATCAAATTACCCGATAAAACAGTAAAAATCCTTGTTGAGGGACTGAGTCGCGTGGAAATTCAAGAAATCAAAGAAGAGGAGCATTTCCTAACTGCAGACATTGAACTCATCGCTGATGATCTTCCAGACGACCACACTGCAGAAACTATGGTGAAGGAGTTAATGTCCGCATTTGACGAATATATCCAGATGAGCAAAAAAATTCAGCCAGAAGTAATGACCTCACTCTCAACTATTAACGAGCCAAGTCGCCTAGTAGATACCATAGCAGCTCAATTAGCCCTCAAAATTAATCAAAAGCAGAAGATACTAGAGATGAGGAGCGTGCAAGACCGCTTTGATTATATGTTGCGATTACTTTCAACAGAATTGGGCTTCGTTAAAATCGATAAAAGGATTCGAGGTCGCGTCAAAAAGCAAATGGAAAAGAGTCAGCGCGAGTACTATCTAAATGAGCAGATGAAGGCAATCCAAAAGGAGTTAGGTGATATGGATGATATCCCTAATGAATATGAGGAGATGCAGGAAAGTCTGAGAAAGTCAGGAATGCCCAAAGAAGCGAAAGAGAAGACTGGTAATGAGATCAATAAGCTCAAAATGATGTCTCCGATGTCGGCCGAGGCCACCGTAGTTCGAAGTTATATTGATTGGATGTTAAATACACCGTGGAAAAAGCGTTCAAAGGTGCGAAGAGATATCTTCGAAGCAGAGAAGGTTTTGGAAGCTGATCACTATGGACTTGATGAAGTAAAGGAACGTATTCTTGAATACCTTGCAGTCCAAAAGCGTATCAGAAAAATAAAGGGACCAGTGCTCTGTTTAGTAGGCCCTCCTGGCGTCGGGAAAACCTCCTTAGGTGAGTCTATTGCTAGAGCCACGAACCGTAAATTCGTTCGAATGGCTTTGGGTGGGGTTCGTGATGAGGCTGAGATTAGAGGCCATAGAAGAACATATATTGGATCGATGCCGGGTAAAATTATTCAAAAATTGTCAAAGGCTGGAGTGAGGAATCCATTATTCTTGCTCGATGAAATTGATAAATTGGGGCAAGACCATCGCGGTGATCCTGCATCTGCATTGCTTGAGGTTTTAGATCCAGAGCAGAACAACACATTCAACGACCATTATATGGAGGTTGATTATGACTTGTCTGAGGTGATGTTTATATGCACCTCGAATACAATGAATATCCCTGCACCTTTGCTGGATAGGATGGAGATTATTCGGATACCAGGATACACAGAAGATGAAAAAGTAAATATTTCAACCCGTTATTTGGTACCTAAGCAGATTGATAATAATGGAGTCGATCAAAATGAGCTTAAAGTATCGGATGTCGCTATTATGCATCTTATTCGCTACTACACGAGGGAGGCAGGAGTGCGGGGATTGGAACGAGAGATTGCCAAGATATGTCGGAAGGTAGTCAAAGCCAATGCACTTTCAGATGGTAAGGATAAGGAAAAAATATCTGTTGTTTCAGAGAATCTTGAGGATTATTCCGGTGTTCGTAAGTATTCCTTTGGGAAGGCCGAGGAAGAAGATCAAATTGGGCAAGTGACGGGGCTTGCCGTAACAAGTGTCGGAGGGGAACTTCTAACAATCGAAGCGGTAGCGGTCCGAGGAAAAGGCGTCATTACAAAAACCGGATCTTTGGGTGATGTTATGCAGGAATCGATTCAGGCGGCGCTAACAGTCGTTCGTAGTCGAGCTGTGGTACTTGGAATAGAAAAAGATTACCATCAGAATACGGACTTACATATTCATATGCCAGAAGGTGCAACTCCGAAGGATGGTCCCAGTGCAGGTATTGCTTTATCTACGGCCATTGTTTCTGTACTCACTGGTATTCCTGCTCGTTCTCAAGTTGCTATGACTGGTGAAATTACTTTGCGTGGTCAGATTCTAGCTATTGGGGGTCTGAAAGAAAAGTTATTAGCGGCCCACCGTGGTGGTATTAAGGAAGTTCTGATACCTGAGGAAAATCAGCGAGATCTGAAGGACATTCCCGAAAATATAAAGGGTGATCTCGATATAAAGCCAGTAAAATGGATTGATGATGTCCTCGAAATCGCTCTTCAGAGGATGCCAAGGCCAATGGAAGATGTTTCGGTATCAGAGACTGAAGGGGCTTTAGAAACCAAGGATGGGCATAGAATTGGTGCTCATTAGCGGTTTTCCTTGACAGTCATTTTGACCAGTTGGTATAAGGTTCTTCGAATGAAAAGAGATCGGCAAGCGCAATCTGCAAAACGAATTTGATTGCGTCACTTTTAACTATAATAAAGAGGTTTTTACTGTGAACAAACAAGAGTTAATTGACAATATAGCGGGTTCTGCAGATATTACGAAGGCAGCCGCAGGGCGGGCATTGGATTCGGTAATAGATTCAATCACTAATTCTTTGAAGAAAGACGATTCTGTTGTGCTCGTTGGTTTTGGGACCTTTTCGGTCCGTAGTCGCGCCGCTCGCACTGGGCGAAATCCGCAGACCGGACAGGAGATTCAAATTGCCGCTGCTAAAGTCCCAGCGTTTAAGGCAGGTAAGGCTCTTAAGGATGCAGTAAATAATTAGAAAATAGTCAGCCTGACGTCATGAGAGGCTGAAATAATAGAATAATGGCGCATCAAAGATGCGCCATTTTCGTTATTTTTGTATGAACGAGGTAATAAGCACATGTCTATGCAAAGTCTCCGGGATGGTTCCACCGGTGTCGCGTCGAAGATATTGGTCGGTCTGATCATTATTGTTTTTGCGTTATTTGGTATGGGGTCAATCACAACTTTCTTTGCTCCGACACCAAAAGTCGCAGAGGTGAATGGTCAAGATGTAACTCAAGTGGAGATGGAATCAGCCGTTGAGCGCAGTCGCAGAATAATGATTGCTCAGAACATTGATCCATTGCTGATAGATGAAGATGCACTTCGTGAAAATGTTTTACAGTCACTGATTACAAAAGAGCTACTTACTCAAGTCGCTGACCAGTGGGATTTGACATACCCTGATCTGCTTTTAGACGGAGAAATAAGGTCTACTCCGGCGTTTCAGATTGGAGGTCTTTATGACCCCAAGCAATTTTCATTAGTGGTTGGAAGTGCAGGTTTTTCACCACAAACGTATAGAGAAGAATTGAGAAGGGAGAAAACGTTTGCTCAAATTGCTAATGCGATTGCTGGGAGCGCGTTTCTTCCGGATAAAATAGTTGCTCGTATTGGCAGTATCTCTGGTCAAACGAGGGACGTTGCTTATTTGCTTATTGAGATCGAAGCTTTATCGAGGGAGGTAGAGGTATCGGATTCGGAACTACGCGATGCTTACCAGTCATCGCTGCAGGAATTCCAGACTGAAGAGACCGTAGATATTGAGTACATAGAACTCAGAAAGTCAGACCTTTTTGAAAGGGTAGTTGTTACAGAGCAAGATCTCACACGCTACTTTGAAGAGACTAGAGAGTCATACTCAAAGGAAGAGGAACGTCGTTTAGCCCATATTTTCATAGAACATACAGGCGGAGAGAATGCGAGGACTGCAATTGACAAGATTTATCATGAGATTCGTGATGGAGGGGATTTCGATAATCTTGCAAGAGAGAATTCGCAAGATCCACTATCTGCTTCAAATGGCGGTGATTTAGGCTTTTCAGCGAGAGGAGTCTTCTCAAATGAGAGTTATTTGACGTTTGAGGAAGTAGCTTTTAATCTAGAGATGAATGAAGTTTCTCAACCTGTGGAGACCACATTCGGCTTTCACTTAATAAAAGTACTTGCTATTGAGCCAGGCACTGAGCCAACTTTAGACGAAGTCAGAGATTCCGTGGCTAAGTCATATCGTCAGTACCTCTCGGATGATATGTTCATAACACTATCATCTGAATTAAGTGAACTTGCTTTTGAGTCTGTCGATCTTAAATTCCCCGCCTCTTCACTGGATTTAACGGTTAAATCAACAGGTCCAGTGGGCTATTCAGCTGCAGAAGGTATAGCAGTGAATCCTGAAGTTATTGAGACCGCGTTCAGTAAAGATATTCTAATAGATGGTAACAATAGTGATGTTATCGAGATCAATACAGACCATCATGTAGTAATAAGGGTCAATAACTATGAACCCTCGGAAATTAGAGCGTATGAGGAGGTAATTGATGAGGTTAGAAATAGGTTTGTAAGAAAGCGGGCGATTCAGTTGGCGGAAGAGCAGGCCAATGAGATTCTTGAGATGCTTGAGGCTGGGTCCCTTACCCGTTATGTGGCAGATCAATTTGGACTAGGTTGGAAGGTTTTTGCTGATGTTAAGCGTATGGCTGCCGATCCTGCCCAAGAGATCAGGGAAGAAGCTTTTTCGCTGCCAAGGCCTTTAGAGGGAGGAAAGTCGCTAGGCTACGCCTCGTTAGAAAGTGGGGATGTCGCGGTAATAAGTGTTACGAATGTAACGAACTATCCCGAGATGCAGGTTTCAGAGGAAGAATTTGTTAGTTTGTCGAGAGCTTTAGCTAGGAAACAGGGAGCTATAGATTACGGTGAATTCGAAAGCGCTTTGCTAGCTGATGCTACTGTGAAACACACGGACTAGCTACTCTGTCGAAGTCACATTAATAAAAAGCGTTATAGTGTCGCCAGGGTGAAGGTAGCGTGCACTAGCTGCTTTCTGATTCCACGCCATCACGCTTGCAACGGAAAGATTGAATTTATTTGCTATTTTCGCGAATGATTCGCCTGGTCTAACGCGGTAATTTACTTTCCTTACGACGTCATGCTGGTCCATTGAGATAATTAGTCGTTGGCCAGGATAGAGTATTTGTGACCTGCTTATGCCATTCAATGTAGTTAAATGACTTATACGTAATCCATATTGATTTGCGATCTTAGACAAGCTATCCCCAAGCTGAATCACGTGATGTGTTTTCATTCTTGGATTGCTCTGACTACTCACTGAGGATTTACTGTTGCGGGATGGAATCACGAGCGAGTTGCCAGCGATAATGAGACTCCCTTTGATATCGTTTATAGAGCGCAGTGCACTCGTGGTCGTGTTAAATCGTTTTGCTAAGACTCCAAGTGTGTCGCCCGATGCTATCCTGTATCGAGTCCAACTTAGCCGCTCTTGCGAACCTAAATTCTTTAGTGCTTTGGTGAATCGTATGACGCGGTTAACAGGGATGATTAACCTGTGAGGTCCTTCGGGATGCGTCGACCATTGGTTGTACCCTGCATTTAGTTGGTGTAAGTCCCGACTGTCCATTTCAGCTAGCTCTGCAGCTTTGTCGAGATCTAAGGGAGACTTGATGTCAATGACTTCCCAATAAGACTCATTTTTAATGGACTTGACCTCAAGACCAAATGCTTCTGGTTCTGCAATAATTGCGCAGATGGCAAGTAGTCTTGGGACATATGCTGTAGTTTCTCTGGAAAGTTTCAGTGACCAGTAATCTGTTTCTCTTTTGTCTCGGTTATTTTTCCTAATAGCGGAGCGAACCCTACCTTCCCCTGTATTATATGCAGCAAGAGCAAGTAGCCAATCGTCGCCCATGCGTCCATAAAGATGTTCTAGATAACGCGCAGCAGCATCTGTGGAATCTATGACGTCACGACGACCGTCATACCACCAGTCGATCCTAATATCGTGCAATCTAGCGGTGGCTGGAATGAATTGCCATAGTCCTGAAGCTCTACCGTGGGAATATGCGAAGGGGTCATAGGCGCTCTCAATCACTGGAAGGAGAGCAAATTCCATTGGAAGCCCTTTTGCTGCTAATTGATGAACTATATGGAATAAAAATTTTTCAGACCGTTTAGTGACTCGCTCAATATAATCAGGGTGCCGCGTAAACCAACGAATTTCATTCTGGACACGTTGCCGATCTATTCCATGATTGAGTTGAAACCCATCGCGTACCAAGTCCCAAAGATCCATATTTGGATCTTTGAGATTTTGCAAGTATCGAGCACTAAGGAGATTTTCTTCTGAATCGCGAAGAGCAGTGTATTCATTAGTTCTTGATTCAACTACTTTCAACACGTTATCAGGTGAGATAGTAAGGCTATTTATCTTTCCTACAGGAGTGATTTGACAAGCCGCAATAAGAAATAGAATTCCTAGTTGCAGCGATAGATTTATGGTTTTCATTTATTGTTATATCTACCTACACCGGAACGGTGAGTATAATGGTATTTGAAAAAAAGATCTCATTAGAAGTTCTGGTTTTTCAAGATGCAGGGATATAATGAAAGTAATTTTAGAAAGGATTGTCAGTTGCCTAATACTCTTACCAAAGAGTCTTTAGATTCGCTGAGAGATGTCAGGGGCTGGTTTGATTCGGCTCTCGGTGAGAGAGTTATACAAATCGAAAAGACTATATTAGATCAGTTGCTTGCGGGTTACTTTGGTTATAACCTTATGCAGGCAGGTATTTTGCCGCATGCATTGTATGACGCTAGTCCGATTCAAAATAAAATCTTATTAGGGTTGGATACTTCAGATAGCGCGCCAATCGTAGCGAGAGCAACGGAACTGCCTTTTTCAGATAACAGCATAGACGTTATTCTTTTACACCATTTGCTTGATTTTCTTGATAGCCCTTTAGATACATTGCGAGAGCTGGCTCGGGTATCTTTGCCTATGGGACACTTCATTATAACCGGTTTTAATCCCATAAGTCTCTGGGGCCTATGGAAGAGCGTAGCAAACAGGACTGGTCATGCCCCCTGGTATGGTGAGTTCATAAGGCCAGGTCGGCTGATGGATTGGTTGAATGCTCTAAATTTCACTATTGATAGAGCTGAATATTGTGTATTCGGATTACCTATCCGCGGAAAGTCTTTGAAGGTTCGTGATTTCCCTCAAGAGCTAAGTCGCAATATTAGTCTACCTTTTGGTGCCGTTTATATTATTGTTGCGCGGAAACAGGAAAGTAAAATGACGGCTATAAGGCAACCGTGGGCGTCAAGAGGGCTTCGATTGATTCAAGGCGGGCGGTTCCGCCCTGTAACACCACCAGTATGCTCAGGGGCTATTTATGACGGCAGAAACTAATTTCCGGAGCGTAATAGAGGTTTATACCGATGGTGCCTGTAGAGGTAATCCGGGACCGGGTGGTTGGGGTGTTCTACTAAGGTTTGGAGGCAATGAAAAGGAGTTATGGGGCGGGGAACATAACACGACCAACAACCGAATGGAGTTAACAGCGGCGATAAAAGGCTTAACAGCCCTGAAAAAGGATTCACTGGTATCTCTAACCACAGACTCTCAATATGTGAGGAATGGTATTACGAAATGGATCAACAATTGGAAGAATAAGGGATGGAAGACTGCTGATAAAAAACAGGTAAAGAATCAGGACCTTTGGCAGCAACTAGATGAAGTTTCCAAGAATCATGAAATTACCTGGCATTGGGTTAAAGGTCATAGTGGGCACCCAGAGAATGAAATGGCGGATATTTTAGCGAATCGTGGAATCGACGGATTGGAGGCGATTGAATGAGACAGGTAATACTGGATACTGAGACCACCGGTCTAGATGTTGATGAAGGCCATCGGATCATAGAAGTTGGTTGTGTAGAAATAATGGACAGGCGCTTGACTCGTCGTCACTTCCATCGATATATAAATCCAGAGAGAGAAATCGACGATGGTGCATTTCAGGTCCACGGAATTACTCGGGAATTTCTTCAAGATAAACCAGTATTTGCGGATATCTGGCAAGATTTACTTGAGTTTATCGATGGGGCCGAATTGATAATGCATAACGCGTTGTTTGATCTACGGTTCATTAATCAGGAAATGGCATATGTTTCAACGAGTCTTGGCGTAGTCAGTGATTACTGTCCTGTCCTCGATAGTCTGGAGTTGGCGCGGGAAAAACATCCGGGACAAAAAAATAATCTTGATGCATTATGTAAAAGATATAGTGTGGACAATTCTCAGAGAGATCTGCATGGAGCATTGTTGGACGCTGAGATCTTAGCTGAGGTATATCTGTTGATGACGGGTGGGCAAGTTGCTCTTAGTTTGGGTGAAACAGATATTTCTTCAGGGACCGTAAATAAAAAACGGGTGTTAACGAACGAGCGTCCTCCCCTGAGGATAATAAAGGCCTCCGCTGAAGAAATTCATCGGCACGAGGCGAAGCTTGAGCAGCTCGAGCTGAATTCCAGTTCTGGTTGTATCTGGAAATCCTTAGACTGAATTGAAAGTTGCTAAAAAGGCTGTCTTAATTTGGTCAGCTAATCTTACTTTATCCACTATGATCATAAGGGCTAGATGCATCAATTTATTACTTGCTCTTTGGAGGGTTCTTTCGAGTTAAAAAGGTACAGCAAACGCTGACTTAGCACGATGTGCCCATCAGAATAATATTTACCCTCCATGAATGCCGTAAAACCAGATTTTTCCCCTTCAAGCAGATTCCAACAGGTACAGTGGTTATTAATGTATAGCCGAACTGTTGGACTAGGATTGATTGCCGGCCTAAAACTGAAATTCGTAGGTTCAACTATCAGATAGAAAGGTGGCTCTTTTTTAAACAAAAATTGGAAGCATACATAATCTTGTTGTAGGAAATTTTGTTTAAAGGTCTTCTTAAGATGTTTATTTTTTTGTTCCAGTGTGTTTTCTAGTGAAGTCATGCTCGTACAGTATCACAATAATAGAGACTCGACAGATAGAACGGATAATCTGTTACGATTATCTTTTTGGGTATGTGAGGGAAGAGTATTGGAGTTTTTAGTTGATTACGGTCTATTTCTAGCCAAAGCTGTCACTTTGCTGGTGGCAGTTTTCTTGCTTATATTAATTATTTCTGGTCTGAGTCATAGGCAAAGGGAAGAGGAAGGAGGTCATATTGAGGTTAAGAATGTCAATGAATCGATCGAAAATCTGTCTTTCAGTCTTAAGCAACTTGTACTCAAACCTTATCAACGGAAACGGAAGGAAAAAGAAGAAAAGAAGCGACAGAAAGAGGAGAGAAAGACTGATAAGAAAAATGCAAAGGATGGAGTTACTAATCGCAATCGAGTATTCGTAATCGATTTTATTGGAGATATGCATGCTTCTGCCGTTAAGTCGCTTAGAGAAGAAGTTACTGCAATACTCTCAGTCGCTGGCAAGATGGACGAGGTTCTTATTCGGTTGGAAAGCCCTGGTGGAGTCGTTCATGGCTATGGGCTGGCGGCCTCGCAATTACGGAGAATCACGAACGAAAGCATAAGCTTAACTGTGTCCGTAGACAAAGTAGCTGCGAGTGGAGGATATATGATGGCTTGTATAGGTAATAGAATTATTGCCGCACCATTTGCGCTTCTTGGTTCTATTGGTGTTGTGGCACAAATGCCGAACTTCCATCGCTTCTTAAAAAACCGAGACGTCGATGTTGAAGTGTTGACAGCAGGGAAACACAAAAGAACATTGACCCTCTTTGGAGAAAATACGGATACCGGGCGTGAGAAGTTCATCGAGGAGTTGGAAGAAGTTCACACTTTGTTTAAAGATTTCGTTTTCCAAAACCGACCTCAAGTGAATATTGAGTCAGTCTCTACCGGGGAAGCGTGGTATGGAATACGAGCTATGGAGAACGACTTAGTAGATGATCTAATGACAAGCGATGAATATATTATGAATAAATGTCAGGGCTCTGACGTTTTTCTTGTCAAATATGTGGTACATAAAAGTAAAGTTGATCGGCTTATGGAGCGTTTTTCTGGACGTCTCTCCAACATACTATCTCAGCGCTTTCTAGGACCTTAAGTGCAAGTGCGAGCCGTCGGTGCGAAGTAAAGCTTACTCAGTCGTTTCTTAGATTATTCGAAGTGCTTATAGGCGTTGGATACCTCATCACCACGATATACGAAGAAACAAGAAAAGTAACTATTGCTGTGGCTTGTATTAGATGGGAAGCATCTTGACTAATCATCGCTTTAGATGTCGCTATGAACGCTATTAATAAGGAAAACTCGCTAATCTGTCCTAATCGGCAGCCTATTTCCCAGCCTACGCTTTCTGATTCGCTAACCCTGTGAAGCAGGACTCGGAATACTATTGGCTTAGCTACTAAGATACAAGTCGCTAATATTAATGCTGGGATAGCTATTCTGGATAATAGTTCGAGTTGAAAAGACGCCCCAAGGGAGAAAAAAAATAGCACAAGAAAAAAATCTCTTAATGGCTTGAGATTTTCTGCTATATAGTAAGCAATTGGACTTGTCGCAAGAGAGACACCCGCAATGAATGCGCCTATCTCCAGAGATAGGCTTGCTAATTCAGCGAGTTCTGCAAGACCGAGGCACCAGGCAATAGCGATGAGAAATATATATTCATGAAATGACTCAAATCGAGTTAATAATTTAAGTAAAATATAACGAACAAAAACGAAGGCGAAAAGAGCAATTAAAGGTAGACTTATCAGCGCCCTAAGTAATTTTGTTGCGCCCTCTGACTCTATAATATCGCCGGTCAAGACCAATAGAACTAAAATTGCAATTAAGTCTTGAAGTAGAAGAAGACTGATCACTAATTCGCCAGTATGTCGATGATGAAGTACTGTAGTGGGTAATAATTTAATTCCTATAATTGTGCTTGAGAAGATCATCGCTATTCCAATCACAATACTCTCGCTTCCCGTAAATCCGAGTATATGACTCACGGTATATCCAATAAGGAAAAAAATTGCACAACTTGCGAAAGCCACTATGCTTGTATTCTTCAGCGTATTCGCCAATTTTACCGGCTGCATATCAAGTCCAAGTAAAAATAACAGAAAGATAATGCCAATTTTTGCAATACTGGTTATTAAGGAAGGATCGTCAATTAGGGATATCCCTGAGGGTCCAAGAACAATACCTACTAAAATGTAGGCAACTATCAGTGGTTGTCGAGTGTAAAGTGCCAATGTCGCGAGGACAGCAGTTCCTGCGAATATTAGGAAAAAAGATGTTATCAGTGGATCCATAAAACAATTATGCTAAGTGAGAGGCCTGCTCCTGAACTGTTGTCTACCGTTTTCGAAATAGGGGTTCGGGTCTATCTGCAGTTGTTTGATAATTAACAGTAAAACCTTGAAGACTAGCTAGGGAAGCTTCTAAATCCGTATCTTCAGCCATCTCAAAGGCGTTGAAACCACAGCGTACCATTTGCTCCAATTGGTCTCTTCTGACGTCCCCAACAGCCCGGATTTCGCCTTGAAATTTTAGTCTTTGGCGAAGAAGATTTGCACTTGAATATGGGCGTCCATCATTGAAGGATGGAAAGTTGAGTGCGATTGTGTCGCAGTATATTTTTTCTGCTAGCACTTCGATTTCCTCATGGCTATCAATCCAAATACCATAATCACTTCTTCCTACAAGAGTTTCTAGGTTCTGGAGATATGTTGAGAGAGGAAATAACTGGTTGCCGACATCGATATCGATATCTTTTTCTCTCACCAAGATGAAATTTGAATCTGTGATCTTGCTGTTTTTTATTACTTTAGTCATCTATTCGATATACAGCATCTTTGAATGGCTGGACGCCAATTCTATGTAGAGTATCAAGGAAGTATTCCTCTGATACCCTATTGGCGATATAAACTTGCACTATAGTCTCAATAACTTCTGGTATTTCCTCTCGCGCGAAACTCGGCCCTAAGATTTTACCAATCGCAGCTGAAGAATTGGCGCTTCCTCCGATAGATACCTGATAAAACTCCTGTCCCTTTTTATCGACACCAAGAATACCTATGTTTCCGACGTGATGGTGTCCGCATGCATTCATGCATCCAGATATATTAATATGAAGTTCGCCTAGATCATGCAGATAATCTAGTTGATCAAAGCGTCTTTGTATTGCCTCGGCCACTGGGATCGATTTGGCGTTTGCAAGTGAACAGAAGTCACCACCTGGGCAGCATATCATATCAGTTAGGAGCCCGAGATTAGGAGAGTTGAGCTTAGCAGTGACTAAACGCTGCCATAAAGTATAAAGGTCTTTTTGCCTCACATCTGCAAGCGTAATATTTTGTTCATGCGTGATACGCAATTCACCAAAGCTAAACGTTTCAGCACAGTCTGCAATAAGTTCCATTTGTTCATCTGTGATATCGCCAGGAGCGACACCCGTTGCTTTAATAGCTAAATTTACAATAGCATAACCCGAGATTTTGTGTGGGAGTACATTTTGTTTAAGCCAGTTTCTAAAGGCTTCATTATCTGTAATAAGCGCCTCTTCTAGATTTATGTCTCTTAGCACCTCATATTTTGGACAAGCAAAACTTGCTTTTGTACGATCTATTTCTTCTGAAGTCAAAGTGCCTGGTCCGTTTTTAATTGAGGCCCATTCCACTTCTACTTTCTCACTGAAAACCTCTGGAGTCATGGCGCGAACTAAAATTTTTATTCTTGCTTTATACTTATTATCTCGACGCCCATAGCGATTATAAACTCTTAAAACAGCTTCTGTATAAGTAAGTAAGTGCTTTGGGTCTAAAAACTCTTTAATTAAGCTGCCAATCACTGGTGTTCTGCCAAGTCCTCCTCCAGCCAGGATTTGGAATCCTCTCACACCGTTTCGTTCTATAATACGTATTCCAATATCATGTACTTGAATTGCAGCACGATCTTCAGTGGATCCTGAAACTGCGATCTTAAATTTTCGCGGTAGCCAATTAAATTCTGGATGGAATGTCGACCATTGACGCAGAAGCTCTGCCCATGGTCGTGGATCTTCGATCTCGTCTTTGGCGGACCCGGCGTATTGATCTGTTGTAATATTCCTGATGCAACTACCACTTGTTTGAATAGCATGCATTTGGACACTTGCGAGTTCTTCTAAGATATCTGGAACCTCTTTTAAAAGAGGCCAATTAAGTTGAATATTTTGTCTAGTAGTTAAATGTCCATACCCTTTATCGTAGTATCGTGTAATGTGGGCAACTTTCCTTATTTGCTTCGAAGAAAGCATTCCATAGGGAACGGCGATCCGCAGCATAGGAGCAAGGCGTTGCACATAAAGACCATTTCTTAAACGTAACTGTTGAAATTCATCGGCAGGAATTTTTCCTTCCAGAAATCTCTCAGTTTGCTCTCGGTATTGTGCGACGCGTTCGTCTACTAGTTTTTGATCGTGAGCGTCATATCGATACATAGTTCAATAGTCCGACTGAAAGCCAAGAACTATACCAGCCTTCTTCTTCGAACTATAGCTAAATGGAATTTTGCCCTTGCTTAGGCAGTTCATTTATATCGAAGATTTGGTTGGAGCCATTTTTCTGCTTCACTTAGGGGTATCATCTTTCGACGGCTATAATTGACGACTTGATCTTTATCTATTTTGCCTATGCCAAAGTATCGTGCTTCCCGATGAGAGAAATAGAATCCACTTACAGACGCAGCTGGGCTCATCGCATAGTTAGAGGTTAGGGTTATACCAATTTCTTGTGATGCTTTTAACAGGGTGAATAGCGATTTTTTCTCGGTGTGGTCTGGGCAAGCAGGGTAGCCAGGAGCTGGTCGAATACCACGATAGCGCTCATTTATTAGCTCGTTATTCGAATAGCTTTCACTTGTCGAGTAGCCCCAATATATTTTTCTTACATCTTCATGCAATTTCTCTGCAAAAGCTTCGGCTAGACGATCTGCAATTGCCTTTACGAGGATTCCATTATAGTCATCTTTGTTTGCTTCATATTCAGAGACTATCTCTCCGATTCCCTTGCCCGCTGTTAAAGCAAAGCCACCAATGAAATCTTCTAATTTAGTATCTATCGGAGCGATAAAATCGGAAAGGCAGAAGTTAGCTTGTTTGTTTGGTTTGTTTGTCTGTTGGCGAAGGTGGTGCAGTCGGGTGAGTTCTTTTGATCGACTTGAGTCTTCGAATAATACAATATCATCCCCGTCAGAATTCGCAGGCCAGAATCCGATCACCGCGTCCACTTTTAGTGCATCATTCTTTATTAATTGATTCAACATATTCATTGCATCTTTGAATAATACACTTGCAGCTTCTCCAACAATTGGATCATCTAAGATTTTCGGATATTTTCCTGCAAGCTCCCAGGTAATAAAAAAAGGTGTCCAGTCTATATATGGTAAGAGTTCAGAAATTGAATATTCAGTAAGTGTTTTAGTTCCAGTAAAGATTGGGCTTGGTGGACTATATGCCTCCCAGTTTAGACGGCCTTTATTCGCGACGGCTTCCGTATATGGAAGTACGTTGCTTTTTGGACGACGCTTCTTGTTCCTTTCCCTAACGATTTCATATTCTTCATGAATCTGTTTGCAAAAAGCTTCTTTGGTTTTGCCGTTCAAAAGCTTAGTTGCTACGGTCACGGCACGCGAAGCGTCTGGCACGTAGATCACGGCATCATTCTGATAACACGGCTCGATTTTTACTGAAGTGTGAGCTTTAGAAGTTGTGGCACCTCCTATCAACAAAGGTAGCCTAAAGCACTGTCGCTGCATCTCCCTCGCAACTTGTACCATTTCTTCAAGAGAAGGCGTGATTAACCCTGACAAGCCGATTAAATCTACTTCTTGTCCTCTTGCCGCTTCTAATATTTTATCCGCAGGCACCATCACGCCGAGGTCTATCACTTCGTAATTATTACACTGTAGGACTACGCTTACGATATTCTTACCAATGTCATGAACATCACCTTTTACTGTAGCCATTAGAATTTTTCCTTTGGTGCGATTTGTTCCTTCTTTTTCCTCTTCGATAAAGGGAATTAGATGCGCAACTGCCTGCTTCATAACCCGTGCACTTTTTACCACCTGCGGAAGAAACATTTTTCCTGCCCCAAATAAATCACCAACTCGATTCATCCCATCCATCAAGGGACCTTCGATTACTTCAATCGGGTTTGTTGACTCAAGACGAGCGTATTCTGTGTCTTCGACTATAAATTTATTGTTCCCTTGAACAAGCGCATAAGAAAGTCTTTCCCTGATTGGCAATGTTCTCCATGAAAGGTCCTCTTTTATGCTCCTTGACGCCTCACCAGAGTATTTTTGCGCAATCTCGATTAACGCTTCTGTGGCGTTGTGTTTTCGATTGAGTATTACATCCTCTACGCAATTTTTTAGATCCTCGGGAATTTGTTCGTAGATTTCTAGTTGGCCAGCATTGACGATACCCATTGTAAGCCCGGCCCTAATTGCGTGATATAAAAATACCGCATGTATTGCTTCCCGAACTTTATTGTTGCCTCGAAAAGAAAATGAAACATTACTAATCCCGCCAGAGATTAGCGCACCCGGCAGACTTTTTTTGATATATCTGCAGCATTTGATAAAGTCGATACCATAGGTGTTGTGTTCTTCAATCCCTGTTGCTACGGCAAAAACATTGGGATCGAAGATGATATCTGGAGGCAAGAATCCAATCTCATTCACTAAAATATTGTAAGAGCGTTTACATATTTCCTTCTTTCTAGTGAGGCTTTCCGCCTGACCCTTTTCGTCGAAAGCCATTACGATTACGGCTGCACCATATTTAAGACAAAGTTTGGCTTGTTCTTTAAACTCGTCTTCCCCAGCTTTTAAGCTTATTGAGTTGACGATGGATTTGCCTTGTAGACACTTTAGTCCAGCTTCAATGATTTCCCACTTAGAGGAGTCAATCATAATTGGAACTTTACTGATATTTGGTTCTGCCGCGATAAGATTTAGAAATTTGACCATGGCAGCCTTTGAGTCCAGCATGCCTTCGTCCATGTTAATATCAATAATCTGTGCACCATTATCGACTTGTTGTTGTGCCACTTCGAGAGCAGCCTCATAATCTTCTTGTTTGATAAGGCGGGAAAATCGTGCAGACCCTGTAATATTGGTTCGCTCCCCGACGTTAACAAAGAGACTATTACTATTGATATTAAAAGGTTCTAGACCGCTGAGTCTGGTCTCTTGAGTGGTTGCTTTGGTTGCCCTGGGGGGATAAACGCTAGCTAGTTTGGAAAAAGCTGCAATATGTTCTGCTGTTGTACCACAGCAACCACCAACAATATTGACAAGGCCGCTTTCCATGTAGCCCTTAATGCTGTTCACCATTTCTTCTACGGTTTCATCGTATTCACCGAATTCATTAGGTAAGCCACGATTAGGATAAGCGCTGACAAAACAGTCGGCAACATTTGAAATAGAATTTATATAAGATCTCAGATCTTCAGCACCAAGAGCACAGTTAAAGCCAATACTGATAGGTTTCGCGTGACATACCGAAGCCCAAAAAGCTTCAGTTGTCTGCCCGGATAGCAATCTTCCACTTGCATCTGTAATAGTTCCCGAAATCATAATTGGCAAATCTAATTGGCGTTCCTCTAGGATCGTTAGGGAGGCATAGATTGCAGCTTTGCTATTTAATACATCAAATATGGTTTCAATTAATATTACGTCCACACCTCCATCGATAAGCCCCTTCAAGCTTTCGCTATAGTCGATGACTAAATCGTCGAAGGTGATGTTTCGAAAACCTGGGTCGTTAACGTCAGGAGAGAGGCTGGCTGACCGTGTGGTTGGCCCAATAGCTCCTGCTACAAATCGTGGTTTAGTACTGTTCTCAAATTCATCTGAAACGTCTCTTGCTAGTTGTGCAGCAGCAAAATTGATTTCGTAAACTAAGTCCTCGGTACCATAGTCTGCTTGAGAAATTCGATTTGCCGTAAATGTATTGGTTCCAATTATGTCCGAACCTGCGGCAAGATATTGGCGATGTATATCCGCGATTAATTCCGGCTGGGTTAGAACTAGTATTTCATTATTTCCATCTAGACTTGAAGTGTGTTTCGAGAAACGTTTGCCGTGATAGTCCTCTTGCGATAGGCGTTCTTCCTGTATGAGAGTGCCCATAGCACCATCCATCACGAGGATTCTTTTCTCCAGCTCTTGCTTAAGTCGGTTGGCGGTCATTTTTTTTCTCGGGTTATTGGTGAAGTTTAACAATTTTTTCCGAATAGTAATTTGAAGATCATTACCGATTAGAATGAGTAGAATTCATAGAGATTAATTTAATTACTAGAAAGCAAGCTAAATTCGCATGGTGTAGCGTGCTTAGCTGGAGTAAACTTATACTAATTCATCCCTAAAATAGCGGAAGGGAAGTGCATGGTTGAAATAACCGAGTCAGCGCAAAGTTATTTGCGTGACCTGCTTGATAAACAAGAATCTGATAATGTCAGCATTCGCATCTTTATCACCGATCCAGGGACTCCGATGGCGGAGACTTGTATTGCGTATTGCTCTGAGGGGGAACAGCAATCGTCTGATGAAAAATTAGAGTATGACGGTTTTGATGGATGGGTAGACGATCGAAGTAAGCCATTTTTGCAGGATGCCTTGGTAGATTATGCTGAGGATCGAATGGGTGGACAGCTCACTATTAAAGCCCCGAATTCGAAAGTCCCTAAGGTCTCAGATGACAGCCCTATCGAAGATCGAATTAACTATGTGCTCCACAGTGAGGTCAATCCATCGCTAGCAGAACACGGTGGGATGGTTACCCTCGTTGAGATAACCGATCACCGAATAGCAGTGTTGCAATTTGGGGGTGGTTGCCAAGGCTGTGGAATGGTCGACATGACTTTAAAAGAAGGAGTTGAAAAATCTCTGATGGAACGCATCCCGGAGCTTAAGGGCGTCAGTGATGTAACTGATCACTCATCCCGAGAAAATGCGTACTTCAAATAAATTCCAGGCGTTAAATTCAAGACTTCACTAAATCAGCCATACTAAGCACACCCCTCGATGGGAGGAATTCTCTTACGCTTTGCTGAAGTCCTCGAATCATTGTCTCCGTTGTCTCCCAATCTACACATTTGTCTGTAACGGATACTCCATACTGAAGATCGTTTAGATCATCGGGAATAGATTGATTACCTGCATTGATATTACTTTCAACCATGAAACCGATAATCGATTTATTTCCATCACTAATCTGGTTGGCCGCATTTTCCATTACTTGTCGTTGAAGATTATGATCTTTATTAGAATTTGCATGGCTACAATCAATCATGATGTTTGCCGGTATTCCCGCCTTTAGAAGTTGCTGTTCACAAACCGATACGTTTTGACTGTCGTAGTTTGTGGTCCCGCCACCCCCTCTAAGCACTATATGCGCGTGCCGATTACCTCGTGTGTGAATAATGGATACCGCTCCCTCATGATTAATCCCAAGGAATCGATGGGGTTCTGATACCGACTGAAGAGCATTTATAGCCACTTCTAGGCCCCCGTCTGTCCCATTTTTAAAGCCAACAGCGGATGAAAGACCGCTCGCCATTTCTCGGTGAGTTTGGGATTCTGTTGTGCGCGCTCCGATAGCACTCCAGCTAATCATATCCTGAAGGTATTGAGGAGAGACTGGATCTAGAGCTTCAGTAGATGTGGAAAGTCCCAATTCAGCCACGTCGATTAATAGTTTTCGACCTATTT
This sequence comes from Gammaproteobacteria bacterium, assembly GCA_002690865.1. Lineage (GTDB taxonomy): Bacteria > Pseudomonadota > Gammaproteobacteria > Pseudomonadales > Azotimanducaceae > UBA7455. The sequence continues at coordinate 82,310 of NZGG01000032.1, read as the reverse complement.
TGAGCCCCTCAACAATATTAAATGAGTCGTTAAGATATGGGTCGTTGATAAGTCCCTTCCAGCCGATAGTCGTCCTTGGTTTCTCGAAGTAGACCCTCATTACAAGATATAGATTGTCTGAAACTTCATCGGCAAGTTTCTTTAAACGGGATGCGTAATCTAAGGCGCCATCAATATCATGTATTGAGCAGGGTCCAGTAATAACTAACAGACGAGGATCCTTACGTTCAAGAATCTCTCTTATGGCTATTCTACTTTGGGCTACTGTGGCCAGCGCTTCAGCTGAAGCAGGCACAGCTTTTTTGAGCTCGTTGGGATTGATTAATGTCTCCTCGCTTAATACATTTAGATCATCCACGATTAACTCCGTCATATTGTTCTCCGTTCACTCTACTTTTTATTAGGCAAAAAAAACCCCGATTAAGCTGCCGCCTATCGAGGTTTTATGTCGGGCGGTTAGCACCCAAATATGGGGCGATTAAAAATCTCTAAAATAGTAATAGCCCAGCCGGCATAATATTCCTATATGTATAGGAACTAATTTGGTGCCTAAGCCGATATGTCTAAAACTGTCATTAAAGTGCATGTCAATAATGATAGCGGTAAAACATCCTAATGCAAGTGTTTGCGGTGATCTAATGTCATCATTTGACATTGCTATAGCCATCTATACCATTCTTTGTGTTAGTGGTTGTAATGCAGGCGCTTAGAGGAGACTTCTCCAGATGGAATATGAACTTACTACACTTAGCGTGCTTCTACTTCTTACAGGGGGGATGATTTGTGGTTTTGTGAATACTATTGCGGGTGGTGGTTCTATGTTTTCAGTTCCGGCATTGCTTTTTATGGGAATGCCTGCCGATATCGCTAATGCGACCAACCGAGTCGGTGTTTTGCTGGGATCTTTCGTGGGTATCAAAGAATTTCACAGTAATAAGTATCTTGATACGCAGGCGATTCTCCCTGTGCTTATTCCAACCTTGAGTGGTGCTTTCATTGGAGCATTACTAGCCTCTTATTTACCTATTTGGTTACTTGAACCATTTTTGTTGACAGCTATGATTATGATGGCCTTAGCCATCATTTTTTTTCCTTCAGTCGTTCTCCCATCTGATGGGGCAAGATTCTATAAATTAAAGGAGCGGCCTTTAGTGGGCTTTGGCCTTTTTGCTACGGGTTTATATGGAGGTTTTGTCCAGGCTGGGGTGGGCTTTATACTCATTTTTGCTCTTGCCGGCGGTTTACGCTATGACTTATTGAGAACTAATGCCCTAAAGATGGTGTGTACCGGTGCGTTTTGTATTGTAGCCTTGCTAGTGTTTGCCGTTAGAGATCAAGTATTGTGGGTTCCAGGATTAATTCTCGCTGCTGGAACGGTCAGTGGAACAATAATAAGTGTGAAGTTTGCGCTAAATGTCACAAATAACACGCTAAAATGGTGTATTTTGATTATGGCGATTATCGTTTGTATCGGGGCATTAGTTAACTAGGATTTCAAAATGGATGATGATAGAGAAAACTATCCTGTCAACTTTATTCGCCATATCATGGAGCGGGACGTCGCTTCTAGTAAAAACGGCGGCAGTATCGTTACTCGATTTCCTCCTGAACCAAATGGATTCCTTCATATTGGGCATGCGAAAGCTATTTGTCTAAGTTTTGGTTTGGCGAAGGAATTTGGTGGGAAAACAAATTTACGTTTTGACGATACAAATCCGCTTAAAGAGAGTGTTGAATTTGTTAATGCAATTAAGGCAGATATATCCTGGCTCGGCTTTGAATGGGATGAGGAACGTTACGCTTCAGATTATTTTGATGAGCTATATGATCTTGCTGAAAGTCTTATAAAAAATAAGAAAGCCTATGTTGATTCTTTGGATGCAAAGGATATTCGAAAGTATCGCGGCACGCTGACAGAAGTAGGTAGGGACAGCCCTTTTCGGGATAGGAGCATTGAGGAGAATCTATTGCTTTTTAGGCGAATGAAAGCTGGTGAATTTGCCGATGGGGAGCAAGTTTTGCGTTTAAAAATCGATATGGCGTCACCTAATATGAATATGCGTGACCCAACGATATACCGGATCCGCCATGCATCACATCATCAGACAGGGGATAAATGGTGCATTTATCCCCTGTACGATTATACCCATTGCCTTTCAGATTCGCTCGAGGGTATTACTCATTCTCTTTGTGATCTAAGTTTTGAAGATCATAGGCCTCTCTATGATTGGGTTCTTGATGAGTTATGTATGGTTTCTCATCCGCAACAGATTGAATTTTCTAGGTTGAATTTACAATATACTTTGATGAGTAAAAGAAAAATTAAGCAACTTGTTGACTTGAGTATCGTTGATGGTTGGGATGATCCAAGGCTACCAACGATAGCTGGATTACGTCGTAGGGGATATACGCCCAGAAGCATTAGGGATTTTTGCCGGCGAATTGGCGTTACAAAAAGTGATAATAATGTTGAGCTTGCTGTTTTGGAAAGTTGTATTCGAAATGATCTAGATAGAAATGCGCCCCGTGTGATGGGGATTATGAACCCTCTGAAGATAGTTATAAAAAATCTACCGAAAGATTGTGTTGAGGTATTAGATGCACCAAACCATCCAAAGGATGAGATGATGGGTCATAGGAAGTTACATTTCACCCGTGAAATATTTATTGACCGGGATGATTTCCGTGAAGAGGCGAATAGAAAATATAAAAGATTAGTGGCAGGGGCTGAGGTGCGTCTGAGGTATGGTTACGTTATTCGTGCTGAGGAGGTGATTAAGGATAACAATGATCATATTTTGGAGCTTCGCTGCACCTATGACCCAGATACGTTAGGCAAAAATCCTGAGGGTAGAAAAGTTCGTGGCGTTATTCATTGGGTTTCGGCAACTGAGGGGCTAAAGGCTCAGATTCGTTTGTTCGAGCCATTATTTAATATCGACAACCCTGATTTAAGTGAGGTTGATAATCTAGGAGTAGTCAATCCTGACTCTATAAAAGTATATGAAGGTGTTGTAGAGGAAAGTCTAAGCGCTGCCGTTATCGGTCAAAGTTTTCAATTTGAGCGTGAGGGTTACTTCTGTATAGATAGTAAACTTTCTGCGCCAGAAAAATTGGTCTTTAATAGGGTTGTATCTTTGCGGGACAGCTGGGCAAAAATTGAGAAGAACTAAGAATAAGAAGTGTTAAGTGTGAACGGTAAACGGAATAAGTAATTTAAGAAAATGAGTGTATCTATATGAGAACACCGTTGAAGTATGGCGTGAATCCGCATCAGGGAAAAGCCTTTGTTTCAAATCCGACAAAAGATTTGCGAGTTCTCAACGGGACGCCCGGCTATATCAATTTTTTAGATGCATTAATGGCTTGGCAACTTGTGATGGAATTAGCAGATTCCTCTGGGAAAGCTTCAGCGGCTTCCTTCAAACATGTTTCTCCAGCAGGGGCTGCGGTAGCAGCTCCATTGTCTCAGGAGTTTCTGAACGCTCAGTTTCTTGCTTCGAGAGATTTATCACCGATTGCAACTGCTTATGCTAGAGCGCGTGGTGGTGATCGGATGTGTTCTTTTGGCGATGCTTTGGCAGTTAGTCAAAAAGTCGATGAAAGTCTTGCCTTATTACTGAAATCGGAGGTCTCTGATTTAATCATAGCTCCTGATTATGATGACGTCGCGCTAGATATTCTTAGGAGTAAGAAGTCGGGTGCTTACATTATTTTACAAATGGATCCATCTTATGTCCCCCCCGTAACAGAAGAAAGGCAGTTATTTGGTTTCAATTTTGAACAGGAAAGGAATGCGATTGCGATTTCAAAAGATTTATTTTCAGGGGTCTCTTCAGACGTCACAGAGAGTTTGTTAGTTGGGACTACAGCATTGAAATATGCCCAGTCCAATAGTGTTTGTGTGTCTTATGACGGGCAAGTAATTGGCCTTGGTGCCGGGCAGCAGTCGCGTATTCACTGCACTCGACTCGCATGTGATAAGGCAGATAAATGGATGATGCAGTTTCATCCGAAAGTGCAGGCGCTGGTATTCCAAAAAGGACTAACAAAACCTGATAAAGCAAATGTTGTTGATCAGTATTTGCTTTGGGATGATTTATCCCAAAATGAGCAAAAGGATGTTGTATCCAAGTTGCAAATTCTTCCGGAGTCGATCTCGAGGGACGAAAAACTCAGTTGGGTCGGGTCGTTTGATAATCTCTGTCTAAGCTCAGATGCATATATTCCTTTTAGAGATAATATTGATCGTGCTGCTAAAAGTCATGTGATGGTTGTAGCACACCCTGGAGGTTCTGTCAGGGATGAGATTGTTAAGGCGGCCTGTGAGGAGCACAATATCGCTCTTTTGGAAACTGGCTTACGATGTTTTTTGCACTGATGATGGCAGCGTTGAAATGCTTGATTTTGACGATATAAAGCTCGCACATACTAGAATTCGCCCCTTTATCCACGAAACCCCGATTCTAAAGAGTGAGTCTTTGAATAATCTCTCGGGGGCAGAGTTATTCTTTAAATGTGAGAACTTTCAAAAGACAGGTGCGTTTAAGGCTCGGGGTGCCACGAATGCTGTCCTTAGTTTGTCTAAAGACGCAATAAATAGCGGTGTGGCGACACATTCTTCGGGTAACCATGGAGCTGCGTTGGCCTGGGCTGCCGCTACTAGCAATATGCGAGCTCGAATTATTGTTCCTGAAAATACGAAACAGGTTAAGAAGGATGCGATTGTAAATTACGGTGGGGAAATTATTGAATGTGCTTCTAACCTTAAATCTAGAGAAGAGACACTGCAGCAACTAGTAAAGGATACAGGTGCTTATTTTGTGCCTCCTTACGACGACGAGCAAGTGATTTCGGGTCAAGGAACAGCCGCATTAGAAATACTTGAGCAAGTGGAAGATGTGGATATTGCTATAATTCCCGTCGGAGGAGGAGGATTGCTTGCAGGCTGTTTATTAGGGTTTTCTGAAGATAAGGTTACTACATATGGCGTCGAACCCGAAGGTGCTGATGATGCCTATCGGTCTTTGCAGACTGGTGAAAGAATCCCAGAACATAATCCTAATACTATCTGTGATGGATTAAGGACTACCCTTGGGTCATTGAACTTTCCAATAATACAAAATTTAGTAAAAGATATTTTGCTTGTCACGGATGATGAAGTTGTAAGGGCGATGTATCTGTTATGGACCCGTCTAAAAATTATTATTGAGCCTTCTTGTGCCGTGCCCTTGGCAGGTTTACTCCGCAATAAGGACCTATTCTCAGGGAAACGAGTCGCAATTATCTTAAGCGGGGGCAATGTCGATTTGACTCAATTACCTTTCCATTAATGATTAATTCAATTGTGTAAATTAATATTGAAGTAGGCTATTTTTAATCCTGATTTATCAGATCGCACTGATGTGCTAGGTAAACATCATTATTAGTAATGCCGTTTGCCGTATGTGTCCACCACTTTATACTTAGCTTTCCCCAGCGTATTGTCAACTCTGGATGGTGGTTGTAAAGCTCTGCTAGGTCAGTGATTTTCTTAGCTAAGGCCATCGCTGTTAAGAAGTCAGTGCATTTATAATCACGAACGAGATATGCAATTGATAAGCCTTGTATCTCCCATTGGGGTAATTCATCCATCAGACTATCTAGTTCTAGAGTGTCAATTGGCATTGACGCTGATGATGATTGAAAATAAAGCTCACGAATCGTCATAGTATTCCTTAATTATGTTTAAATCGAGGGGAAGCACGTATAAACTGTACTACGTCACATGACTGGCGACTAGGGTGGATTTAACCACCGGGAAGTGTGATCAAGTTGAGCCGCTCGCCTGGGTATTCGGAATTTATCGACGTTAATCACCGGAGAATGCCTGTGCCTGATAATCTTGAAATCCTTAGCCAAAATGATCCAGCCATTTATGCAGCCTTGAAAGGCGAAGAAGATCGACAGCGTAAAGGTATCGAGTTAATTCCATCAGAAAATTATACTTTTCCTGAAGTTCTCGCCACTCTGGGGAGTGTATTTACTAATAAGTACTCAGAAGGATATCCTGGGCGGCGGTATTATGGTGGGCAGAAATTTACAGATGAGATTGAGACTCTAGCTAGAGAGCGCGCGAAAGAAGTATTCAAGTGCGAACATGCGAATGTCCAACCGTTATCAGGTTCCGCTATGAATCAAGCTGTTTACCTCGGTTTGTTGGAGCCTGGTGATACTATTATGGCTATGGATCTTTCTCATGGCGGGCACCTGACTCATGGTGCGCCAGTCTCGCATATGGGTAAATTGTTTAACTTCGTTCGTTATGTCACCAATCCGAAAGATGGGTCTATTGATTACGACAAGGTCCGTGAAGATGCGATAGCAAATAAACCGAAATTAGTTCTATGTGGCTATACATCTTATCCCCGAGATATTGATTATGCAGCATTTAAAGATATTGCTGATGAAGTAGGAGCTTTGACGATGACTGATGCTTCCCATTTTGGAGGGTTGGTTGCTGGTGGTGCAATGAAAAATCCATTTGATTTTGGGTTTGATCTAATGACGACTACAACGCATAAGTCGCTTCGTGGGCCAAGGGGTGGCATGGTTCTCTGCACTAAATCTTTGGCTTCTAAAATTGATAAATCGGTGTTCCCAGGGTTGCAGGGAGGTCCTCATATGAATGCTGTAGCGGCGATTGCGATAACGCTATTGAAAGCTCAGACTGAAGAGTTTAGAAATTATGCTCAGCAGGTTTTGTTGAATGCAAAAGCTTTAGCTCAAACATTCCTGGACGCAGATGTATCGCTAGTAACGGGGGGAACTGATAACCATATGCTCGTTGTTGAAACGAGCTCGAGTTTTGGATTAGATGGACGTCAAGCCGAAGAGGTGTTGGACGAAGTTAACATTACGACTAACAAACAAATAATACCAGATGATCCCAACCCTCCTCTTCGTCCAAGTGGCATAAGAATGGGTACTCCAGCGGCAACTGCGCGAGGGATGGTAGAGGGCGATATGCAGCAGTTGGGCACCTGGATTTTAACTTGTTTGAAAAACTCACAAGAACAAAACTTGCTAGAGGAGATACGTGGTGAAGTTAAAAAGTTCTGTGAACGTTTCCCTGTACCAGGAATTTAATAATACGCGCGATAAGAGCCCTTAAAAAACCATTATCGCGCGTCCAGAAATCTTCCCTGACTGCAAAGCATCAGTAGCTTCATTAATATCTTTGAGTTCATATCGTTCTGTGACTAACTGATGCAGATCCAATAAACCTTTCTCGAACCATTCTATATACCGGGGAAAATCACGCTCGGGTGAGCAAGAACCTCCTATGCTGCCAATAAATTTTTTCTCACTGAGGAGAATATCACGGGCATTTAATTCTACGGTAGTTGTGGGTACGCCCACGAGGACAGCTGTTCCACCCGGTTCTGCACCAAAGAAACCGCTTCTTGCTGAAGGTACAATTTGTTCCATAGTTTTCTTGACACCAATGCAATCAAATACGAAATCGGCTCCTGAGACTGGACGAGAGGTCATACTTTTTTTTGTTTGACTTGTTGTTAAATCTTTTATTGCTCTGATTGGATTCTGCTCCCCAGCATTTATGGTGTGAGTAGCACCAAACTGACGCGCGAAGGCGAGTTTCTCCTCGTCAAGATCAATTGCAATAATAGGGTTCGCGCCTAATGTTTTTGCAGCAACTACCGCAGATAATCCGACACCACCAACGCCATAAATGGCAACGCTATCGCCAGTTTTTACCTTAGCTGTATTTTCTACCGCTCCCGCACCAGTCATTACTGCGCAGCCAATGATTGAAGTAACTTCTTTATCTATTTCGCTGCTTACTTTTACAACATATTGTTCATCCGCAATTGTGTAGTCTGCCCAGGTAAATACATTTTCTGAGTATGCTTTTTCTCCATTCGGAAGCTCGAGGACGGCTGGTTCAGGTGATCTTGAGCCTTCTGTCATGTTTCTAGGTACCCATGTGACCAACACTGTGTCGCCAGGAGAAACGTGTTTTACTTCTGCACCGATCTTAGTTACTTTTCCGGTTGACTCGTGACCGAGAATGACCGGATTTTCCCGAGCCGCGTGCATTTGGTGAAGTTGGCTGTGACAGATACCGCTCGCGTATTGTTTAACAACTATCTGATAAGGACCCGGGTCTGGCAATTCTATGTCTACGATATTTAGTCTACCTGGTTCTTTGGGGACAACAACCACTTTTGCGGGGGTACTCATAGGTTCTTCCTCTTAAAGTATTCTCGATTAATCACAGGTAAATTGGCCCAAATACTAATTTGTGTGCGATGGCAAAAGCTTACCATAGTTTTCCGTGGATCATCTTTTCTCGAATCCTTGGTTACTACTGAGAGATGGCATTTTTATCAACATTATTATTACTGAGCTTATAAGGTTGGCTAACCCCACGGTCATGATTGCTCCATTGTAGTCCCCAACCACATCATAATAGTATGACGTCGCAATCGGCGCGATTGATCCAAGACAGATCATAAAAGGCATTGCAGCACCTCTTACCGCACCTATGTGCCGTCTACCAAAAAATGCGGCCCAAATGACCTCTTGAAGCGGAATCATCCCCCCCCAGCCAAGACCTAGCAGGAGGAATCCCACTATCAACAAACCTAGGTGATTACCGTTCGTTGCATAAACTATTATAAATAGCGCGCTGGCGCTTACTAAAGAACTTACTGCAGCGAGAAGTCTGGGCTGCTGCAGTCCATCGATTAGCCAACCCCAAACGGGCTTTGCTAGCATCGCGGGAACAGATATCACGGTGATCATTAGTGCGGCAGTTTTCCTATCGTATCCGGCATCCGTCATTAGAGGTACTGTTTGTAAAAGCATTACTTGGATCGAAATCGTAAATAATGTGAATGCAATCACTAGCCAGTAGAAAGTTTTGGTGCTTAGTGCTTGTCTCCGTGTTAATGATCGATTGAAATCAACTATTGCGTTTTTCGTTAAACCTTTCTGGTCGTCTCCCTTGGTTCGGCCGTCTGGCTGTAAACCATAATCTTCTGGTGAGCGGCGCATGATTAGAGCTGGAGGTATCACTAGAACAAGGGTTAATAGAGCAAGCAGTTGCCATGTGAATCTCCAAGAATATGTATCGATAGCCCAAGTGGTAAAAGGTGTAAGTATTACTCCTGCAAAGGAAACTCCCATAGCGGCGAGCGCAATGGCTCTGCCACGGAAATCTACAAACCATTTTATGAGCGTAACGTTTACGACAAGATTACCAACAAGCGCTGCTCCAATGGTAAGAATTACGCCGTTAAGTATCACCCAATGCCATAGTTCTGTAATTTCTGATAAGAGATAAAGAGATACAGATAAAATGAGAGCCCCAAAGACCATAAACTTTTTCGGCCCCCACTGATCTAAATAACTACCAATTATGAATCCAGTTGCTGCAGTCACAAATCCGCCGACTGTCCGAGGAAGGGTATATTCTGCACGTGTCCAACCGAAGTCATCTATCATAGGTATCATAAACGGACCAATGATGTAGTTTTGTATCCCAACGGATATAAACTCAGCGAAAAAAGCGCCTATAATCAACCAGTAGCCGTAATATATTTTTTGCAAGATTTTTTCAGCAGGAAGTGGAGCTCCGTTAATGATAGCAGCGCATGACTCGCGCAAGTAGCTGGTTTATCCTAAGTGTTATAAATTTATTTAAGGAGAAAAAATGCCTCAGGCTTTTGAAGGTATTCGCGTAATTGATTTTTCCCAAGTTTTAGCCGGACCTTTTGCGGCTATGCAAATTTCTCTTCTAGGGGCAGAAGTTATCAAGATAGAGCAGCCCAAAATTGGAGATATAAATCGCGATATAGTTGAGGGGCAGGACAGCCATGGATTGACTGCTTCTTTTATGAACATGAACTTAAACAAACGAAGCCTTACCTTAAATCTCAAGACTCCAGAGGCTGTCGCTATTATCAAAGAGTTGGTAAGTGAGGCGGATGTATTAGTAGAGAATTTTAAGGCTGGAACCATGGAAAAAAGAGGTTTAGGTTATGACGTATTAAAGTTGGTCAAGCCTGATCTTATTTACTGTTCTATCTCAGGCTATGGGCAAGACGGACCAAAAGCTGGTGAGGCGGCTTATGATGGAGCTATTCAAGCTTCTTCTGGCATGATGTCGCAGACGGGACACGAAAGTACAGGACCCACACGAACAGGTTTCGCGCCTGTTGATATGGGTACGGGTCTCAATGCCGCATTTGCTATATCGGCATCTTTATATCGAAGAGAACAAACCGGGCTAGGGCAGCGCATAGATGTAGCCATGATGGATACGGCAGTTGTTCTTCAAGCTGTTCAATATAGTGATTATTTCAATCAGGGGGCTTTGGTTGGCCTTCTCGGTAATATGTCGCCTACTAGGCAACCTACCGGAAATGTTTTTCCAACCTCTGATGGACAAATACAAATTACAGCACTCACTCAAATTCAGGTTGAAAAACTTTTCTCTATCTTGGGAATAGAGAAAAGGCTCACTGATGGGCGCTTTAGCACTATGACTAGTCGTATCGAGAATTGCGACGCTGTTGCAGATTTTGTAACTCTTGCTCTTGTACAAAAGAATACAAGGTACTGGTTAGAAGCCTTGGCAAAAGGTGGTGTTCCGGTCGCCGAAGTTCGATCAGTCCCGGATGTTATTGAAGATCCACAATTTGACCATCGTGGTGTTTTTGAATCGGTGCAGTCTCCAATCCTTGATAATAGTCAAGTAACGCTGGTGAAAGCTGGTTATATAACAGATCAAGATGGCCCGAGTATTCGCTCAAAGCCTCCGCGTTTAGGTGAACATTCAGAAGAAGTATTAACTGAAGCTGGTTTCTCGGATGAGGAGATAGCATCTTTTAGAGAAAATGGAATTGTTTAGCCTTTTAATCTTGCGTATCAAATGGCACGAGTGTACTTTTGAGCGTCCGATACAACAGGATAAGGGTTTGAAATGGAATTAGTTGACAAAGTTGCAGTAATCACTGGAGGAAGTGGAGGTATTGGTGCTGCAATGGCTCGAGCCTTTCTTGCAGAGGGCGCTCGTGGGGTCATGTTAGCTGATCTTGATGCGGCTGCGGTTAAGGCTATCTCATCTCAATTAGGTTGTGAAGGAATGGCCTGTGATGTTACCGATGAAAGGCAGATACAAGAGCTTGTGGCTGCTACTGAGTCTAAGTTTGGGCAAATTGATTTGTTCTGTTCTAACGCAGGAAAGGGACATGATGGGGTTCTAACTGACGTTGAAGATAACGAGTGGCATGCTCAGTGGAATCTGCATGTAATGTCACATATGTATGCAGCCCGAGCTGTCTTACCTGGAATGATAGAGCGAGGAGAAGGATACTTGTTGAATACAGCAAGTGCTGCAGGATTACTAGCGGCCTTGAGTGCTGGAGTATATTCCGTCACAAAAGCAGCTAGCGTGAAACTAGCAGAGTTTCTGGCAATAACCCACGGTGATGCAGGCATCCATGTTTCGGTATTATGTCCACAGGGGGTTAATACAGCGATGGGACCTAAAAGTTTGGGTGACGGTCAAACTGATGGTATTTTGGAACCTGAAGAACTCGCAAAAGTTGTGGTTGAAACAATTCGTATGGAGCGTTTCTATGTGCTTCCGCATCCTGAAGTGGAAGAGTATGTCCGTCGCAAGGGTGATAACATTGATCGATGGTTGCATGGAATGCGCCGACTAAGAAAGAAATCAATCGCGCTAATTAGTTAAAAGCATATTTTTACTGATTAATCTGTTCGATACTGGCGTCCGCTGTTAGAGCCTTTCCGGGACATAACACGTTTGGTAGGTTAACCCGGTTCAATTCGTATGAGGCACACCCAGAGGTGGATACCCGAGTCGATCCTCGTAAAAAGGATTTCGTCAGACTGGGTTGCCATCGAGGATTAGGTGGAAACTGTAAAGGAGCTCTCGAAGGAGAGCACTACCTGTAATATTCATCCGATTTTCAGTTTTAGCTGCCCAAATATTTTCTGCTAGACAATCAATTACCCGGTCTTTTATGGCAGCGTATTTCGTCATATGATGAAAATCTATCTATTGATAAATTAGGCGAAGTTATCTTCGAAAAAATATTGGTTGCAGCTTTGGAGGGGGGAAGTAAATCTGAGTTATTTGAGCTGGGAGGTTTAGAATTCTTACCTTCGCGGGAGGGGTACTTCCGAAGCACTCACTGAAATTTTTTTCAATTTCTACTACTTCAAGTTTATATTATCCATAGACAAACAATATGGTGGTCATAAAAAATGAATGAGACGTTGGCGCTACCAGTGGTTTCTTGGTTAAAAGGGTTAGAAACAAATAGCCCTTACTTAGAGGGGTCTCAATGTTGTGTATGCGATGTAATTTTTTCAGGTGATCGTCTGCACTGTTCGAGGTGTGGGGCGAGAGGGAAATTTAAAAGCATTAGACTTGCGAGTGAGGGATCCCTGTATTCTTATTCCATTGTGTATCGCAGTTTCCCTGGTGTGGATGTTCCTTATATTTCTGCTATCGTTGACCTCGATATGGGCGGCACAATAAAGGGGAATTTAATTAATGTGGATCCGAAACCGGAAAGTATTGAGTTTGGTATGAAATTAGAGGTGGTATTTGGCGATGCTTTAGGAAGAAAGGATAAAGCGGGAAATAGCTATATCAGCTATTTTTTTCAACCTGCCACACGAAGCTAGCTCCGTGAGGGACAAGGTCGAGATTAATTAGATGACTGACGTATATATAAAGGGAATAGACATGATTAAGTTTGGTCGTTTCCCGGCAGAAAATGTCTCTCAGTTGGGTGCTAAAGCTGCATTGATGGCGCTGGACGATGCAGGTTTGTCTATTAAGGACATACAAGCACTTTATTGCGGTAATCTTCAACAAGCAAATGGTATGGTTGGCCAACGAATTCTTGGTGAGATTGGTCAAACTGGGATCAGTGTCGTTAATTGCGCAAACGCCTGTGCAACAGGGGCGACGGCGTTTCGTGAGGCATGGCTGTCTATTAAGGCTGGTGTCTTTGATGTCGTGCTTGCAGTGGGTGTTGAGCAGATGGGTAAGGGGCTATTGGGCACTGAGCGTGTTGGCAGTGGTATTCCTAAAGAAGGTCTTTTAGGTTCCAACACTATGCCAGCAATATTTGCAGAAGCTGGTATGGAGCATTCAAGAAAATATGGTACGACTTTCAAGCAATTCGCAAAAGTATCAGTTAAAAATCATTATCATTCGACAATGAATCCCAAAGCGATGTATCGGATCGAGACTCCACTCGAAGACGTGATGAATTCGGAGATGATCGCATATCCAAATACCAAACTTATGTGTTCCGCAAACGTTGATGGCGCCGCTGCAGTATTGCTAGTAAGTGAGAAAAAAGTTAGAGAGATGGGTCCAGGCAGGAGTGTCAGAGTTAAGGCGTCGGTTCTGACTAGTGACCCCTTCACTGATCGGAACCAAGTTATGCCGGATATCAATCTTTTAAGCCGAAATGCTGTGAAGCAGGCTTATGAGGCTTCGGGAATCGGGCCTAGAGATATTGATTTAGTGGAGTTACATGATTGCTTTGCAACTGCAGAAATCTTGCACTACGAGAATCTAGGTCTGTGCGGAGAGGGGGAAGGAGGTCGAATGATTGACGAAGGTGAGGTCGCCCTCGGTGGTCGTATACCAGTTAATGTTTCCGGAGGGTTGCTCTCGAAAGGGCATCCTTTGGGTGCGACTGGCATAGCTAATATCTGCGAAGTCAGTGCTCATTTGCGAGGAGAAGCAGATAGACGTCAAGTCATTGGAGCTCGAATTGGTTTAACCCACGTCATTGGCCTTGGTAGTGCTTGTGGAATACACATATTGGAAAAAGTTAGGTAGAAGAGGGCTGGGTGGCGAACTTATGTGGTTGATTATTAGTTTCGAAAGTCATGGCATGGCCTAGATTTGTGGTGTATCCATTCTGATGGTTGGTGAAACTCCATATTCCTTGCTGAAGGAACTTGAGGACGTGCAATTTAAAGATAGGCCGCCCATTCATTTGTGGGATCCGCAAAAGGTTTCGAATCTCGGTTTAATTATAAGTGATGACGGTTCGTGGAGCTACCTGGGTAGTCGAATTACGCGACATCGAATAGCTCGTTTATTTTCAACTTTACTAAGACTTGAAAATGACGGTAAGTATTATCTTATTACTCCACAAGAGAAGTACCTAATAGAGGTTTCTGATGCCCCTTTTATTGCTATCCTGATGCAGGAAGTGGGGAACGGAAGACATCAATCAGTATTCTTCACCACGAATATGGGGGATCAAATTACCGTGGATGAAGAACATCCTCTTCGTCTCAAGATTGATCTGAATTCGGGAGAGCCATCACCGTATGTTATGGTTCGAGATGGCCTCGAAGCAAAGTTATCGAGGAATGTCTATTATCAGCTGATGGAACTACTCGTAAAAGAAGATAATCGCATAGGTGTTTGGAGCGAGAATGTCTTCTTCGAGTTATTAGAGTCTTCAGCATGCTGCTAGTAAAACGTCCCGATAGAAAAATGATTTTAGATGTTATTGGTAGGCTAAAGGATGGTAGCCTGTCTAGATCCGAGGTAGTGACTTGGCATCAAGCTGTTGTAAACCAATTTGGCCGTGATTTAATGCTGTCGGTTGCAGATGGGTACTGGTATTTCCGTTCTTTGATTTTTCTTGGTGTGCCTTTTTTCGGAGAAGGCCATAAAACGTTGTTTTTGCGAGATAGTGATTTAGAAGAATATGTAATGGATATTCGAAGAGTTCCTGCGACCGAGGTTTACAAAGGTATATGTCGTCAGAGAACCCACCAATTAGATACGCGTGCTATTTTTTGGCCTTTGACTACTTTCCACTATAATCAAGAAATCAGATTGAATGACCTTGTATTAAAGGCAGTGCGAGGTACCTTTGAGGAGAGGGGTGATATGGTCGAGCATTCACATTTGAAATTTCGCGGTGTAACGTATTTGTTAGTCAGACAGTTCGATGAAAGTGCCAATCGGGCGATGATCCTTGGAACAGACAGGGACTGCATCCACCTAAAAGATTTTATGGAGATACTGAAATTACAGGTGTGGTGATACGAGAATTCAGGCAGTCGCGAAGTTCGCTCTTTGTACTTACATGTTCCCGTAATTTGGGCCGCCAGCACCTTCTGGTGCAATCCAATTTATGTTCTGTCCAGGGTCTTTGATGTCACAAGTCTTACAATGGATGCAATTTTGAGCATTTATCTGGAAGCGCTTGTCGCCATTCTCTTCGATTAACACTTCATAGACTCCAGCTGGGCAGTATCTTTGTGCAGGTTCATCATATAGCGGAAGATTACTGCTTATCGGAATACTTGAGTCATGAAGCTTAAGATGACACGGCTGATCTTCTTCATGAGAGGTATTGGTAATAAAGACTGAAGAAAGTTTGTCGAAACTAATTTTTCCATCAGGCTTGGGGTAGCTCGGTTTAATAGATCTACTCGCAAGTTCGAGTTGTTCGTGATCTGGTTTTAGGTCCTGCAGAGTAAAGGGTAATCGGCCGCGGAAAATATACTGGTCTAACCATACGCATGCGCTGCCCAAGAATAAGCCTAACTTATGTAATAGGGGCATCGTATTTCGTGCTTTATAAAGTTCGTTGTATAACCATGATTCTTGATATCGATTTGTGTACCCGACTAAATCTTCTTTACCCAAAGAGCCATTTTTTATCGCTTCAAAAATAGTTTCAGCAGCCAACATTCCTGACTTCATAGCAGTATGCGTGCCTTTCTGTTTCAAATTATTTAGAAATCCGGCATCATCACCTACTAATAACCCTCCAGGAAAAGTTAGTTTTGGTAAAGCCTGGTATCCTCCTTTAATAATGGCACGCGCGCCATATGAAACTCTCTCACCGCCTGCAAGGGTTTCACTTATTATGCTGTGATGCTTAAACCTCTGGAATTCGTCAAATGGACTGATGTGAGGATTTTTATAGCTAAGGTCGATTATTAACCCAATAGCGACCTGATTATTTTCTAAGTGATAAAGATAGGATCCTCCTCCCGTATCTCCGGGGAGATGGCCGAGTGGCCACCCTACAGTGTGAACTACTTTACCTGGCACATGTTTCTTCGGATCTACGTTCCAAACTTCTTTAAAGCCTATCCCATAATGTTGTGTTCCTGATTTAGCCTGCAAGTCGAATCTGGACATGACCTGTTTCCCAAGATGGCCACGACATCCCTCTGCAAATACAGTGTATTTTGCGTGGAGTTCGTAACCTGGCTGGTAACTAGGTTTCTGCTCACCATTTTCCCCGATGCCCATGTCTCCTGTGGCTATGCCCTTTATTGAACCATCTTCATTGAAAAGCACCTCGCTAGCAGCAAATCCGGGAAAAATATTTATGCCGAGCTGCTCGGCTTGTTCCCCAAGCCAACGACAGAGATTACCCAAGCTTGTGGCGAAGTTTCCATCATTGTGTAACTCACTAGGTATCATCCAGGAGGGCAACCTGACGCCTTGCTGACTATTAAAGAAATAATAAAAATCGTCCTGCGTGACGGGGTTTTTAAGTGGGGCCCCTAAATCTCGCCAGTCAGGGAAAAGTTCATTAAGGGCCCTCGGTTCTACTACTGCACCTGATAAAATGTGTGCTCCGATCTCCGATCCTTTTTCAACCAGACAGACAGTAAGGTCTTCTCCTTGTTCTGCGGCTAGCTGCGAGAACTTAATCGCAGTGGCAAGCCCCGAAGGACCGCCCCCAACCACGATTAGATCAAATTCCATTGACTCCCTTGCCATCCCGCTGTTACTCCATTGTCACCAATTGCCTTCTATTGTATGAAACCTTCACACCTAAAGGAATTGATTATCTATTTATAACGCGGCAGAATATCGCGCCGACATGGGAGATACGTGCCGTCATGGCTCTTGGTTTATCTCCATCCCAAAAATCAAATCCCTCAAAAATAAGAGGAATACATGAAAGTTCTTGTAACAGCGAAGCGAGTGGTGGACTACAACGTAAATATCCGCGTCCTAAATGATAATTCAGGCGTCGATCTGAATAACGTAAAGATGTCTGTCAATCCTTTTGATGAGATAGCAATTGAAGAAGCAGTTAGACTTAGGGAGGCCGATAAAGTAGAAGAAGTAATTGTTGTTTCGGTTGGCGCGAGTGCTTGTCAAGAGCAGATCCGAACCGCACTGGCTTTGGGGGCTGATCGTGGAATTCTTGTAGAGACAGAAGAAGATATGCAGCCTTTAGCTGTCGCTAAATTACTTAATGCAATAGTAGATAAAGAGAAACCAGAGTTGATCATTTTAGGAAAACAAGCGATCGATGGCGATAACAGTCAGACGGGGCAGATGCTTGCCGCATTAGCTGGAATCGCCCAAGCTACATTTGCTTCGCAAATTGAGCTTAAAGATGAGGTCGCGACGGTAACACGCGAAATTGACGGTGGGTTAGAGACTATTTCCGTCAAATTGCCAGCAGTGATCACTACAGACCTGCGACTTAATGAGCCTCGTTATGCGTCACTCCCCAATATAATGAAGGCAAAGAAGAAGCCGATAGATATATTTACACCAACTGATTTGGGAATTAATGTAGAACCGCGAGTGAAAACATTGAAAGTCGAGCCGCCCGCGGAAAGACAGGCCGGAATTATTGTCGAAACGGTAGAAGAACTTGTTGATAAACTTAGAAATGATGTAAAGGTGATACCATGACTATTTTAGTCGTAGCAGAACATGACAACAAATCTATTAAAGCTCCTACACTAGTTACTATAGCAGCGGCAGAGAAGATAGGTGACGAGATCGAAGTTCTTGTTGCAGGGGAAGACTGCGCAGGAGCAGCGGAAGAGGCATCGAAAGCCCTTGGAGTGGCCAAGGTTCTAGTTGCAGATAATTCAGCTTATGCGCACCAGTTAGCAGAAAATATTGGAGATCTAGTTGCAGAGATAGGTCAGGCCTATAGCCATATCATGACTCCGACGACGACCTCTGGAAAAAACTTTATGCCACGGGTTGCAGCTTTACTTGATGTTGCTCAGATATCAGATATCAGTGGTGTGGTCAGTGAAGATACTTTTGAAAGGCCAATTTACGCTGGAAATGCAATTTCTACAGTGCAATCTTTGGACGCGATTAAAGTGCTCACAGTACGAGGAACAGCTTTTGATGGTGTTCCTAGTGAGGGAGGTAATGCAAGTATTGAAACGCTCGAGCTCATCAAAAACTCTGGTTTGTCGTGCTGGGATAAAGATGAAATTGTGAAGCTAGAACGTCCTGAATTGACGTCCGCCGGCATTATCGTTTCCGGTGGGCGAGGGATGCAAAATGGTGAGAACTTTGCTTTGCTTGAGTCGGTTGCTGATAAGCTTGGTGCTGCTATGGGAGCGTCTCGGGCCGCGGTTGACGCAGGTTTTGTCCCAAATGATATGCAGGTAGGGCAAACGGGTAAGATTGTTGCGCCCGATCTCTATATCGCGGTGGGTATTAGCGGTGCTATTCAACACCTTGCCGGGATGAAGGATAGCAAGGTAATCGTCGCTATCAACAAAGATGAAGATGCCCCAATATTCCAAGTCGCAGATTACGGACTTGTGGCTGACCTATTCAAAGCGGTACCAGAATTTGAAGCGCTATTAGACAACAAGTTATAGTGTTTTTAGCCAGTCATCATCAGAGTCTAGGGTGACATTCTCAAATAGCGGCGAAGAGAGGTAACGTTCTCCTGTGTCAGGTAACATGACACAGAAAGTACTCTGTGCTGGAGCTCTTTCCGCCACCTTTACAGCTGCGGACATAGTTGCGCCTGCCGATATGCCACAAAAGATGCCCTCCAGAGTTGCCAGGTCTCGTGCAGTTTGAATCGCTTCATCGTCGCTAGTCGGTACAAGCTCATCAATCACTTCTCTTTCGAGGACACCGGGTATGAAGTCGGGAGTCCAGCCTTGTATCTTGTGAGGCGACCAATCACCACTAGATAATAGCATCGCGTTCTCAGGCTCCGCGCCAATAATCTTAATATCTGGCCTAGCAAGTTTAATCATTTGTCCTGCACCTGTAACTGTTCCCCCAGTTCCCCAACCACTTACAAAATAATCGAGATTCTTGCCGGCAAAGTCACGAATTATCTCTGGCCCCGTAGTATTTCTGTGGTACATCGGATTTGCGTCATTTTCAAATTGCCGGGCTAAGAACCAACCATGCTCTGCAGCAAGCTCCTCGGCACGTCTAACCATCCCTGACCCGCGTTCTGCTGCTGGTGTTAGGATAACTTTTGCACCCAAAGCCTTCATGATCTTTCTTCTTTCGATTGAGAAGGTCTCGACCATTGTGGCAACGAAGGGGTAACCTTTGACGGCGCAGACCATTGCAAGGGCAATACCTGTATTACCAGACGTAGCTTCAACTATAGTCTGACCGTATGCGAGTGAACCGTTTTTCTCAGCATCTTCAATGATGCCAAGAGCAAGTCGATCTTTTACAGAGGCTAATGGATTAAATGCCTCCAATTTTGCATAAATATGTTGGTTACTCGGACCAAGCTTATTTATACGAACTATTGGTGTGTTACCGATAGTTTGAAGAATATTGTTATAGATCATGAGTTGGTTTGCTCCGATTCTCTATTGATACGTCAGAAGACTATGGAGAGCTAACTCAACTATAGTATCTCCCTTACTTGAAAGAGCAACATCGCAGTTTGCCTTCTTCTCCGATGCTTGTGAGGTCGCTGTAACGATATCTCGTTGATCACAGACTGTCTGACCACGAGTGAATATACCTTCACACTCTACGTCGACATACATGCGCTGATATTGGATTAACTCGCTGTGAGTATGAGGTATGACAGCACAAATATCGTGAAGTGGTGCGTACGGGCGATTATAAATTTTGCTCTGTTGAGTAAAATAGTGGTTTAGAGAAAGTCCGATGTTATGGGGCAGAAAATTGGTATTCTCGCAGAGCATCGTCACTTGCGGCGCCGTGATGCCGAAGGTACTCGTCACATTTAGACCTGCCATGCGCATTGGTATACCGCTGTTAAAAACAATCTGAGCCGCTTCAGGGTCAGCGAATATATTAAATTCTGCTGTGGCAGTTACATTACCAAAACTAGTGGAGCCGCCCATGATAGAGATTTCTCGTATGCGGCTCATAATATTGGGCGCTTTTTTAATCGCCATGGCAATGTTTGTCAGTGGGCCCATAGCGATGAGAACAAGGTCTTGCAAGTTGCTTGCTGCTTCAATTAAGAAATTGGTTGCGTCTTCTTTACGCGGTTGTGATTTTCCGTCAGGTAGATTGGCGCCATCTAAACCACTTTTGCCATGCACGTGTTCAGCTTTTATGATGCTTCCTTTTAACGGCTTAGCTGCCCCCTTGGCAACAGGTATTTTTAGTCCAGCAGCATCTACTAAAGCGATTGTGTTTCTTGTTGTGTTTGTAATGCTCGTATTTCCAAAAACCGTTGTGATGCCATAGATAGGCAGGAATTTTGCCGCGAAAAGTAATGCAACGGCATCATCGTGTCCGGGGTCACAATCTATAATGTAGCTGGCCATTTATTCAGAAGCGTTTGGCGGTATACCAGCTTACGTCTCTGGCACTTTCATGTATTTTGTCCGCGACATCTAAGATAAGAGAAAATAGCGCCATACGAATTAATACGCCGTTATCGGTTTGTCTGAAGATCGCAAGATTTGGATTCTCATTTAGGTCATTATCAAGCTCATTTGCATTGCCGCGGGAGTCGCGGGGAAGAGGATGCATAATCACTGTATTGGGTTCGCAATATTCTGTATAAATGGATTGGTTAAGACGGAATAAACCTTTGTATTTTTCCGCTTCTTCCTGTGTCGGAAATCGTTCTTCTTGGGTACGTGTTACATAAAGAATGTCGGCATGACTGATCCCATCATGCAGATCTGTCGACTCCACTACTTCGTGCCCACCTGCTCGTATTTCTTTTATATACTCTTCACCGAGACTGAGTTCTGGAGGAGAGATCAGAGTAAAATGGACGTTATCGTATAGTGTTAGCAATTTACAGAGCGAGTGGACCGCGCGACCAAAACGCAAATCACCAATCAGGGCTATTCTCAAATTATCAACGCTCTTCCCGAGATCGGAGATTTCCTTCCTAATTGTGTAAAGGTCAAGTAGAGCTTGACTTGGATGTTCGTTTGATCCATCACCAGCATTGACAACAGGCACGCGACTAGCACTTGCAAACTCTTCTACGGATCCTTCTGTTTGATGTCTCATCACAATGACATCGCTATAACCACTGAGAACGCGGGCTGTATCATAGAAGGATTCTCCTTTAGCAATAGCAGAAGTTTTGATTTCAGCGGTTTCTCGCACTTCACCTCCGAGGAGATTCCATGCACAACCAAAACTGACCCGGGTCCTCGTGCTTGGCTCAAAAAACATATTGCCGAGAATAGCCCCTTCAAGAACCCGCGTGACGCACTCTCGATTAGCAAAAGGCTGCATGCTGTCTGCTACAGAAAATATTGTATCTATATCTTCTCTATTGAACTGAGATACAGAAAGAATGTGGGAGCCCACAAAATCTACTTTTGGAATACTTTTTTTTATGATTATATTTAACTCAAATTTTTAACTCAGTGTAGTCCATCCGCTAGTCATAACACAAAACTTTCGTCGTCTTTTGGAAATGTTTTGTATGATGTAACTTTGAATCTATAGGGGGTAGGAGATGAAAGATTGCGAAGAACCGAGCAGACCTCTTTCACTTGATTTCAAGGGAGAAGGTTATGAATACTTCAAAATTTGGTGTGTTAACACACTTCTAACTATTATTACGATCGGAATTTATTCGGCATGGGCAACTGTGCGAAATAATCGATATTTTTATGCAAATCTATTCCTTGATGATTCCAGTTTTCAATATCTTGCGGATCCTTTGACAATCTTGAAAGGTCGTCTGATTGCAGTAACTTGCTTTGTTTTTTATCTGGTGATTAGTAATTTCTATCCCATCGTTGGCGTTTTTTTGGCTCTTATGATGTTCATAGCTATACCTTATTTAGTGATTCGATCTCTGGCGTTTCGTAATCGCATGACAGCCTGGCGAGGGGTTCAATTTCGTTTTAATGGTGGGTACCAGGACGCTTTTGTGGCTTTGTATGTTTGGCCACTATTAGGCGTGATATCAATCGGCTTACTTTACCCGATGACGCTTTTAAAGCTTAATCGTTTTATTGCGGCTAATAGTGCTTACGGAACTACTAATTTTAAATTCCATGCGACTTACAAAGACTATGGCAAGATTTTTCTGCTGATTTTCATTGGGATTATTATCATCGGCTTAATGAGCGTAGTATTATTAAGCTCAACAGGTCCAGAAATGATGTTAGTATCCCTTGTCTTTTACGGAATTCTTTTCGTTTATGCAAAAATGGCTTTTATAAACCTTTTCCATAATTCCTTAAGGCTTAAAAATCATTACTTCCTTGCTGACTTAGAGTTCAATGGTTTGTTTAAAATCTATGTGACTAATCTTTTCTTGATCATTGTAAGTCTTGGTCTTTATCTTCCTGTTGCTAAAGTGAGGCTTACGAAATATATCGTTGACCATATTAATCCTTATGCCTTAGGTGATTTTGGTGAGTTTGCTAGCGCTGAAAAGGAAAAAGTGGATGCCTTAGGAGAAGAGTTAGGTCAGGTGTTCGATTTTGACATAGGTGCCTATTAACTATGATTAACGGTCAGTATTCAGATGGTAAAACATCTCAGGTTACTCCTGCCGTAGGAGGAATGGTCAGTAAGTACTTCGAGGTTAAAACTACCTCTGGGCGGTTTTTAATTCGAGAAAAAATTACGTTAGTTGAAATTTCATCTCGACTTGGAAATGTGCCGCGAACAGTAAACTTTCCCTCGGGCGCCCAGTTTATTAGCGAGGATAATGAGGCGATAGATAAAATGACGGGTGAGCACCTCGGAAAGAAAAATATACTCTATGCTATCGAAACTCATCTCGTTCCCGTTATCTTTTCAACGATTTTTGCTTTGCTTGTTTGTGGTTGGCTAATAATGGAAGGGATACCTCTCGGGACAAAACTTGTCGTGGAGAGGCTTCCGGAGGAATTAACGAAGGCTATCGGTGCAGGGAGTATTGATGCGCTTGACTATAGCCTATTTGATTCTTCGGAATTAGCTGCATCAAAGCAGCGGGAGGTGAGAGATTTACTTCAACCCCTACTCAAGCAGCATTCCTCACTCGGGGCCTCCATTCATTTTCGCTCTAGTGAGGGAGCGAATGCATTTGCTTTACCTGATGGCTCTATCGTGCTGACCGATGATCTGTTTGATATTTTGTATGACGATAACGAGCTAATAGCTATCGTCTATCATGAGTTGGGGCATCTTCATCATCGGCATATTCTGCGTCGTGTATTGCAGGGGTCTGTCATTAGTATATTAGTGTTTTTGATTACGGGTGATCTTGGAAATATTGATTTAATCGTTGGCTTACCCACACTAATGGCAGATTTGGCGTATTCCCGTGAATTTGAGTTGGAAGCCGATAGTTTTGCAGTTAAGTCTATGCATGAACAACATATTTCGGTCCAGCATTTTTCTAGTATGCTGCAGCGTATTAGTGTGAACGCAGAAAATGAAAGTAAAAAAATTGATGATGGCCTTTTCAAATACTTCTCCACACACCCTCACGTGGAGGAGCGCATAAAATTGGTGAATCGGTATCTTCTGGAGTCTAATTGATAGTGATCTTATATGTATTTGTACATGTCCTTAGTACAATAATATAGCTATCTTGCCTTTATCTTGTCGCGGAGTTTGTGAATCGCAATCAAATGAAACTTTTGGTTAAATATTTACCAAGGATTTTTTTGATTTAATAAATAACAGTTGATAATCAATTTTTTAAAAATTATAAAGATATATCTATGCCAGTTATAAGACTTCCCTTCGGATTTGCCAAACGCAATGGGGTATTAGTAGCTCCAGATGCTGAAACCGTTCTCTATAAAGAGGGACTATCTTCCACTGCTTACGCTGAGGTTCAGCGTTTTGTAGGTAGACATCTTGAGTTTCGCCTGACTGATGTAAGCACGTTCGATAAGCAGCTTTCGCTGAGCTACCAGAATGATTCTGGTGAGGCTATGCAGATGATTGAAGACCTTGGGGAAGATATGGATCTAAGCAGTATTATGGATGCCCTTCCAGAAACCGGTGATTTGCTAGAGCAAGAGGATGACGCACCCATTATAAAATTGATTAATAGTGTTCTGACCGAAGCTGTGAAGGTTGGTGCCTCAGATGTCCATGTGGAGACTTATGAGGCACGCCTAGTCATTAGATTTAGGGTTGATGGTGTTTTACGTGAAGTTGTGAGCCCGCGAAGGGCGCTTGCTCCATTACTGGTTTCACGCATCAAAGTGATGGCTAAGCTTGATATAGCTGAGAAAAGATTGCCTCAGGATGGGCGAATTTCGGTTTTAGTTGGTGGTAAGGAAGTGGATGTTCGTGTGTCTACAATACCAGCCAGTAAGGGCGAGCGAGTAGTTATGCGATTGCTTGATAAGCAGGAGGGTAGACGTGACCTTTCACATTTGGGTATGAATGAATTTAATCTAGAAGCGATGATTTCTTTGGTGCGCAGACCGCATGGCATAATTTTAGTGACTGGTCCTACTGGTTCTGGCAAATCTACCACGCTTTATGCATGTCTTGATCAATTAAATGATCGTTCTCGTAATATTCTAACGGTGGAGGATCCTATTGAATATGATGTAGAAGGTGTAGGTCAGACTCAGGTAAATACGAGGGCAAATATGACCTTTGCTAAAGGTTTGCGCGCTATCTTACGCCAAGACCCGGATGTGGTTATGGTAGGAGAAATTCGCGATTCTGAAACAGCGGATATTTCCGTGCAGGCAAGCTTAACGGGTCATTTGGTGCTTTCAACTATACATACCAACACAGCGATTGGGGCCCTCACCCGCATAGAGAATATGGGAGTGCAACCTTATTTGCTTAGTAATAGTATTGTTGGTGTTGTCGCGCAAAGACTAGTTCGAGTCCTTTGCACTGATTGTAAAGAGCAGTATAAAGCTGATGCATATGAGTGCCAATTCTTGAAGGCGAAAAAACGGCCTCGCCCGCAGCTATTTCGTGCTAAAGGTTGCGATAACTGCGCTCACGAGGGTTATCAAGGTCGGATGGGTATTTATGAAGTTATACAAATTGATGATGATATTCGAAGAATGATTCATAGCGGGGCTTCAGAGTTGGATATAGAAGCACATGCAAGAGCCCAGTCCCCTGGAATTCGCGACGATGGAAGACAAAAAGTTTTAGAAGGTCTGACTACAATAGATGAAGTTCTTCGCCAGACGATGGACGATTAACTTTTGGCTGCTTTTGAGTATGTTGCTCTTGACAAGCAAGGAAGAGAGCAAAAAGGGGTTTTAGAAGGGGATAGTAACCGTCAAGTACGTCAGATATTGCGTGATAGAGGTCTCGCACCACTCTCTGTTGCTCTTACGGTAGACAGCAGTCACCATGCTAGATTTTTGCCGCGAGAATGGTTTGCAGCATCTTTAAAGGTTAAAGAGAGGGCGTTGGTCACGAGACAAATGGCAACCTTAATTGGGGCCGGATTACCGGTAGAAGAGGCCCTGCTAGCTGTTTCTAAACAATCTGAAACGCCCCGAGTCCATAAGATGCTAGTTGCTGTGAGATCAAAAGTAATGGAAGGTTATTCCCTTGCTAATAGCTTGGCAAATTATCCAAGCGCGTTTCCTGGATTGTACCGGGCCACGGTAGCCGCTGGTGAGTCGGCCGGGCATCTCGATTTAGTTCTGAATCGACTTGCTGATTTTACTGAAACACAACAACAGGCTCGATCGAGAATACAACAAGCATTAATCTACCCCGTTATTTTGTTTTTACTTACTTTAGTGATCTTGATCGGTCTCCTTGGATATGTAGTTCCAGATATAGTTGAAGTTTTTGCAGATACAGGACAGCAATTACCGCTCCTGACTAGGTTTATCATATCGTTGAGCGCTTTTGTGGCGCATTATGGATTCCTTGTCATAGTGGGCTTAGCTTTGTTGGTTATAATGGCTCATCGCCTGTTGGCGATGCCATCTGTCCGCCTTGCTTACGACCGCAGGTTATTGCATGTACCCATTGTTTCAAAATTAAGTAGGGGTATTAATGCATCTCAATTTTCAAGCACTTTAGCTATATTATCGTCTAGTGGGGTGCCTTTAGTCGAGGCGTTGAGAATCGCTGGAGAAGTGCTTTCGAACTCTTGGCTAAAACAAAAAATAGCGGAGGCCACCGTCAACGTAAGTGAGGGGTCGAGTTTGAACATTGCTCTGGATCAAAGCGGTTATTTCCCCCCGATGATGCTACATATGATTGCAAGTGGAGAGGCAAGCGGTGAACTCGATGATATGCTACAGAAGGTTTCCGTGTATATGCAGCAAGATGTTGAAGGGCTGATGAGTATGCTGCTTAGTTTGTTTGGACCGCTGATGTTGATTTTAATGGGTGGCGCTGTGTTTGCGATTGTAATGGCTATCCTGTTACCGATTATCAACTTAAATCAGCTAGTAATATAGGGCTATAACTAATTGTGAGTAAGCAAGAAAAAATTTACTAGGGAGACAAATATGGGAAGAATGGCTGGCTTTACACTGATTGAGATAATGGTTGTCGTTGTCATTCTTGGAATCCTCGGCGCTCTAATTGTCCCAAATATTATAGGTCGCCCCGATGAAGCGAGAGTTACTGCGGCAGCTACTGATATTCAGGCTATAGGAAATGCGTTGGAACTCTATCGATTAGACAATGGGCATTACCCTAGCACGGATCAAGGTCTAGAGGCGCTTGTTAATCAACCAATGGGTTACCCGGAACCTCGTCGCTGGAATTCAGATGGATATCTAAAAAAAGTCCCTATAGATCCGTGGGGTGAACCATACAGATTTGTAAGTGAGGGTCGAACGATGGACGTCTATTCTTACGGCGCCGACCAAAAAGATGGTGGCGAGGGGTTAGATGCAGATATCATTCTATCCAAACTTTAGTAGGGGGTTTACCCTTCTAGAAGTCTTGATCGTACTGTTTATCGTTTCGCTCATGACAGGAATTGTAGTGGTCAGTTTGCCATCGTTTACCCAGTCTGATTATTTCGATCGTGAATCACAGCGTATTAGGGTTCTGATAAGAATGCTCAGCGAAAAAGCAGTAACGCAATCTAATGATTATGGTTTACAAATCAAAAGGTATGACGGTGCAGGAGTCTATGGCTATGAATTCTTTCGTTACGATGAGGAATATCAAGAATGGCAGCCGCTAAACGAAAGCCCTTTTAGGCCGCGAAAATTAGATTTTGAACTAAGCTTGTCTCTTAGGGTAGAAGGCAAGACGTTTGATTTTTTTGCGCGAGGTGCTCCACCTGTTTTGATGCTATCTAGTGGGGAAATGACCCCTTTTGAACTGGATATCAGGCAAGAAAAAAAAAGTGGACTGCTTAAAACTTTAAAGACTGATGGTTATAGTGATGTTGATTGGCTCAAACAATAAAGGCTTTACTCTAATAGAAGTCATAATAGCCCTATCTATCGTTGCAATTGTTTCTACGACAGTATTTAAGAGTGTGACGGAGTCTGTAATTCAATCGAGAGGTCTCAAGGAAAGGGTTGTTGCTCAATGGATAGCAGAAAATGAGATTGCAAAAATTCATATGCTATCGAGCCGAGAGGAACATTTCCCCGCTATAGGCACTGAGCGCTTCGCAAAAACTATGGTGGGTCAAACTTGGCAGATCGAAGTTAGAGTTTTGGATACTGAAAATCCATTGATGCGCCGAATTGAAGTCACTGTATTTCAAGATTCTAATCTTGAAGTAGCAGCTACTCAGCTAATAAGTTTCATGGGGCGCTATTGACATGCGATCGTATGAGCGAGGCTTTACCTTAATAGAGGTCTTGGTCGCTATTTCAATTTTTGCAATTATTAGTTTGGCTAGTACTCAGTTATTACGGTCAGTTATTACTACTCAATCTATCGTAAATATCAGTAATGAAAGCATCAATGATGTAAGTCGCGCTCTGAATGTTATTTCCCGCGATATAAGCCAAGTTGTTGCAAGAAATATTCGTGACGAATATGGTGATCTGTCCAATGCTTTAGTTATTGGATCAGGGGAATATATCTTAGAGCTATCTAGAACTGGTTGGAATAACCCGGCACTTCATACTCGAAGTGAGTTGCAGCGTGTTGCTTATGGCCTAACCGATGGAGCCCTGTACCGCTATTTTTGGTTGGTGTTAGACCGGGCTGAAGACTCTGAACCTCGGCTGCAGAAATTATTAAAAGGAGTTGAGAGTTTCTCGGTAAGGGCAATAACCTTAGAGGGTGAATATATAGATATTTGGCCAATATCCAATCCAAGACAAGTGCTACCGGTGGGTCTTGAGATAACATTTTTAGTTGAATCTCTCGGAGAGATCCGGAGGACCTTTGCGTTACCTGAGCTGTCTGCACCTATGGATGGGATCCTATCATTCAACCGAACAGAAGAGCGACAGGAAATAGAGGGCACTGGCCAAAACTACGTGAGTCCGAGAGAATGAAAAATCTTGGAAGGATGGAATCAGGCGTAGCGCTAATTTCAGTATTGCTTTTGGTCGTCATAATTACTGTCGTGTGCGTATCGATGATTCGAAACCAAAATTTCGCGATTCATCAGGTAAGAAATAGCTATGGTCATACACAGGTTGCTTTATACGCACTTGGTGGAGAAGAGCTAGCCCGCCAGATCCTTTGGCAGGATCACACGGACTCTCCCGGTATAGATCACCTAAAAGAGCCATGGGCAAAAAAAAATATTTATTTTGAATTTGAGGACGGTGAAGTCATGATTAATATTATCGATCTTCAGAGTAAATTTAATGTTAATTCTCTTGTTTTGGAAGGAGATCGCGGTTCTGAAATGAGGAGACGTTTCACCAAGCTTCTTCTTGATACAGGCGTCGATTCAATATTTCTTCATCGTTTGCTTGATTGGATCGACGAGGATGGGGCTGCCCGCGCTCTGGGAGCGGAAGATTATGACTACCTCGGGCTTGACTTGCCCTATCGGACTAGCGGCCAGCCATATACTGATTTAACCGAATTAAATCTTATCTTAGATATGGATATGTCATCCTTCGAGCAATTACAAGAGAGTCTAAGCGTATTGCCTGGATTTGATATCCCCTTAAATATAAACACTGCAGAACTTGGTATACTCAATACGTTACCGTCAGATCTGACAAGCGAAGTTGATAATGGAATAGGATATTCGCGTGAAGCACAGGGGCCATACAATTCTATCGCTGAATTTTTGCAGTCATCTCCGATGGTACGTTTAGCCATAAATGAAGTTGGTCTTAGTGTACAATCCAACTTTTTTGAGGTTCAAATACGTGCTCAATATGGAGATAGTTTCGGCTATCTTACCAGTGTTATTCAACGGGAAAATGATGGATCCATGAGGGTTATTTCCCGTAATCGTTCTCGTAAGGTGCTTCCCATGAAAGAAAGTGATGACTTAAAAAGTTAGATCATGACATTATTTATTCGATTAGCCGAGCAATGTGACTGGGTAGCGACGGGTCCCGAAACTTTAGCCGGTTTTGGTACGATAGAAACTGTCGCGAAAGACCTAAGAGAAGTTTCATGGCAAGGGGATATTGTAGCCCTTGTTCCAGGAGAAAAAGTATTACTTACTACCGCGATAGTGCCCAGTCGGCAAACTCGGCACATAACCCAAGCATTGCCTTACGCAGTAGAGGAAAAATTGGCAGTTGATATCGAGATGTGTCATATCGCCCTTGGGGGAAAGAATAAGTCTGGGGAATTTGTGGTGTGCATCAATGCGTTAGAGGATATGCGCCGTCACCTCACTCAATTAAAAGGAGTTGGTCTCGAGCCCACCATTATGACCGTTGATACACTGCTCTCACCTTCGGGTCAAAAAACTTGTATTACCATTGAGGGCGAGAGGGCGCATATACGAAGAGTTGATCGAACGGGCTTCTGCGCTCCTGTAAAGCAGTTAGCAATGGTAGTTGGTTTAATCAACGAATCCGATGATATTGCTTTGCACATTCCTGATAAGAAGATAGATCAATTGAGTATGGAAATTGCACAAATCGAAACAAAATCCTCGGTCACGCTGCATGCAGAAAAAGAAGATGGACTTAAGTTATTGGTGGAAAATTATCGTGGAGATGAACTAAATTTACTTCAAGGCGAATTCCAAGTTACAACGGAAAAGGAAGGTAATAAGGGCGTATGGAGGACAGCTTCAATCATTGCTGGGTGTACCCTTTTTTTGTACCTTTCTTTGTTGTTAGCTCAGGGTGCTTTTCTTGATTATGCGGCTGATCAATACTCCGATGAGATCAGTGCGCTCTATAGGGACGTTTTCCCAGGGGACAATAACATCCGAGATCTTCGCCGGAGATGGAGTGCTCGGTTGAGTGGCATGCCGGAGGCTGCAAATTTTCTTCAAATATTAGGAGATACTGTAGCTCACCTCCCAGGTTCAGAGATCGTGGTAAATAATATTAATTATAATAAAAGCCGTGGGGATTTGGTTATGCAGGTTGCGACATCCCGCTCTGAAAAGTTAGTGGATTTTGTAGACACCTTAAATAAGGTGGGATTGAATGCAGAGATAAGCACAATATCGCAGCAGACTGATTTGGTCCGTGGAAGTCTGAAAATTAAGTTATTTGGAGAAGGAGGATGAGTTTTAAGAAAGCTTTTAGTCATCAACTTGAAAGATTGAACTCGCTTGATGTGAGAGAACGATCTGCGCTAAAGGTTTTAGTTTTAAGCTTGGGAGTGCTAGCTCTGTACACGGTTATCTGGTTACCCATTCATTATTATCATGAAGCTAGTCTTAGACAACGCGATACCCAATTTAGTCTTTTACAATACATGCGCTCTAGTGAACAGCAGGTGAGGGCGGTTTCTGGGGCGATGAAGCAGAGATCTACAGGTCAATCTTTAATCACAGATATAAGTAATGCAGCCAAAGAATCAGGAATACAACCAAATAGAATTCAGCCCGAAAGTGGTGATGTAGTATCGGTATGGTTTGATAATGTTGTTTTTAATGATCTGATTGGCTGGGTAGGCGCACTCCATGAGGAATATGGGGTATCCGTTGAACAAATTTCTATTGATCGACGGGCTGCGCCAGGCCATGTTAGTGCAAGAGTCGTGCTCGGTACTTAATTTGTATTAATCTCCTGTATTTTTTTTTCTAGAGAGTGATTATTCCATCGGTAGGCCAGCAACCCAACAATAAGGTTGCTTACAGCTATCGCGATAAAAACACCTTGGTAACCCATCCATAATCCAAGTGTGCCTGCTAATGGGACATAGACAAACAGTAGCCTTGCTAAGGATAAGATAAGAGCTGGCATTGGTGTTCTAATTGCGTTGAATGAATGTGTGGCTACATTAATCATGCCGCCAAAACCAATGCTAATAGGAACGATATAGAGAAACCACATCGCGCTTTCAAGAATTTCTTCTTCATCACTGATAAGACCTATCAGAAATACTGCTCCAAACCAAATTCCAGTAGCCGCTATGAGGCCCCATGCATGGCAAGCAAGATAGCAGGTTCTAAGTGCTTCATAGACCCTGTGAAATTTTCCTGCCCCCCAGTTTTGGCCGACAATAGGCACTATGCTGGTAGCAAACCCTACCGTAACCATGCCGGCTACTGATTCGATACGACTTGCAACTCCGAACCCTGCTACCACCGCGATACTATAGCTAGCAAGTAACCACGTCGTGATCCCAGTTGATAAAGGTCCAATAAGGTTTGTTGATGCGGCAGGTATACCAACATGAAGAATATTTCTGCATGAAGATCCTAAAGAAGAAAACGCTGCACGCAATAGTTTTTCTTTCAGGAAAAACCAGTAGCAACTAATGAGGAACTGACATGCTCCACCTATTACCGCTGCCCATGCGGCACCTATTATCCCTAGTGCTGGTAACCCCAGCCATCCAAATATTAAAAACGGCCCTATGATCACTTGTATTGCAGGCGCGCTTAACATGATGGAGGCAGAAAAACTTGCGTTACCAAATGAGCGAATCATTCCGTTTGACACCATAGCTATACCTATCATCGGGAACCCAAGTAACCAGATTCGCGTGTAAGCAGTAGCCAAGTTTAGAACTTCATTTCTCGCACCCATGGCTAGATAAAGCGTTTCTGCTGTTAGAAACCCAATTAATGAGAGAGTCACTGTGATTATGATGATGAGTAGATTACAGTGGCTTGTGGTTGTTGCGGCGATATTTCTATCGGATTCGCCAAGAGCTCGAGCGACAATAGACGAAGCCCCGACTCCAATACCACGTATAAATGCTGTTAGTGACATGGTCAGAGGAAATGCGAAGGTAATTGCCGCTAGCGCGTCGAGTCCAACTATGCCAAGGTAAAATATCTCGATAAGACCTCCGAGGGTCCAGGCAATAAATCCAATAATCATTACGCCTGAGAGACGCAGGATGTGGCCTGATATGGCGCCTTCTGTCAGGTTTTCATGTTTGCTCATAAGAGGGTTTTAACCAAATGTAAGTTGTACTTTTCTGCGTGGCAAAATATGCTCTGCACAAACTTTAGGAAAATATAATATGCAGAAAGTGGGTGAGAATTTAGTGATTGGTGATTCTGGAAAAGCCTATCACATGAATATTTATACAAAGGACACACAGTTCAATGATTTCATTGCAGGTGTGTATATTATATCCGAAGTCACTCATTCTGGTGAGCGGTATATTTTTCTGGACGAGACTAATAATATTTATCCTCTGCTTAAAAACCACCCGAAGCAGCGCTTGCTAGATGAAGAAAACTATAATCGAATTTCCTTTCACATGAATGCAAGTCGGCAGGTTCGTGAAGCTATAGTTAAAGACCTTTTATCTGCCTTAGATCCAGTTATCAGCTAGTGGAAATCCCTAGATTTTAACGAGAAATTCTCAAGGTGGTGACTTAGATCTGTGACATGTTTTGCTATAACGTGAACCACTGATTTTTCTCTCTCTAAGATTCCTTTTATTAATAGCAGCCGTCCTTGGACTATTGCTAAACGGAAACGTTCGAGTATGTATTTCCAAACAATAACATTAATATTATTTGTTTCATCCTCGAGAGTTAGAAAGATTACGCCAGAAGCAGAGCTAGGTCGTTGTCGGCTGGTAACGATACCAGATATTTCCACCATGCTGCTATGCCTTATAGATTCAAGATTGTGAGCCGTATGACATTGAGTGAAAGGTTCCCCTTGGTCTCGGAGTAGCGCCATGGGATGTCGTCCTAATGTTAGTCCAAGACTTTTGTAATCAGCAAGCAGATCATCACCCTCAGAGGGTACTTGGCCAATTTTAAATGGTACTTCTTTAGCAGAGATATTATCAATGAGTGGTGAGTTTGGTAGGATGCCTTGAGCATTCCAATGAGTTTGATATCGATGTCCAGAGATTTGCTTAAATGCGCCACCCTCCGTAAGTTTTGATAGATCGCCGCGATCCAAGTTTCCTCTCGTGGCTATATCCTGAATATTTGTGATGATTTTTTGTTGCCTTGCCTGGATGATGCGAAGGGCTGTAGTTTGACGAAATCCTTTAATCCTATGGAATCCTAAGCGTATAGAAGGTGCTTTATTATGATTAGCTAACGTTGATTTCCAGTCACTATATTGAATATCTACGGGAAGAATTTCGACTTTGTGTCGCTGTGCATCTTGAATTAACTGGTATGGCGAGTAAAACCCCATGGGTTGACTGTTTAAAAGCCCACAGTAAAAAGCTGCTGGCTCATGTCGCTTTAGCCAGGCAGAAATATAGACCAATAGTGCAAAGCTTGCAGCATGCGATTCTGGGAAGCCATATTCACCAAATCCCTTGATTTGCTCGAAGATACGCTCAGCAAATTCTTTGTTGATACCTCTTTGTAGCATGCCATCAATTAATTGTTCTCTGAATTGCTCTAACCCTCCGTGTCGCTTCCAGGTTGCCATTGCTCGTCTTAATTGATCTGCTTCCCCAGGACTAAATCCTGCAGCAACCACGGCTAATTTGATTACTTGCTCTTGAAAAATAGGAACACCCAGAGTGCGCTCTAGCACATTCTGGATTTCTTTATTGGCATAGTTTACTGATTCTTCGCCATTACGGCGTCTTAAATAAGGATGAACCATATTCCCTTGGATGGGTCCAGGACGAACTATGGCAACTTCAATAACTAGATCGTAAAAGCATTCTGGTTTCAGTCGTGACAGCATTGAAATTTGTGCTCTGGATTCGACTTGGAAAACACCAATACTATCTCCTTCTTGTAACATTCTGTAAGTATCTATATCTTCTGATGGAATTTGATCAAGCGTTAGGCTCGTATTTCGGTATGAATTTATTAAATCAATACTTTTTCGAATTGATGTCAACATACCAAGCGCTAGGACATCAATTTTCAGTAATCCTAATGACAGGAGATCATCTTTATCCCATTGGATAATTGTTCGATTGCTCATTGCAGTATTTTCTATGGGTACAAGCTGGCAGAGAGGTCCGCTTGAAATAACGAAGCCACCGACGTGCTGAGATAAATGTCTAGGGAAACCAAGGATTTGACGAACTAATGTTAGGAAGTGACTAATCAATGAGCTTCTGGGATTAATACCTGCTTCAGAAAAACGTAACTGTAATTTGTCTTGTTTGTCCCACCAAGATAACGATTTTGCTAGCTGGTCTACTAATTGGGAGTCTATACCAAGAGCTTGCCCTACGTCCCGAACCGCACTTTTAGGACGATAGGTAATCACTGTTGCTGCTATCGCAGCACGATCACGACCGTATTTACTATAGATATATTGGATTACTTCCTCTCGACGCTCATGCTCGAAGTCAACATCGATATCTGGTGGTTCGTTACGCTCTTTAGATATGAATCTTTCAAACAAAAGGCTGATACGAGAAGGATCTACCTCCGTAATGCCGAGGCAATAACATACAGCGCTATTAGCGGCAGAGCCGCGTCCTTGACATAGAATTCCCTGGCTACGTGCAAACTTTACTATATCGAAAACTGTTAGAAAGTAGTATTCATACTTTAGTTCTGCGATCAATATTAACTCTTTCTCAATTAACAAAAGCACTTCACTGGGAGTTTTATCACCCCAGCGTTTTTCAGCACCTGCTTTTACAAGTTGACGTAGATAAATCGTTGGTGTGAGGTTTAGAGGAACAACTTCCTGTGGGTATTCATAGCGTAGCTCATCTAGCGAAAACTTGCATAGGTCAGCTATTTTTATTGTGTTTGCTAACATCTCTTTCGGATAAAGTTTGTTTAGTAGAGACAAGGGTCGTAGGTATTTTTCCTTATTACTAAATAATAGACGTCCCGCTAAATGTAATGATTGCTTCATTTTGATGGCTGATAATACGTCATGTAGTGCTTTGCGATTCTTATGGTGCATGTGAACGTCGCCGCTAGCGACTAGTGGTAGGTTATGTATTTTTGATAAGGCCACTGCGTTTTGGAATTGCAAGAGAGATCTTCCATCAGGGAACAGCTCCAGACTGATCCATAAGCGATCTTTGAAAAATGATCTTAAAGTTGATGTCTGTTTACATTGAATAGAATGGTCATTAGGAATTAATAATCCTAAGCAGGCATTACAGTTGAGCTCTAGGTCGTTGAGAGAAAGTCGATACTCCCCCTTTACCGCCTGGCGGCGACCAATAGTAATAATGTTACAAATTTGTCCATAGGCAATTCTGTTAGGAGCCAGTAGTATGATGTGGATATTTTCTTCCAGGTGAAACTCACTACCAATAATAAGTTTGAGTCCATACTTCTTGGCAGCCACATGTGCTTTGACGATACCAGACATAGAGCACTCATCGGTGATGGCTAAGGCCTTATAGCCTAGGGTCGAGGCCCTTATAATAAGTTCTTCGGGATGGGAGGCCCCTCTCAAAAAAGAGTAGTTACTAATACAGTGTAATTCTGCATATTCTGATTGTGAGGAATTAATAGTTACGCCTGAGACTCAACAAATAACTGTATATATATACAGTTATTTGTTGAGTCATTCAAGACTTTTAATCCTTAAAATAATAGATTTTCACACTATCGTAATGCGGAAGAGGAAGGTTATCATTTGAATGATAACCTGGTATCTACATATGCCTATTTAAATTTGAATTTCTGTTTTTGTGTTCCAACAGGTACTTAAATATCTCATTAATTAAATACCTTCAAAAAATCGTCTGGGATTATCAACGAAGAGCATATGTATAGTGTTATCTGAAACGCCCATTGTCTTTAGTTCTGGGATAACTTCATATTTCATATAAAGGTATTGATAAGGATTGCCCGGAGAAAATTTATGTTCTTGGGGTAAGCTACCGTCTGGATGCTGGTTAAGGATACCGAGACAAATACAATCATGGGAAGGGCAAAGTCGATCAGCATACCCATCATCAATAAGCGATTTTAATGTTGTGGTTCTCATATGAGGGCTGACAAAACGTCCAGGGTAACGATCCATTCCTAGATAACAACCTTGATCAAGAACCCACCTTAAATATTCAATGTCAGTTGTATCATTTGAGTGATCAATTTTTACGCGGGTAAGGTCGACACCTTCCTCCTTAAGAATAGCTATCTGCCTGCGTGCTAATTGCCCTGCTGGATAAGAGTGAACCATGATAGGTAACCCGCTGCTTACATGGACCTTTGCTACCGCACGAGTCATTACTTCGAGAGGGGCAGTCACACCCTCAAAATCTGCGGCACATTTGAGCAAGCCTGCTTTGATATCGGTTCCACGAAAGCCTTCCTCAATATCACGACGAAACTCCTGGGCCATTTGATCTGCAGAGACACCTACCATGAAGCGGGGTACATCGAGCCACCATCCAGTCACGTTAATAATATTGACACCTGAATTTTTTGAAACTTCTCTTAGAAGTGGTGCTTTTCTACCCAAATCAAAAGTAGTTGCGTCTACGATTGTGTCTATACCCGCGTTCTTTGCGTTGATAAGGGTTTGCGTTGCTCTCTCTTCTCGATTAGGTCCCAGTAGATCGGGATACGAGTCATACAGGCCGCTTGCACTAACCATCACATGTTCGTGCATCAGCGTGAATCCGAGATCTTTCGTATCGATTGGACCCATCACTGAGTTGATTTTGGTCATTCAGTACTAGCTGATCTAGGTTCAAAGGGTGGATCTAAGTCATCACCTAATAGAAGGTCGATAGACTGCCCTGAGTCAGTTTGGTCTATGATATAGATCTTATAAAGAGTGTTGCCCGCCGCTGCTAGAGTTAAAGGGCCAGCGACAAGTGCATTAGTGAGGCGATTGTAAACCAATAATTCGTAGTTGTTTTCCGGTAATACATTAATGGTAGTCTGACCGAAACTCTGCTGCGTTAGCGGAAAGGAATCACTAGGGTCTTGACCCCTTTCTAAAACGAAAATATTGATATCAGGAGCGATCGTTGAGTAGTTGCTAATTGTTAGTGTGATGGCTTGGGGAATTCTTCGAAAAGAATCCGTATTAATTACAGCTAGAGGCTCCTCTATGCTGTTAATGAGCGCTACGGTGTGGAAATTACCAGCACTTATATCCAAAGTCTCTTGCAGAATAATATCTTCGGGATTCCCTGTGATTGTTGCTGAAAAAGTCTTATTTCCAGGTGTGACTTCTTTAATCGAGCCAATTTGTTGGAAACTAATATTCTCGCCAACTAGCACTCCCTCAACATATATATCTAATGGATCAGTATCAGCCATCATATGAGCGACACGTATTGCACTTATGGTGGAATCTTCTGGAAATACAATCTTCTGATTATCGTAGCCTATGAGATTGACAGCCTCTGAGCTTGCTCCGAAATTATCTAAAAGCAGGAATAAAGGATTGGAGCTCGCTTCATCGATTTCGAAAAGTCCCGAGTTCCAAATAATCTCGCTATTTCCTGTTCCAGAAAATTGTAGGCGGTAGTTCGATCCAGCTGCTACTGAATAGTTCTCGGATAGCTGAAGAGAAGACAGTTGAGTCGTGGGCATAGTAAGAGACTCATTCCCGCGAGTCAAAAAGAAGTCATATGATGCTGAAGTACCAACAGATCCATTGAATATTTGAATAGAGATATCATCTGTCGAGACTGGTTGTTCATTTGTGAAAGTGATGATTTCTGGAGTGGCCATGGTTCCCGCGATGATAATGGTGAAAAGATGTCCATTGGGCACGTTGATAGTCTGTGTGGCGACGATTGTTTCATCGCTACCATTGAAGAAACTAATTTCTAACTTCCTTTCAATCTCTGGAATAGTCGATTGATAGGGGGTAGATTCTCCAAAGTTTAATGAGGGGAGTCTTTGGGCTTGGATTTGTGTTACGAGTCGAGGACCGTCAGGCATCGCATGCACAACGCGCACAAAGCCTGAAGGAATTCTCAGATCTTGTTCGTTGAAACCACTTTCATTTCCACATCCGCTCATTAAGATCGTTAATGAGAGAATTATCCAAACTCGTTTCATAAAAATTTCAATTGTTAATTGTAGGTGCGCCAATAGCTTCGGGCAACGATACCCGCTCATTATAACCAATACAACAGGCCTCTTGATCGAACTTCGATTCAATACAGATGTCGGAATGCTACAAGTGTCGCTGCAGCGCTTACGTTAATAGATTCGACATCATTATTCATAGGTATGCTGACGAGCTCGTCGCATAGTGTTTCTGCTTCAGGCGAGAGCCCTCTGCTTTCATTGCCTAGGATAAAAACTGATGGATCTTTTGAAACTATAGTGTTGAAAATTGTTTTGCTGTGGCTCGACAGACCGTAGAGATTGAAGTGACACTCTTTGAGGTAATTCAATGCTGTAATTGTAGTGTCGCATTCGTAGATATTTGCCTTTAGAAGAATTCCTGCGCTAGCTTTGTATACAAGAGGCCCAACTGCAGCGTTACCCTTTCTTGGCAGAATTAAGCCATCTAGGGGAGAGGCAGCTATTGAGCGAATAATTATGCCAAGGTTTTGTGGGTTAGTAATGCCATCAAGGGCGATGAGATTTGTAGCATCATTTGGTAGGTCTTCCAGTACGTTAAGCTTGGGCGCAATGAGGTCAAGGGCTACTCCTTGGTCTTGCCGGCTATGCTTCGATATATAGGAGAGTTCTCTTCGACTGTGGTATTTCACCTCCGTCTCTTTAGACTCCGCGAGGTCCATAATTTGTCTAACAATAGCCGAGTGTTTGATATTCCTGACGATATGTAGACGTGATGTTTTTTGCTCGGATTGCAGTGCTTCCAGAACCGGTTTACGACCAAAAATTGTAATCAGGTGACGAATTACAGGTAATCTTCTAATTTTGTGCTGATGTCATCTGGTGTTATTCCTGGGGCAAAGCGAGCAAGCACCTCTCCATCTTCGCTCACCAAGAATTTTGTGAAATTCCAGCTAATATCGCTATTCCCTTCGGCGTCAGCTTTCTCTGATTTTAACCATTGGTAAAGCTCGCAAGTATTCTCTCCGTTGACCTCAACCTTTGAAAATATGGGGAAGTTGGAATCATACCGTGACTTGGCGAACTTTAGAATATCCTCGTCTGTACCTGGTTCTTGATTTCCAAACTGGTTGCATGGAAATCCTAAAACCTTCACGACACCTTGCTTATGGAGTTTACATAGACCTTCGTACTGGGTTGTAAGACCACAAAGACTTGCAAGATTAACAATTAGTAGGGCTTGGTCACGAAAATTGGAAAAGGGTATTAACTCCCCTGTAATAGAGTACATTTCTAACTCATATAGTCTGGTCATGGTGAATCCCAAGAGATATTCAATTCCAATTATCTCATTTGTTGCGTGACATGTCTTTATGTAACTCCTAGGAGAAGATGCCATGCAAAAACCATTGTAGGTCTTGATGATCTCGATCACGGAAGATCCAATAAATTGAGTTAGTATGGTTGTCCCTTGCTACGTAGTAATCTCTATTTATATTGTAATCCCACCATCCATAATCAATACGTTCTGGTCCATGTAGTAATAGTAATTTACCATTTAGGAAAGGCTGATTTTTTTGTAATTTCAGTTTCCTGGGTTTAGGTAATAGGAACATCGGTCGATTATTAATGGTAACGAAATCATGTGGCATCTTTGGTCTTGTATCATGCGGTATAACGCGCCAAGCCTTTTCAGGTCGATGGTCGTTTTCTTGGGATAATTGGAAGTAGACATTTGGCCCAAGACGGGCATTTAGTATATTGAATAAGCGATTGCAATCCTCTCCGTCCGAGACATCGGTAATGCGACTGTCTTTCTGCTGTAATTGAGTTCCATGGAATAAGTCTCCCGATAAAGAAGATATTGGAAAAAAATTACGGGCGGTTAGTTTTAGGGAGTCAACCTCTTGGATACCCCGAATTTTCTCGAGGTGTAGTTCACTTAGCAATAAAAAAGTAGAGACATTACTCGTTGGTTCCGTAAGATAAATATGGAAAGATTTTGTTGGGTTTTTGCGATGAGCTAGTTTGAATGTGAAAGTATTTATTGATAGTTGTCTTGAAATTAAAAATTCATAAAGCTCATTCAATAATCTTCGCATTGGGAACAAGAGAGCTTTAAGATTTGTAATTTCACTAAGGAAATTGATTTCACTTGAAAAGTCGGGTTGTTCATTAATGAATATTTGGGGATCTGGTTTTTCACCCATTAGACG
The DNA here is from genome assembly GCA_002690865.1 of Gammaproteobacteria bacterium. Classification (GTDB taxonomy): domain Bacteria; phylum Pseudomonadota; class Gammaproteobacteria; order Pseudomonadales; family Azotimanducaceae; genus UBA7455. The sequence continues at coordinate 41,440 of NZGG01000032.1, read as the reverse complement.
CTTTAAATAGTCGATAACTGAGACTCCATAGCGTCTTGTTAGTCCACTTTGTGGTAAATCGAGAATGTTTGTTAGAGAATAAACTCCTATCTTCTTTAGCTCTTCAATAATCTGTGGTTCAATATCTAGCTTATCTATAGGGGTGTTTTTTAGTGAGGAGCTGCCGCCCTTGGCTATAGCAAGAGCTGCAAGCGGTGTTTTATGTATTCCTATTTGTGCAGAAAAGCCCATCTGTTGTAATCCTATTTGTAGCTTCGACTTTATATTTTTGACGCCAAGAAAAAGCTTCAATGAAGATTTAACATCTAGCTGGATACTATTAGGTGCTTTGATCGAGACTTTGGACGTAAATTGATAGGCCCATTGAGCTAGGTGCTTTAAAGTAGCGAGTTCTTTTTCTTCGTCTTTTTCAAAAGAAACTAGATTGCCTGCCAGTATATGTGCCGTATCTAAGCTATTGCCGATACTTATGCCTAATACTGAAGCACTATGATTGAGGTTGACGACGTGTTTTTTAGCGGTAACGACGACAGGTTTTTCAGTCCTCTCTCGAGTAAATATTTCAATCGGTAACTGTTGGAAATGGAGGCAAATCCATAGGCCATTGTAATATGTTCGTATCATTATGATCAGAGTAGTTAACTAGGAGCTTAGAAAAATCAGGTGTTTTTTGATTAAGATTGTCGACAAAATTAATTCTAAAAATATTACTCTCCCAGCCACCGCGCTGTTTAACAATCTTTACATGAACTGAACTATATGGATGAGAGTGACTATTGACTGTATATAAACGGATGCGTAATTCTGCGGGTGATGCTTCTACATTTGTCCGGCGAAATAAAATGTTCCAAGTGTTGCCTTCTTTGCTTATTACCTGTAGCCGCCGGACTTGCTTATCTGAGATTTTTTGCGGCCAAGCGATTACTGCACTACAGCTTCTCGAGCTAAGTGCCTGCTCCAGAACCCATAGGGTATCCTGTATAGTTTTTGGTTGAACAATAAATAATTCTCGTAAATTAATACCACATGCATTCAAAGCTGGTGGATAAGGGATGAAAGGTGGTGAAATCATGAGTATCTTTCTAGATTGCCGTTGACTTAGATATGCGAGAGCAGGAGCTAATAAACGTAGTTCCCCAATACCGTAATGGTCATACAGAAATTCTGTTACACCATCTGTTGGCCAGCCTGATCTGGTTAGATGGCTATCAAGCAGAGGATAGCCGGAAGGTATGCCTTGTCGAAATTCATAATTGATATTTGAAGCTCGCCAAAGCCCGCTTTCGCTTATGAGATGTTCTAATTTATCCGTTGGACTAGTCATTATAGTACTGGTTATATATACAGTATTATATAATCATGGTTATTGTATGCGGTCAATCAAAAAAAATTGTATTGTTAGCCTTATAGTGATTATTCAAGTGTTTGGGGGTTCTCTTTTTAGAGTTGAAATTCATTTGAGTTTAAGGATATCCAATTGTTTCCTTAAATTAGTTTGATGAGATATCTTTTGCTATGCGCATTTTCATTATAATAATCATTACGTTAACAATGGCGTGTTCCCACGAGGGCGACTCTATTGATACGCCAGTCCCTCCTGTTGCACCAATGCAACAAAAGATACTGCAACATCACGGCTATGATCGACTTGATGAGTACTACTGGATTCGTGATGACTTTCGACAGAATGAACAAGTACTTAAATTACTTGAATCAGAAAATGCCTATACGAATGCAGTAATGAAGCATACTACTGAATTACAGCAATCTCTTATGCACGAACTTTCATCACGCTTACCTAGTGTAAAAAAGTCTGTTCCGATTCGACGTGATGGGTATTTGTATTTCCAGGAGTTTTTGGAAGATGGGCAGTATCCAGTATATAAGCGTACGCTTATTGATTCGCTTGGCGAGACTACACTACTAGATTCTAATGAACTGTCGAATGGCAAGATATTCTATAAAATTGGTAACTTCAGTGTGAGCCAAGACCATAAGTTGCTCGCATTTGCAGAAGACGAGGTTAGCCGAGGCGTCTTTCGTATACGCATTAAAAATATAAGTGAGAATAAATATCTTGCAGACGAAATTTTAGGAGTGTCGTCAGCCCTTGCTTGGGCTTCCGATAATCAAACGCTTTTTTATGTAAAGAAGCATCCACAGACGCTGCTTCCTTATCAGGTGTATCGACACAAAATTGAAGGTGGAGCTGACAATCTGGTTTATGAAGAGATTGATAAAGCTTTTTATACGAGCATTTATCTTACTCGCTCTAAAAAATATATTGCTATTTCTAATTCAAGTACAGACTCATCCGAAATTCTTCTAGTAGATGCTAAGGACCCCACTACGTCACCTAAAATATTTCTAAAGCGAGAGGTAGGGCACGAGTACAGAATTAGGCATCACGATGATTACTTCTATGTTCTGACAAATTGGAATGCACGTAATTATAGATTGATGCGTGTTCAGGCTAATAAAATTGGTACGCGTCAGTATTGGGAAGAGATTATCGAACATCGGAATATGGTTTTAATAGAGGACTTTGAAATCTTTGATGATTATCTTGTCCTGGCGGAGCGCTACCAGGGATTGACGAGATTTAGAGTAATAAATCAAAATACAAGTGCTGAACGCTTCATTAGTTTTAGTGAACCAACATACTCTGCAAAAATACACGCTAATCCTAATTCGCAAAGTACTTCGTTGCGATACTCTTATTCAAGTTTAACGACGCCTACCAGTATTTTTGAATATGATTTGCACACAGGCGAGTCAAATTTGCTACAGGTGGATAACATATTCGGTGACTTTAATGATTCAAATTATCGTTCAGAACGAATCGTTTTTAAAGCTCGAGATGGTATTGAAGTACCTATATCTTTAGTTTACCGAAAGGATAAATTTACGTCAGGTTATAACGCAGGCTACTTACATGCCTACGGTGCTTACGGCTACTCCAGTCAAGCAGCATTCCAGTCAAGGCGATTGTCGCTGTTGGATAGAGGCTTTGTCATTGCGATCATTCATGTGCGTGGAGGAGAGGAAATGGGCCGTTATTGGTATGACGAGGGTAGATTGCTACGAAAGAAAAATACTTTTAATGATTTTGTTGATGGTACTAGAGCGCTCGTGAAACGCAGATATATAAATCCCGCAAAGGTCTTTGCTGCAGGGGCGTCAGCTGGAGGTTTGTTGATGGGAGTGGTGGCTAATGAAGCACCTGAACTTTATCGTGGGATTATTGCTCGGGTTCCGTTTGTTGATCTCGTTACGACTATGCTGGATGAGTCAATTCCCCTAACATCAGGAGAATACAGCGAGTGGGGTGACCCCAATCAAAAACGATATTTTGATTATATGCTGTCTTACTCCCCTTACGATCAAGTAAAGGCTCAGATGTATCCCAATATGCTGGTCACCACGGGATTGCATGACTCTCGAGTACAATATTTTGAGCCAGTAAAGTGGGTCTCAAGACTGAGACGGCTCAAGAGGGATAAGAATTTATTATTACTACATATCGATATGAATACAGGACATCATGGCGCATCGGATAATTACTTTAGTTTTAGACGAGATGCTTTAGAGTATGCATTTATTCTTGATGTGTTAGGCAAGCGCTAACTTGCTGATTGTGAAAGTTCTAGGTAAATGAAGGTGCAGATCGCTCTTTAGATATCTTATTTTATTCATGCTCTCGCAAAAGAGTTGATGAGACATCATTGCGAAAATCTTCCTCGTTTACGCCCATGCACAAACGTTTAACGTTTCCCGGAAGTGTAAGGTTATCTAAGGTAAGAAAATGTCCGTTAACGTTTCTGCCAAACACTAACATTTTGCAGCCTAATTCATAAATTTCCTCAATGGAGGAGGCTAATAGCGCTTCATTATCGTAGTATTTTTTGTTGATAATGCGTAGAAGAGTATCTACTCCGAGAATAAAGCAACATTCAGGGAACAGGCGGGCCTTCTCAATGAAAGTTGGGGCATTGGTGTAAATCAAAGATTTTCCGTTGAGCTGCTCTTGCCTGTCCTGCATGGTCAGGAAATCGATTGGGAGTTTGTCAACATTATCTATAGAAACCTCAAGATATACTTTTCCCTGCAGAAGCTTTTCTGAGTAAGCAATAATTTCTTCATGCCCCTGATGCAGGGGGTTAAACGCCCCTGGGAAAAGATTGATTGAATGAGGAGATGATAGTGTTGTTTTCTGCTTTCCAGTGAGCAGGCGGGACCAGTTTTCTGATGCGTCGTGACAGCGCCTTACTATCTTCTCAGGGAATTCGAGACGTGGAGTTTGTAACCCACAACATTCTGCTATCTGATGAATGATTAGATCAGAGACCAGGTTTTCTTCACCTTGTCTTGTGCGAACTCCCTCATCTAACACTACTTTGATCTCCTCCGTTCGGGATGATGTCTGTATTGCGATAAAACATCGATTGTTACCAAGTCGACGCCTGTTTGTTGTGAGGGCACAGGTGGCGCCCACGCCAACTACATTTTCTTGGCTTTTATTAATAGCGCAGGCTCGGAGCCAAGCCGCCATAGCTAGATTTCTTGCAGTCAGTGAACTTGCTGCAGTTTCAACTCCTTGGCCGAGGTACGTTTCTAGCGCTTCAGGGTGGTAGGGAATTGATGCATCTAAAACTGTAGCAGATGCTCCAGGAACGCTTAGTAACTCAGTCAACGCTTTAGAGCCACCACCAGTTAGGGCCAGCACAAATTTTTTAGGTGACTGATGAATTTGATTTATTAAATTTGACAATTAATGCCTTCCAATATTCTTTGATATAATCTCAAGCTTATCATTCTGAGAACATGCCCTAATATCCTTATGCGTTATTTTCTCTTTATCGCCTTCTTCACTGTTTTAAGTTCTCCCGGACGTGGGGATGACGTGCCATCATTACTCAATCAAGAATTGACAAATTATCGATTCAGTACCGTCCCAGTTAACGACCAAGTTTTGGTGACACAACTTAACGTTAGCCAACAATTTATATTGTCCTCAAGGCGCAGAGACTTCAACAATCTACTTTATCGGCACCTAGGTATTTTAGAGGCGAGGGGAGACAAAAGAGATATTGCTATTATACAAGAGGTGATTGATCAAAAACTGCTCGCTAATGACCAAATAAAGGCTTGGCAATCCATGGGAATCGTATTTGGGGATATCCTAGCGAAGGAATTTGGGATGGCTTGGGTAAGCTATGAGGATGAGTTGGGTATAAGCAAGGCACTTCGGTGGAAGGAAACAGATAACTATGTGTTCCCAATTACTTTTTTTTCCAAGAGAGTACAGTTCGGAGAATCAATTGATGCGAATGTCCTCTATAACAACATCTCTAACGAAATTAACCAGTTTAAAGAAGATTCTGCGAGGGTTGCCGGGCAAAGACATAATCGCTAAACTTTGAATTTACTTTACCTTTATCGCCATATTTTTCGAAGGAAAAAATGAAAAAAGTTGTTGTAAGTGTCTTGAGATTTTTTTTTGTAGACCCTGTTGTTCATATTGTTGGAGATCGACTTAAACCAAGTTGGCTAGTTTGGTGGGTATTTGTTGGTTGGGGCTGGCTTTCCATCTTAGTAATGATAACGAGTCTAGTGACGACTATTTCCCAGCTTTAGGTTTAAAAATCTTAAGAAGCTTCAGCCTCATTCGTTAGTAAACCTTTTAGGTTGGAAACCACTTTGTCGCCAAACACATCAGTAGACACTATTTGAGAGTCCTTGCTTGTTTTCAGGTCTGCAGTAGACACCCCATCTTCAAATACTGATTGCATGGCTCGCCAAACGGCCTGCGCTTCGTCTTGCATCCCAAAACTCATCTCCAGCATCATAGCTACTGAACCAATCATAGAGTAGGGGTTTGCGATATTTTTCCCTGCGATATCTGGAGCCGAACCGTGCGAGGGCTCAAAGTAGGCCTTTTCAGGACCAATACATGCAGAAGGCATCAGGCCCAGAGAACCAAGAACACCTCCGGCCTGATCGCTAAGGATGTCACCAAACATATTCTCCATTACCATGACATCAAATTGTCCAGGGTTAAGGCAGAGAGCTGTGGCAGCTGCATCAACTAACAGATGAGTGACCGTGACTTCTGGGTAGTCAGCATGAACTTCATCAAGCACCTCATTCCAAAAGACACTAGACACTAGAACGTTACTTTTGTGTATGTTGTGCAGATGTTTTTTACGTTTCATTGCTTGAGCGAAAGCTACTCTCAGTACTTGTCGTATTTGTTCCTCGTCATATTCTAGTGTCTCCTTGACGTATCTGAGACCATTGTTATTTGTACCTCGTTCTTTTTTCCCAAAATAAAGACCACCCACTAATTCTCGAATTAGTAATATATCGAGTCCATTTTTAATGATTTCCGGCTTCAATGGCGAGAAGTGCACCATATTTTCACTTAAAAAAATTGGGCGGAAATTGGCAAAAGTATTATAACGGGCACGTAGTGGGAGAATTGCACCTCGTTCGGCCTGCTCATCAATAGGAATTCTTTTCGATTCTTCGTGACTTAGACCGACAGGACCTTTGAGTATAGCATCGACTTCATCACAGATATTTTTAGTCTCATCAGGAAAAGCCTTGCCATGAGAGAAATAAGCACTGGCGCCAAATGGACAATTTACCAGTTCAAAAGCGACATCTCGGTGTTGCTCAATAACACCAAATATCCTCACTGCCTGAGCCATAATTTCAGGACCGATAGCATCTCCTGCTAAAATGGCTACCTTGTAAGCATTACTCATGTATTTGTCCTAGTAAAACTCTGAATTCTATCAAGAGGTTAATATAAGAGGTAGGGTATCCTCGTTTTATTCCATTGCGCTGTTGATGCAGTCAACATGTTCTCCAGTTTTAGAGATGTATGGTTTTCCTCATCAATCCACTTGCGAATGCAGTCACTCCCACAAATAACATCAATTGGTACCCTGCTGTGCTCGTATTCGTACTCGTGATGACGCCATAGATTATATTCAGGTTTTGTTTGTCGAAGATATTTTAAAATTAAAGCAACCAGATGAAATGGTTTGAAATGCTCGTGTCGGTAGTCACTATGGTCGGTATGTATCTGAATTCCCCGACACAGTTGATTCGCATGTTTATGAAAAGTTGGCGTAAAGAAACAGGGACGAAGATACCGCCCTAACTCTGATGGAATTTGAGTTAGTATCTCATCTGACGGGAAATCTGGAGCGCCTAAAACTTCGAGTGGACATGATGTTCCTCTGCCTTCTGACAAGGTTGTTCCTTCGAGCAGAACTGTTCCTGGAAAGCAACGAGCCATGTTAATGCTGCTGGCATTTGGGCTTGGATTAATCCAAGCCCGCTCTCCGACAGGCCAGCCAAAGCCGGGAGCAGCGTCTGGGTCATAGTTTTTCATCTTTATGACTATTGGTCTAGAACACCCTAATTGTTCGGCGAACCAACATGCCAGTTCTCCAGTTGTTAGGCCGTGGCGCATTGGCATTACATCACAGCCGACAAAACTTTGTGCACCCTCCTCAAGTAATAAACCATCTATGGGTCGTCCGATTGGGTTGGGTCTATCGAGAACCCAAAGTGCAATATTATTTTTTGCACAGGCTTCAACGAAGTATCTTAGAGTTGTGATAAACGTATAAACTCGACAACCAATATCCTGTAGATCGAATAAGACAGCATCAATGTCTTCTAACATGTTTTTCTGCGGGTAGCGATATCTCCCATATAAACTTATTACGGGAATCTTGTGATGAGGATCAAGGTAATCTTCAGATTCAATCATGTTATCTTGTTTGTCACCTCGCATGCCATGTTGAGGACCAAAGCTTCTTACTACCTTTACCCCCTTGGCAATGAGAGCGTCGACGGTATGGATGAGTTTAGATGTAACTGATGCTGGATGACCAACGACGGCAACTCGCTTATCCTCTAGTGCCTCCAAATCATTTAGCAGCTCATCAATCCCAAAACGAAAATGGTTCATATAACATCCTTAACAATAAGTTTTTGGTGTGAGCGTAAATGAAAATCTGGAGCATCATTCGGATGAGATAGTCCGAAATAGTGTAACTCGTTCCGCCTGTCTTTGATAATTACGGCAAGACCCAAATAAAATGGTAGTGTATACGGTGAGGGAATATCAATGCGCGCGTGACACTCGTATTCATCTGCAGTCAGACTAAAAGCATAATCTGATGGCCTATCAAAGGCGCTCTGCCTATTGCGATAATCCGAGAATTTATAACACGCTGAATCACCATCAGGTGATTGGTTATATTCGTAGTACTCTGGCGTGCAAGAAGAGCCAATAAAACACTCAAAACAAGTGCTACGCCATAGCTCATTATCGCCATGTTCTGGGTTCATTTTTTTCGGCCAATATATGTTCTCTATACCCCCCTTGATGTTATAGCAGATGCTTACTATTTTCCCCTTGGATCCCACAATTACGGTGCAGAAAATATCCTCAATATATTTGACTGGACGGAAGGGAAGTAAAGATAAATTCACGATGTAATCTTCCTAATTTAAATTTCTATGCTACCTTAACCTGATTCCAAGGTGGAAAAGCTAATATGTACGAATATGATTTATTTGTTATCGGTGCGGGTTCAGGTGGCGTGCGCGCTGCTCGAATGAGTGCCAGCTATGGTGCTCGGGTTGCTTGTGCGGAGGATCGTTATATGGGTGGCACTTGCGTTAATGTGGGGTGTGTACCAAAAAAATTATTTGTTTATGCTTCTCACTATTCCGAAGAGTACGAGCAGTCCAAGGGATTCGGTTGGGATAATGTCTTACCGCAATTTAACTGGCCAATTTTGAGAAACAATAAAGATAAAGAAATCAAACGGCTGAATAGCGTTTATCTAGATTTGCTTGATGCTGCTGGCGTAACTTATTTTAGGGGGCGAGCACGAATTGTTGATGAACATCATATTGTCGTTGGTGATTCCATTGTCTCTACAGAAAAAATATTGATTGCCACAGGGAGTTGGCCAGATATTCCTGCGTTCCCAGGGAGAGAGTATGTAATTAGTTCTAATGAAGCATTCTCGCTAGATAATCTACCCAAAAGGGCATTGGTGGTAGGCGGAGGTTATATAGCTATTGAGTTTGCAGGTATTTTTTCAGGTTTGGGGGTAGAGACTTATCTTTCGTATCGTGGGTCATTGTTACTGAAAAATTTTGATCAAGATATACGCACGTTTACATGTGATGAATTGAAGAAAAAATATATAGACATCCTTTTCAATACATTAATCAGTCGGGTGGAAAAGCTAAGTGACGGTACATTGGAGGTAATTTTTTCAGATGGACGTTCACAAAACACCGATCTGGTTTTGTTTGCCACAGGGAGAAAACCGAATGTACAGGATCTTGGATTGGAAAGTTTGGGAGTAAAGTGCAGGGATAACGGCGCAATTATAGTTGACGAACAATTTCGAAGCTCAGTGCCAAATATTTTCGCATTAGGTGATGTTACGGATCGAGTACAATTGACCCCAGTAGCGATAGCTGAAGCAATGGCTTTTGCCAGAACTCAATTTAATAGTGAGCTGACAGTGCTGGATTATGATGGTATTCCCACAGCAGTTTTTTGTCAGCCAAACATCGGTACAGTCGGGCTGACAGAAGATGAAGCTAAGCTTAAGTTTAATCGTATTCAGGTCTTTAAATCCGAGTTTAAGGGTTTGAAGCATTCGCTTAGCGGTAGCGAGGAAAGGACTATGATGAAGCTGATTGTCGATGTAGCAACAGACCAGGTGGTCGGTATTCATATGGTTGGACCAGAGGCAGGAGAGATAATTCAGGGTCTGGCTGTGGCATACAAGGCGGGTGCTACCAAGTCTGAATATGACGCGACAATCGGTATTCATCCCACTTCTGCCGAGGAGTTTGTTACTATGCGAGAGCCTGTCCAAAAACTGGAAGAAAATTGAATAATCAAACATGGACCGATTGGTTCATTGCTATTTTAAATACGCTTGATACTTATCTAGGATCTGCGCATTACTTCCCATTTGTCTTGTTGGCCACAGGAATTTTTTTAACTTTTTATCTGAAATTTCCGCAAATCAGATATTTTAATCATGCGTGGCGAATTCTTTTTGGAAGGTATGAAACACCCAATGCAAAAGGAGATGCCTCTCACTTTCAGGCTTTAACCACTGCTATTTCTGGTACCGTAGGCACAGGTAATATTGGGGGCGTTGCTCTGGCGATATACCTTGGTGGCCCTGCAGCTTTGTTTTGGATGTGGATGACGGCATTCTTCGGCATGACGACAAAATTCGTTGAGGTGACCTTGTCTCACAAATATCGGGATACTGATTCAAATGGATTTATCGTTGGTGGTCCTATGTATGTGATGGAGAAGCGTCTTAATATGAAGTGGCTGGCTGTGATCTTTGCCGTAGCTACGGTAGTCAGCTCATTTGGGACGGGTAATCTTCCCCAAAGCAATAGCATTGCGAGTGGCGTGCAAGTAGCCTTCGGTATCCCAGAGTGGTTAACAGGCTCCGTGCTTGCAATCTTGCTCGGCTTGGTAATTGTCGGTGGGATCCACAGGATTGTGAAAGTAGCCGAAAAGATTGTTCCTTTAATGGCGCTAATTTACGTGATCGGAGCTTTAAGCGTGATAGTGGCTAATCTTGACCAAGTTGGAGAGTCTCTTCTCGCCGTTCTAAGCGATGCATTAACGGGATCAGCCGCGAGCGGCGGATTTCTTGGTGCTACATTTGCCTACGCGTTTAATCGTGGAGTTAACCGAGGTTTATTCTCAAATGAGGCGGGACAAGGCAGTGCTCCAATAGCCCATGCCGCTGCTAGAGCTGAGGACCCGGTTTCGGAGGGCATGGTTTCAATATTGGAACCTTTTATTGACACGATCATCATTTGCACACTGACTGGGCTCGTTATTTTGTCATCAGGAGTTTGGACAGAGAAGCATCAGAATGAATTTCAAAATTTTGATATGCAGTTCTTGCATGGGAACTACAATGCGGACGACCCTGAGGATAGGGAAGAGCTTTTTGGGCACTTAAGTTCTTCAGGAGCTGATATTGAAGTTTTTGACGGTATCCTTCAAGTGATAGCAGGAATTGCAGTAACTGCTGATCATACGGTGTTACATAATCGTTCTATAGCCGAAGATGTGCGCTACTATTTGAAAGGAGAACTATATACTGGTCCGCTGACGATACAGCATGGTAAGTTAATGACCGATATGGATGTCAATGGACGATCTCTAATCCACTCCGTGGATTTGACAGCCGAAGCATTTAGTAGAGGGTTTTTTGGTGATTTTGGTAGGTATGTCGTGGCCATAGGGCTAGTATTATTCGCTTTTACGACGGCAGTGGCATGGTCATACTACGGAGATCGCGCCATGACGTACTTGTTTGGTATTAAGTCATTGATCTTTTATCGGAGTACTTATGTGTTGGGGTTCTTTCTTGCGGCAATAGCTGACACATCGCTTGTTTGGCTAATTGCTGCTATCACCATTGCCTTTATGACTCTGCCGAATTTATTCAGCATGCTTGTTCTTCATCGAGAGGTTAAGCAAACCGTTGATCAGTATTGGGCTAATTTCCATCGTAAATTTCCGCAGAAAAAATCAAAAAGCGCTTGATTGTAGATATTGGTCAATACTTGATATGAATATTGAAAATACGTTTGATTGTGTTGAGCGGCGGTTTGTTAAAGCTCTCAATCTTTCTGTGGCCAGCTATGTGCATCGGAAAACTGGCGCCGAGCATATTCATTTTGAGACCGATAATGACGAAAATGTTTTCCTTGTGGCTCTCCGAACTATGCCTATGAATTCTACAGGGGTCGCTCATATCCTAGAGCATACAGCTCTGTGTGGTAGTGAAAGATATCCAGTTAGAGATCCGTTTTTTCTTATGCTTCGTCGTTCTCTGAATACCTTTATGAATGCGTTTACAGGAAGTGACTGTACGTACTACCCATTTGCAAGTCAGAATCGTAAGGACTTTTTTAATTTGTTGGATGTGTACTTAGATTCAGTTTTCTTCTCCCGTCTTGACCCCCTAGATTTTGCTCAAGAAGGCCACAGGCTAGAGCTTAGTCAGCCGGACGATGAATGCTCTGAACTGGTGTTAAAAGGAATTGTTTACAATGAAATGAAGGGGGACATGAGCTCACCGATTTCACAACTACATTCAAAGTTACAACATCATTTGTACCCTACAACCACTTACCACTATAACAGTGGAGGTGACCCTAAAGACATTCCCTCGCTCAAATATCAGGATCTAAAAGCATTTTATCAATCTCACTATCATCCAAGTAATGCTATCTTTATGACTTATGGAGACATTCCGGTCTCTGAGTTACAGTCTCGCCTTGAAACCAATGTGCTGAAATTTTTTGAAAAACGAGATGAGTGTATTAGTGTCTCCCCTGAGGAACGATACTCTTGCCCAATCCGGGCTACAGAATACTATTCGGAACCAATTTCTGAGAAGCGAACACATGTCGTTTTAGCCTGGCTTTTCGAAGAGAGTACAGACCTAATGATGTTGATGAGATGTAATCTTCTTTCGGAAGCATTATTAGGTACAAGCGCCTCACCACTAAGGAAAGCACTAGAAGATAGTCATTTAGGAAGTGCCTTGTCGCCACTCGCAGGCCTGGATGACAATAATTTTGAAATGAGCTTCGTTTGTGGTCTTGAAGGTTGTGCTAATAACCAAGAGGACTTAATCGAAGAGTTGATAATAAGCGCGCTCAAAAAAATTAGTGAAGAAGGTATTCCGAGAGAACAATTAGAGTCAGTTCTGCATCAATACGAATTGGCTCAGCGAGAGATGTCTGGGGAAGATGGTCCCTATGGCTTACAGGTAATGTCCTGGTGCCTTTCTGCAGCAGTTCATAGAGGATCCCCGCTGAGCGCCCTAGATCTGGATCCAACGATAGCTCGCTTGAGGGAGGAGATAAGAGATCCGGATTTTTTAAGCAGACTGATTCAAACATGCTTACTCAATAATCAGCATCGCGTTACCCTAATCATGAAGCCAGATCCTGCAATGTCGACCAGAGAGTCTTCTGAGGAGCGATTACGTTTGGCTATGTTTAAAGGGCAGCTTGGCGATTCTGGAGTTGCAGCTATTGTGAAGCAAAGCCGCGCTCTAGCGGAGCGTCAGTCCGCACCGGACGACCTGTCGATCCTGCCTAAGGTGGGACTTAATGATATTGGGCCACCCAAGAAGGATCCGAAATGTCATTTTGAGGCTGCTCCTGTTCCTATTTCAAGTTTCAGTGTCGGTACAAATGGTGTGGTCTATCATCAAATTATTACCACTTTGCCAAAGTTAACTTTAGAAGAGATTCAGCTACTCCCTATTTATACAGGACTAATAACTGAGATTGGCTCTAAGTCGAGAGGCTATGAACAAACTCAGCTAATGCAGCAGGCACTAACTGGCGGTATTCGTGGCTTTTTGTCAGTGAGATCTAACGAAGAAGATTTTGAAAAATATTCGGCTTACTGTGTCTTATCCTCAAAAACTATGCCTGATAAGGTTCAGGAGATGATTGCATTGATGAAGGAGACAGAATTGCAGCCGGACTTCAAAGAAGCAGATCGGATACGCAATCTCATTAAACAATTTCGGGCCCGACGAGATGCGGGTGTCATTGGGAATGGTCATATGTTAGCTGCAGGTGCTGCAGCAGCACGTTTGCGTCCAACCACATCGCTAAGCTACCGTCTTTCCGGTTTAGGCTCTCTTTTTTTTCTGCGAAAACTCGATGATTCATTAAGGGATAGCTCTGCATTAGAGGCATTACAAAGTGCTTTAACACAGTTACATGGCCGATTAGTTGAATCAGATAAACAGTTGCTTTTAGTGACAGATCCTTCGAGTGAGTCTTTTAGTAGAGAGGCGCTTAGATCATCATGGTCTTGCAGCCAAAAATCGGGGACCCCCTTTACGGTGGAAGTTGATGGGTTCGATAGTGATATTGCATTTATCACTAATACAAAAATTAATTTTTGTGCATCGGTTTATCCAACAACTGTGGCTAGCCATGAGGATTCTCCGGTGCTTTCAGTTCTAGCAGCCGTATTGCGGAATGGCTATTTACATCAAGCTATTCGAGAAAAGGGAGGCGCGTATGGAGGAGGAGCGATTCACGATTCAGCGAACGGCATCTTTAAATTTTATTCTTACAGAGATCCTAATTTATTCGATACATTCGCCGCATTCGAAAATTCTCTGGATTGGGTAAGTAATAGTAGGCTCTCATCAGAACTCGTGGAAGAAGCGATACTAGGAATAATTAGTAGCCTAGATGCTCCAGGCACCCCTGCTGGGGAAGCTAAGCAGAGCTTTTATCATCGACTTTTTGAGATTTCGGAAGAATCACGACGAAAATTTCGCGAAAGACTTTTGGCTACTGGTCCAGAGGATATTGCCAGAGTTGCAAAAACTTACCTCACTAAATTAGGGCATAGGGCGGTAATCACAAATTCAGATAAAAAAAGCCAGTTAGCCTCAAGTTTCAAATTATTTGAAATCTGACTGGGTCTATCAATCTATTGCAATATATTAAGGACAGCGTTTTACTTCTAATGGAGGCAGAAGTAATCTATTGGGTGAAATAGGACGGCTTATTTAGCCTAGGAACATAGCTTTTCTCTTGACTTTGCAAGGCAGCTTCTACATCCTTTTGCCCGTTGAATATTATGGCGTGAAGGTTAAAGCCGACAATTAAAACCATTTAAAATATAAGAGTAATAACCCAAACAGGAATCAGTATGAAAGACCGTCAGGTAACACAGGGGTTCAGCAAAGTTCTCCTTTGTCTATTGTCTATTGTTTTAATAGGTAGTGCCCATGCTCAAACCCTCGATGACGTTCTAGGCGTGAGAGCCTCGACTACGCAAGATGGCCGCGCTTCTCAGAGAAGAATTGATGAGATTTCGGAGCAGACGCGCGGTTTGCTAACGCAATATAAGCAAGTGATGAAGATTGTGGATGGCTTGCGGGTCTATAACGAACAACAAGAAAGATTGATTAAAGTGCAAGAAAAAGAACTTAGAGAGCTAGAGGAGTCGATAGATAATGTCACTGTGATCGAAAGACAAATGGGACCGCTTATCGAAAGAATGATTGCTAATTTAGACAAGTTCGTAGAGCTTGATGTGCCATTTTTATCAAATGAGCGCTCGGAGCGAATAGATTTTCTAAAAGCAACTTTTGATAGAGCTGACGTTAGTGTTGCTGAGAAATTTAGTCAGGTTTTGCAAGCGTATCAGGTAGAAAATGCCTATGGATCGACTTTGGATGTGTATACAGAAGTGATTGCAATTGATGGTGTAGATCGTCAAGTTGAAATGCTGAAGTGGGGGAGAGTTGCCTTGGTCTTCCAAACCTTGGATGGTGAGACTACAGGAGTTTGGGATAAAAACATTAATGACTGGGAGATCCTAGACAATGAATATCGGCTTGGCGTTCGTAACGGATTTAGGATTGCGAAGAAAACCCAGACTGCCGATTTTGTTCACTTGCCAATTCCAGCTGCGGGGGTCAAATAATGAAAAAAATACTAATGATAAGTTGTGTGGCTGCATTGTTTGTTTCTTCGATAACTTGGTCTGCCGAAGAAGATGAAGAGATAGAAGCAAAAAGTATTGTAGAGTTGCTGCAATTAGTAAGAGATGGGAAGATATCGAACCGTCGCCTTAACGAAAGCCGTGAGAGAGAGTTTCTCGCTGATAAGACCTCACAGCAACGATCAGTACGAAATGCTGAGGCGGCTCAACGTCGTGAAGAAGCACGCAGCGAAAGACTAGAGGCTCAGTTCGAAAAGAATGAGCAAGATATAGCTGCAAAGCAGGAAATATTGCAGAGGCGTCTAGGCTCATTACGAGAATTATTTGGTGTTCTGCAACAAGTCAGTGGTGATACACAAGGTGTCGTTGAAGGCTCTATTGTAAGCGCAGAGTTTCCAGGTCGTGGTGTCTGGCTAGGGGAGTTTGCACAATCCATGGGTCGAAGTTCAAAATTAGCTTCTATTGAGGAAATAGAAAGGCTTTGGCTGGAGCTTCAACATGAAATGACTGAGTCCGGTAAGGTTTCGAGATTTTCTGCTGAGGTTACCAAATTGGATGGCTCCAAGTCAGAGCAGGAGGTTATCCGTGTTGGCGACTACAATTTGATTAGCAATGGCGAATATGTGGCATATGATCTTAATACTGGATTGATTACTGAACTGCCTAAGCAACCTGCATCAAGATTTGTTTCTTCTGCAGACGATCTCCAAGATGCATCAACTGGCTTCGTTCCTTTTGCGCTGGACCCAACAAGAGGTCAATTACTCCAGCTTCAGATTGAAGTGCCTACTATTGAGGAGCGAGTTCGTCAGGGTGGTATTCCAGGTTATGTAATTATACTTTTAGGTATAATCGCACTTCTGCTCTCCATTGAGCGTTTCTATAACCTAAATATCATTGGCAAGCGTGTCGATGATCAAATAATGGACCCAGAGAATGCGGATGGGAATAACCCTCTCGGTAGAATTCTGCAGGTCTATCAAGACAATCCGAAAGCAGATGCTGAAAATCTTGTGCTGAAATTGGATGAGGCGATTCTTAAAGAGGAGCCAGCGATTAATACTCGGATAGCATTTATTAAAATCATATCAATGGTGGCCCCGCTGTTGGGTCTATTAGGTACAGTAATTGGAATGATCGTAACATTTCAAGCGATAACATTGTTTGGTACTGGCGATCCTAAGACGATGGCTGGTGGTATATCTCAGGCCTTAATTACGACGGTATTGGGTTTGGTAGTAGCTATCCCAACAGTGCTTCTGCACTCAATAGTCAGCGCAAAGGCAACTTCGATCAAGCATATTCTTACTGAACAAAGCGCGGGACTTATCGCGCAGCATTCGGAAAAATCTTAGACGATGGAAGCTTTTTTCGTTGCGATAAGGACCTTCATGGAGGCTGGTGGTCAAGTGCTCTATTTGATTGCAGCCGCAACATTCGTGATGTGGGCGCTCATTTTTGAGCGCACTTGGTATCTGAAAAGAGAGCATCTTGATGATATTGCTACAGCACTTGGTTATTGGGAGGGGCGAAACGAAAGGAAATCGTGGAACGCTCGCATGATTCGTCAAGGACTTATTTCCGAGGTGAATACCAAATTGAGCATGAATATGGGCTTCATTAAGACATTGATATCTTTATTGCCGCTGCTCGGGTTGCTTGGTACGGTAACTGGAATGGTGCAAGTTTTCGAGGCAATGAATACCTCTGGTGGAAATGCAAGGACTATGGCAGCGGGCGTATCTGCGGCTACTATTCCTACCATGTCTGGTATGGTAGCGACCCTTTCGGGCGTTCTTGCAAACACCTTTTTATCTTCAAGAGTGCAGGTGGAGTCAGACTACATGGAAAATACGCTGACGATGGATGATTAGGGAATAAAGATGCGCAGAATTACCCAAGAAGCGGAAGAAAAAGTTGCAGACCTGACACCTATGCTCGATGTCGTTTTCATTATGCTGATTTTCTTCATTGTTACGGCAACGTTCATCAAAGAAACGGGTGTCGAGGTCAATCGGCCAGATACTGAGACTGCCCAGGCTAAGAAAACTGTATCGCTATTAGTTGGTGTTGCCCCAGATGGTAATATCTGGATTGATAAAAAAAAGGTTGATCTTCGTTATGTGCGTCCTACTATGGAGAGGCTCCATGCAGAAAACCCCAAAGGCGGGCTGGTGATTATTGCTGATAGCGAGTCTAAGGTTGAAAAGGTGTTGGCGGTAATGGAAGCGGCTAGAAATCTTGGCATTGCGCAGGTAGCAATCGCCTCTGAAGAGAAATAGGAGGGAATAGTCATGGCTACACGACTGGGTGTTTCGATGATTGTAGGGCTTTTTGTGACATTAGCTCTTTTTTACCTTATGCAGGCACTTATCTCCGGAGGGAAAAGTGCCCTTACCGAAGATAAGATTGGGAACCTTGTTGATTTCGTGCGAGTCAAGCAGGATCAAGAAGTGCAGGCCAAGCAGAGACGTCCAAAGAAGCCGCCCCCTCCAGACGAGCCGCCGCCCGATGTGCCGCCACAGGACTTTAATCTTAAAGTCGATCAAACGAATTTCTCAATGAACGATTTAAATATGAATGTTAATGTTGACGTTGGGGGTGGGGGTTTTGGAATTAGTGATGGGGAATATTTGCCGATAGTAAAAGTTCAGCCCCAATACCCTAGGCGTGCGTTGTCCCGAGGGCTAACGGGCTGGTCAATTGTAGAATTTACTGTGACAGACCAAGGAACAGTCGCTGATCCTTTCGTAGTATCGAACTGTGCTTGGATTAAAACCGCTCGGACAGAGGGGGAGTGCGTCGATAAACCTAGCTCCGTCTTTGACTCTGCGGCAATTAAGGCTGCCCTCAAGTTTAAATATAAGCCTAAGGTTATAGATGGTACGCCGGTGGCTACTGCTGGGGTTCAGAATAAGATAACCTTTGAACTACTAGGTGACTAGGAGCGAGCGTGATTAGATTCCTTTTATTATTAAGTATAGTTTGGACCATGCCGATAGTTTTTTCGGATTTGCGACCTATGTCGGGGTCGGCGTACGCAGCTGAGAAAGAGAAGAAAAAGACTCGTCGAGTCCCAGCTTTAAGAGAGTCGACTTATAAGAAAATCTCCGAAGCGAATGTAATGATCGATCCAGAGTCCATCCCGAGAGAAGAAGGTGAACCACCACCTGAGGCCACCGGTACGCCAGCTGATGCTATTGATATGTTGATGAGTTATAAGGAGAGGAGAGGGCTCAACTCTTACGAAAAAGCACAAATTTGGAACACTTTAGCATTTGCCTATTACACAATGGGAGATATGAAAGGGACGATCTTCGCATATGAGAACGTACTAGTTCAGGGCGTCATTTCGGAGGCGTTAGAGCAGCAATCCTTGCGAGCTTTATACCAGTTACATTTTGGGGAAGAAGAGTATGAAAAGGCTCTGACTTATATAGAACGTTATGAAGAAGCGAGAGGTCAATTAGATCCGATAGTAACTTTTACTAAGGCTTTAGCTCATTATCTGCTTGAGGATATTGGAGAATCTCTAAAGTATGCTTTGCAAGTAGAGGAAATTGCGGGTGCGCAGGGTAAGGAAATGAAGGAGCCTTGGTATTACTTGCAGGTCGTCAATTACAATACCCTTGAGGATTACGACAACGTAATCCGAGTTCTCGAAACATTAATACATAAATTTCCTAAGAAGCAGTATTGGATGCATCTTGCTGGTATGTATAGCGAAAAAGAGTGGGATGAGAAAGCTTTATCTGCCTACTTCGCAAGCTATCACCAAGGTTTCCTGCTTAGAGAGACCGAAATAGTAATGCTATCTCAGCGATTGTTAGGTGCTGACAATCCTTATGAAGCCTCTATGGTTCTGAAAAGAGGCCTTGAGGAAGGTACAGTTAGCCGTAACGAGAAAAATCTGAAATTATTAGCGACGTCTTATACGATGGCGCAGGAAATGCCTAAAGCAATTGACGCATGGTCGGATGCCGCTGACTATGCTAAAAATGGTGATATCCATTATCGGTTGGCCCAGGCATTGGCGCAAGAGGACAGGCATACTGAGGCAGTGCGTGCTTATCGTAAGGCGCTTGAAAAAAAAGGTTTGAGTAAAGAGTCGGATGTTCAGTTTTGGTTAGCAATCACATTAATGAACTTGGAACGCTGGGAAGAGGCTACTAAAGCATTTCGTGCATCGGAACGGATAGATCGACGAAAACAAAAGTCAGTTAGACAATATATCCGCTATATTAGTGGTGAGAAGAGGCGTCAGCAAGAATTAAGAAAAATGGCTGAGGAGTCGAAACGAGCGTTGGCGAGTTAACGGCGGATTAGCTTGCTCAGTATCGGACTGAGCAGCACAGCACTAGTCAGAAATATAAGAATCAGAGTTATTGGACGTTCCAAAAGGAAGGACCATTGGCCATCAGCAAGGGCTAAGGCTCTGCGCAGATTATCTTCCAGAATACCTCCTAGTATGAATCCCAGCAGCAATGGAGCCATTGGGAAAGAAAAAACCCTTAAGCACACAGCACATAGAGCTATAATGACCAGTAGTTGAATATCGAATGTATTGAAAGATACAAGATAGACACCCATAAGCGAGAAAAAGATAATTATTGGAATAAGAAAAGCTTTAGGGATTGTCAATATTTGTGCGAGATAGGGAATAAGAGGAAGGTTCAAAAATAGAAGGAACATATTCCCCACATACATGGATATAATAACGGACCAAAATATTTCTGGCTGATCGAGAAAGAGTCTGGGACCAGGCTGGATACCATAGGCCACGAGAGCTCCTAGTAACACCGCTGTTGTGCCTGAACCAGGAATCCCAAGGGTCAAAAGAGGAACAAATGAGCCAGTACATGCTGCATTGTTAGCAGTTTCCGGTGCGGCGAGGCCTTTTATGTCACCTTTGCCAAATTGGCTGCTATCTGTAGCTATTTTTTTTTCCATCCCATAAGCTAAGAAAGATGCGATTGTGGCTCCTGCACCTGGCAATACGCCAACAAAGAACCCAAGAATGGAGCTTCTCCCAACTACGGGTGCAATTTCCAGTATTTCTTTTTTTTCCAATTTAATACTTGGTCTTTTAATACCATGGAAGGAAGTTTCATCGTTACGAATTACCATGAGTAACGCCTCAGCCATGGCAAATGTTCCCATTGCTAATAGCAAGAAACTGATGCCATCTATCAGATCCATATTTCCAAATGTAAAACGTTGAACTCCAGAAGTGAGATCAGTACCAATAGTCGATAAGGCTAGACCGAGGCACGTCATTAGTAACGCTTTCAGGTAGTCGCCATCAGTTGTAAAAGCGGCCACAAGGAACAGCCCCAGTAGCATTAACAGAAAATAGTCTATTGATTGAAAGCCTAGTGCTAAGGAGGCCAAGTTTGGTGCCAGTAGGACAAGGATTATTGCGGCTATAGTGCCGCCAGCGAAAGAAGCATAAGCGGCTATAGCTAACGCTTTACTTGGTTGCCCAGATTTGGCTAAAGGGTGCCCGTCAAATGATGTGGCTACAGTGCCTGCAACACCTGGTGCATTGATTAGAATTGAAGAGGTAGAACCACCAAAAATTGCCCCGTAGTAAACCCCAGCGAGGAGAATCATACCGCTTGCAGGATCGAATCCATAAGTGACAGGTATCATTAGTGCGATAGCGGAGATAGGACCTAACCCCGGAAGCATGCCAATTACCGTACCTATTCCACAGCCAGCTAGAACTAATGTCAGACTTTTTAGACTGAGTACTGTCTGGAACCCTATAGCTAGACCTTCAAGCATTAATTGAGCATTTCCCACCACGAACCAGGCGCTAAGTAAATATCAAGACTATCCATCAGAATCCAGAAAGTCACCACTACCGAAGCCGCTGTAGCGAACATACGAATCCAATTTCTCTCTCCAAGAATCATGAATGCAGAGATAAGAAAGATTGTAGAAGTAACCATAAAACCTAATTGATCAAGACAGAGTCCATATAAAAATGTCAACGAAAGCAGCAACACCGCTCTCACTATTCCTGTTCTAGAAGGCATAACATTCAGTGGACCGGCTTTTGAAAATACTAAAATCAACACGCAAAGTATAATTGCCGTTATACAAATTAGGTAAGGGAAAGTGCGTGCATTAAAAAGTTCTGATTCAGCCCAAAAATCAAGACGGATATCTGTTGTTAAATAACCGTATGATAAGAACACTAAGAGAAGTAACAAAGTTCCTAATCTAAAACCGGCCATTCGGACACCTGAAGTATTTTTCAAAAGTGAATCCTTAGTTTTTGAGAAAGCCAAGTGCTCTCATAAGTGAACCTATTTGAGTCTCTTGTTCCATTAAATAGTTATAGAATTCAACGTTTTCCATATGTAATTTAGCCCAGCCATTCCGAGCACGTACAATTTCAAAGTCGTGCGTGTTTAACATTTTTTCCAAGACCTTTGCCATTTCTTGATAATGCTTTTGGGAATATCCAGGGGCTGCGAAGAAACCACGCCAGTTAGCGAAAGTCATGTTGAAACCTAATTCAACGAGTGTTGGTATGTCTGGTCTATCCTTTAGACGATTTGGAGCACTTATAGCGACAATACGAATTTCCCCAGACCGGTGCATCTCGATAGCCTCACTTAATCCGGTAGACAATACGTGGGTTTCACCAGTCAGTAATCCTGCCATTGCTTTCCCACCTCCATCGTAAGGGATATATCTTACACTTCGAGGGTTTCCGCCTGCTAGACTCAATGCCTTCGCGATTACAAAATGATCTGTGCTGCCTCGTACAGAACCTCCAGCCACTTTCACATCCCGAGAGTTAAATAAGAACTTTTCTGTTATATCATTCCAACCGATCAGTGGAGAATCAGCTCGGACGGCGAAACAACTATAATCTGCTATTACCGATGCAATCGGCTGCAGATCACGGAAGGATTGTGGGAATATTCCCTGCAGCGATCGCACAATAATCGGTGTAGAACTGATTAGTAGTGTGTTTTTTTGTCGAGGTGCAGTTTCTATGAATTTAGCGATTGCTTTACCACCACCTCCGCCAGACAGGTTTTCGAAAGATACCTCAGCCATCAGTCCTGATTTTATGAGAGCCTCTCCAACTCCCCGGGCAGTGCCATCCCAACCTCCACCAGGTCCTGCGGGAATAAGGAAATGAATTCTTTCGAGTGGCTCAGTTGATGCTGAACTAGTAAAGATTAGTAAGATAACTAGGCGAAGGAAATTCAATTATTTTTTACTTTTAGCCATCCCCAATCGAGCCAGGGGGTTAGTAATTTTATATCTCTCGTTTCTACCGTGCCACCACCCCATATGCGTAGTCCTGGGGGGGCATCTCTATAACCACCTATGTCGTATGCCACCGATTCAGATTCTAGTAATGAGACTAACTGCTTTATGATGTCTCTTTGCATGGCCGTAGTCTTAGCCGCGAACCATGGGTCCACTATCTTCATGCATATCGAGGTGCTAGATCGAATTGTTTCATCTTCGGCCAGAAATGAAATCCAACTCGATTGATTTATCCAACTAGCTATGGCGTCGAGGTTATCTAAACTTCTTTTAATCAGCTTTTCCAGGCCTAAATCCTTGGCCCACTTAAGCGCATCCAAATGATCCTCTACCGCGAGTAGAGAAGGGGTGTTTATAGTTGCCCCTGAAAAAATTTCTTTATTTACCAAGCCTGACTTTGTTAGTCGAAATATTTTTGGGAGTGGACGATCTGGTTGCCACTGCTCTAGACGTGCTACGGCCCGAGGAGATAAAGCTAACATTCCATGACCACCTTCACCACCAAGTACTTTTTGCCATGACCATGTGATCACGTCTAACTTTCTCCAAGGTAGATGCATTGCAAACGCAGCAGAGGTGGCATCGCAAAGAGTTAACCCTTTGCGATGCTCGGAGATCCATTCGTCATTAGGCACTCGGACCCCTGATGTCGTCCCATTCCATGTAAAAACGATATCGTGTTCTGGGTTGGCGATTGAAAGGTTTGGGAGGTTTCCGTATTCCGCGTTATAGAGTTTGGTATTCTCAAGCTTGAGCTGTTTGGTAATATCGTTCACCCAGCCATTACCGAAGCTTTCCCATGAGAACACATCAACAGGTCGAGCACCAAGCATAGTCCACATTGCCATTTCGAAGGCGCCAGTATCCGATGCAGGAACTAATCCTAAGAGGTAATCCTCTGGTATACCAAGTAACTGTCTACTATCGTCACTGATCTTTTGGATTCTTGCTTTAGGTTCCTTTGCTCTGTGAGAGCGCCCTAGAATTTTTAGATCTAATTGGTCAACTGACCAACCGGGTCGTTTTGAAGTGGGTCCCGAAGAAAAGTTCGGATTAGCAGGTTTTGTAGTGGGTTTCATTTGCTCGCGCCAAAAGCTCTGCAATTTGCGCATTTGGGCTCTATATGTCAAGTTTTGTATGGCAAATTAAAGGAACGAGCATGTTAAAATTGCCTAAAGAATATCAGGTCGGTTTGTTAATGGCGTGTGCTGCATTTTTTACGCTAGCCGGCTATGAATTTGTTCGTTCCCCCGCAACTGTGCTCTTTAAAAATGCTTATGGTGCAGAAAATTTACCTTTGGTGATGGCGGCAATGCCTCTAGTGGTTTTTGGTGGTGTTGCACTTTACGGCTGGATGTTGGGGCATTTGGGTCCAAGGAGAACATTACTAGCGACCTCTCTTGGTTCTGGGATGCTAATCTTTGTTTGTTATTTAGCGTTATTAAGCGGCAGCAAAATCGTAACCCCAATATTATTTCTCACAAAAGAGCTATATATTGTTTTGTTAATTGAACAGTACTGGAGTTACATTAATTCTTCCTTGTCCCCGCGCACTGCGAAAAAGCTTAATGGACCAATCACCGGTATTGCGGGTCTTGGAGGAGTGCTGGGAGCTAAATTAGTGGCGGTCTCAGCCGAGTCTCTCGGTGCTGAAACAATGCTATTTGCGGCGGCACTACTCTTAATTCCGGCTACGTTTGTATCAAATCTAACTTTTCGAATGCATGGCGAGCCGCATCCTCTAATAGTCGAAGAGGAATATAAATCGCCCCATATGGGATGGAAACTATTTAAGCAAAGCAACACTTTATCTAGTTTGCTAATCATTGTGCTTGCTACTCAAACGATAGCAGTATTGCTCGATTTTAAATTTCAAATGCTGGTGACATCAGAGTATCTGGATCAGACTAATTCTGAGACTTCTTTTCAAGGTAATTTTTGGGGAAATGTGAACCTTGTGAGTCTTATTTTTCAGTTTATAGGTGCTCCCTTACTGCTTAGTTTTCTTACTCTTCGTTTAGTGCATCTGCTTCTTCCTTTAGCACATATTGTGGCGATAGGCATAGCAATCGCCGAACCTAACATTTTTACAGTCGGTATGGCCTTACTGTTGTTTAAAGCTTTTGACTATTCAATTTTCCGTGCTGCGAAAGAGCTGTTATATGTTCCGATGGAGTTTGACGCTCGCTATCGGGCTAAACAAATAATTGATGTCTTTTGTTATCGAACTGCTAAGGGAGGATCGTCCTTACTGATAGCAATAATACATAAAACAGGGCTTGTAATGAGTAACTATTACCTGATGGCTGGGTTTGCGGTAACTTTTTTTTGGTTATTATTGGTTTTCCCGCTGACAAAAAAAATAAATACTAATCAAGATTAATATCTTTAGGAGAATATCTGAATGGGTACATTAGTAAAAAAAGATGGCTTGCTGGCAGGGAAAGTTGCTGTTGTAACTGGTGCCAGCAGGGGTATTGGTGCAGCAATTGCCTATCGGTATGCACAAGAGGGTGCAAGCATTGTGGTTTCCGCAAGGACAGTTCGCGAAGGCGATCATTTTCTGCCAGGAAGTATCAATTCTGTTGTTGACTGGATTAATAATGCGGGTGGCCAGGCCTATGGGGTAAAAGCTGATTTATCTAGTGCAGAAGATAGAAAAAACCTAATTCAGCAAGCTTATTCAGTGTATGGTTCTGTAGATATTTTAGTAAATAATGCCGCGGTAACGTACTTCGCACCAGTACGAGAATTTACACAAAAGCATTTCGAACTAATGATGAATGTTCAGGTATATGGTGCATTCCATCTTTGTCAGCTAGTACTTCCCGCGATGATTGAGTCTCAATCAGGGCGAATTTTGAACATTTCTTCACATGCTGCTTTGCATCCACAGGTGGATTCAGGTTCAGGCAGTAGTACTGTCTATGGAATGTGTAAGGCGACATTAGAGAGATTTACCACCGGGTTAGCATCAGATCTTTATAGCGAAAACATCGGAGTAAATGCTATATCTCCTGGGCTTGTGGCCACGCCTGGAGTGAAGTTCCATAAGCTAATTAATGAAAAAAACGAGAATAATGTGACGCCTATAGAGCATATAGCGGAGGCTTCGTTACGATTAGTACATGGAAATGCACAAGAAATGACTGGTCGAATAACCTACGCTGCAGAAATTCTGGCTGAATTTTCGCTTCAGCCAGTACAGTTAATTGGTTCAACTTAGTTTAACAGGCACCTCTCTTATTCTTTGTCCAATTTCCTGATTTTTAAAAGGAGTGAGCTGGTACACGTAGTAGTTTAGCCAGTTGGAGAATAATAAGTTGCCGTGGCTTTTCCAAGTAACGATGGGTGTTTCACGGGGGTCATTATTAGGAAAATAATTTTCTGGGATATCGGGGTTGATTCCAGCGGCTATATCCCTTTGATATTCGTCTAAAAGACAACTGGGTTCATACTCTGAATGTCCCGTGACGAAGAGTTGACGTCCGTCTTTGCTGGCGATGATGTAAGGACCTGCGCGGTCCGAATCTGCAATAATTACGAGGTTTTTTGTTGCAAGAATATGTTCTCTTCGAACCTCTGCGTAGCGGGAATGGGGTGCATCAAAAACATCATCAAAGCCTCGAACTATAGGTGACAATCTTCGAATAAGTTTATGCGAGTAAACGCCTGAGATCTTTTTCGGTAAAAGATACTTAGGTACTTCGTAAATGTGCTGCATCGCAGCTTGAACTGCCCAGCATAAGAACATTGTTGAGGTAACATTTGTGGTTGTCCAATCGATTATTTCTTTCATCGCGTTCCAGAAACTTACCTCTTTAAGTTCTACTTGGCCGAGGGGCGCGCCGGTAATTATCATTCCGTCATATTTTTCTTCCCGAATGGCATTAAAGTCCTTATAAAATGCTTCCATATGTTCGATTGGAGTGTTTTTTGACGGCCGATCACTAATACGCATTAGCTCGATATCTACCTGTAGTGGCGTATTTGAAAGCATTCTCAGGAGGTGAATTTCCGTCTCTATTTTTTTTGGCATCAGATTGAGCAGCAATATTCTTAAAGGCCTAATGTCCTGATGTTCTGCGGCACTGCGTGTAATACAAAAAATATTTTCTCGCTGTAATACATCAATTGCAGGCAAACCGTCCGGAATGTTAATTGGCATCGCTTTAAATCCCCCTATATTGTCAACAACATTCGTATAAAAAAAAACCTACTGAGCTTGCGCTAAAGTAGGTCAGAATTTCTTTAGCGGCATTTCTATAGCGCCCGCAAGCCGAATCTCAAATCAGCGCTCCCGCGTTAGTTTAGTCATTTTTCCTTTGCGGTCAACAGGAAGCACTAACACTTAATAAGGCTCAATAGTTCCTCGGGAGAGTTTACAACTGCTAAAGCCCCAGCCTCATATAATTCTGTTCTACTTCGGAAACCCCAACTCACTCCAATAGCGGTCATACAGTTTTCCCTCGCTGTCTCTATATCAGTGGGTGTATCTCCTACCATCGCCAATTTGTTTATATCGATATCGAGTTCGTTTGCGATAAGTTTTGGCCCTGAGGGATGAGGTTTGTGTTCTACAATTTCTCTGTGTCCAAAACCAGCAACATAATCAAAGTTTATATTAGGGAAACTTTTAGTGATCATTTCTTGAGTAAAAATATCATCCTTATTTGATAATACTGAAAATTTTATATTGAGCTCCGAACATTCTTTAAGCAGCTCTTGGATACCCAAATAAGGAACTGTCGTTTCGTACCAAGAACATGCGTAGTCATCTTTAAAAAGGTTGACACACTCTTCGATTAAGTGGTGGGAGTCTGAAGGTAGACTTCGACGAGCGCACATTTGTGCTCCGTTACCGATGAAATATCGATAGGAATCAATTGGGTGTCGCGGCATTTTTAATGTTTCAAGGGCCCGGTTAAAAGACTGGGCATGACCTTTCAAAGTATTAAGTAGTGTGCCATCCAGATCGAATACTAATCCCTCACATTTAAGGCTCGTAGATTCACAATATTTTTTTTTAATCATTTAATTATTTTTCTGAGGAGAACAGATTTCGCTTCATTTACTTTAGCTGCAAGAAAAGTGGATCCTCCCCTATCGGGATGTAGTTTTTGCATCAATTTACGATGGGCCTGAATTATTTGCTCGCGAGTAGCTTCTTTGGTCAGCCCAAGTATTTCTTCCGCCTGGCGTTCGTTCATAAAACTACTGGTTATGATACTTGTATCGGAATTACTTTCTATTTTGTCGCGCCAATTCGCGTATTCTCGATCGAGAAATGCCTCGAGCAGACTGAGGCTATCTGGGTCCTTAGAGCATTCCTTTTGGAGCTCAAGCATCTGATCTAAGCTGAGATCGTTTAATTTCGCATTTATATATTTACCTTCAAGCACATCACCATTCATCTTTCCGTTTTCATGAAACAAAATCATATGCAAATACTTTGTATTGATCTCTGAAGTATGACGGTTATTTGAAGACGAGGTCGATCTGAAGTTGCGAGCTTTATTGAATAGTGAGAACAGCTGAAATCCACGCGGTACCCAACTGATAATCCGCATTAAAAAAGGAATTAGAAATGCGAATAGACCGAAGAGCGGATTGAAGAAACCAGTTACCGCGAGGAAGATTAAAACTACACCAAAGAGGACTACGAAATATATACGAAAAAATTCTTTAACTGACAGTTTTGACTTTCTTAGTATTATTCTCATCAATATGAAAGTTGCGAAAGCCAAAAAAAATAGAATGATAAGACGAGTTAGCATCTATTTTTTCAACTGTCTCGTGAGATTGGATACTATTTTATCTGCATCCTTGCTGAACGCCTTTAGTGCTTTCTGTCCGCCAGCAACAAAAACTGCCACAGCTGATAGAAGCTGTTTGAGCTCAGTGGCACTATTTAGATCGAAGGGGGCATAGGCGCCTCTTGATAGCTGTGCCATTTGCTTAAAAATACTTTGGACATATGGGTCGAAACCCTCGTGGAAGATAAAAAGCGGTATATTCAAAAGAGCAAGTTTCCCTGAGAGTTGGCATAGAACATCAGGGTTTTCTTCTATCGCATCGCCAACGAAAACTACCGCTTCAATATCCGGCTGGGCGAGAGCATGTCTTAAAACCTTGTGTATCTGGGTATGACCGCCAAGGCAATGAACTTGTGACATCATTTTCAAAAGCTTGGACCGATTATCACACCATTGAAGGATCTTGAACTCCGTTAGCCCCCGATAATAACAGAGTTGAATAGAAAGACCGCCAAGACAGTCTGTTATGTTAAACATCTCTGCTTGTAGCTGGCAGGCTTGCTTCCATGTTGGTTCTCGACTCGCTGTCGCATCCATAGCAAAAACTAATTTACTCTTATCCGATGCCGATATTGGAAGTGGTGTAGTGGCTAGTTTACTGAGAAACTTGTCGACATCACTATTCGAACCGAGAGGTGGCTGTTTGTTAATAATCAGTGTCCCATATTATCGATGGCTTTACTCTTAGCAAAGATGCAAAATCTCTAACATATTAAGCGTGAATCTTACCTATGCAGGCGAAACTTGTCATTGGCATCTCTAGTAGTGCTTTATTTGATCTTAAAGAAAGTGATCAAATTTTTCGCGAATCCGGTTTGAGCGCATATTCAGAGTACCAACGGGCTAATGAAGATGTGCCGTTGAATCATGGTGTAGCATTTCCTCTTGCTAGAAAATTACTTTATTTAAATCGCGCGCTAAATCAGAAGGACAGAGTGGAGGTAATTCTACTATCGCGCAATACGGCAGACACTGGCCTGCGAGTATTCAAGTCGATAGAGCATCATAAGCTACCGATCGTGAGAGCAGCGTTTACTGGAGGCGCATCACCATTCCGATACATGAGCCCTTTCCGCTGTCAACTTTTCTTATCAACCAATAGTAGTGATGTCAAAGAGGCTTTGGATAATGGTATGGCGGCGGCGAGTATTCTTCCGGGCCCAGAAAAAATCTCTTCTTCTGAAACCTTGCACTTTGCTTTTGATGGAGACGCGGTGTTGTTTTCCGACGAAGCCGAGCGTGTTTTTCAGGAGAAAGGATTGGAAGCGTTTACGATGAGTGAGCGCGAAGCAGCGGACGAGCCATTAACTGGCGGTCCTTTTAAGCCCTTTTTGGCTGAATTACAGCGATTACAAACTGAACTATCGGAAAATGTGAGTCCAATTCGTACTGCCTTAGTAACGGCGCGTTCGGCGCCAACTCACGAGCGCGTTGTAAAGACCTTAAGAGCATGGAATATTCGTATTGATGAGTCCCTATTTCTGGGGGGTATGGATAAGACAGAATTTTTAAAGGCTTATGGTGCTGATGTCTTCTTTGATGACCAGGCGAGACATTGTGAGTCCGCGAGCAATGTCGTACCCGCTGGACACGTGCCTCATGGAGTCGTTAACGAATGACTTATATCATTACTTTTGGAGGTAGAAAGATGTTGCATCGCAGTATTTACTTAGATGGTTATTATTTTAATGTAAGTATTCACAAGAAGAATAGGCAAAGCTAATGTTATATATCTCTCTTCTATAAGGGCCTTTATGAAGCTTCAACAGTTGACTTACATATGGGAAGTTGCGAGGCATGGGCTCAATGTGTCTGCAACTGCTAAAAGTTTATTTACCTCTCAGCCTGGTATCAGCAAACAAATTCGCCTCCTTGAAGATGAATTAGGTGTAGAGATATTCTCGAGAAATGGGAAACATCTTAGTCGTGTTACTCCTGCAGGGGAAACGATTATCAAGCGGGCAGGAGATATACTGAGCAAAGTTGATAGTATCAAACAGGTTGCCCAAGAATTCAGTAGTGAAACGACAGGCGTGTTATCTATTGCCACGACGCACACTCAAGCAAGATACGCCTTGCCTATGGTGATTACTGAATTTATCCAAAGGTATCCTGATGTCTCCTTAAATATGTATCAGGGGACTCCTCTCCAGATTGCGGAAATGGCAGCGAATAGTGAGGTGGATTTTGCAATTGCTACGGAGGGGCTCAATCTCTTTGGTGATCTGGTTATGCTCCCTTGCTATGATTGGAATAGGTGCATCATAGTTCCGCAAGGACATCCTTTAACACAGCTTGAAAAGCCAACACTGAAAACTGTCGCGGATTACCCTATAGTTACATATGTTTTTGGGTTTACTGGACGTTCAAAACTTGATGAGGCTTTTTCTAATCATAATCTCAAGCCGAAAGTGGTATTCACTGCAACTGATGCAGATGTGATCAAGACCTATGTTAGGTTGGGTACTGGTATTGGTATCATCGCAAGAATGGCTTACGATGAAGTTCATGATGCTGACTTGGTAGCTATAGATGCTAGCCACTTATTTCAGCCGAGTACAGCAATGATTGGCTCCTGTCGGGGTACTTTTTTGCGACGGTATATGTATGACTTCATCCATTTGTTTGCTCCACATCTTAATCGCGAGGCTGTGGAGCAGGCATTTAAGTTGACTAATGGTAGAGAGGTTCAAGAATTATTTGCGGGTTTGCAACTTCCTTTGCGTTGAGCGCGACTTAAATAAAATCAAGATGAGCATTGCCTTTAAGAATTTCTTTAACCTGTTCCATATTCCGAGCCCCTTTACCCGAGACCTTTTCGGCGAACACGGAATAGACCATACGTATCTCTATCCCAAGCTATCTTCTGCAAAAAATGGAGCATGTAATGCCTCAAGCGAAGAGGCTAGCGTCATTCTTTCAAATTGGGAATATCTCTCATCAGCAGTTAAAAGGGGAATGCCAATCTCCAAAAACTTAATAATTAATCGCGTACAATAAGGTTTTTTTGAGAGTAAAACTAATGCAAATTATCTGTTTAGATCTTGAAGGAGTTTTGATTCCAGAAATTTGGATTGAATTCGCGAAGGAAACGGGTATCGAAGAACTTATGGCTACTACGAGAGATATTCCAGATTATGATGTTTTGATGAAGCAGCGCCTTAGTTTTTTGCGGAAGAATGACCTTCGAATTGATGATATACAGTCAGTTATTTCTGGAATGGAACCCCTAGATGGCGCTAAGGAATTTTTAAACGAATTACGCTCTCAATATCAGGTGATGATATTGTCTGATACTTTTTATGAATTTGCTTATCCTTTTATGCAGCAATTAGCATGGCCTACCTTGCTCTGTCATCGTCTAATGATTGATAGTCAAGGTGGAGTCGAAAATTATGTGTTGAGACAAAAAGACCCTAAAAGAAATGCGGTTAAGGCTATGAAACAATTGAATTTTCGAGTGTTTGCCGCAGGGGATTCTTATAATGATACAACTATGCTTGAGGAAGCGGATGCTGGTTTTCTATTCTGTGCGCCTGATAATGTAGTCGAAGAATTCCCAGAGTTTCCATTAACCACTAACTATGATGAATTGTTGGATTGTTTTAAAAAAGCCGAGCTAGATGAATGACTAATAAAATAAACTATTTGTTACCAGATTTGTGTGATGCCTATCCTGATGTCATTCAGGTTGTAGATCCGATATTTATTTGCTTTGGAGCTTGTGAAAGCTTCGGTGGTGTTATTACTACAATAAAGTGTTTCGAAGATAATTCGCTGGTGGCGGACGCCGTCAAGGAAGATGGAGAGGGTAAGGTATTAATCGTGGATGGAGGTGGTTCAACTCGTTGTGGCTTACTAGGAGATAATCTTGCAAAAGAAGCAGTTGCTAACGGATGGGAAGGTATCGTTGTCTATGGCTGCATACGTGATGTGGATATCATTAATAAGCTGAATTTGGGTGTCAAAGCAATTAATTCGAACCCCAAGAAAAGCGTCAAACAAGGAGTGGGGCGCAGGGATGAACCGGTTCTCTTTGGATCTGTAGGGTTTAACCCCGGTGAATTCGCCTACGGAGACAACAATGGATTGATTGTTTCTAGGATTGCACTTGAGACATACAATCCATTATAAACTATTCTAATTTGATCGATTAGAAAGAAGGTTATCAACTAGTCTTTTCGCGTCCCCTATATAGTTCTTAGGATGTAGTTGGTGAATTTGTTCTTTAGCAGCATCAGGTAACTCGAGTTGATCAATTAATTTCTCTATATTGTCTTCGCTGAGTTGCTCCCCGCGGGTAAGAGTTTTTAGCTTTTCGTATGGTTCCTCCAAACCGTGCATACGCATAATTGTTTGTATCGGTTCGGCCAGTACTTCCCAACTTTTACATAGATCCTCGTTAAGTCGATTCTCGTCTAGTTCCAGTTTAGTAATTCCCTTAATAGCTGCTTGGTAGGCTATGAGTGAATAGGCAAGTCCAGACCCAACATTTCTCAATACTGTCGAGTCCGTCAGATCGCGCTGCCAGCGGGATATAGGAAGCTTTTGAGCCAGATGAGTTAGTATCGCATTCGCGATACCAAGATTTCCCTCAGAGTTCTCGAAATCTATAGGGTTTACTTTATGCGGCATGGTGGACGAGCCTGTTTCGCCTTCAATTTTTTTTTGTTTAAAGTAACCTATTGAGATGTACGCCCAAAGATCTCGGTCTAGATCCAGGGCTATTGTGTTTATTCGTGCAAAAGTATTGAATAATTCTGCAATGTAATCGTGGGGTTCAATCTGGGTGGTAAGAGGGTTCCATGTTAAGTTTAAAGACTCCACGAAATTTTGGCTCGCTTTGTGCCAGTCAAAATTAGGGTACGCTGCTAAGTGGGCATTATAGTTGCCTACTGCACCATTAAGTTTTCCCAAAATTAGACTGTCTTTTAGTTTATCTAACTGACTTTGGAGACGATAAACAAAAACAGCCATTTCTTTACCCATAGTGGTGGGTGAAGCAATTTGCCCATGCGTTCTCGCTAACATAGGCACCTCTGCATACTGTATTGCCATATTGGCCAACGATTCACGAAGAGCAATAATTTCTGGAATCATAACTTCATCACGAGCATCTTTGAGCATTAGGGCGTAGGCGAGGTTGTTGATGTCTTCTGATGTACACGCAAAGTGGATAAATTCTGATGATTTAATCAGTGCTTCGTCGTTGCTTTTCGCGAAACGAGATTTTAAAAAGTATTCAACTGCTTTTACATCATGATTTGTGGTGGCTTCCAGTTTTTTGATTTCTTCTGCGTCAGTTTTACTGAAGAGATTAATTATTTCATTGAGTATTTCATCGCTTTGCTTATTTAGCTTAGGTAATTCCAAGATATCTTCCTGGTTTGCGAGAAACCTAAACCAATTTAGCTCAACAAAAACCCGGTAGTAAATTAAGGCATACTCGCTCGTAAAAGCACGGAGTTTATTGGTTTTCGATGCATATCTTCCGTCTATTGGGGAAAGGGCCGTGAGACTGTCTACAGTGTTGTTCATAGGACTTATACTTTAATACGAAGTTAAGGCGATTGGGAACTAAAGTTATGAAACCAAGCTCGGTACTATTAAGAAGCGAAGAAACTTAATTATCTTTATCTGCATTCTATGACACCCCCGCCAAGACACCAGTCCTTATCGTAAAAACAGATCCATTGCCCGGGTGTTATGGCTCTTTGGGGGTGATGAAATTCAATACGAAAGCCAGATTCGCTAGCAATCAAAGTACATTCTTGATCAGCTTGACGGTACCTGACTTTTGCTCTTCCCTTAAAAGGTAGGTTTGGTGAGTCTCCTATCCAGTGAATTTTGTTGCAATAAGTTGATGAAGTATACATATCTTGATGATCATTTCCCTGCCCTACAATAAGAACATTACGGGTAATATCTTTGTTAAGAACATACCACGCTTCGTCCGTTCTTCCTCGAATACCTCCAATTCTGAGACCTTGGCGCTGTCCTATTGTGTGATACATAAGCCCGTCGTGTTCACCAATTATATTGCCTTTATTGTCTTCGATGAACCCAGGTTGTGCAGGGAGATAAGTTTTGAGGAAGTCACGAAAGCGTCGCTCACCAATAAAGCATATCCCCGTTGAATCTTTCTTATCATGATTTATCAACTTATTTTCTCGCGCTATTGTTCTTACGCGATCTTTAGTTATTTTTCCGAGCGGAAATAAGACGTTTGAAAGTTGAGACCCGCTTACCGCTTGTAGGAAATATGTTTGATCTTTATTTCTGTCGAAGGCCTTGAGTAAACGTATACGATTTCCTGATATATCCAGACGTGCGTAGTGTCCTGTTGCTATGTAGTTGGCTCCTAGATTTTTTGCGTAGTCCTGAAACACTTTAAATTTTATTTCGCGGTTACACAAAATATCGGGATTCGGCGTTCTCCCTACTCCATATTCAGATAAAAAGTTTGTAAAGACATTATCCCAATACTCTGCGGCAAAGTTTGCTTGGTGTAGCGGAATATCAAGTTGTTTCGCTATATTTTGTGCATCCTCTAGGTCCTGTCGTGCGGTACAGTATTCTTCGCCATCGTCCTCATCCCAGTTTTTCATGAAAAGTCCTTCTACGTCGTAGCCATTCTCCTTCAGGAGCATGGCGGCGACGGATGAGTCGACTCCACCAGAAAGTCCCACGATTACGCGGTTTCCGGTATCCTTGTAATACTGATTCACGATTGATGTTTTGATAAATTACTGAACTGGGACGACGAATAATACTATGTTACGCCTTTGATAGAAGACATTACATATAATGTACAATGAAAAAGAAGCCATAGGGGTCTTGAAAATGACTAAATTATCGCACCTTAACGACCAAGGTGAAGCCAAAATGGTCGATGTTACGGGAAAAGACGTGACGAGAAGGGAAGCGCGTGCCTGTGCAAAAGTGTTTATGCGTTCAGAAACGTTAAAGTTAATCGTTTCCGGCGAAACTTCTAAAGGTGATGTCTTAGCTGTTGCTCGGGTTGCTGGCATCCAAGCATCTAAGAAGTGCTCAGAGCTCATCCCTCTGTGTCATCCATTATCTTTGACCAGTGTTTCCGTGGATTTTGAGGTTTTAGAAAACAGTTTGATAATTGAGACTTGTTGTGTGCTGGCGGGTAGAACAGGTGTTGAAATGGAGGCTCTTACAGCCGCTTCCGTAGCAGCTTTGACTATTTATGATATGTGTAAGGCCGTTGATAGAGCAATAATTATTAAGGATATTTATTTAGTATCAAAACAAGGTGGTAAATCAGGTCCATGGAAACGGGGTGAAGAGGGATGATCCGGGTGCTTCTGTTTTCTAGTCTTCGAGAGGAATTGAATAGCTCTTCTGTTGAGGTGCCTGCTTTGGGCATTAGTCGCATATCATGCTTGGTCGAAAAACTTGAGCGATTGTATGGAAAGTCTTGGGGACGCGTCCTGAAGGGAGAGAACACTTTGGTCGCCGTTAACCAGACAGTTGTACACGATAATCATCATATCGGGGATGGCGATGAAGTAGCCTTTTTCCCTCCGGTCACAGGAGGATAGAATGCTCTGTCGCGCGTTAATTCAAGAGGATCCCTTTAATGTTCAGGTGGAAACTCAGAGAATCAGAGATGTTTCAAATAAGATGGGTGGCATAGTAACATTTTTGGGAGTGGTTAGAGATTTTAATGAGCGAGAAGATGTGCAAAGTCTTTATTTAGAGCACTATCCTGGAATGACCGAGAGCCAAATAGAAAATATTGCCTATGCTGCGGGCAAGAGGTGGAACGTACTTGGTATAACCGTTATACATCGAATCGGACTTTTGTCTCCGAGCGATGAAATAGTGTTCGTTGGCGTCGGCAGTAAGCATAGAGGGGATGCTTTTTTAGCTTGTGAATACGTTATTGATTACCTTAAAACTGAAGCTGCTTTCTGGAAAAAAGAAGGAACAATAAATGGGGGTAGATGGCTGTCGACAAGAGAAACCGATTTTGAGGCTGCTAATCGGTGGAAGCAGGATTGAGCATGCTCAGATAACAGATTAACACGGAAGGCTAAAATTTGAATAAGCGTAAGCGCCAGCATATTCCTTCTCATCAAGTGCACTGCAACATATGTAATTTATTCTTCGATCTAAGTCTTCTTATCGAGCGTAAATCTGTTCGGATCGCAAGTGTGTCTCGTCGGATTTTTCAGTATCATACCGGTCAGAAAGTTTTGGAAAAGAAAGTGCAGCGATGGATATAAACAATGATATTTTTATCAACATGGCAGAGAATAGTGAGAATGCGGATCCTGATAGGAGTTCGAATGTCCTGGAGCTTCCTGCGAAGCCAAAGTTAAAAAAGCCTCCTTTATATCAGGTGGTTTTGCTAAATGATGATTATACCCCGATGGAATTTGTGATCGACGTTTTGCAAGAGTTCTTCGCAATGAATAGAGAGAAAGCAACGCAGGTCATGTTGGCGGTCCATACCGTGGGAAGGGGTACTTGCGGTATATTCAGTCGGGATATTGCAGAAACTAAATCTGCGCAAGTTAATCAATATGCGCAGGACAACGAGCATCCCCTGGTGTCAATAATTGAAGCCGTTGATTAAGGAGGTAGTGTGGCAAGTTTTCTTGATAAGGAATTAGATATATCACTTCGATTTGCGTTTAAAGATGCTGCGAAGAAAAGCCATGAATTTTTGACCTCAGAGCATCTTTTATTGGCTTTGTTAGATAATGGATCGGCAGTAGGGGTTCTAAGAGCCTGTGGGGCAGATATTGAAAAGCTCAGATTAGATTTGGATGAAATGCTTGATTCAACGACACCAACTATTCCAGAAGGTGAAACGAATAGAGATGCGCAGCCTACCTTAGGCTTCCAGCGAGTACTTCAGAGAGCTATTTTTCATGCGCAAACTCAAGGGAAAAAAGAAGTCAGTGGTGCCGGTGTTTTAGTGGCAGTTTTTAGCGAACAGGAAAGCCACGCAGTATATCTTCTCAAAGAGCAAGGTATAAATCGTGTGGACGTTGTTAACTATATTTCTCATGGGATTTCGGACGATGAGGATAATAAAGAGCATCAAGAAAATATTCAGGGCGAAGAAGGGCCACAGGAATCTCATGAAAGCGCTCTGGATGCTTATGCTACTAATCTTAACGTAGAGGCTAAGAGAGGGTTGATTGATCCGCTTATCGGCAGAGCAGAGGAGATCGAGCGAGTCGTGCAGATTCTTTCGAGGCGCAGGAAAAATAACCCGCTTCTTGTAGGTGAATCCGGTGTTGGAAAGACAGCGATCGCAGAAGGTCTTGCAAAAATGATCGTAGATGGTCAGGTTCCTGAAATTATTAGCGGGTCTCAAGTGTATTCGTTGGACTTGGGGGCGCTGTTAGCGGGTACTAAATATCGGGGTGATTTCGAGAAGAGGCTGAAGAATCTTCTCAATGAGTTAAAGGAGCATAAGGACCAGATACTCTTTATAGATGAAATACATACAATAATAGGAGCAGGCGCAGCTTCCGGTGGTGTGATGGATGCATCAAATCTATTAAAGCCACTTCTCGCATCGGGGCAAATCCGCTGTATCGGATCTACTACCTACCAAGAGTATCGAGGTATTTTTGACAAAGACAGAGCTTTGTCCCGTAGGTTTCAAAAAGTAGATGTTGAGGAGCCAAGCGTCGATGACACCTACCAGATTTTGAAAGGACTTAAGACGCGTTTTGAGGAGTATCACAAGCTGAAGTACACTGACAAAGCGCTGAGAGTAGCTGCCGAACTTGCTCAACGTTATATTAATGATCGATTTATGCCCGATAAGGCCATCGATATTATTGATGAAGTTGGAGCATTCCAGCAGTTGCAACCAGCCTCTAAGCGAAAAAAACAGATTTCTGTCGGTGATGTTGAGAAGATAGTTGCAAAGATTGCACGTATCCCACCAGCTAATGTATCGGCAACGGACAAAGAGGCTCTGCGCAACCTCGATTCTGATCTAAAAATGGTCATTTTTGGACAGGATCAGGCGATCGATAATCTCGCGAGCGCTATTAAATTATCCCGTGCTGGATTGAGAGATGGGGATAAGCCTGTTGGGTCTTTTTTGTTTTCAGGACCCACAGGCGTGGGGAAGACGGAGGTTTGTAGACAACTCGCAAAAATTATGGGCATAGAGCTTGTCCGTTTCGACATGTCAGAGTACATGGAGCGTCATACAGTTAGTCGTCTAATTGGTGCGCCCCCAGGTTACGTTGGATACGATCAAGGAGGGCTGCTGACAGAGGCAATAACAAAGAAACCTCACTGTATCCTACTTCTGGATGAGATCGAAAAGGCCCATCCTGAGGTGTTTAATTTGTTACTTCAAATAATGGATCATGCAACGCTCACGGATAACAACGGGCGACAGGCTGACTTTAGGCATGTTGTGTTGGTGATGACAACAAACGCAGGTGCCCAAGAGATGAGTCGCGGTTCAGTGGGTTTCGAAACTCAGGACAATTCAACGGATGGAATGGAAGTTTTGAAGAAGATGTTTACGCCTGAATTTAGAAATCGTTTGGATTCGATCATCCAGTTCGAATCCCTGCCGAGAGCGGTTATAAAAAGCGTTGCGGATAAGTTCCTTGTCGAAGTTCAGGCACAATTGGATGATAAAAAAGTAATACTCGAAATTGACGATTCAGCGAAGGATTGGTTAGTGGAGAATGGCTACGACGAAGCAATGGGTGCCCGTCCAATGCAGCGTCTTATTCAAACAAAAATTAAAAAAGATTTAGCTGAAGATATCTTATTTGGACGACTTTCTATTAATGGTGGTGTGGTAAGGGTGACAGTAAAGGATGGAGATTTGATATTGGAGATAGAGCAGCCCGAAATTGCCATTATTCCCTAAAGGTAATTCGTCCCTTAGACAGATCATACGGCGTTAGCTCTACCTGGACGGCGTCCCCAGTCAGGATTTTAATGTAATTTTTTCGCATTTTGCCAGATATATGGGCCGTTACTATGTGGCCATTCTCCAACTCTACTCTAAACATGGTGTTCGGTAGTGTATCGACTACAGTGCCCGCCATTTGTATCTGCTCTTCTTTTGCCATTTACCTACTCTTGGGTTTTCGAAATGCGCATTGTGCCTGAAAATAGTTTTTTGCGCCAGACGGTGACCTTATGTAATTGTCGTCCACTTCCCGTTGACGTATAGCTCGATTGGTTTGTAAGTTATTTTGTAATCCATTTTATGACTGTCTTTGATCCAATAACCAAGATAGACGTGGCGTAGACTCTCGCGTTTTGCTTTTTCAATAAGCCAAAGTAGAGTAAAAGCTCCCAAGCTGCGGTTCCTTGCTTGGGGGTCGAAAAACGTATAAATCGCTGATAGTCCCTCCGTTAACCTATCAGTAACTGCTACGGACATTAAATTATTATCATTGTTTCGGAACTCAAAAAATGTTGCTTCTTTGCGGCCCTCCACAAGAAAGGAGGTGAACTGATCAATATTTGCTGGGTACATATCTCCATCCACATGGCGTGTGTTGATATACCGTTCATAAAGGTCGAAGTATTCTTTTGACATTTTTGGTGCTCTAGCATTGACAGATAGATCACTATTTTTCTTGATTATCCGCCTATGATGACGCTTGGGTATGAACTTATCTGCCTGAACTCTGGCCGGGATGCAGGCATTACAGGAAAGGCAGCACGGACGGTAGATATGCTTTCCGCTGCGTCTAAATCCATAGTACGAGAGTGATGAGTATGTTTCAGTATTGATCGTTATTTGTGGATCTAGGAATAGTGTGATCGCTTTTTTCTGAGGAAGATAGCTGCACTCATGCTCAGGAGTTTTGAAAAATCGTAATTTAGTTAAGGAAGTCACTTTCTACTCGGCTGGTAAGTTATCGAGAATTTCCCACGGTGGAAGGTCCGCTGGGATTGCTAGCCAATCAATTTCCTTTTTTCTTTTGAAATCTTTGAGATACCTAAGAAACTCCTTTCTAGAAATCTCGACAGCACCTAAAGTCGTAAGGTGTTGGTTACCAATTTGACAGTCGATAAGAGAGTGTTTGTGATCGCGCATAAGACGTGCCAAGTACGCAAAAGCAACTTTGGATGCGTTTGTTTCGCGGTGGAACATCGATTCGCCAAAGAATAGATTACCTATACCAATGCCATACAACCCTCCCACCAGCAAACCGTTTCGATAACACTCTATAGAATGAGCTAGACCGGCACTATGCATAGCCTTGTATGCAACTTTCATGTCAGCTGTTATCCACGTTCCAGAAGTTCTCTTGCGTGTTTCACTGCAGGCATCAATTACTTGATCGAAAGCTGAATTTATACTCACGTCAAAATAGTTTTTCCTAAGGAGTTTTGTCAGACTTCGCGACGGCTTAAATTGCTGAGGGAAAAGTACTGTCCTTGGATCCGGACACCACCATAATATGGGCTGTTCATCATCGAACCAAGGAAAAATTCCTTGTTGGTAGGCAGCTGTCAGCCGCGCAATCGACAGATCCCCTCCAACAGCCAATAGTCCTTCAGGCTCGCGTAAGGCACTCTCAATGGGAGGAAATACGAGATTATCTTTTGCCAGGATGGGAATCTTTCCCATTTTAGCTAGAGTAATGTTTTGGGCTCTAAGCCCTTGAGTTCTTGTGCATCTAAATACTTTTCGGCATCTAGGGCAGCCATGCAGCCAAATCCGGCGGAGGTAACAGCCTGTCGATAAATT
>NZGG01000031.1 GCA_002690865.1 Gammaproteobacteria bacterium | reverse complement strand
TAAGCTGGAGCGAATAGGTGAAACGGGAAGCCAGTCTAAATCTGGCACTGCCCCCGCAACGGTAGACGAGAAATTTGATTCAAGGACTCTTAGTCTTAAGCCACTGTGCAATGCATGGGAAGGTGAATCAAGTGCAAAATCTCGTGAGTCCGGAGACCGGCCTTCGTTTGATCGAGGACGATAAAGACTCTCGTCCTCACTATCATCGCATTGGGTCATTAGCACTCGCTCTTCATTGGATCATTAGCACTCGCTCTTGTAGCCAAGCGGTTAACGAAAACTTACTTCACTCGGGTGTGAGTGTGGAGATAATTATGCGGTATAGATTAATTGGCGCTTGTATTGCGCTGAGCCTCAATGCTTTTGTTCTAGCCAACGAGTTAGAAATCATCACAGTATCTGCTACGCCAATCGAACAGGGCGATGCGGGTAGTGCAGTAAGTGTCATTTCGAAAGAGGATTTACGCGAGAGAAATGCTGTTACTCTGCACGGCCTCTTCAGAGAAGTTCCAGGATTTGCAGTCAGTCAACAGGGTTCGCTAGGATCTGTTGGTCAAATTCGGGTTCGTGGCGCAGAAGCCAATCAAGTATTAGTCATGCTCAACGGTATCGAAATCAATGACCCTGCTCAAGGTGGTGAATTTGACCTTAGCCAAATGTCTACTAACGATATAGAGCGCATAGAAATTATTAGAGGACCTCAAAGTGCTCTGTGGGGTAGCGATGCCATGGCGGGCGTAATAAATATAATTACTTTACCCCAAGAAAAGCATGATGCATTTTCCGTTGGTTTGCTTGGAGGGTCTTTCTCCACCTCTCAATTAACTATGTCTGCAACTAAAATGATGCACAGTGGCACAGCTAAATTCGACGCTAACCGCTTTGAGTCAAATGGAACCAATATATCGCGGGAAGGTAATGAGGATGACGGTATAGAGAATCTTACTCTAGGCTTATCAGGTGACTACGCCACTACTGACACTTTCAATTTATCTTATACGATACGTTTCACAGACAAGAAAACTGAATTCGATGACGTAGATTATATTTCAACTGGACTGCCCACTGATGCAAATTTTTGGTCGAATTCGAAGTATTTCTATTCGGGAATATCGCTGAATCACAAACTGAATAAAAAGATTGATCAATCCTTTAGTTTTTATCGGACTGATACAGACAATACAACAGTTACAAATGCAGCAATAAATAGTATTGCGCGCGCGAAAAAAAACGCCGTAAAGTATCAGATCAATTACTACGAAAAAAATAATACCATCTCTCTCTTGGCGGAGAATGAGAGGGAAGACTTTGAACAACGAGGCCAGGTTTCATTTTTTGGTGATCCAAACAGAGACGAGTCAAACAGAACGAAGAGCCTGGCTATAGAGTATCGATATGACAACGACTATCTCCATCTTTCTACTAGTGCTCGGTATGATGGAAATAAAGATTTTAAGGACTCGAAGTCCTGGCGGGTGACAGGAGCATTCGAAAACTTAGGAAAGACATTCTATGGCTCAATAGGGACCAGTGTTAAGAATCCCACGTTTTCTGAAAGATTTGGCTTTTTTACAAATTTTATTGGTAATCCGAAACTCAAACCGGAGAGTTCCTTACACTGGGAAATTGGTTTTCGTACATCTTTTCCTAGAGAGGACATTGGGCTAGCAATTACCTACTTCAATGCTGATCTGACAGATGAAATAGATGGCTTTGTTTATGATGTAACTTCTGGTGGCTTCACATCATCTAATATTCAGGGCCCTTCAGATAGATCTGGAATGGAATTAGAAGCAATTTATAGATTTTCAGATAGTTGGGTGCTGAAGGGTACTTACACCTACTTAGATGCCTCCCAGTATAGCGCCGAAGGTAAAGTACGCGAAGTACGGCGACCCATGCACTCAGGCGCATTTTCGCTTGCACGAAAATGGAACAAAGCCGGTATCAATATAGTAACAAGCTATACAGGAGATCAAAGCGATGACTTCTTCCCTCCATATCCCCCATATCAAGAGCGGGTAAAACTGAAAGCGTTTGCTCTTGTCAATGCTTCAGGTCACATCGATATATCCGATAACCTCTTAATAACCGGAACAATAGAAAATCTGCTGGACGAGCGTTACGAACAAGTTTATGGCTACACCTCACCAGGCATCGAATGTCGTCTAGGCTTACGATTAATATGGTAATTTGCTTCGAAATCTTCTGAAGGAATTTTCGCAACTCGCTGCATCAAATGTTGCTATGATTGATGTCGAGTTGAACGAAAGGTGAAATCGTGAGTTGGGATGAAGAGATTGATGAGATAGCTCATCGAGAAAAGCTAGCTGAAGAATTGGGAGGCCCTGAAAAAGTGGCCCGTCAGCATGAGTTCGGTAAATTTACAATCAGGGAAAGGTTAAATCTAATTAGCGATAATGAAACTTTCCGTGAAATTGGCAAATTGGCCGGTGTTTCAAAGTATGATAATGACGGGTCGCTTAGCTCCTTCATGCCATCAAACTTTATATTTGGAACAGCAGAGATAAATGGTAGACCGGTAATTATTTCCGGTGATGACTTTACGGTGCGTGGTGGTTCTGCTGATGCGTCAATCAGCGGAAAACGAATGCAAGCAGAAGGTCTAGCTAATGAACTACGCCTTCCCCATATTCGACTTATAGACGGAATGGGTGGTGGTGGCTCAGTGAAAACTATAGAGATGTCTGGTAGAACATATATCCCTCGTGTTGGAGGCTGGGATACCATCATCTCCCATCTCGGCATTGCGCCTTCAG
The DNA here is from genome assembly GCA_002690865.1 of Gammaproteobacteria bacterium. GTDB lineage: Bacteria > Pseudomonadota > Gammaproteobacteria > Pseudomonadales > Azotimanducaceae > UBA7455. The sequence continues at coordinate 135,322 of NZGG01000031.1, read as the reverse complement.
TATCTCTCGCACTTGGTTCTGTAGCAGGTATAGGAGCAGCTCGAGTAGCTACCTCGCACTACTCAGTCATAGTAAAAGATACCGCTCAGATGATGATAGCAGGTCCAGCATTAGTCGACTGGGCGAACCTTGGAGAAGTGACAAAAGAAGAACTCGGTGCAAGTAATATTCATACGAGAAATGGTGCTATTGATGACGAGGTTTTATCCGAAGAAGAAGCTTTTTCGAAAGCTCGTGCTTTCCTTTCCTATCTTCCTACTAATATTGATGAAATTCCGGCAAGAATACCTTGTACAGACCCGATTGGACGAACCGAAAGCTTTCTGAGGAAAGTCGTGCCAAAGGATCCGAGGAAAGTATACAAAATGCGTCCAATAATCAGCGCAATCACAGATGATCAAAGTTTCTTTGAAATTGGGAAGAAATGGGGCAAGTCTGTAATCATCGGGTTGGCCAGATTAGACGGTATCCCAGTTGCACTATTTGCAGAGGACCCAATGGTTTATGGTGGCGCTTGGACTTCAGATTCCTGTAGAAAGTTAATCCGGTTCTGTGATCTTGCATCAACTTTTCATCTTCCCATTCTCCATCTCGTAGACTGTCCCGGTTTTTTAATTGGAAAGCAGTCAGAAGAGACGGCAACAATACGGTTCGGTTCCCAAGCCCTCGCTGCCCTTGGACAAGCAAATGTCCCCTACTGTAGCGTTGTTATAAGAAAAGCATTCGGTGTCGCAGGGGCAGCGAATGCAAAACCAGGCTCACATCATTTTCGATTCGCGTGGCCCTCTGGTGACTGGGGTTCCCTTCCAATAGAAGGAGGAGTTGAAGTTGCCTATAAAGCAGAACTGGCAGAAGCTGAAAACCATGATCTCCACCTCGCAAAAATTAAGAAGCGTCTCAACCAATTAAGATCCCCTTTTCGTTCAGCAGAATATTTTGAGATTGAGCAAGTGATAAACCCGGAGGAAACTCGTAATAAAATCTGTCATTGGGCAAATCTTGCTTACAGGGCACTTAGACCAGGGCCCTATCAATTTACTTATAGACCTTAGCTCTGCCTTTGGGCTGATCGGAGTAGCTATGAAAGGGTGTTTTAGTAACCGATGGAAGCTATGATGATTTCCGAATCTGGAGCTCTCAAAAATGGGACATTGGTATGACTTACGATAAAGTAAGCATTCTCGGCAGTGGTAGTTGGGGAACCACAGTAGGTTCTCTTATAGCTAGAAATGCCTCGGCGCTTATATGGGGGAGGAACAGTGATACTGTAGCTGAGATCAATCAGAAGCATACTAATGCTCGATATCTGGGTGAGATACCTATAAGTAGAAAGCTTACGGCAACCACTGATTTACTTGATGCAGCAAAATCGGCGGACGTCATAGTATTGGCATTACCATCGCAAGTATTTCGTGTTGTCCTAAATCAAATAAAAGAACATATAAAGCCCGAAGTCCCCATAATAAGTCTAACCAAGGGACTAGAACTCAATACGCGTATGCGAATGACGGAAGTTATTGCAGATCTTTTACCAAAGAATTCGAGAGGAGTTCTCACAGGCCCAAATCTAGCCAAAGAAATAATTTCCGGTTCTGCTGCAGCAAGTGTACTTGCAATGGAGGACCAAGAAAGCATAAAAGACCTACAAAGAATTTTCCATAACCGTCTGTTTCGGGTTTATACCAATCATGATGTTATTGGTTGTGAACTAGGAGGTGTACTGAAGAATATAATTGCAATCGCAGCGGGTATTGGGGATGGTCTGGGAGCTGGCGATAACGCCCGAGCGGCAGTTATAACTCGAGGCCTTGCAGAAATGTCGCGCTTGGGTATCGCCATGGGGGGAGAATCTCAAACATTCGCTGGATTGACAGGTATGGGTGATTTAGTGGCAACGTGCACAAGCGCTCAGAGTCGTAACAGGAATGTGGGGATAGCTTTAGGTTCTGGAAAGACCATGGAAGAAATTCTTGCAACTATGTTCATGGTTGCAGAAGGAATTAAAAGTGCACCAGCCGTAATGGCTTTAGCGAAGGAGCACTCCATTCAGATGCCTATTGTAGAAGAAGTTTTTGGCGTTGTTCAGGGACAAAGACATGCGAAAGACGCCTTAAAGGGTGTTTTGCGAGCAGGCATCGGATCTGAAGCTGAGCCCAACTAAGATAATTTGACAGTTACTTTTTTTCAGGATGATCGCACTTTGTTTGGATTCGTTGATAAATTTCTTCTCTGTGAACAGACACATCTCTAGGTGCATTAACTCCCAATCTTACCTGATTACCCTTGGTACCTAGCACAGTGACAGTGACATCGTCCCCGATCACTAAAGTTTCACCAACTTTTCTAGTCAATATAAGCATCCCCTCCCCCTTTTTTTTAACACTTATTTCCCTCGTCACGGGATCTCGATAATTATAACCCTAGCTTAAGATACTTTTTCTCCTTCTCCTCCTCTAACTCGAACACCGAGTGTAAAGCACGAGTGGCGAGTTCTATATATTCTTCAGCAATAACAACTGAGATTTTGATTTCTGAAGTAGAAATCATTTGGATATTAATGGATCGATCTGCTAAAACCTGAAACATCTTAGTAGCTACACCCGCATGGGAGCGCATACCAACCCCTACTATTGACAGCTTAGCGATCTTATTGTCCCCGCTGACTTCTCTAGCACCTACATCATTCGCAACTCGGTTTAAAAGATCCATTGCTTCTTGATAATCATCTCGACTCACTGTAAAGGTAAAGTCAGTGGTATTATCTGCAGACACATTCTGTACAATCATATCGATCCCAATGTTAGCCTCACTAATTGGCCCCAGAATCTTCCATGCTACTCCAGGAACATCTTCGACTCCAAGCACAGTCAGTTTCGCCTCATCTTTAGTGAAAGCAATACCTGAAATAATAGGTTGTTCCATATCCAATTCGTCCTCTTTTGTTATTAATGTCCCTCTACCCTCGACAAAAGTAGAAAGAACCCGCAGTGGAACTTGATACTTACTAGCAAACTCAACGGCTCTAGCATGTAACACCCTAGAACCTAAACTGGCTAATTCCAACATTTCCTCAAATGTTACTCGGTCCATCAGCCTAGCCCGATCAACGACGCGCGGGTCTGTCGTGTAAACACCTTCCACGTCGGTAAATATCTGACACTCATCCGCCTCGAGAACTGCCGCTAAGGCTACCGCCGTAGTATCAGAACCACCTCTACCAAACGTAGTTATATCACCCTGATGATTCACTCCCTGAAAACCGGCAACGACAGGAACTTCACCCCGTTTTATGGCCTCTAAGAGCTTATCTGGTTGAACCTCAAGAATACGTGCTCGGGTATGTGAATCATCGGTAACTATACCTACCTGACCACCCGTAAAGGAACGCGCTTGACAACCAAGTTTCATCAACATCATAGACAATATAGCGATGGTAACCTGCTCGCCTGTAGACAAAAGTACGTCGATCTCACGCTTAGCACTCATACCACTAAAATTAACTTCCTTTGCTAATTCAGCCAGACGATCAGTGTTATCACCCATCGCAGAAACCACGGCCACCACGTTCTGTCCTCTCTGGCGAGCCTGAATTATTTTTTCAGCAACACTTTGTATATGAGCAGTGGAAGCTACAGAAGTTCCACCAAATTTCTGCACCACTAATGACATAGAATTTGACCTCAATCTAGAGCCGGCATGTTAAAGACAATCTTGAAGAAAGTGAAATAAAACGATCTCTATAAACTAAAGTCGCTCCCTGATGTAACTAGCAACACTGCGCAAAGCATCAGGTAACTTCTCAATATCCCTACCACCAGCGCGCGCCATATCGGCTCTACCTCCACCTTTACCACCAACCTGACCGGCCACATAATTAACTAATTCTCCAGCATTGACCTTACTCATTAAATCCTTAGTCACTCCAGCAACAAGATCAATACGTTTGCCGTTTATTGAAGCCAATACCACTGCACCCTGACCAATCTTATTTTTTACTTTATCTAGCACCAATGGTAATGACTTCGTGTTCGTCCCCTCCAGTTGTTTAACTACGAGCATAACCCCTTTTGCAATTTCAATCGCATCATCAGATAAACTATTTTCAGAAGGACTAGCTAGTTTCATGTTCAATTTAGAATTTTCTTTCTCCAACCTCTTATTTTCATTTATCAGATAACGGACTTTATCTATCAAATCAGTAGGCTCATCAATATGTAGTAATGATGATGTCTCTCGAAAAATCTTCCCATAGCCATCAAGACGATCGGAAACATATTTCCCGCTTATAGCTTCGATCCGTCGAACCCCAGAGGCGATACCCCTTTCTTCAATAAGCTGAACTAACCCTATATCGCCTGTACGACTTGCGTGGGTCCCCCCACAAAGCTCTAAAGAAAATCCAGACCCCATATCCAATACTCTAACCTTCTCCGAATACTTTTCATCAAATAAAGCCATTGCTCCTTGGCCTCTAGCCTCATCAATAGACATCACCTTCGTTTCAATAATGCTGTTTTCTAAAACTTTCTCATTGATTAGTTTCTCTACCTCACGAAGCTCGTCCCTACTAACCGGATCGAAGTGTGAGAAATCAAAACGCAGACGTTCTGCAGTTACCAAAGATCCCCTCTGGGTTATATGATCTCCCAGTATTGTTCTAAGAGCAGCATGCAAGAGATGAGTTGCTGAATGATTGCATCTCGTTGATCCTCGCTGCTCTTCATCTACCTCAGCTCTTAGGTTATCTCCAACACTAACCATTCCATCGACAATCTTTACCCTATGCAAGATAGTCTGACCATGTCTCACTGTATCCCTTACAATAACGGTTACTCCATCTCCCAAGAACTTACCCACGTCGCCTACCTGACCACCCGATTCAGCGTAAAAAGGACTGATATCAACGATAAGTGAGCATTCATCACCTGCCTTGCAGGCCTTCACACTTATGTTTTCTCGAACTAATGCGAGCACTTGGCTTTCACCTACGAGCCTATCGTACCCTATGAATTCAGTTAAATAATTAAGATTTATCTGGGCAAGCTTTTCCGCATTAAAATTACTTGCACTTCTTGCAAGAGCTTTTTGCTCTTCCATCATCTGGTTAAAACCATTCATGTCTATAATCAGATTCCGCTCACGCGCGATATCCTCTGTTAAATCTGCAGGAAACCCATAGGTGTCGTACAAAGTAAAGACAGTCTTCCCTGGTATCTCCTCGCCGCTGCGTAAATCAGAAATTACATCAGTGAGGATTTTCATACCTTGGTCTAGAGTTTCGTCAAATTTTAGCTCTTCTTTTTGAAGAATTTTTTCAATATGAGCCTTGGAATCAATTAATAGTGGATATACGTCTCCCATCTGCTCTACAAGAGAACCCACTAACTTATAGAAAAATTTATTATGCGCTTTTAGCTTATAACCATGTCGTAAAGCCCTACGAATAATCCTTCTCAGGACATAACCTCTCCCTGCATTGGACGGTAAAACACCATCGGCAATAAGGAATACTGCAGACCGAATATGATCAGAAATAACCTTAATGGATGGATTGCTGTGGTCTGAAATGCCAAGCAGCCCCGCTGCTTTTTTGCGGAGCCCTACAAAAAGATCAATATCATAATTGTTGTTGAGACCCTGCTGTACCGCTGCCAAACGCTCTAAACCCATTCCTGTATCAACGCACGGTTTTGGCAAGGAAATCAATGTCCCGTCTGATTTGCGCTCAAATTGCGTGAAAACTAGGTTCCAAATCTCTATATATCGATCCAGTTCGCCATCAGGACCACCTGGCGGACCGCCAGGGACCTCCTCACCGTGATCATAGAAAATTTCCGAACTCGGGCCACACGGACCTGTATCACCCATTGTCCAGAAATTATCATCATCACCTAATCGGGAGATGCAGGTAGAATCAAAACCTATATCTTCTGTCCATATACGATATGCGTCATCATCATCCATATGCACCGTGACCCAGAGTTTCTCTGGTGGAATTTTTACAACTTGGGTCAAAAATTCCCAAGAGAACTGGATTGCCTCCTGCTTAAAGTAATCCCCAAAAGAAAAATTGCCAAGCATTTCAAAGAACGTGTGGTGACGAGCAGTATAACCAACGTTATCTAAATCATTATGCTTACCTCCTGCTCTGACACACCGCTGGCAGGATACGGCACGCGTATAGTCTCTAATTTCACGAAGGGCCAAGGCTTCCTTGAATTGAACCATTCCAGCATTTGTAAATAATAAAGTCGGGTCATTGTCAGGAATCAAAGATGATGACTCTACAACTTTATGATCCTTGCTGGAGAAAAATTCCAGAAAGGCCTGTCGCAACTCGCGACTATCCTTAGGCGTTTTCATCCATTATGGCCTCTTGTAACCTCTTCTAAAAGCAAGGTTACTAAGATACCTAAATTAACCTAGAGAAACCATGTCAAATACACATCAAGATATTGGGTTTATAACTAAAACAAGGTAGCTATTTCGTCAAAAGAGAAACCTCTTTGACGAAAGAACCTACTGCGCTTCGCGCGCTCTCGAGCATTCTCAGGGCGGGTATTGCCAAAACGCCTACTTGAAATCCTATTTAAGTTTTCTAACCAATCCACCCCACACTGCAATAAGGCAGTTTTAATTTCTTTATCTCGAACACCTTTATTTTTTAATTCAGCTCGGATCTTCTCTAATCCTCTGCCTTGCCCAGCACGGCTTCGCACATAAACCTCAGCAAGTCTCGCATCACTTTGTAAACCTTCATAACTCAAAAATCCTACTTCTTCTTTTATTAAATCTATCTTCCCGGGGAAGCGTCTCACTATTTTATCCAACAACTCTTTACAGGAATGCTCCCGCCTTGCTAACAACCCTAATGCTGCTCGCCGAATATCAATTTGCTCACTGGTCAGTTCTTGCATCTAGAGCTAATTACTACTTATCGGCGTAACGTTACTAGCTTCTTCTTCCGGAAGATCGAGACCGTCAAGTAATTTGCTTCGAAGTTGTTTATCTATCTCGCTAGCAATTTCTTGATTTTCTTGTAAGTAGGCAGCGGCGTTTTTCTTACCCTGGCCAATTCGATCACCCTTATAGCTGTACCACGCGCCAGCCTTATCAATTAGTCCTTCCTGAACACCTAAATCAATAATTTCACCTAGCCGGTAAATTCCTTTTCCATACATAATTTGGAATTCAGTTTGTTTGAATGGTGGCGCTACCTTATTTTTTATTACTTTGACACGAGTTTCATTACCAACAATCTCATCGCCATCTTTGATGGATCCAATGCGGCGAATATCCAAGCGAACTGATGAGTAAAATTTAAGTGCATTTCCGCCAGTCGTAGTTTCTGGGCTACCGAACATAACGCCAATCTTCATACGAATTTGATTAATAAATATCACTAAGGTATTCGAATTCTTGATATTCGCAGTCATCTTACGCAGAGCTTGGCTCATTAATCGCGCTTGCAAACCAACATGGTGGTCACCCATATCACCCTCTATTTCTGCCTTCGGGGTAAGCGCTGCCACTGAATCCACTATAACGACATCGACAGCTCCAGAGCGAACGATCATGTCACAAATTTCTAACGCCTGCTCTCCTGTATCTGGCTGAGACACCAAAAGATCTTCGATATCTACTCCTAGGTTCTGAGCATACTTGGGATCTAGAGCATGCTCTGCATCCACGAATGCACAAGTCCCTCCAGCCTTTTGACATTCTGCAATAACCTGCAGCGTCAATGTAGTTTTTCCTGAAGCCTCTGGTCCAAAAATCTCAACTACCCTTCCTCGAGGAAGCCCGCCAATTCCTAAGGCGACGTCCAACCCGAGCGAACCTGTAGAAATAGAAGGAATTTGTTCTTTAGGTGTATCTCCAAGACGCATCATAGCGCCTTTGCCAAATTGTCGTTCTATTTGAGAAAGGGCGGCAGTTAGTGCCTTATCTTTTTCCGTACTATTCTCACGTCCGTCGCTGCTATTATCCATTTTGTCCTCTTTTTGACCTCAAAAATTATATTTTTAACATCTAATCCGTTAAAAACAGATTTTGTGTTGTGGGATATTAACTGTTTATACATACAGTATTATGCATATAATCCAAGAAACTCCAAAACTTTTTTTAATTTAAAGAAATACAGCCATCATTTTAAGTAAAATAATGAGTAATGAATATCTCAACTCATACGCCAATGATGCAGCAGTACCTCGGTATTAAAGCATCACTAAGTAATGAACTCCTATTCTATCGAATGGGGGATTTCTATGAACTCTTCTTTGATGATGCAATCCTTGCCGCAAATTTGCTAGATATCACCCTAACATCCCGGGGCCAATCAGCGGGGCAACCAATACCTATGTGCGGTGTTCCTTTTCACTCTGTAGATCCTTATCTCTCACGACTAGTCAAAAATGGAATTTCCGTCGCAATCTGTGAACAAGTTGGTGATCCAACGACTACCAAAGGCCCTGTTGAAAGAAAGGTAGTTAGGATAATAACTCCTGGAACTGTTTCAGAAGAGGCCCTCCTGGATGCAAATAATGACAACTTAATCGCCTGTCTTATAGGTGTGAAAGAATTATGGGGTCTTGCCATACTCGATGTGAGCAGCGGTAGATTTGAAGTAGAGGAGCTAAACAATCAGGATACTCTGCGGGATGAAATCAATCGTTTACGACCAGCAGAGCTCATAACGTCGGATGCTCTAGAGTATCCTGCAATGATAAGTAGCCACGCAGGTCTGCGCCCTAGGCCTTCTTGGGAGTTTGATCTTCGTAGCGCGCGCGACTGCCTAGTTAAACAGTATCGTATACATGATTTGAGAAGCCTAAGTTGCGCAGACAAAGACTTAGCTATCTCTGCTGCGGGGTGTTTGCTTAATTACGTGAAAAACACACAAAGAGCGGAACTCCCACATATTCAGGCTCTTAAGTTGATTGATCCAAAGGATACAGTGATCATCGATGCAGCATCAAGGAGAAACCTAGAGCTCGATAGCAGTATCTCAGGACAGGGGAATCACACATTATTCGATGTGATAAATAACACCTATACAGCGATGGGTGGACGTCTACTGAAACGATGGATTAATTGCCCCATACGAGATAGAAAAAGAAAAGAGGCGCGATTAGATGCAATAGAACATCTTATAAAGAACTATACATTTGAAAAACTTGTCCCATATCTTCAACAAATTGGTGATATCGAAAGAATTCTTGCACGAGTCGCTTTGCGTTCAGCCGGGCCAAGAGATTTAGCAAGGCTAAGAGATTCTTTATTAGTACTGCCATCACTAGGCACACAGCTTGTAGATGTTCAAGCACCTAGAATTAAAGAATTAGCGGTGCTTTGCCCACCAAAACTAGTAATAACACGAGAACTGGAAGATGCAATTGTCACAAATCCTCCAGTTGTAATTCGCGACGGTAACGTTATTGCGGCGGGCTACGATGAACTTCTTGATGAATTACGAGGAATAAGTGAGAACGCTGCAGCCTACCTAATAAAATTAGAAAAAGAGGAACGTGAAAAGACGGGTTTATCTACGCTCAAAGTCGGCTACAATCGAGTACATGGTTATTACATAGAGGTGAGCAGAGCGCAGTCTGACAAAATACCTGCTTACTATATCCGTCGACAAACACTAAAGAATACCGAAAGATTCATCACACCTGATTTAAAAGTCTTTGAAGATAAGGCCTTGTCAAGCAAATCTAGGGCCCTACACCGAGAACGTGAACTTTACGATAAACTGCTTGAAAGGTTGGTATCCGAAGTCGCTGATCTTCAACAATTAGCCCATGCCATCTCGGAAATAGATGTCCTGGTAAATCTCGCTGAGAGGGCACTAGCACTAGATCTAACTCGTCCCACATTGGTAACCGACTCTGTCATAAACATCCTCCAAGGTAGACACCTCGTCGTAGAAAGAACGCTCGAAGATCCGTTTGTAGCTAATGATGTAGTAATGGATGAGTTGCATCGTACGCTAATTATCACGGGTCCTAATATGGGAGGTAAATCAACTTATATGAGACAGGTTGCCCAGATAGCCATACTTGCAAACATTGGCAGTTTCGTGCCGGCTAAGCGGGCGACATTAGGAGACATAGACAGGATTTTTACCCGTATCGGTTCCTCCGATGATTTAGCGAGCGGCAGATCAACATTTATGGTGGAGATGACTGAAACGGCGTTAATACTTAACACAGCAAGCAGTAAGAGCCTCGTTCTGTTGGACGAGATTGGACGAGGGACGTCTACTTTTGATGGCCTTTCGTTAGCTTGGGCAACTGCGTATCACATGACTAATGAGATTCAAGCATTGACGCTATTTGCCACTCATTATTTCGAGATGACCGCATTGGCAAAACTGCTCAACAATACGGTTAATCTCCACTTAGCAGCAAAAGAATATGACGATCGAGTGATTTTCATGTATTCGGTAAAGCATGGTCCGGCAAATCAAAGCTATGGTCTTCAGGTAGCTCGTCTAGCAGGATTACCCATGTCAGTAATAAGTCTCGCAAAACAAAAGTTAACAGAGTTGGAGGCAGCAGCTTCGACTACAAAATTACCAATAAAACAAGAACAAGCCTCCCACAATAATCCAAACATAGTGGAAGACAAGCTTCAAACTCTCGATATCGACAACCTCTCTCCTAAGGCAGCACTTGATCTAATTTATGAAATAAGAAATGAGCTATCGCAAAACTGATGTGATGTTGTTTGAACTACGGAAACTGCTAGAATAATAGAAGTTGTATGGCTCAAGAATTATCTCAAAGCCTAATTAGTGAAGTGTCTATTAATGGGAGAGGAACTAAAATATGACATTTGTGGTGAGTGAATCTTGTATCAAGTGTAAGCACACGGACTGCGTAGAAGTCTGCCCGGTTGACTGTTTCTATGAAGGGCCAAACACACTGGTAATACACCCAGATGAATGTATAGACTGCGCGTTGTGTGAACCCGAGTGCCCGGTTGACGCTATCTTTTCAGAAGATGAATTACCTGAAGATGAGCAGGTTTTTCTTGAGCTTAACGCTGAACTTGCAGAGATCTGGCCAAACATCACAGAGAAGAAAGAGCCTTTGGAAGAGGCGGAAGACTGGGCAGAAGTCAAAGGCAAGTTGGAACATCTTGAGCGTTGAGTATTCGGTCGACAAAATAGTGTTCAAAATCAAGTTGCTATCAGTGAAGCCAGCTAAGGCAGATAATTAAGGGGATTTGCTGGCCGGCCATCCACCCTAATTTCAAAGTGCAACATTTCAGCTGTCGATGTACTCGAACCAAGTTTTGCTATCATTTGCCCCACCCTAACCTCCTCGCCCTCGCTGACTCGTATTTCTTGATTATTTCCATACGCACTCAGAAGACGACTATTGTGCTTAAGAATGATAAGTTTACCGTAACCTCTAAGATTGCCTCCTGCATAAACGACTGTGCCATCTGCTGCTGCATTTACTCGTTGTCCTAAAGAACCCTTTATACCAACGCCCTTATTGATGGTTCCTGACAAGGAGAAATCTTTTATCACTTTTCCCTTTATTGGCCATTGCCAACTCAAATTATCTTTTGAAGAAGTCATTTTTTTAGGTTTTGTATCCGTTAACACGGGTTTCTTCTTTCTTATCGCTTTATTGTTTACTTCTTTCTCCGTTTTAGAAGATCTCTTTCCACGAAGTAAAATCTTCTGATCTACGTATATCGTGTAGGGAGGTTTAATATCATTAGTTTCTGCGACAGATTTATAATCAAGATGATATCGCCAAGATATCGAATAAAGTGTGTCCCCACCTTTTACGCGATGATACTGGGGCGAATCCCAATTAGAGCCATCTCTTACGGGCACGGTCCCCGTGGTACCACAGCCCGACAAAAAAACTAAATAGAAGGCTAATACGACCCAATGCATAATATGTTCGTTTTCTTGGTAATAAATTTCTTAATCATACGATATGCTGCTTCTTAAATTGATAAAATGAAAGATAGTTACCGAAGCCATCCCAATTAATACTGCCACACAAGCTGCCAAAACGTCTGCATCTTGATTAGTTAATAGTATATATGTGCTGGGTAATACTGCCTCTTGAACTAGAGGGATATGACTACCATCATTAGCCAACTGGTAGCTTAGAGTATTCTTCCAGGGCCATACCCTTGTTAAACACCCCAACATTAAACCTACCAAGACAGAAAGTACTGTGTTCCGATATTTTATCAGGAGGAATGACAGCATTTGAGAAAAGCTCACAATACCAATTACGCACCCTACTCCTAGCGAGGATAAACTGATTAAGTCGAAAGACTTAATAGCATCGATGACAAAGCTATACAGTCCAAAAATTAACAGAAAAAAACTTCCAGAAACACCAGGAAGAATCCAAGCACAAACAGAAAAAACACCCCCAAAAAATAGTGCAATAGGTGTAGGTTCTATATCCAGTGACACAAGCTGCGTCATGGTTAGCCCAGCTACCAACCCAATCCCGAGAAATATATAAGTTTGAATAATACGCATATCTGTATCTCGAATTATCAAAATACATGACGCGAGCACTAAGCCAAAGAAAAAAGACCAAAGAATAACGGGTTCATTTTGCAGAAAAAAACTCATTATATTTGCAAACAAAATAATCCCTATACCCATTCCTAAAAAGAGCGAAGTTAGAAACGAGATATCTAATGATTTCCAAGCAATCCTGAAACCCATGTTGTAAATATCAATTATCAATTTAGGATTAAAGCGCTTAAGTGCATTCAATAAGCGGAGGTAAATTCCAGAAATAAAAGCTATCGTTCCACCAGATACTCCAGGTAAAACCTCGACTGCACCCATCAAAAATCCAATACAAACATGCTTCATAACTTACCACTAACAAGGGGGACAAAGTTGACACGCTCAACTACTTCTACTTCGAATTTTGACTTAGTTCGAGTCGCTACTACTAACTCCTGCAAGCCCCCAACACCAAGGGGTAAGACCATTCTCCCTCCAATAATCAACTGTTCTATGAGTGCTTCTGGAATGTGCGTCGGCGATGCGGTCATAATAATACCCTCAAAAGGCCCACGTTGTGCCCAACCCATTGCCCCGTCCGAATGCTTATAGTGAATATTGCGTAACCCTAACATGTCAAACCTTAACGCAGCACGCTCTAGCATGCCTAAGATCCTCTCCACCGTATAAACGGTATCTACTAATTTCGCCAAAACAGATGCCTGATATCCAGAACCAGTGCCAACCTCCAAAACACTAGTAATAGATCCTTTCGACAATAACAACTCCGTCATTCGAGCTACGATGTAGGGTTGTGATATTGTTTGATTAAAGCCAATAGGTAACGCTGTATCTTCATAAGCTCGATGAGCAAGAGCCTCATCGACGAAAAGGTGTCTTGGCAGAGTTCCTATAATGTTGAGAATTATCTCATCTTCAATACCCTGCTCTCGCAACCGATCAATTAATCGATTTCTCGTTCTCTGAGACGTCATACCAACACCGGACAAATCTTTATTCAAATTTCTTTCTACCTAAAATGCGGTTCATCTCCGATCCACTAAGACAACTGCTATTGCACCAAGACCTTCCTCTCTTCCAATAAAACCCATTCCCTCAGTAGTCGTCGCTTTAATGCTTACTTCATTAAATGAGACGTCTAGAACATCTGATATTACTCGACGCATAGGCTCAACATAGCTAGCAATCCTAGGCTTTTCGGCAACTAAAGTAAGATCTACATTACAAACTACATGGTCGTTCTGACCAACGAGCGCCATCGTAGACTCCAGCAACGAAACACTATTTATATCAGCATATTTAACATCAGTATCTGGAAAGCGAAAACCAATATCCCCTAGCGCAAGCGAGCCTAGAAGGGCATCACATAGGGAGTGCAAGAGTACATCTCCATCGGAGTGAGCCTCAACAAGCCGATCGCACGGAACGTTTATACCACCAAGAGGGATATCAAAAGCCCCCAATTCGCCGCAAAAACGATGTGCATCGAAACCCTGACCTATTCGCACTTGCCATTCTCAAGATAGTAACGAATCAAATCGATGTCATCTGCCTCTGTTATCTTTACATTATCGCGATGTCCCCTTAATACCAGGGGTTCATATCCAAAATATTCTATTGCTTGGGATTCATCCGTGATCTTGTAATTCATTAGTAATGCTCGGCTAATTGAATCAAACAAGTACCTATAACGAAATATCTGAGGTGTTTGCGCCTGCCAAACCCCACCACGATCAATAGTTTTTACCTGGGTTCTGACCACTGTCTTTAATGTTTCAGATACTGGAATCGCTAAGAACCCACCAACCCTGTGATCTTTAACCGCATTAGCCAAACGTAAGATGTCACTAGTGCGCACACAGGGCCTCACCGCATCATGAACCATTACAAGATCTAGATCTTCTACTTCTAGCGTCGATAAACCATTTAACACAGAATTTGTTCGTTCTTTACCTCCGACTACAACTTCACAAGACTCGACAATATCAATCAATTTATAAAGATTATCACTAGGGGAAACAACTAAAATTACACGGTCTGGTTTTAGTAAGAAGATTTTTTCTAGTGTTATCTGCAGAATCGACTTTCCGAAAACCTTTATATACTGCTTTGGAGCTCCCGTAGACAGCATGCGACTTCCTATACCCGCTGCAGGCACCACCACACTAACACCAGCTAGAGAACAAAGGGGATCCATCACCACTCAATCTTAATCGTTAACTAGCAAAAAGAAGGTCTCATTCTTTTTTATTAAACCAAAATCGCTTCGGGCTTTTTCTTCAATTGCATCTAAACCGACTCGCAAATCTAAAATGTCTGCCTTCAAAAGACTATTCGCATGCATAATGGTAAGGTTTTCTGTCCGCATACTCACCACTCTTTCCTTAAGGCTTTTAACGTGAGCAAGACTACCTTCGCCAATCCACAACCGATACTGAAGAAATAACGTCAGCCCCAACACAAAAAAGAGCAAACCTCTTTTCATCTCCCGAACTCCAGCAGTCCTCTATAGGAGGCAGAGCACTTTTCTTCAATTCGGAGTAGTCTGTTGTACTTTGCAATTCGATCAGAACGACATAGAGATCCTGTTTTTATCTGGCCTACTGCAGTTGCCACAGCTAGATCAGCTATAGTCGTATCCTCTGTTTCTCCCGAACGATGAGATATTACTGATGTATAACCTGCTTGACGTGCAACGTTAATTGCATCCAGAGTTTCACTCAACGTGCCTATTTGGTTGAGCTTAATTAGAATCGAATTTGCCGCCCCCATTCCAATACCTTTTTGCAAAATATCTGCGTTAGTTACAAATAGATCATCACCGACAAGTTGCACTGTGTGACCCAATTTTGCTGTCAAAGTCGACCAACCTTGCCAATCACTTTCATCCAAACCATCCTCTATGGATAAAATTGGATAACGCCCCGCGAGAGAACAGAGATAATCACCAAACTCTCTTGAGGTAAAAGATTTATGTTCTCCTGCTAACGAATAAACTCCTTCGGAGAAAAACTCGGAAGCCGCACAATCGAGAGCAAGGTATACATCTTTCCCTGGCTCATACCCAGCCTTAACGATAGCTTCCATAATGACTTCTAATGCGGACTCATTACTTGGGAGGTTTGGAGCAAAACCACCTTCATCCCCAACACCTGTAGCAAATCCCTGCTCTAATAAAATTTGCTTGAGCGTATGAAAAATTTCAGCCCCACATCTCAATGCCTCGGAAAAAGTTCGTGAGGTGACTGGAAGAATCATAAACTCTTGGATGTCAATGTTATTATCCGCATGCTCACCACCATTCAAGATGTTCATCATCGGAACTGGCATACTGTATCTCCCAGCCCTCCCATCAAGCTCTGCCAGCCATTCATAAAGCTCCATATTTTGAGCATTTGCACCCGCTTTTGCAGTCGCTAAGGATACCGCCAGCATAGCATTCGCACCAAGACTAGATTTGTTTTCGGTGCCGTCTAGATCAAGCAACAAATCGTCGACCTCTCGCTGATCTTCTACATTTCTACCCAGGATAACATCCCGTATTCTTGTATTAACATTTAATACCGCAGACAAAACTCCCTTTCCCTTATAACGTTTTTCATCACCGTCTCGCAGCTCTAAGGCTTCTCGAGAACCTGTAGATGCCCCAGAAGGAACACATGCAGAGCCGCTATGCCCACTCGCAACCACAACATCTGCCTCAATCGTAGGATTTCCTCTTGAATCAAGAATTTCTCTCGCTCGGATGTCAATTATCTTAGTCACGAAGACAATCCTCCGATTTGACTAGGTCATCAATCCTTTTCAACAGAGTAAGCAAATCTCGCATACTATTAAGTGGCCATGAATTTGGCCCATCACTTAAAGCTTCGTCTGGATTCGGATGAGTTTCCATGAATAGCCCGTTAACTCCTGCAGCAATCGCAGCTCTCGCGAGAACCGGCACCATTTCTCTATCACCGCCGGATCGTTTCCCTTTCCCCCCCGGCAACTGAACACTATGAGTTGCATCGAATACAACTGGACAACCCGTTTCACGCATAATAACTAGCGAGCGCATATCTGAGACAAGATTGTTATAACCAAAACTAACACCACGTTCACATACCATGATATTTTCATTCCCTGTTGCCTTAGCTTTGTCTACGACAAACTTCATATCCGATGGAGCCGCAAACTGACCTTTTTTTATATTGATTGGTAGCCCAGTAGCTGCGACATTTTGTATGAAATTCGTCTGTCGACACAAAAAAGCTGGAGTCTGCAAGACAGATACGACTTCTGCTACCTCAGATATCGGAGTATCTTCATGAACATCAGTTAGCACAGGTACTCCAATCTCATTTTTTACTTTTTCCAGTATCTGCAAACCTTTATCAATACCAGGACCTCGATAACTTTCATAACTAGTGCGGTTTGCTTTATCAAAGGATGACTTATATATCAGATGAATATTAAGATCCTCGCAGATTTCTTTGAGATTCCCAGCGGTGTCCATAGCCAAACCCATAGATTCAATCACACACGTTCCTGCGATCAGAAAGAAAGGAGAATTATCATTTACCTCAAAATCACAAAGATTCATTTTCACCTCAGCAGGCAACCTACTTGAGTATTCTTACATGCAACAAAGGGAGAAAAAACTAAGCTCCCGCATATTTTATATTCGCTGCTTCAATGAAGCTTTTGAATAATGGGTGCCCTTGCCTAGGAGTCGAAGTAAATTCAGGATGAAACTGACAAGCGACAAACCAAGGATGATCACTAAACTCGATAACTTCGACAAGAGTGCCATCCACAGAGCGCCCTGCCACTCTCAAACCCGCCTTCTCTAGGGCCTTGACATAGCCATCATTAACCTCATATCTATGCCGATGTCGCTCTCTAACCCCAGGCTCACCATAGATTTTAAAAGTCATCGAATCACAGGAAAGCTTACACTCTTGCTCTCCCATTCTCATAGTACCACCCAGATCCGAATCTTCATTCCTTGATATTCGATCGCCATTTCCATCAGTCCATTCTGTGATTAATGCGATTACTGGATGTATTGTCTCAGGATTCACCTCTGTCGAATTAGCTTCCTCCAAATTAGCCACATTACGTGCAATATCTATAACTGCAGCGTGAAGCCCATAACAAATACCCAGATAAGGAATATCGTTTTCTCTGGAATATTTAGCAGCCAATATTTTCCCCTCAAAACCCCGCTGACCGAAGCCTCCCGGCACTAAGATGGCGTCCGCCCCAGCTAATAGAGCAACCCCCTTCTCTTCGATCTCTTCAGAATCTAGGAATTCTATATTTACTTTAGTACGCGTATGAATACCTGCATGAACAATAGCTTCGTTTAGTGACTTATATGCATCAATTAAATCCATATATTTGCCCACCATTTTGAGTGAAATAGTGCTCTTTGGATGCATTTGGGCATGCACTACTTGGTGCCAGTCACTCAAATCTGCGGGGGCACACTTGAGATTTAACTTGTCTATTACTATCTGGTCCAAACCCTGTTCGTTCAGAACTTCCGGGACCTTGTAGATAGTCGGAGTATCTACCAAAGAAATTACTGCGTTTGGCTCGACATTAGTGAATAGCGCTATTTTATCAAAAGCATTTTTGGAAATATGGTGGTCAGAGCGAATAATCAATATATCCGGCTGGAGCCCCATGGAGCGCAGCTCTTTAACGGAATGCTGTGTAGGCTTGGTTTTAGTTTCTCCCGCAGTTTGAATATAAGGAACTAGTGTCAAATGTAATAACAAAGCTCGGTTTGAACCAAGCTCAAAGCGCAGCTGACGCACAGCTTCCAGAAATGGCTGAGACTCAATATCCCCAACCGTGCCACCAACTTCTACGATGGCAACATCAAATTCCTCAGCACTCTTATTAATTCGCCTCTTTATCTCATCAGTAATATGAGGTATTACCTGAATTGTTGCACCGAGATAATCACCTCGACGCTCCTTTGCAATTACATCTGCATATATTCGCCCTGTGGTAAAATTATTATTTCGGGTCATAGTGGATTGCAGAAACCGCTCATACTGTCCCAAATCAAGATCAGTTTCTGTACCATCAGCTGTCACAAAAACCTCTCCATGCTGAAGAGGACTCATGGTTCCGGGGTCGACATTAATATACGGATCCATTTTTAACATCGAGACCTTAAGGCCACGAGCCTCCAATACGGCACCAAGCGAGGCTGCAGTTATCCCCTTCCCTAAAGAAGACACCACACCACCTGTTACAAATATAAAACGCGTCATGAAACTCCATCGGACCCAAGCAGGCCATGTCGAAAGACCGAGATGGGTTTGGAGGTTAACACCTCAGCTGATCAGCCTCAACGCTAAAAGTATTTTCAAGAAAGTTATTGTGTATTATCAAACCAAAATAAGAGCCCGCTCTCGCCAGACTTAGCTAACTGCTCTGAAACTGTAATGGGCAAAGTATTCCATTCGGGAATACCTGGAATTGCAACCAAGACATCATCCCGATATATCAATGGGAGCCTATTTCGCAACCAGGGAGGCACCCCTAAATCTTGCAGTAATTTCTTTACAATTTTTGTCTTACCATTAACCCGAATGGATTCACCACCTTGCCGAAATTTAATAACAAGATCTCGCTCCAAACCACTAAATTTAAGTCCATTACCTTCTTCTTTAACTGTCCGTAAAAGGCCGCCAGCTATCGTAAGGGATGTCAAGGGGTTAAAATGAAAGAGCTTTTTTGGCATGACCAAATTACTTTGGGCCTTTAAAATTAGATTATCCTTGTACCTCCTAATCTCACATCCACGCCAAGATACGCATGGTTCAGCATCTGGTTTTGCCATTAGCAAATTCTTATGCATCGCTCGCAAAATACCCATAGTTGGAAATGGAAAACCCTCTTTAGTAATCCAGCACCGAAACAAATAATCTTTTCTTGTATTTGGCAACTTGAGCACTGCCGATACTGCGAGTCCCAATCCCGATCGACACTCCATAAGATCATTTTCAGCGATACCCCGAATCAACTCCCGCATCTCTCCATCTCTGCTAATTCCTTGCAGGACTGTCGAGCGAAAATTCGGCCATCGATCTTCGATAAGTGGAACCACACCGTGCCGCAAATAACTCCGATCAAAAGTTTTATCCTGATTACTTGAATCATCTATCCACTTAAACCCCTTCAATTTACAGTAGGCAATAATATTGGCTCTGGGAACATCTAGAAATGGTCTAAATAATTTAGCTTTTCCCAAACCTCGCGATCTTGGCATGGCAACAATTCCCGGTATTGAAGTCCCTCGAAACAAATTAAATAACACTGTCTCAATCTGATCATCCGCATGATGTGCTAACAGTAGCAAGTCCTTTTCCTGTAAAAAGTTTTCGAATACGGAATACCTAGCTTTTCGGGCGTTCTCTTCAATACTGCCCTTTCTATCTACTTTTACTTTAAAACATTCTAGCCGTACACCTAAGTCTAGGCACTGCTTAATACAAATCTGCTGCCATTCGTCAGCATCTGTATTCAGGCCATGGTTAACGTGCAAAGCTAGTATTGGTTTACTTAATGACGTAGCGAGAGATAAAAGGCTTAAAGAATCTGCTCCGCCACTGAACGCAACTACACACCTTCGCGATGATTGCAGAAAAGACTGTATATCATCTTGTTGCCAACGTTCCTCTAGCAAATTCATCAGAGAAGCTCGTGTCTTAATAGTCTAAATTTACCCGTCGCAAACCATAGCGATTACGGAGATCATGCATCAACTCATCAGACGGCCGAACACGCCATTCCTCTCCAAACACAACCTCTACACTCGCTTCAGAACGACAATACTTAACCACTACCAGACAACCTTGACCATTTGCACCCTTGAAAGGTTCTAGGATGGCAGCTAGTTCCTGAGCAAAATCTACCTCAAGAACAGACTGATCCACGTTTAACTTTAACTTTTTAGCTGAGCGCAACCGGGCTTCCTCTATACTTAAAACATTAGTCGCGCGCATTTTCAAATCATCTGTAAAATCATCCGTGGTAGTATTTCCCTTAACCATGAGCACAGTATCTTTTTTTAATAAATCAAAATTCTTATCGTAAAGTTCCGAATAAATACTTACTTCAATGCGACCAGTTTTATCATCAAGAGTCAGGAATGCTAGATTCTCTCCTCTTCTACTTTTCGTAACACGAACACCAACTACTAACCCAACGATAACTTGCTCATCAGAACCTTTACGCAATTCTGCAATACTTGACTTAGCTAAAAACCCAAGCTCCTGCCCATACACATCCAACGGGTGCGCGGTTAAATAAAAACCTAAGGTTTCTTTTTCTTTCGTTAGTCGATCGTTAAGAGAAAAACCTTGCATGGGATCAAAGTTTTTATACGGGCCTTTTTCATCGGAGACTATCATCATATCCTCTCCAAACAGATCGCTTACCCCACTATCTACATTGCGAGCCTTCTGCTCAGCAACCTTTAGTGCATCTTTTTGATTCGCAAATAGCAACGCTCTACAAGAATCAATATTTTCTGTGAGTGTGACCAGCTCATCCAAAGCTCCACTACCTATAAGCGCTTCAACCGTACGGCGGTTAACTTTTAGCACACCAACACGCTCACAAAACTCATAAAGATCGGTAAAAGTTCCTCCTCGCTGTCGTTCTCCCACGATAGCATCCACAGGTCCCTCGCCTAACCCTTTTATAGCTCCTAATCCATAGTTAATCTCACCATTATTATTAGCAGCAAAACGAAAGAGCCCCTTATTTATGCTCGGTGGATTTATTTTCAACCCCATACTATGGGCTTCTTCAATATTAATAACTACCTTATCGGTGTTCTGCATATCTGCCGAAAGCACGGACGCCATAAAATCTGAAGGGAAATAGTGTTTCAGCCAAGCCGTTTGGTATGCTACCAGCGCGTATCCAACTGAGTGAGGCTTATTAAAGCCATATCCAGCAAATCGCTCCATTAAGTTGAATATTTGAGCCGAATGATCTTTATCAACCCCATTCTTCAGAGCTCCCGCTATAAAAATTTCTCTCTGAGTAGCCATCTCTTCAGGCTTTTTCTTACCCATAGCCTTTCTCAAGATATCTGCCTCTGCCAGTGAGTACCCTGCGAGAACCTGAGCAATCTGCATAACCTGTTCCTGATAAAGCATTACCCCGTAGGTGTCTTCAAGAACACTTTCTAATCTTGGATGAAGATAATCTACTTCCTCAATACCATGCTTACGTTTCACAAAATCATCTGCCAATTGCATCGGACCCGGTCTATAAAGAGCTACTAATGCTACTATGTCGGCAAATCGATTAGGCTTCACTTTTTTTAGCATATCCTTCATGCCCCGAGACTCTAACTGAAATACAGCAGTTGTCTTCCCCTCCTGAAGATCTGCGTAAACCAATGCATCCTCAAGAGGAATTTCATCAATATCAACTTTTTGTTTTCCCTCTATAGCACGAGCATTATTTATACTGTTAACCGCGCAATCTATTATGGTTAGTGTGCGCAATCCAAGAAAATCAAACTTTACAAGACCAACTTGCTCAACATCCAACATATCAAACTGTGTCATCATGTTTTGGCCTGCCACATCACAATAAACGGGCGTAAAATCAGTCAAACACGTTGGTGCAATCACGACACCACCAGCATGCTTGCCGACATTGCGCGTCAAGCCCTCTAATCTAAAGGCCATTTCCATTATTTCTTCTGCTTCATCATTATTAGCGACAAAATCAGCAAGCACTGCTTCATCCTGCATAGCCTTATTAAGGGTCATCCCTGGCTCAAACGGGATCATTTTTGATAACCGGTCTGCAAGTCCGTATGGTTTACCTTGCACCCTAGCAACATCACGCACGACTGCTTTTGCTGCCATCGTTCCAAAGGTAATTATTTGCGATACCGCATCCCTACCATAAAGCTCTGACACATGTTGAATAACACGGTCTCGCCCTTCAATACAGAAGTCAATATCGAAATCAGGTAATGAGACACGTTCTGGATTAAGGAATCGTTCAAATAGAAGATCAAATTCTAAAGGATCGATATTCGTAATTAATAACGAATAAGCAACAAGAGATCCTGCGCCTGATCCTCGACCTGGTCCAACAGGGATATCATGATCCTTTGCCCACTGAATAAATTCCATGACGATAAGAAAATATCCGGCAAATCCCATTTTATTAATTACTGATAACTCATAATCCAAACGTTCAATGTAGAGACTGCGGTCGATAGGCTCATCACTTTGAGAAAGTCTATCCTCCAGTCCCGACTTCGTAACTTCAACAAGATACGATTCTGCCGTATAACCTGCCGGGACGGGATAAGCTGGCATGTAATTATTGCCTAGGTCTAAATTCACATTACAGCGACGAGCAATCTCGATTGTGTTCGCAATAGCCTCAGGAATATCAGCAAAAAGCTCAACCATCTGCTCTGGAGTCTTCAAATATTGTTCTCGACTGTACCTACGCTCTCTTCGAGTGTCGTTAAGTGTCGTCCCTTCATGGATGCAAACCCTAGCCTCGTGTGCTTCATAATCCTCTTGTACGAGAAATCGCACCTGGTTGGTGGCAACGACCGGACATCCAAGCGCTAACGCCAAATCAACGGCCGCGGCGTTATAATCTTCTTCTCCATCACGACCAGTCCTGTGCAACTCGAGATAGAACGCATCTGGGAAAACTTCCATCCACTCTCTTACCAGACTAGTCGCATATTCAGTTTTTCCTCCGAGTAAGGCTCGACCTACCTCACCATCTTTGCCAGCAGATAAGGCAAGAAGGCCTTCAGAATGCGACACGACCCACTCTCTCTTCAGGTATATATAGTGATCATCTTGGCCTTCAACATATGATTTCGATATGAGCTGACTTAAATTTCTGTATCCAATCTCGTCGCGAGCAAAAAGGGTTAGGGGACACGGAGGGTCATTTGCTTCTCTAGATGCAACCATGACATCTACCGAAATTATCGGTTTGACACCCAGATCCTGTGCAGCCTTATAAAACTTGACTAAAGCAAAGAGGTTGTTGTCATCATTAAGGGCAATTGCGGGCATGCTGCCGTCAACGACAGCTTTGATAAGTGGTTTAATTCGAACGATTCCATCGCGTATTGAGTACTCTGAGTGGACGCGCAGATGTATGAAAGAAGCGTGCATTGCTAGAGAAGAGAGTTCCTTTATTATTTTGTTAGCTGACATTCATTATAGAAAATACTATCTGCGGGCTGAAGACATATTGAAGATATACTCCAAGTTGCATTCAGATTCTATCTCCCGAAAAAATTGCTTCCCCAAAAGCACCTAATTGAATAGTCCCATCTATTGCGTTCCCACTGATATTAGCTGAACAAACAAGGTGTAGTGGCATGGGATGTGTCAGGTTCATCTCCCATGATATATTGCTTCCATACACGGTACCTTCTGAGAATTCCTCAGAAACGCTATCCGATAACAAGACCCCACTCAAATTTCTTCCAGCGACCTCTAAAGTAAGAATACCTTCCC
Source organism: Gammaproteobacteria bacterium (assembly GCA_002690865.1). Taxonomy (GTDB): domain Bacteria; phylum Pseudomonadota; class Gammaproteobacteria; order Pseudomonadales; family Azotimanducaceae; genus UBA7455. Next base: position 111,262 of record NZGG01000031.1, on the reverse strand, counting down.
TTACTCCAAGGGGTGAGTTAATAGTGATTCCATAACTACCAGCAACACTCATCACTGATCACTTCCTAATTAATCTGCAGACAATAACTTATCTAGTTAGCCAAAGATACAATGCTCTATTGCAGCTATTTGTGAACACTACAACCTACTTATGCGTTTTTAACAGTCTGCTTATCCCCGTCTATTCGAGATGGTCAGACGAAAAACAGAATGCTCAACTTTAAGATCAATTGCACCCGATACCACCTCGTAATCCTCAGGCGATGCGTTAGCAATACCTTTTTCTGAGATTCTTGCAACAATCTGGACCAGATCGAAATCATTTAAGCCCATGCCTTCTATCATTACCCGATCTGACTTCAGGGTTATGAGCGCTGGTAACTGAGCAATAGTTAATCTTTCAAGTGCTAAAGGAATTGTCGACCCCTCAAAAGGTCGAGCATAAACATAAACGGTTGCTTCCGGATTTGCTTCCACCTCTGCTCCAAGCTCCACAAGGATATTTAGACTGCGCTCATTGGATAGTGATGTCTTTGCAACTTCAGTCAAATCGTATTTATTATTCGTTAAATCTGATAGCGCTTGTCTTAGAAGGTCAGCGCGAGAGCCTTCGGCATAAACTAAAGCTTGACGAAGTAGTGTGCTAGCTTTTTCAGCATTCCCCTGTCTAAATGCGTCAATGGCACTCAACTCAAGCATTTCAATATCATGTGGATTTAGTTCCAAGGCTTTGCTTATAGCCAGCCGAACGCGCGGAGTGAAGGCCTGCATATCTAATAAAAAAAGCGCCCCGGCAAAGCGCACTGCTAGAGCTGAATCCAGAGGATATCGTTCCACCAAATAGCGAAACTCCCTTGCCGCCTTCTCATATTCAGCTAAGCTTTGCCAAGATTGGGCAAGAAGAAAACGCGCATCATCATTATCTGGCTCTTGCTGCAGTCGACGCTCAAGCTTTTCCATGGTTTCCTGCATACCTGCTGCATTGTGGTATGTGGAACCAATCTCTTTAGATAATATAAAGTCGCCTACAGACCCCATTGAGAGACCGAAGTCCGCAAAAGCAAAAATACTTAGAACTACCACCATTGCTGCCGCAAAAAAAGGAAGGCGAGATATAGAAGACTGCGACTTCAAATCACTACGTGTATCGGAGACTAACGATAACTGAAGTTCCCTCTCTAACTCTTTGAATTCTCCTTCGTTAATTTCTGCTTGCTCTAGACTATTTTCAAGCTCGGTAATTCGATTATGGAACAATTCAATATTCAATTTACTCCTATTCAAAGAGCTTATATCGCCTCGGCCATAGAGCGGCCAAACAATAAAAGTAATAGCTAAGATGCAAAGAATTAACGCTCCTATCCAAAACATTAACATCAGTCTAATTCCTTGGCATTAGGATTTAATATCGCTGCCAATTCTTCCCTATCTACCTCTTCCACATTGGCCCCGGTGGAACTTTTTACGATACTAATAAAGATCGCAATGGCCAGTATTAAGAAGAATAATGGACCAAACCACAGAAATATTGTCCCTGAATGGATCCGGGGAGTATAAAGTACAAAGTCTCCATAACGGTCATACATGAAAGATAGAATCTCTTCATCTGATTCCCCTTCCAACAAAAGACGATGTACCTCCCTGCGCAAATCTCGAGCAATCATCGCATCTGACCCCGCTAGATTCGTGTTAAGGCACTGAGGACAGCGCAATTCCTCGATAATTGCTTGGTGACGGGCTTGAAGTTCTTGACTGGGAAAGTGATGAGCATCGATGGATGCACCCCCTACTGACATCAAAAACAAAAGTAAGGATCCAGAGTAAAACCTAACCACTAGGAGCCACCATCCAAAAGATTAATAATTGGTGAAAGTTTTTGCGACCAAACCCTCTCCGTTACCACTCCGACATGACGGTACCGAATAGTACCTGAAGCATCAATAATAAAAGTTTCTGGTGCTCCATAGACCCCCAAATCAATAGCTAGCGTGCCTTCCTTATCTTGAACATGAAAAGCGTAAGGATCACCATATCTATCCAGCCATGCGCGAGCTTTCAGCAGATTATCATTGTAATTGATACCGATAATGGTAATTCCATTTTGGCTTATCTCCTCCAACACAGGGTGCTCAATAAGACAATTGGCACACCATGTAGCCCAGACATTAACTAAAGAAACAGCCCCTACCAAATCATCCACGTGCCGCATTCTAGAGGTACTGTGCAAATCCTCGAGATTAAACTTTGGGAATGGTTTATCTATCAACTGAGAAGGAAGAAAATGCGGATCTTCCAAAGAAAAACTCCGCCAGAGTAAGACTATTAATAGAAAGAAACATAAAAGAGGAATGATTAAGCTCTTATTCATAATCATAGGTGCTTATCCAACAATCTTGCATTACTTATTCTCTAATTAGGCGCTTAAATTTTGGGGCAAATCTACGGCATCTTGCCGTCTCAATCTTCGATAGCGTTTATCACCAACCGCAATAAAACCGCCTAAAGCTGATAACAATCCCCCAATCCAAATCCAGCGCACAAACGGCTTGACCTGTATTCGTACGGCCCATGCTCCTTGAGCAAGGGGCTCACCTAGAGCGACGTATAAATCACGAAATATCCCTGGATCAATATCCGCTTCGGTCATCAAACTGCCTCGTGCTGTATAGAGACGCTTCTCGGGAAATAAAGCAGCAACCTCTTTCCCCTTGTAGGTCACGATAATCTCTGCCTGATCGGATGCATAGTTAGGACCATTAATCTTTTGTACCCCCACAAACTTGAACTGATAACCTCCCAGAGCCAGCTCGTCTCCGGGGACCATTCTGACATCCCTCTCAACGCTATAATAAACGGTGCAGCAAATTCCGATCATCATAATAACCATCCCTAGATGACCAAGCAGCATCCCATAATAACTCAAGGACTGAGTAAAAACTGCACTCCACTGCCAGTGCCTCCTTTTCACACGTTGAAGAATATTTTCCAAGAGATTCAGAGAAATCCAAAAAGCGATCGTGACGATAAGCAAGACATAAGGCTTAAACGAAGCGAGGAAAACTATTAGCAAGGTCGCAGTGACCGCTGACCCAATCACATAAATCACCTGCTTCTTCAGTAACACTTCTCTTTTCGTATTCTTCCAACGTGATCTCTGACTTACAGCCATAAAGAGAAAAAGAATGACCATCACTGGAACGAATACAGCATTAAAGTAGGGTGGTCCGACAGACAGTTTGTTACCGCCAGTCGCTGCCTCATAAGCCAGAGGATATAAAGTTCCTAACAGCACAACGGCGGTGGCTACTACAAGTAATAGATTATTTACGAGAATCATTGCTTCACGAGAGCTCCAACTAAATATCGTATTACTTTTTATTCCTTGAGCTCTCACAGCATACAAAACTAAGGAGCCTCCTACGATAATGATCAAGAAAACAAGAATATACATCCCTCTCTGGGGGTCCTGCGCGAAAGCATGAACCGAAGTAAGCACACCGGAGCGAACTAGAAATCCTCCCAAAAGACTTAGAGCAAAGGCAGAGATTGCAAGAAGAACCGTCCATGTTTTAAAAACCGCTCTTTTCTCCGTCGAAGCTAAAGAATGTATTAATGCCGTGCCTACTAACCATGGCATAAAGGACGCGTTCTCCACAGCATCCCAAAACCACCATCCTCCCCAACCTAATTCATAATAGGCCCACCAACTACCTAGAGTAATACCTACAGTCAAAAATGCCCAAGCGATATTCGTCCATGGCCTCGACCATCGAGCCCATGCCATATCAAGTCGACCACTCCAGAGAGTTGCAATAGCTAATGCAAAAGGGACTGCAAATCCAACGTATCCTATATAAAGCATTGGCGGGTGGACTATCAGACCAAAGTCTTGAAGCAAAGGATTTAGATCATTTCCTTCCTGAGGGAAAACCGGTAGGGAGCGTTCAAAAGGGTTTGAGGTCAGCAATGAAAATAGCGTAAAGCCAAATGCAAGTAACCCTAGAACCGACAGGACTCTCGCACGCATATCTAAACTCAAATCACGACTAAAAAGTGTTACTGCAAAGATCCACGCTCCGAGTACAAGTGTCCATAACAGGAAAGAACCTTCATGCGCACCCCAAACTGCAGATATCTTAAAGTGAATTGGCAAAGCAGAATTAGAATTGTTAGCAACATAATCGACTGAGAAATCATCTACGACAAAAGCATAACAAAGGGCCAAAAAGGCTAAGACTAAGAAAAAAAATAGTCCTCTTGCTACAGAATCCCCGCATTGCATTAAAGTTGAATTGGTTGTTTGAACGCCCCAGGCAGGGATCACCGTTAAAACAACGGATAATCCTAGAGCGAGAATCAGGCTAAAATGTCCCAGTTCTATAATCATTTGCTTGGCTCTGCATGGGCTTGATTGATAACGTCCGCAACCTCAGGGGGCATGTAATTCTCGTCATGCTTGGCAAGCACCTCTTCCGCCAAAAAGACTCCATCCTCATTCAAACTCCCACGAGCAACAACGCCTTGACCTTCTCTAAATAGATCTGGAAGTATTCCGTTATAAAAGATAGTGAATTCTGAATCTTGCATATCAGTTACAATGAACCTGACTTCTAAATTATTCTCCGACCGAAAAATACTATCTTCAAGTACCATTCCTCCGGCTCGAATTAGTTTGTTAACCGGCGCAGTCCCCGAGACAATTTCTGCTGGAGAATAAAAAAGGTTTATATTTTCTCTAAGCGCCATCAAGGTTAGACCAACCGAGCTGCCAGAAACAACTAACAGGAAAAGAATAAGAAAAAGCTTGCGCCTTCTGTGAGGTTTCATAACTCCAAACTTCACGAATCGAGCTCCTCAGATTTTCTTTTTTTGTTCAGCTCAATTACTTTGCGTCGATCCATTGCCAACCGTATAAGAGTGTAGCCAATTACCAACAGAGCGAAGCCATAGGCACTCCAGACATAAAGTCCATGTCCTCCCATTAAGATAAAATCATTGAAACCTTTAAACATCATGGATAAACCTTACCCACTGACTTCGATATTCTCGCTTCAAAATTTCGGTTCTTACGCTAAATATCCAGACATAAAAGAAAAACAGATAGAATCCTGCAACCATTACCACTAGGGGTAACCACATCTCGACTGGCATACTTGGTTTTTCTGTCAGAGAAAAGCTAGAAGACTGATGCAAAGTGAACCACCAATCTACGGAGAATTTTATAACTGGTAAATTTACGAGACCTACGACTGCAAGGGTCGCAGTAGCTCTGCCAACAGCTTCACTACCTTCCTTTGCTGAACGTAAAACTATTACCCCAATGAAGAGGAAGAACAGTATGAGCGTAGAGGTCAAGCGAGCATCCCAGACCCACCAAGCACCCCAAGTAGGCTTCCCCCATATAGCGCCAGTCGCAAGTGCCAACAAGGTTAAGCTTGCTCCAATTGGAGCAGCGCATTGGAGGGCAATATCGGCGATTTTTATCCGCCAGATGAGAAATACGGCACCCGCAATAGCCATTATCATATAGCTCGATTGGGCCACAATTGCGGATGGTACATGTACATACATAATGCGAACCGACTCCCCCTGCTGATAATCAGGAGGAGCGAAACCCAAGGCCCAAATAGTTCCTACAGACAGGAAAATAACAGTTAAACACCCTAATATCGGGAGTAAACGATCACTGATCTCGTAAAAGGGACGAGGGGATCCCAACTTATGGAATAAACTCCACATTTCTAAGCCAACTCCTCCCAACTAAACTGGTCATTTATCATACGTTTCATTCGCTTAAGGAGATGCGAATACCCAGCTCTGTAGCGAGCGGCGCAAAACCCGTACTGACAACTAAAATAGCTGCCAACCAAAAAACGTGACCCACATAATCATCCCCCACTATTGCGCTGTCTATCATCGCCACACCGAGAATCAGTACTGGTAAGTATAATGGCAAAACTAAAATAGAAATTAGCACTCCGCCCTTATTAAGACCAAGGGTCAATGCCGCACCAATTGAACCGAGCAAAGTCATGGTAGGAGTAGCTAGCATTAGAGCAAGCGCCGTAGCAAAAATCCCATCGTTGTTGACATAGAACATCATACCGAATAATGGACTCATGAGAGTAATCATTAACCCTCCGACTAGCCATTGAGCGAAAACTTTTCCATAAACTACAAGCAGCAAGGATTCTTTACCAAGAACAATCTGCTCAAGCGTGCCATCCTCGTAATCGCTTTTAAACATCATATCGATGGAAAAAAGCGTTGTCAGCAATGCCGCCACCCAAATAACGCCAGCTGAAATTTCACTTAGAATACTAGCTGATGGCCCAACGCCAAAAGGGAATAAACTAATAATCAACACAAAAAATGCGAGCGGATTTAAAATATCTGCGGGCTTGCGAAAATGTAACAGAAGATCACGCCTAATTGTCTCTAGCATTATTCTCACTAATGTAACTCGAGCTCTTGCACGTTCTTTAACGGGATATCTAAATGTGACGAGAACACTAAAATACCATCTGAAGAAAGATGCTTTTCAATTCTTTCTACTACGCACTGTATTCCAGCGGAGTCAATTGCATTGAATGGCTCATCCAATATCCAAACTGGATTGTCTAACAAGAACAGTCTGGCTAAGCCGACTCGGCCACGTTGGCCTTCAGACATGGCACCACAAAGAACATCTGCATAGCCCTCCAGAGAGACTTGACACAAGGCATAATCGATTTCAGTCAACTTTACTTCCTGTCCATTGATAGTAGCTGCCCAAGACAGATTTTCGCGTGCCGACATTAACGCTTTTACGCCAAAACGATGCCCAATATATAAGGGATAATTTTCAAGACTCCATTTCACATCGCCTTCAAATTCTTGATACAGTCCCGCAAGGATACGCAATAACGTTGTTTTACCTGCGCCATTTAATCCAGCTATTCTCAAGGCAACGCCTCGGTTTACTTGAAAAGATAGATTCCGAAACAATACTCGATTCGCTCTCTCGCAACTCAGATTCTTTACCTGAAGCATATATAGATCCAACGCGTGAACCGTCATTATACCGACTCAACCAGAAGCGAACATGTATAATCGTGAGTCTTTTTAACTTAACTTAACTACTATGCTATTCAAAAACGCATTTGTGTATCGATTGGTCGAGGATTTTAATCCATCGATAGGGGAACTGCTTAAAAAATTAGAAGGCCGAGCATTTGTGCCCACTAGTGGGATTAAAGCTTCAAGTTTTGGTTGGACCCCTCCACTAGGCCAGGAAGGGCCTTTAGCGCACGAAATTAGTGGTCGTATCTTGCTGAACGGAAGACGTGAGGAAAAAGTTATTCCATCTAGTGCTATAAACGATTTGATGATGGCAAAGATAGAACACTTACAAACCTTAGAAACTAGAAGTATAACCAATAGCGAAAAACAGAGAATAAAAGAAGATACCACAATCGAACTATTACCAAGGGCACTACCAAGATCAAAACAAATTCTAGGTTATATATCACCCGGTGATTCGCTCCTAATAATCGATACTCCTCACTCTTCAGATGCCGAACTGTTTATTAATAACCTCCGTGACTCGCTCGGTTCATTCCGTGTTGTGCCTCCACAATTAAAAAAACCCCCGAGCCAATACTTTACACAATGGCTATTAAATGGAAACCTACCAGGCAATCTACAACTTGGAGATCAATGCGATCTAAAAGATATTGAAACTGGCGCAACAGTAACATGCAGGCATCAGGACCTTTCTACTAAAGAGATTAGGAGTCATATAGAATCCGGGAAAATCTGCACGAAGATTGGCCTTCGTTGGCATGGCGAACTGGAATTAACCGTTGATCGTGACCTAGTCTTGAGGCAACTGAAATTGGAATCCAGTGATATGATTGAAGAGGATCCTATTGCGAGGCTTGATGCAGCATTAGCTGAGACAGCTTTAACTCTTTCAAGGTTTCTTCCTGAATTGATTTCAGGCTTGGGTGGGGAAACGTTGGTGAATTAATCAAGGTAACTTTGGGACCACACTAGCTTTATAAATCTTACTGCCCCAGAGATTGAAACCTAAATTTCTGACCACCTACTGCGACCTCGAACATTAAGCCTCCCAACGCGTGCACAAAGACTGCAGTTCCTCGATTATAATTAGTTTCTCGATGCCCCCCAAGAGACCGCCCCCTACTTGCACCAGCGGTATCTCCTACCGTTCCAGTCTGCGCCTGCACTCCTGCGGTAATAGCTACGGCAGATGCATTGGCAGAAAATTCGTAGGTCCCTTGAGTAAATTCGTCAAATGCTCTCTTATCCTGCAAGAAGATAATCTCACTAAATATCTGACCCCCCACCTGAAGACCAAGAGAGAACTTTCTCAAAGTGATTTCACCGGTCTCGGCATCGTCAACATAAATCTTACCCTTTCCATAGGCACCACCAATCCCAAAACCACCTTGACGAACACTCGGAAAAACAGCGAAAGCATAGGAATTGTCAAAAAAAGGCTTAACATTAGGAGAAGATTCAAACAAATCAATGGCACTATTATAGGGGTCGCCAAGGGCCGGTAAAGGAGCAATTAAAAGAAGACTAAGCGTATATGCTACTCTCACAATCGTAGATTTGAACATAAAGTTTGTCTTCCTCATTTCGAGACCACTGATATCTCGAGCGTGGCAAAACTTTCAAGATTCGCAGATATCTGGTCACCAACTTTTATTGGACCAACACCCTCTGGAGTGCCAGTAAAAATAAGATCACCAGAATGCAGACTGAATAGCTTCGACAGGCCAGAAATAATTTGAGGGACCTTCCAAATCATTTGGTTAACATTCCCTTGCTGACGGATATCGCCATTAATACTAAGAGCAAGCGCTGCTTCATTAATCTCACCACTCTCGAGTTTGGGAACTATTTCTGAGCAGGGAGCCGCATGACGAAATACCTTCCCCGCTTCCCAAGGCCAGCTTCTATCCTTCGCTGCTGATTGCAGATCACGCCTCGTCATGTCGATACCCACACCATAGCCATATACAAGATCCATAGCGTTTTCTACTGAGATATTTCGACCTCCACCAGAAAGGGCCACTATAAGTTCTACCTCATGATGAACCTGAGATGACTCAGAGGGATATTCCATCTCACCACCCGATTTTAGAACAGCGTATCCAGGTTTCATGAAAAAAAATGGGGGCTCTTGATCTGGGTTCCCACCCATTTCTACCGCATGAGCGGCATAGTTCCTTCCAACACAATAAATATTATTTACAGGCCAGTTACCACCGCCTTTTACAGGCAAACTAATTATTTCGGGAGGATCAACAACGAAGTCCATAACTTCTCCTAATTTAGTCTTCCCTTATGGTACTCGACAAGTGAGCTATGCTCCAAATCATTAGCCAATTGATATATCAATAGTTATGGCCGGCATTATTCTATCGAACAAAATGTCCGCTATATATCAGATGTCAGACTAAGTTATGTTAACGCGAGACCACTTCAAAACCACCTTCTTCGAATTTCTTACGAAGAGTAATTTTTTGGATCTTACCCGAACCAGTCAGAGGCCACTCATTCATAAAAACCCAATGTTTAGGCGTCTTTTGCGGAGATAATTTTTGACGACAAAATCCTACAAGCTCCTCAACTTCGATTATCTCAGATCTAATACGTATAAAAGCAACCACCACTTCTCCCCATTTTTGATCGAAAACTCCAACAACCGCTGCCTCTATAATCTGGGAATGTTCGAGAAGACGGTTTTCTATCTCTACCGGAAAGAGATTCTCTCCCCCTCGAATAATCATTTCTTTCAGCCGTCCCGTGATCTTGAGGAAGCCTCTTGAGTCCATTGACCCGACGTCTCCTGTGTGCAGCCAACCGGCAGAATCAATAGTCTGTGAAGTTGCCTTGGGGTTATCGTTGTAGCAGAGCATATTGCAGTAACCACGAGTACAAATCTCTCCCATGATGTTAATCGGCACGACTGTATTATCCTCAACACTTCTGATCGAAATATCAGTACATGGTAAAGGTTGACCAATGGTCTCGGTCATATCAATGAAGTCATCATCAATTCGAGTCTGAGTTACTACTGGTGAAGTTTCGGTCTGACCGTAGACGATACTTGTTTTAGCCCCAAGCACCGTCTCTACCTGTTTTACCAATTCAGGAGGCACCATAGATCCCCCCGAAATAATGACATTTAAGGAATCCAAATTTCGAGGGCTTTGCTGCTGAGTTTCGATCATGCTAACCAGCATTGTTGGCACCGATAACATCGCAGACACTCGCTCCTGCATAATGAGATCTAGTATTTTACTTGGCTCAAACAATAGCGACAAAATCATAGTGGACCGTAGTTGAGCACAACCCAAGGTTGCGACAACACAACCTGAGCAGTGGAACATGGGCATAGGATTTAAAAAAATCTGATCCTTTCCCATACCAATTCGTTTTAATACAAACTTTCCGTTATTTATAATGCCACGATGATGTAATAAGGCTCCCTTAGGGAAACCAGTAGTGCCGGATGTATACTGAATCTGAACAGGGTCCATACTATCTACAATCGGTAAATCAATTTTTTGTGGGCCGTGCATCGCCAATTGATTAAGCATCTCATGAAGATTCTGCATTTCACAAACCAGTCTCACCGCAGATATTTCGGCCACAACTTCCCGAGCAATCTGACGCATGGGATTGCCACGGAAACTGGGCACGAGAAAAAGGGCAACGGCGTCAGACTGCTTTAGAACATACTCGAGCTCTGCCGGACGATATGCAGGATTAACAGGCACCAATACAACACCAGCCAATGCAGCCGCATATTCTAAGATCACCCATTCAGGAATATTTGGCGCCCAAACTGCAATGCGTTCTCCCTGTTTAAATAGCCCCGCGAGCCTAAGTGCCAGCTCCTCGCTATCAGCAAGTAACTCAGCATAGCTCCAGCGTTTTCCTACCTCACCATTTTCTTCACATTCAACGAGCGCAAGAGTATTTGCCGAATCAAAAGCTGCCTCCCTTAGCAATTCCCCAACTGTACAATTAAGGACCTCATCATCATCTTGGCCTAAAGTTTCTGAACGACTCAGTGCAAGCTTGTACATAATAGCTATCTCAATAACAAAAGAATGGATCCAAACGTCGGGCTTCAAGATACATCAAAACGATAACCCGCTTTTCGAACCGTCTTTATATACCTCGGGTTTGCAGCATCATTTTCAAGCTTTCTCCTTAACTCCGCGATATGCGTATCAACTGTACGAGTGACCACACGACCCTGATGTCCCCAAACATTTGTCAAGAGTTTCTGTCGAGAAACCACACGACCTTTTTGCTCCAACAGTGCTAATAGTAAATCAAACTCACGAGGAGCAAGATCAACATGCTTACCTCTCTTCAAGACGATACGAGCCGCAATATTAATTTCAAAATCGCCAAATTTCTCTATCTCCGAGCCTGAATCATCAATCCTACGCAGTAAAGCTTCTACTCGGGCGAGCAACTCTAAAATACCAAAAGGCTTGGTGACATAATCATCAGCACCTGATTTTAGCCCACGCACTTTATCAACTTCCTCTTGCCGCGCAGTTAAAACAAGAATGGGCAGCTTTTTTTTAATTTTGCGAAGACTCTCCAATACCTTCAATCCATCCAGCCCTGGAAGAGTTAAATCTAAAATCACTAAATCAAATGTTTTTCGAATGGCCCAATCCAAACCTGTTTTACCGTCATGGGTTACCAAAACCGTATAACCCTCAAACTCTAAATTGTTGCGTAATCCAAAAGCAAGATCTTTACTATCTTCAATGATTAAAATGCGTTTCATGATCTCTTATTCTCAATTTCAAAACTTATCACGAATCGTGAACCTCCCCCCTCCCGCTCTATCACAACAACAGATATGTGCTGTAATCTCGCCAGCTCCCTGACAATAGTAAGGCCAATTCCTGTGCCCCCTACGGCACTTTCCATACCATCATGCGCCCGATAATAAGGCTCCCAAATTCGATCTCTGGAGCCAATAGGAATCCCCACTCCTCTATCCTCAATCGACAAGTCAACGCGGTTTAGACCCGCTGACAATTTGACATCAATTTTTTCTCCCGCCGGACTGAACTTAACTGCATTATCTAATAGATTTAGAAACATCTGTCGGAAAGCATCGATGTCGAGCATCACCTCTACTCCACTATCAACTGTACTGGTCATTTCAAGCTGGCCTTCCTTCATGATGAGTTCGAACTGATCTACTATTTCATGGACCAAAGGATAAATAGGATGAGAAACAATAGTGACCTTAGTGTGCCCCCGGTCAATGCGTGAGAATTGCAAGATGTTATCCACCAGATGGGACAATCGCTGCGCTTCTTTGTCAATCACTTCAAGAGAGCGCCGGTGTTCTTCATTACTTCGAACTCTTCCGAGCATCAAAGTCTGTGCGAACATCATTATCTGCGCTAAAGGCGTTCGGAGCTCATGGGATACCCTTGACACAAAATCCGCACGCATAAATGCCAATGATTGGTCTCTAAAAATCAATACAAGTGCTATAACCATTAGAATAGCAGCAATAAACCAGAGCCCCCCAAATACAACAACAAGATCTCCATAAATAAATGGTAGACGCGCACTTGGTAAACCTCCAATAATCAAAGACGGTCCTACATCTGGAGCAATACCTAAAGTTAGCCTCATGTCCCCATAAATTGTTTCACCCTTACCAAATATCCTGGACACACTAGGCCCATCAGGATGATAGGTACCTTGCATATATATCAGCTCGTCACCACTTAAGAGCTTTACGAAAACGTTCTCATTCTCTAATTTAGCCTGCGTCAAGGTCGCTGGTAGCAATGGTGCTGAGGTAACGAAATACTCTAGCCAATCTAATGCCGCGTCGTTATTTATCCAGATCCCAACAATTCCCAATCCAGATAAAGTCCTAGCATAAACAAAGTTATAATGAGTACCGTCATATATAGTATGGAAACTTCGCACGAGAGAATTCTGATTTTTTCCAATTGGAGGCGAACGGAGATCAACCATTAGTCGCTGAACAACAATATCTGGGGGATGCCTTCCCGATGTTTCCATCAACTCACCCATAGAGGCAACACGAAATAATCCTTCGGCAAGTTTTTCTCTCTCTTCAACCAAACCCAACTTTTTATTAAAACCAAGGTTAAATTTATCAAATAAACCATTAAAGTCATGATCGGGTAAAGGAGCACCGTCTAGTAAACGAGACAAGTACCCAAGTATAGGTGTATAGCCATAGCCGATCACCGCGTTACTGCGACGAATAAATTCATCCGCTGCTAGTGAGGAATAATCTTTGAGGACACCTTCTACAAGCTGCTGTTGCGAGGTAACGGCTATAAATGTTTGGTGACCTAGCACCCCCATCATGAGTATGCTAACCAACATCAACCCTGCGATTACTATCGTCCGAAATTGTTCTTTAATACGAAGTGCATTGCTCATATCTGCTAACAATAATTGGATGATAAGACAATGGCAAAAAAAAATGATTGCCTCTTAATTCATAAGGAATTTCTGAGTAGCAAAATCTGTGTTATGTTCCTATCTCGAAAACAATTGGGAAAGCTTGCATGTATATAATCGAGATGTCTACTTTGAAGAAAGAAGGTGAATTTGGTTCAAAAGCTTGGGGCGAAGCCTGCGCTGCCGCCGCTGTCAAAATTTTAAAAGCGGCTAATTTACCGGAGGATTTCGAATGGGCATTCACAGAATGTTATACCCATCCACCAGCAAGACTTATGGAGGGTGGAAGAGAAAAAGCTGGTTACTTTATCATGGTTAAAAATGGCAGGATAACAGGCGGCGATGGAGAGCCTGAAGAAGCACTAGCTATCCCCGGATTTCACATTCGTGCTCGATGGGCTGCACTCTGTAATCAATCAGGTGCGCTCTACGGGCTTGAAGGCGGGCGGAAACGTGGTGAGGGCGAAAAAGCCATGCGCACAGCAATAGAAAAGCATGTTGGTCACCCAAACCCCTATTCTGAGAAACAACCTTCAGAGATGTGGTGGCCTGATACTGTAAGTGGACCATTGATGTCTGGTTCGGAGGAAGGCAATGGGCTACATAATATCGCAGCCACCATGCAAATGCCCTCTCCAGAATTTGCGGATTTCCCAGTTACGGAAATGCTGGTTCCAATCTTCGATGAAATGACTGATGCACAGAAAAAAGATTTTCTTAAGTTACTTGCAATCGATTCATAAGGTACTCGTAAATACCTAGTTAAAATCAACAAATAGCTCGGGAGCACAGCTAATAATGAATCTACTCTTTGTCTTCTCTGATCAACAGAGGTACACCGCACTTGGCGCCAATGGAAATAAGATAGTCCAAACACCAAATTTAGATAGCATGGCAGCTCAGGGCATGGTCTGCGACAACATGTTTTCCAATCATCCCTTGTGCTCTCCCTTTCGGGCAATACTTCTGACAGGACGATACGGTTTCAAAAATGGTGTCATCGACAACGAGTATGAGCCATTTCGTAATATCCCGACTCTACCGGGGATACTCAGCAATGCGGGCTATCATACTGGACATATTGGAATCTGGCATCTCGGTCATGGCCCTTATGATGATGATAATCGCTATGGATATGATTACATGGCTGCAGTAGAAGGGATTGGTGGGAACTACTTTGATCAATCCTATTGGGAAAATGAAGTAGGTCCAACCAAACGAGAAGGATGGACACCGGCCGTCGAAACAGACCTAGCAATAAACTTTATGCAAAAACACAAGTCTGAAAGGCCGAGCGACCCTTTCGCACTTTTCTTATCATGGAGACCCCCTCACTGGGGCTATTCCAACTATCCCAAAAAATATGGTGGTTATAACCCCGCAGATATTGATCTACCAGGCAACGTACCCAAACAAATGGCAGATTTCGCAAGGAAAGAAATTGCAGATTATTATAGCTGCTGCTCAGGACTTGACGACCAAATGGGAAGGCTTCTTGATGCTCTAGCAAAACTGCATTTAGAAGAAGACACCCTTGTCTGCTACTCATCAGATCATGGTGATCATCTCTCAAGTCACGGGTATGGGAAACCAATGGATGCCTATATGCATTGGTCCCTGAGGGGATCGAAAGGAACGCCATATGACGAATCTGCTCATGTGCCATTCCTCATTCGTTGGCCAGGCAAAACGCCAGTAGGTTCACGTTCGAACGTCCACATGGGAACCATCGATATAGTCCCAAGTCTGCTTGGTGTCTGTGGTGTAACGGCACCCGAAGGCCTCCAAGGCAGGGATATATCATCTGTCTGGCGAGGTGAAAAGGCTCCTATGGAGACCTCTTTAACTCCTGGTGCAAATGATTCCGTCTATCTCATGAATATGGCAAATGGATGGCCAAGACGGCCCGCATGGATGGGAGACTGGCGCGGCGTTCGAACTACTAGATATACCTACGCCCGCTGGCACAAACATGAACAAGGACCATGGCTATTTGATCGAGAACAAGATCCACTGGAGATGCATAATATTGCCCATAGCAATGCTGCAAAACCCATAGTAGAGGAGATGGAAGTTCGACTACACCGCTGGATGGAAGCAACAGGAGACCCTTTCGAATATGGGAAGCGAGGACCTCTTGGGTTCCTTGACGTTGGCCAGCGTTGGGCCGATCCTGAGCGATACAAGGACGTAAGTACCTGTTGATCAACTATTAGCTGTGGTCGACCCGTAACGAAGATTCCTGACTTCTTCTCTTAAAAACTCCAATTCAAAGGCTAATGCCTGTCTTCCTGCTTCTGCCTCAGGATCGGAGGGGTAGTAGGCCAATTCGGACTCAGGATTTCCCGCTATTCTTGTCCCCAACAAAACTCTCGTCTTATTATAATCATATGGCATTGCTCGATGTAGCAAACATCGATTATCCCATAGTATTGTGTCTCCAACTTGCCATCTGTGTCGATAAACTCTCGACGCATCAGAGACAACAACTTCAATTAATTTTTTGAGTAATCGTCTGCTCTCTGCTCGAGAAAGACCAGGTATACCAAAAGCATGTCTAGCAACAAAAAGACTTCTGATGCCTGTTTCTGGATGAGTTTTGACCAGGGGTCGAAGATAAGCCTCGCCATGGAAATTTGTTTCTTGGTTAAGAATCGGAAAATCTCCCAGATCATTCGCCTGAGAAAACTGGGTGGAGTGATAGGCACTAAGTGTGTTGATATAGTCTCTCATAGCCTGACTTAAGGCCGCGTACCCTGCTCGAGCGTCGGCTAGTTCGGTTTCACCACCCTCTTCAGGAACTTTTACCGCAGATAATAAGGCACACTTGCTACTTACAGGCTTGTAAGTCGAGTCCGTATGCCACACTTCATTACCCAAATTAACGCGCATACGCTGACTTTGAAGATCGATTATTTTATTGTAATTACCTTCATTCCCACGCTCCGCATTAGCAAAAGGGGTAGCGGCGAATTCTAGCTCCCCAAAACGCTCACCCAGGGCGACGTTCTCGTTTTTTGTCAAAAATTGAGACGGAAATACCAAAAACCCATAATCTAACAACGCTGCATTGATATTGAAAAAATCGCTACCGGAGATACTCCTGAGCTCAACGTCCTTTACTATCGCACCAAACACCTTGTTTTCTATAGGGGCTATTAGCATATCCATCATTTCCCATTGCACTCAGAGAACAGCCGCTTAAACGACAATCCGAAGGTTAGTATGCCTCTTCAACATTCTGGTAATTTCTGTAAGTAAGAACAATTTTTTCATCAATATTTACCATACCCAGTGCTTTGGCTCTAATACGAAAGTCAATACTGGATGGGACTACTGGACCAGAATTTTTTAGTCGCGTGAACTCAATTCTAGAGAAGAACTCATCCACACGGAAGCCAAGGCGAGGCTTAATAATAGTTTCATTGCGCACATCTATATAGTCAATGGTCAAACTTTGTTTACTAATCTTTAACTCGCCATGTAAAAGGGCCATAAATTTCCTGTTTTCCCCTTCTCCATCAGGGATAAAGTCAAACAACCAATACTCTTCACTTTCTTCAATTAGCTCCAACGACTTTAGAGTCACTAACGATTTCAGATCTCTGCGCTGCTCCTGGCCTACATCGCCCCCTGTCTCCTTGATTTTTCCCTGAACAAACTTTTTTCGTTCTTCCGGTGTAGGTGACTTCCCTTGTATAGACTGCAATTGCCATTTATCTTTAAACCTAGGGTCATATTGTGCCTCAGTGACGACCCCATCAACAATACGCTCTTCATTAAACGTCCAATTTTCTAAGTAATCGTTATTTAATTGTGCAAGCGCGTTCTGTAACATTTCATCGTAGTCAGAACCAATTGCAATTATGGGAATAATAGCGATGCACAATCCAATTACTCGAGTTAACATCATTTTAATAGCGCAGGTATAGAATCAACAATAGTCACAGCACTGCTTTTAATCTACCTTGAATTATTTCCTCTGCCTCATCCATGATGGTCGCTATAAGCTCTGCTACAGAAGGAATATCATTAATCAAGCCCGCGACCATACCACAAGACCATGCACCCGCCTCCATTTCCCCATCCTGCATCACTTTAGGATAAACGCCAGCCACTTCCTCGATAATGTCTTCAAACTTAAGATTTACTCCAAGCCTCTTTTCTTTCTCTATCAGTTTCTCTACCGCATCATTTGAAAGTACTCGTTCTGTGTTCCTTAAATTACGCATAATCAAACGGGTATCAAGCTCTGAGGCTGCTACCAAAGAATCTTTCACATTTTGATGAACTGGGGCTTCCTTTGTCGCAATAAATCGAGTCCCCATATTGATACCATCAGCTCCCAGAGCTAGGGCTGCGACTAAACTGCGTGCATTTGCCATCCCACCTGAAGCAACAAACGGTATGGTCAGCTCATCCGCAGCACGGGGAAGAAGAATAAAATTAGGTATGTCATCTTCTCCTGGATGGCCTCCGCACTCAAATCCATCCACAGATACAGCATCACAACCAATAGCCTCGGCCTTAAGCGAATGACGAACCGACGTGCATTTATGTATTACTTTAATATCTGCTTCCTTAAGCATTGGCAGCCATTTTTGGGGATTATTACCCGCCGTCTCCACCACTTTTATACCATTATCGATGATTACCTTAAATAACCCTGCATAATCCGGCGAATTAAGCGAAGGCAAAAAAGTCATATTCACACCAAAAGGTTTGTCCGTCATCGCTCGACATCGCCTAATTTCCGCCTCTAATTTTTCAGACGTACCCTGGGTTAAGCCGGTTATAATCCCTAATCCTCCCGCATTAGAAACTGCTGCAGCCATTTCAGCCAAACCAACAAAGTGCATACCCCCCTGAATAATTGGATGCTCTATTCCAAAAAGTTCGGTAATTTCAGTTTTCATTGTTTTAATTCCATAGAGTTTTGCCGACAAGTGTATCAGCGTAAAAGTTGAGAAGTGCAGCTCTGCCGTTGATTAGGACCTACTTATAGATACTCGCAAAATTTAAAAAATATTAACAAAACAATCAGCTCATATATATGATGAAATAATAACTAGATCAACTATAAAAAGACAATCAGGAGTAAAACTTATTGGGAGTACCCACAATTACCGATCATGGTAGTACCGTAAAAAAAGAACCGTCAATTCAGGTGATTTTGTTGAAAAACGTCAGGTTTTATACTGGAACTTTTCTCGCCATCAGCCTTGGATACGCTTAAAGCAAGGTAAGAAACTAATTGCACAGGTAATAAATGCTATTGAACACATGATAAAAGGAGCAGAGACATACTATCGTGAAAACATAAAATATGCTCTTGCCTGCCCTTTGCAACCATCAAATTTATTCTGCAGTCAAAGGTGTTTTACCCAGAACTGTAGTATCTAATTAATATTTTCGTGACAGGAATTATTCGTGATTCACTGAGCCTCTTGATTAGGACACAACTTAGTACCATCTTCCTCATCAGCGCACTAACACCTACGAACGTCATACGGTAGGAATTAGAAAACGAATCCCTTACTGTAGAATCAGCAAGATGGGTTAGGCTAGACACTCACCATCCTGGTGACGACTTAAACTCTTCGTAAAAGAGGGAATTCAAAGAGGAGCAATACATTCCGAAATTTCTTTAACCTGTTTACACTCTCGGGAAATTCTAAAAATGCTCGTCCCTTCAAAGCTCAAAGGGAAAAACGCAATTTCCATAAACTCTGGATCTACTGAGAGTTTAGCAAAACCAAGATCAGAACGTGCATACAACCTCTGTTTTAAGGTTCTTTGATCCACGGAAATAGTAGTCGTCTCTTCCACAAGGGGATAAGGTCGCTTTCCTCCCGCACCAGATATCACATAGACGGGTTCGCCGATTACACTGATTAATTGGAGTGTATGCGCATGACCACTGATATAAAGATCCACTCCGAAATTAGCAAGCCCCTTCATTTTTTCTAACAATTCTAGGTCATCACCATAGACAGCATCAAAAGAGCGTACAGTATTATGACTAGCTACTACTGTCCAAACAGCATTCCTATCCGCATTCTTTATCTTTGACAACTGAGGATCAAGCGGCAACGCAGTATCAATAACATACAGCTGTAATAAACTGCTATCACCCACCGTACCAAAATCTTTCCGATACGATGTACCTGGCATAATCCAACGTCCAGTCCCTTTCTGTTGCACAGAATAATCGATCTGCGCTTGAGGATTACCCATATAATCATGATTACCCAGCATGGCATAAAAAGGCATGCCCATTAAACACGGCCCATCGTACATCGACTCGAAATACTCATCAAAAAGGACATCATCGACTGAACTGACACCCTTTTTATAGAAATTATCTCCAAGCAGTAATGTAAAATTTATATCGCCAGCAGCTCGACACTCGCGCTCTAAAAACCAGGCAACAGCATGTTGTCTATAGCGGCCAGAACCCTGATCACCAAGCGCGAAAAAGCTCACCCGATCTCCATCCGCGACTGGAGCAGAAACAATATTTCCCTCCGTAATATACTGGTATACAGAACCGAATAATGTAGTAACTAGCACGAGCAGCAGTAAAAATTTAGTTTTTATGGACATGATTTCCTCCCAACGTAATGATGCCAGATTAAGAAGAAAGCTGTCCTCCTATTCTTAAAAAGATTTAGAGGTTGTTTTCAAGTAGTCTTTAGCTGAAGAGTTCAAAAAACTAAATGTGTGAACGTCGACTAGCGTTATCTTAGCTCTCGCGCTAGTAATTATAGTCCAACCCACTGCCGGCTGAACAACCGTCCTCAAGCCATTGACCTTGATACCTATCATTGAATTAGTTCCCCCAAGTATCTCAGTAATATTAAGCTATCTTCTCCGAAGCATGAGGATTATCTATTGGTTTAGAGGCGCTCAGCTTATGACTTCAAAACAATCTGTGGAACAATCTCTTACCAATGCGAGCTGGCGAACTCAGTTTCCCAGTATTTGTGCATAACTACCCAGATATTGGCGCTACTAAGTTGCCCGTTGCTCTCTTCTGATTTCGAGTTTTTGATTTGCTGTACCGTCATTTTAGGGGGATTAATGAGGCGGATGTACTAAGAATCCTTTGGCAAAAAGCGCAATATCATACGTAGGCGCCGAAGCCTCGCAGCTACTAACTGGCGGAAGTAATTATCTATAGAGAGACTGCGGCCAAATTACTTATTTTCGGCAGCGTGCCAATTTTGATACCGTGAGCGCCCAAAGCCTCTACAACATCAGGAAGTGTATTTTCAAGATATGGTAATAAATCGGGATTGCGTTCAGGATCGAATTGATATTGGCGCATTTCGTCATAAGCATCTTTTCCATTATGGTTCAAAACTAAGGTCTGATAGAAAAACATAAAACCACCAGTCCTTTCAGTTCCCGCTGCGCAATGTACCAAGACTCGCCTATCTTTACCCAATTCGTCGTAGACATATTTAAGGGCACCTATATAACTAGCTATATTTCCCGTTCCGTTCCCATCCAACGGGAATCTAACCAAATCCACGCCCATTTCTCGCGCAATAGTTCTCTCACGGGCTTGATATTCTTTTGTTCTAACCTCGTGCGTTAATGTAACTATGGTATCTATCTTGTTTTCTGAAAGCACTTTAGGTAAAAGCGAATGATGGATTCGACCGCTGCGAAAAAGACTCTCTTCTATAACCACGCCGAATCGCTTAGGAAATACACGTGGTTTCACGAACTCATTTAGAAGCGCAATGATGATAAGCAATCCTATAACGCCCGCAACCCAGCGGTGGTGCGGGTAAGAAAAACTCAATGGAGATAATTTTCGTGCCATCTTTGCGATAGTACGCATGGAGGTTCGCTTGTCAATCGACTTCTCCTAAAAATAGTCCCAGCACTTTAAGGGTCACGTCTGCTTTGAGGAATTCATTTTAAGAAAAGGGAGAAGGACGGGCGTGCTATTCTTATACGCCCAATAATCGGGATCTGAACCCCAAGAGATATCATTCTGTCGTTCCAACATTTCTATGCCACTTACCTTGGTCAGCAAATAACAAACGAAGACTGGGGACGCAAGTGTTACAAATTGCCACCCCGCTAAAACCGGAAAAGCCATTATCGCAATTCCAAACCATAACAGCATTTCCCCCAAATAGTTAGGATGTCTGGACCAACTCCATAACCCCCTATTGATAAATTTTTGGGCGTTCTGAGCTTCTGCTCGGAACTTTTGTTTTTGATAATCTGCGATGACCTCGAGCAAAAACCCTGAAACCCAAATTATCAAACCCGTTCCTGCCCAACCGTCAAACGGAATTTTGTTTGAGGTAGTGATCGCAATCAGGGCGCAAGAAGCAGTAATCGAGACCCACAGCGCCTGAAGAGTCCAAGTCATCAGATAAACGGGGAAGTTTGGCTTAATAGATGTAAAGCGTGAGTCAGAGCCTTTCCGTTTTACCCGGGTAAATAAAAACGATCCCAACCGGACTGCCCACAATATAACTAGAATGGAGATAACGCTACTTCGAACGTCTCCCAGTGATCCATAAAGCCATGCAAGTGTTATAACTCCCACGTACGTGACGCTCCCCGAAAGATCAAAATAGTGTTCGGTTTGAAATATATATGCCGGAGCGAAAAGCACCCATTGGGCGAGAAACGTGACGAAGATACAGATATCGAAAACGGGAATGTGTCCTAGGGTAACTCCTTGGCGGCCTGACACCCAAACTAATCCTAAGGCGATCAGTGGTGATAAGAATATGACGATCCAAGCCTTAGCTGTAAGTGCCATATCATATTCCGAGAAACGGTTGCATCATCCGTTGCAGGGGGCCGGCAAGTTTTAAGGGCCCATCAATGGCGGAGATACAAACACATTCACTATCGTTTGTTACAATTGGTTGATGAGGTGACGAATTGTCGGCGTCATCTACATCCCCTGCCCTAAAAATAGTGTCTTCGCAGAAATAAGAACCTTTCAAAATAAGCGTGAGCTCGCTACCTTCATGGCGATGTTCAGGAAGCACCGTACCCGGCTCCGCCCTAAGCATCAGTAGTCTATAGCCATCCTCTTCCGAGAGCTTGCAAACCTTGAGCCCCTTGCCTGCCCTCCTCCACTGAAACCCGTCAATATGATTCCCAACGTACTTATTAAAGACCTGCGTTAAATCTACTCGCTCTTCTTTTCTCCATTCAACAGACTCCTCAGGCTTGAAACCAACCTCCGGGTGGGGAGCCACGAAGCCTTCTGTCGCTTCTCCATCGGATTCGAACATAAATTGCCCCCCCAGATGATCCGCAAGTTTCAAAGCAGAACGACACTTTGGGCAAACTGCCATGTGGGCTTGTAAAATGAGTTTAACAGATGGGGGTATACCCCCCCCGGAATAACTCACGAGCCAAGACTGATCTGGACAGTTTGATATATTCATACTAGTTCACCATCTCCTGTAACCGCTGGAATCCGATCCGAATTCTCGATTTGACTGTACCTAACGGTAACCCTATTTCTTCAGAAATCTCTTTATGAGACATGCCTTTCACGTAACTCATCACAAGCGGAGTAACCTGTTCACTGGGAAGTTCCTGCAGTAATTTTCTTAATTGCGAATTCGCAGATGCAACCTCTACCCCTCCGTTAGTGTAAAAGTCTTCACCGCTTTGATACTTATACTTGTCCTTGCCCTTACTTACGCGGGTCGCTTTTCGCTGTACATCGATGAGGCGATTTCTAACCACGGCATAGATCCATGTGCGTGCAGAGGATTTGTTCGGGTCGAAGAGGGAAGCTTTGCGCCAAATTGACAACATTGCGTCTTGAGTTATGTTTTCACTCTCATCACGAGAACTTCCCCGCCCCATTAGAAACGCCTTAATTTTGGGGGCCATCATGTCAAATAGAGCGGAGTAAGCCTGTTGACTCTGACTTTCCTTAATAGCCAAAAGCAACATCGTTTCCTCGTCAATTTCTTGATCGTTTGAAATTTGCATTTTTCCTCGCATGAGGCAACTACGTTCAAATTAGCCAGCCAGATTAGTTTAATCTAAATTTATTGTAAGAGCGTAATTTCCAACTTACTATGTTAGCCATCTCTAATAGTGGCTCAAATGGAAAAAACGACTGTAGCAGTTATAGGAAGCGGAGTCGCTGGACTGGGAGCATCTTGGCTTTTAGCGAAGCATGGCGCGAATGTCACGCTTTACGAAAGTGCGGACCGAGCTGGAGGGCATGCCCATACAGTATTTCCCTCCCCCAATGGCACCCAGCTGGCTGTCGACGTTGGATTTATAGTTTTTAACCAAGACACCTACCCAAACTTAACTCAGTTGTTGAAATTTTTTGATATTTCTTGTCGCCCAACTAGCATGTCTTTCGGGGTCTCAATGGCCGATGGTCTCGAGTACGCAGGCCATGGCATTAACAGCCTATTTGCTCAGCGACGAAATTTATTTCGACCCACTTTCTGGCGCATGCTTAGCGATATTCAAAAGTTTTATAAAGAGGCCGAGACACTAAACATTACCGCCGATAAAACTCTAAAATCTATGCTCGCCAATTACTCAGAAAGTTTTGCAAAAAACCATCTACTACCAATGGCCGGAGCAATCTGGTCGACCGATGTCAACCAAGTTAAAAATATGCAGGCACAAGCCTTCATAGATTTCTTTAGCAATCACGGGCTGCTCAAAATCCGCGGCAGACCTACTTGGTACACGGTAGAAGGAGGAAGTATATCTTACATCAATAAGGTGTTAACAACTCCTGGCGTAAACCTAAAATTAAGGAGCGAGATAAAAAATATCGAGAGGCATTCAGAGCATGTAGTCGTGATAGGAGACGATATCAATGAAAAGTTCGATCAGGTTGTGATTGCTACCCATAGTGATCAAGCTCTAAAACTACTCTCAAAACCTTCTTCGGCGGAGAAGAAAATTCTTAAAGAGTTCGAATATTCAAAGAGTTTAGCGTACCTACATTACGATAAAAGGTTTATGCCGAGGAACCCTCGAGCTTGGGCTAGTTGGAATTACATTGAAAACCACTCTGGCGAACTCTGCGTGTCGTACTGGATGAACTTACTTCATGGATTAAAAACTTCACAAGATATCTTTGTCACGCTCAATCCTTCTTTTCAACCAGCCAATAGTATTGAACAATTTGAGTATACACACCCGATTCTAAACGATAGAACAAATGTAGCAAAAAAATATCTTTGGGAGCTGCAAGGCAAACAACGAACTTGGTTCTGTGGTTCCTATTTTGGTTACGGATTCCATGAGGACGGACTTCAATCGGGACTTGCAGTCGCTGAGGAAATAACCGGGAAAGAAAGACCTTGGGCAATAATTAACGATAGAATTTCAACTGGAAACTTTCAGGATACCGAGTGAAGTCAGCGATTTACAAAGGAAACATTGTTCACCATAGGCTAGGACGCGTAGAGCACCGATTTGCGCACAAATTGCCGTGGTTTCTGCTTGATTTAGAGGAGATCGAAACCTTGCAGCAAGGCAGGCTATTCACCGTTAACCGTCCCGGCATCCTAAGTTTTTACGATAGCGATCATGGTGCGAGGGATGGTACTCCACTCTCTTTATGGGTTACCTCACTGATGGCTAAATATTCGTCAGATACGCTCCATTATAAAGTATTATGTCTACCCAGATTCTTTGGATATGTATTCAATCCAATATCAATTATCTTTTGTTATAACCAAGACAACGAACTTACAGGCATTGTATATGAGGTGCATAATACATTTGGAGAATCTTGCACCTATATCCAGATGAAAGATGATCAAGAACTAGAAGCAAAAAAAACACTTCACGTATCTCCATTCTTCAGTATGAATGGGCACTATAAGTTTTCGGTTACAGAACCCAGAAAGCACCTAGACGTAAAGATACATTATTTCGATCAGGAAGGGTCAAGTTTATTTGCAGGTTTCAGAGGCGTAAAAACATCATTCAATATAAACAATCTTTTGAAAATATTAATAGTTGCACCGTTTACAACTATTGGAGTCACACTGGACATACATTGGCAGGCGCTGCGGCTTTGGTTCAAAGGACTTCGCCTCTACCACAAACAAAAAACACAAGATATTTAGCATGGTAAAAAATAACGATGTCCAAACTCCGAATGAAGCACGAACCTTTCAGGGCAATGTTCTTCGTAAGATATTGGAAAGCAAAGTGCTTCGAGGGACAATAACCATACGACTCCCTAATAAAGAAAAACTTGAAGTAAGCGGCGATAAAGGTGGCGTTCACGCATGTGTGCAGGTTAACAAATTGCGAGCGTTCGCCAGAATATGGAGTAACGGTAGTGTTGGTCTCGCCGAGGGATATATGGAGCAGGACTGGGAAACAGAGTCTCTATCGAGACTTCTCAGGTTCCTAGCTGACAACTTACAACAATTCGAAAATATCGCCGAAGGGGGTTTTGCTCAGCGAATTAAAAATTCCTGGACTAAAATAAAAAACAAAAACTCAAAGATTGGAAGCAGAAAAAATATCGCATACCACTATGATTTAGGTAATGATTTTTATTCGCTATGGCTTGATGAAAGCATGAGCTACTCATCAGGCATATTCGAAAAAACTGATGATCTAACTAAAGCTCAGACCGAAAAATATGCAAGACTGTGTGAGGTCTCAGCCATTAATCGTGATCATAGGGTGCTGGAGATTGGCTGTGGCTGGGGAGGACTACTCGAGCATTTGAGCTCAGAAGGATGTCGTGCAGAAGGTATCTCAGTCTCACAGGAGCAAGTAAATTTCACTAATCAGCGATTAAAAAATGAGGATAAGGTATCTGCGCGTTTTCAAGATTACCGAGATGTCGAGGGTAAATATGATCGGATATTTTCGGTGGAGATGTTCGAAGCAGTAGGTCCTCAATATTGGGACGTTTTTGCGAAAAAAGTTTCTGACTTACTCACCCAAGATGGTGTGGCCGTAATGCAAATGATCACTATTGACGAAGATATATTTAAGGATTACCAAAAACGAACAGATTTTATTCAACAATACATTTTCCCCGGAGGCATGTTACCGACCCAGAAACACATCAAAAACATGTTTAGTAGCCAGAGGCTAAAAATTACAGACCTTTACCAATTTGGTCAGGACTATGGCCAGACTCTCAGGCAATGGCAGGAGCGCTTTATAAGGGCTTGGCCAGAAATAAAAGCGCAGGGGTTTGATAATCGGTTTTTTAGACAATGGATGTACTATCTTTGTTACTGTGAAGTCGGTTTTAATATAGGTCGAACCAACGTTGTTCAAATCAGACTTGAAAGATTTTAGCATTGACAGAAAGCGAGATTAAAGTTGTTAAAAAAAAATCAATTAGTCTTCTGTCAGACCTTATGAATGCCAAACTAAGTATTGTAGGAGCCTTTTGACATGACACTTTTCTATGCTGCAGCATGTCAAACTGACTTTCCAGCGGCTAAATCTCGTACTGAAATATCCTCTCGAGTAGATAGAATGTGCGAGATCATAGAGCAAACCATAACTGGGTATGAACCATTTTTTGATGTTCGGTTGCTCGCATTTCCGGAGTTCGCACATACAATCCCAGTGTACGATAACGTCGAAGAAATCTACAAAAAACTGGCCGTTGAAATCCCAAATGAACACACTGAGAGATACGTTACCCTAGCACGCCAACTGGGTTGCTTCATACAAACTGGCTCGTTCTTGGAGTTTGACAAAGCCTATCCCGGGCATATCTTTAATACCACAGTCCTTATAGGTCCTACGGGTATTCTCACGAAATACCGTAAGATAAATCCCTGGATTCCCTGGGAAGTGCATTCGAGCCCGCACGATATCCCAGGATACAGCGAGGACATATTCCCTGTCGCAGAAACTGAATTGGGAAAGATTGCTGTGGCCACTTGTTACGACTGGCTATTCCCAGAGACCATTCGTGAAATGACTTTTCGCGGTGCAGAAATCATGATTCGCATTTCAGCATACATGGACCCTTGGGGCTCCAGTGAACCTATGAACTGGTGGACATTGGTCAATAGGACACGAGCTCTCGAGAATATGACTTATGTTGTCGCATCAAATCAAGGAGCTGAAATGAGTAACTATCCCCCTTTTAGTTGGCCTGGTGGCAGCATGATTGTTGATTATGATGGCCGTATTCTAGCTCAGGCAGACCCTGGTCCTGGTGAAAAAGTAGTAGTCGCCCCTATTAACATTCAAGCCTTGAGGAATGAGAGGGAACGCCGACTTGGTCATGATACTATTACTCACTCGCGCAGCAGTTTATACACGTATTTGGCATCCGAGAGGCTCAAACCTGCGCGAGAAGACATAAATATTAAATCTCTCAAGGATAGAATTCGCAACGCAAAACAAAAAGGATCACAGTAAGACACCGACCGACTCAACTATCTCGGCAATATGGGCCTCGACGCCAGGCCAAAATGGAAGACATAACACTCGATTCCCTAGATCCTCACTCACCGCTAGATTGCCACTGATTCTTACACATTGCCTGTACATCTTTTGAGTGTGAACAGCAGGAAAATAACTGGCAGACTCGATTCCCTTCTCTAATAATCTGAGCATGATTTCACTTCTGCACACCCCTGAGGGCAAAATCACAGGAAACGTAAACCAGCTTCTTGGAATATTAGTCCCTAAAATACCAAGTCTTGGTATCCTAGAAACTGCGTTTATGTAATGCTCTGCAATTTTCTGACGTCTGGAAATGCGTTGATCTAGTGAGTCCAACTGTAC
This sequence comes from Gammaproteobacteria bacterium, assembly GCA_002690865.1. GTDB lineage: Bacteria > Pseudomonadota > Gammaproteobacteria > Pseudomonadales > Azotimanducaceae > UBA7455. The sequence goes on along the minus strand of NZGG01000031.1, from coordinate 82,984 downwards.
CCTACCAATCGCTGCACCCAACTCTGATCCGCGTAAAGAATAACCTGGGAAATTAATTGACTCCTTGGAAGAACGCCCTTGATTTATTGCAGAACGACATACTGAAAGGAAGGCTTCATCATGAGAAATAATCATTCCGCCCTCTCCTGTGGTCAGTACTTTATTAGGGTAAAAACCAAAAACACCCGCATCCCCAATGGAGCCGACTCTGACGCCATTTAGCAGCGCCCCTAAAGCTTCGCAGGCATCTTCGATGACTTTCAAACTACCGTCATCTGCCACCTCCGAAATATTCTCCATATTTGCAGGGAGACCATATAAGTGGACAGGAACAATAGCCCTTGTTTGCTTTGTGATTGCACACTTGATACTGCTTACATCAATATTAGCTGTCTCAGCATTGACATCAACGAGTACAGGAGTGGCCCCAGCGGCCAAAATTGCATTAACTGTCCCAACGAACGTTAGTGAAGGCATTATTACTTCATCGCCAGCACTTATCCCTGAAGCTATGAGCGAAATCATAAGTGCAGATGTTCCTGAATTGACCATGACAGCATCCGGCACCCCGTGGTATTCAGCGAATGTTTTCTCAAATCGCTCTATCTCAGGACCAAATGCAAGACGCCCTCCCACCATAACTTGAGAGACAGATGCGATCTCATCTGGGCCGATGTCAGTTTTAGCGAGTGGGATTCTGATCGCCACTATAATTCCTTCTGAATAAAAGTATTTTCATTAGATCCCAAAGACAAAGCTTTTTTTTCAAGCAATGTTTTTTTCCCAGGAGCATTTAGAAGGCCTGAAACGATACGCCGACTTGCCTGACCATCACCATATGGATTCTGAAGCCCTTTAATCATAGAAACGAAACCGTCTGAAGCAGCCAGCCCCATGGCTTCGATAATTTCGCCTTGATTGGCTGATACATGTAATACATTAGCGGCCCTAGTTCGACCTCGCTGCCGTTCACCGATATCAACCACAGGCAGGAGGACGCTCGCTGCTTCCATAATCCCGCTCGAGGAATTTCCTACAATCAATGTCGCATGAGATAGCAGAGACCAATAGGTAAGATGATCAAGGTTTGTATACAATCTACAATCGTCTCGCTCCTTACAGAAATCCCTAGTGTGCTCTACTAAAACAGAACTACCCACATCAGCATTTGGAAAACAAAATACTATTTGATTCTTCCAAGACCTGAGCGCTTCTAGCAGAGCGAATACCTCGGCAGTTGTATCCGAATGCAACGTCACCGGATGGTAGGCCACAATGCAATAAGGATTCTCAAGCTGCTGCCCAAGGTTTTTTTCAAGCTCTTTTCTCGAAGGCAACAACCCTCGCACCAAATGATCTAAGGATGGGGCGCCACTACGGACTACCCTCCAAGACTCCTCACCCATTGCCAATACTCTACGTTTAGCTAATTCAGTGGGTGTGAAATGCAGATGCGACATCTTGGTTAAAGCATTACGAACTGCATCATCTATCGCCCCTTCACTAATGTCTCCTCCCTCAATATGGGCTATAGGTATCCTCAAGGCTAATGCCACCGAAGCTGGCGCGAGCATTTCATAACGATCCGCTATCAGCAATAAGATATCCGGCCGTAATTCCGATAACACATTGGTTAATTGCTCGATCGCGACCCCAATAGTTCTGGACATACCAAGATCACTATCTTCAGGGTCTAGGCAATCTAGTTTTGCCGATATCTTAAACCCATCCAACTCAATCTGATTGACAGTTTCGCCAAAAGCTTCGGACAAATGTGCGCCCATAACCACCAAATCCAATGTGAGATCAGGGTGTGCATCGATATCTTTCAACGGCCAAAAAAGATGGCTATAGTCGGCCCTCGAAGTGGTTACAACAGCAATATGTCTCTTAATTATTTTCCATCACCTTGATTACATCCGATTAACGAATAGCACTTTAAAGTCTAGGCAGAGTAACCTTCAGTTGTGAGAGGCATATTCCTAACCCGTTGTCCTGTAGCGGCAAAAATAGCATTACCCACCGCTGGTGCTAAAGGCGGCAGCGCTGGCTCCCCCAGACCAGTAGGAGGATTATTACTTTCGATAAAATGCACATCGACTTCAGGAGCTGCAGAAATACGAAGAACCGGATAGTCATGAAGATTTGATTGCTCTATCTGACCGTCCTCCATAGTAATTCGTTGACCTATTAGAGCACTTAGCCCATCAATGACTGAGCCTTCTACCTGGGCCAGAGCACCACTAACATTAATGATAGGCCCAACATCTACGGCCACAGTCACCTTGTGCACCGTTAACTTTTTTCTTGCATCAACAGATACTTCAGCAACCTCCGCAATATGACCAGCATGACTAAAATGAAAAGCTAATCCAAGCCCTCTACCATCCTTGAGCGCTCGACCCCATCCAGCCTTTTCTGCAGCTAAACGAGTGACCAAGGCCGCCCTTCTGGTATTCAAAGATCGCATCTTTCTAGAACTTAACTCAGGACGTTCGCCAAACATCTCTAACAAAAACTCCAGGTGATCGCGCCCCGCAAGATGCGCTAACTCATGAATAAAACTCTGAACTACAAACGCATGAGTATTTGCACCAGGGGCCCGCCAAGGCCCACATGGCGTGCCTATTTCAAGCAAAGTAGATGTGCCTCGTGCGTTGCTAAGGTAAGGTAATGGGAACTCATTACGGGAAAAACGCGAGCCTGAAGTAGGCTTAGCATTGCGGCTCATACCAATATAATGCTGATCCCAAGCAATAAGCTTACCTTTTGAATCAATTGCACCCTTTAGCCGTTGGAAACCACCAGCTCGGAAATAATCATGTTGAATATCATCCTCACGTGTCCAAGTTAGCTTAATCGGACACCTCATGTGCCTCGAGATCTCTGCCGCCTCAAACACAAACTCAGAACTGAAACGCCGGCCAAAACCCCCACCCATGCGAGTAACATTAACTATTATCCGGTCCTGCTCGATTCCGTACATTTCTTTTATAGCAGGGGCAATACTCGAGGGACTTTGCGTCGGAGCCCAGATTTCAATACTATCTTCTTCACCTCCCGACCCAAACCTATACGAAGCGGTGCAATTCATCGGCTCTAAACAAAGATGTGCAACAAAGGAATAGCTATAAGAGCCTTCGATAATCTTATTGGATTTATCAGCGAATGCCTGCACCACATCGCCTTTGTTATAAACAAGGTTATCGCCTTCACCACCCTCTAGTTTTTTGGCTGTCTCCACCAACCCACTCCAGCTGTCCTTGGAGGCATTGGAATTATCCCATATAATTTTGAGCTTTTTCTCCGCGTCGAAAACCGCCCAAGTACTATCACCAACAACAGCGACCCCAGAAAGCAGTTGTCTTTCGTTGCCATTTCCTTTGATGATAAATGCATCAACAATCCCTGGTAACTTCCTAATATCTTCTAGGTTAGCCTCCACGATGTCTCCACCGATTGCCGGACATTTATAATATGCAGCATAAAGCATATCTGGTACTTCAGTGTCTATACCAAACAAGGCAAGCCCAGTAACAATCTCGATATTGTCAACGCCAGAAACAGAAGTACCAATAATTGTATAGTCATCTTTGTCCTTAAATACAAGGGAGCCTGACTTTGGAACTGGTTGCCGTGCTGCTCTCGCTGCCAACTCACCAAAACTCAACTTTTTTCCTGAAGAATGAATAACTTCGCTATTAGAAACATTAAATTCAGATGGTGGTAATTCTAAAAATTCTGATGCCGCACCGATGAGCATCTCTCTGGCAGAGGCACCCATCTCCCTCATTTGATCGAAACTAGATGCAATCGACATTGAGCCACCTGCCCATTGTGCTCCGTATTTTTTACTCACGCTTGACTGAAGCACAACAACATCTGACCACTTCGCTCCCATTTCCTCTGCTACAATCATGGGAAGTGATGTCTTGACTCCTTGTCCCATATCCGGACGGGCAGAATAAATAGTAATGGTCCCGTCTGAAGATAACCGAACAAATGCATTGAGTTCACCAGAGCCAACTAACGTTCCCAATTCATTAGCTAAAAGATTCGGTGCTGCAGAGGCCAATACTAAGCCCCCTCCCGCCAAACCGGCCAGCTGTAGCAATCCCCGGCGAGTTATTTGGGTATTAGTAATTTCTCTGGTAATTTCATCTACTAATTGACTGTTCATACCTGCCCCTCCAATGGTTCCCAGTATTCAACAGGATTTTTATCAGACGAGATTTTGGATGCCGTGATTGCAGTTGCTGCGATATGGATGGCCTCACGTATCCTACCGTATGTTCCACAACGACAATAATTTCCCTCCATTGCTAGGTCAATATCATCGTCAGAAGGATTAGGATTATCCTCTAATAAGGCTGCTGCAGACATGATTTGTCCAGTCTGGCAGTAGCCGCATTGTGCAACGTCCTTTTCAATCCACGCCTTTTGTACTGGATGTAAAATAGTACCGTTTGCTAGACCTTCAATCGTCTTAATGTCTGCATCAGCTAAATCCGCAATTGTCACCATACAAGATTTTGTAGCTACATCGTCGACATGAACGGTACAGGCACCGCAGAGGCCGATACCACAACCATACTTAGCTCCAACAAGACCAAGTCTATCCCGCAATACCCAAAGAAGGGGCATGTCCTGGTGGACATCTACTTTTCGAACTTGACCATTTATATTGAGTTTGTATTCAGGCATTTCTCGCTCCCTAACTTAAAAGTACTGAATATATTTAGGATATTTTTAGCCGATGCAGTGCATTAGATCCTTATACTATTGAAATAATATCCATTCCATAACCATAATATCGACAATCTTAGATCATAAAACAATTAACTGAAACTCAGCTTCGGTCAATGCCTTATCGAATAAGGCAAGTTACAATAAGTAATCTAACACATGCAGTTTATTTCCAAATGGGGAGTAAGATGAAAGAGAACAGACAAATACTGATTGACTCGTTACCAGAGGATAAACTATCGAAATCCAATTACAGACTAGATTCCAACGAGATACCTAACCCAGGTGAAGGAGAAGTTCTTTGCAAAACTCTTGTAATTTCAGTTGGTGCGGGTAGTCGCGCAGGAATGCAAGGAAGTGCTAGCTATGCAGGGGCGCCAAAAACAGACATCGTTATGGGCGGGACTGGTGTCGCTCGAATAGAAAAATCGAATTCTGAAATACTCAGCCCTGGAGACCTAGTTGTCTGCAGTACAGGCTGGCAGGATTACTCTGTGCATAAGGCTGAAGGCCTACTTAAAGTAATGGATGATATTGATCCAGCCCATTATCTAGGTGCTCTAGGAACAAATGGGCTTACCGCATACTTTGGACTTACAGATGTTGGAGATCTGAATGAGGGTAATACCGTATTGGTATCCGCTGCTGCCGGATCAGTTGGACATATTGTTGGTCAAATTGCCAAAATAAAGGGATGCCAAACAATCGGTATTACTAGCACAACAGAAAAGTGTGAACTTTTACGTAGTAAAGTTGGTTATGATGCGGCGGTTTCATACCGGTCTGAAAATTTTCGTGGTGAGCTGAAAGATGCCTGTCAAAAAGGCGTAGACATTTATTTCGATAACACTGGCGGCGATATCTTGGGCATGGCGTTACGACGCATGAATGAGCATTCGTGTATCATCTGCTGCGGCGTGGTATCTCAATACGACACATCAAGTCCCGCTGGGTCTCCTACCGGAATCCCCGGTCTTCTCGTAAACAAAAGAATTCGAATGCAAGGTTTCCTGATATTTGATTATGCCGAGAAATACGCTGCTGCGAGAGAAGAAATGAAAAACTGGATAAAATCTGGAATTTTTTCTCCAATTAACGATGAGTTTCACGGCTTGGAACAGGCTCCAGCCGCGTTCGTTGACTTGCTGGCAGGAGGCAATGTGGGGACACGTGTAATTCGCGTGGAGGATTAAGTAATTGAAAGCTGTTTTCTGCGAAAAATTTGGTGGCCCTAAGGATCTTGTCGTAAAGGAAATTGAGCCTCCGGACACCCCCAAACCTGATGAAGTTCAAATAAATCTCAAGTACAGAGGTATAGCATTCGCTGATCTCGTGCGAATGGCGGGTAACTACCAAGATAATCGAACCCCCCCATATATTGTAGGTGGTGATGGAAGTGGGATCATTACCTGTGTTGGAAAAAATGTTACATCCATAAAACCAGGAGATAAGGTAACTTCAGCAGGTGGTTGTGTGGAACTTATTAATGTGTCCGAATCAAAAGTCAGGAAATTGCCCGACGATATTGATCTAGAGCTGGCTGCTGCTTTCGGTAACACCTACATGACAGCTTTTTATGGACTCCATATAGCTCAATTACAGCCAAACGAAACCTTACTGGTCCATGGTGCCGCCGGTGGGGTTGGCTTAGCTGCTGTGGATCTTGGCAAACTCATGGGTGCGAGAGTCATCGCCACCGCAAGTTCCGATGAAAAACTAGCCATCGTTAAACAATTGGGTGCTGATGAAATTATCAACTACTCAAATGGGTTCCGAGAGAAAGTTAAAGATCTCACTCAGGACCTTGGTGCTGATGTTATTTACGATCCTGTGGGAGGTGATATTTTTGATGAGTCCATGAGATGTATCGCTCCTTATGGCAGAATTCTCATTGTTGGGTTTACGAGCGGTCGTCCGGCTTTGGCAAAAACCAACCATCTATTAGTGAAAGATGCCTCCGTTATTGGATATACGGTGAATAGTCTTCAACAGAAACGACCAGCCTTGTTTGACGAATACGCTGAAACCCTAGTGGACTATTTGGTCAAAGGTCTAATAAAACCTCATATCTCTCATCGTTATAAGATGGATGAAATAGTTCAAGCATTTCAGGTAATAATAGACCGTCGAGTAATTGGTAAAGTATTGGTCACATGACAAAAATTTCTATTCTGGATCTCTCTCCAATTACGGAAGGTAGTAACCCTAGTGCCGCTCTTGCTAATTCTCTTGATCTTATCCAACATGGAGAACAATGGGGATATGAACGTTACTGGGTAGCTGAACACCATAACATGCGAGGTATCGCCAGCGCCGCAACAGCCGTGGTCATCAGTCATTTAGCAGGGGGTACTTCCAATATCCGAGTCGGAGCTGGCGGAATAATGCTGCCCAATCACTCCCCCCTCGTCATAGCGGAGCAGTTTGGGACTCTGGCATCTCTATACCCGGATAGAATCGATCTAGGTTTGGGAAGAGCTCCCGGTACTGATCAGAATACTGCTCGTGCCCTGAGGCGAACCCTCGCAGGAAATATTGATGATTTTCCCAATGATGTCTTAGAACTTCAAAACTACTTCAAAGAAAGCGATTCCAATGCACGAGTCTCTGCCATACCCGGTGAAGGCACGTATGTACCTCTATGGATTCTTGGATCGAGTTTGTTCGGTGCTCAACTGGCCGGTATTCTGGGCCTGCCTTTCGTATTTGCTTCACATTTTGCACCAGCCATGCTCAAACAAGCGATAGATGTATATCGAGATAATTTCAAACCTTCAGATCAACTTAAAGTGCCATACTTGATGCTTGGCTTCAATGTATGTGCAGCTGAAACGAACGAAGAAGCGGAATATCTGAGAAGTTCATCTATTATTTCCCTACTCAGCATGCAGAAAGGAAAACCACGTCAATTACCAAAGCCTGTAGCAAATTTACGCCAGCAACTCTCACAAGAAGAAATTTACATACTTGAGAATACTCCACGCTGCGCGGCTTTTGGCGATGTCAATGCTATTCGAGAAGGGATGCGGGACTTCATCGAACAACATAACGCCGACGAGCTTATTCTGGTGTCTTCCATTTTCGATCACCAGGCTCGTTTAAACTCCTATGAAATCGCAATGGAGGCGGCCATGGCGTTAGCCGCGTGATCAATTGGGGAAATAAGAAAAAGTCTCAGACTACAGGAGCTGTACCACCATCAACATTAACTGAGGCTCCTGTTACATAACTCGCACTCTCGGAACAAAGAAAAGCGATAACATCGCCTGCCTCCGCGGCCTCGCCAACACGACCCATAGGGACATTCCGTCCCATCGACTCATAGTGTTCTTCAAGCGAGACATTTGGATTTTTATGCTGAGCAGCTTCCCAACGACGAGCATGCTGTCTACTCTTAAGCAAACCAACACAAACTGTGTTTACCCGAACGCCATGCTCAGCAAACTCTTTGGACCAACTTTTAGTCAGAGAAATACCCGAAGCACGAGACAAGGCCGTAGGCTGGCTTCCAGCTCCAGGCGCCTTGCCTCCTGGGGTCGTGGTGTTACAAATAGACCCACCAGCTTGCTTAAGATAGGGTAAAACATGGCGCGTACAATAAATTGCTCCCATAACTTTTAGAGCGAAATCTTTTTCTACCATCTCATTAGTCATCGCTTCAAAAGTTGACCCCATAGATGTGCCTGCATTATTAACTAATATATCAATACGATTCCATTTGCTGACGACTTTTCCAACCATCAATTCAACTGCCTTTTCGTCACTAACATCTGCGGCGATACCGATCACCTCATTGCCGGACAACTCACCAATTTGGCCTGCAACCCGATCCAAATCGGATTGGGTTCTAGAGACAATAGCAACAAGTGCTCCCTCCATAGAAAGTCTTTCCGCAGCCGCTCTTCCAATACCGTTACTGCCACCGGTTATAATAGCAACCTTGCCTCTAACACCTAAATCCATTGCTGTACCCTCACTCGATAATTCAAAATTAACGTAAACTTTTACTTCCCAATAAAATAACTTAACAGATTATTACCTTAAAAAAATTAACGCCCCGCTAGTTTCCAAGCATAATCCAGGGCATGACCTAACGAAGAAGTAAATGCTTTACCTTGCCATGCAATATCGAAGGCCGTACCGTGATCTACAGATGTACGTATGATTGGTAGCCCAATGGTAACGTTAACTGCGGATTCAAACCCAATGAGTTTCATAGGTCCATGGCCCTGATCATGATACATACACACGATCGCATCATATCGGTCATTATGGATCGCTTGATAAAAAACCGTATCCGCAGGAAATGGACCCGAAACCTCAACTCCTGTGCTTTTGATTGACTCGATCGCAAGAGAAATAATCTTTGAATCCTCATCTCCGAACAAGCCGTTCTCGCCAGCATGAGGATTTAGGCCGCAGACTGCAATACGAGGACTTGGGATAAATCGAGCTAGTGTCTCATGAGTAAGCTCAATGACACTAGTAACTCTCTCTCTAGTCACCAAACGAATAGCATTTGCTAAAGAAACATGAGTGCTAATATGCGCGACTGCAACATCTTTAGTGGTAAGCATCATCGAGAAATTATCCGTGCCACAGAGTTCAGCAATATATTCGGTATGCCCAATAAATGAAGGATCACTCATTTGTGTTGCTTCCTTGTTCATAGGCATGGTCACTACACCAGATACAATCCCATCTATTGAGTCCAGTGTTGCCTTCTCAACGTAGTCGCGCGCGGCAGATGCAGATAGCTTATTCATTAATCCTGGAGTCAGTTGTTTCTTATCCAGTCTGGCTAAATCAATTATATTGAGTCGGTCCAATATAATTTCTGATCCCTTCTCAACTATATTTAGCTCGATAGACAGATCAAGCAACTCAGAACCTGCTCTCAGAACTTCTGCATCACCATAAATTAAGACATTCTCATCGAGATCACCAGCAGCATATCGACGCAAAATAATCTCGGGACCTACGCCAGACGCGTCACCCATCGTAATTGCCATAGGCATCATGTGATATCTCCCAATAACTTAACTAATGTATCCGAAGCGCCTATCCCACCACCTTTAGTCACAAGATATTTATCGCCAAACCTAGCAATAGGTATACCTGTATCCACTGTACCTAAAACCTCTAGCGTTTTATCTCCCACTATCGCACCCGCTGTGTCACCACCAATAACAAATATCGTCTCATAATCAATATCTCGAACCTTGTCTGCAATCGCTTGAGCGGTCCCTGAGGCTTCATCTGTAGAAATGGAGCCCGAACGAAATGGGGTTTCTAAAACAGCAATACCATCGAAATCCACGATATCTGACATTCCAAATACAGGGCAGGCGAGGTTACTAATTTGCTGCCGACTAAGCATATTCAAACTTCCACAAACAATAAGGACAGGAGGCTCGATTGGCTTAGATTGGGCGATAAGATTGGGGAAAACCTTAGCAGCATATGCACCAATAGCTCCACTGGGACCCACTAAAACTCGACTCTCTCGGCGACATCGTGATATCGCTTCATCGAGTTCAATATTATTATTTGCATCCCAGATAACAGTATCTCGGAACGAGCAACCAGCCTCCTCGATTACCTCATCCGGTCGGCTACTGCATGGCGCAGTGAGCGGGTCTTGGCCAAAAGGGGATTCTAAAATAGGCACATCCTGAATATAAACAACACCACCGTCACATCTCCTCCCTGCGTCCGGATAGCTGGGAATTAATGCCACATCGTATCCTAATTCATTGAGAGCCTCTATTTCATGAGGCCAATTACCACGTAGTCCAGAATCTATTTTATGACAGTGGAATCTAGCTTCCCGCAGATGCTTCTCGAAAACAATTCGTTTGGCCTTCTCTGGATGTAAATGGCGTGAGCATGTATCGACCACACAACAAATATCACTTTTTGCTTCCGGGCCGACTGGAACGGAAAATTGCGTATTAGCGACTATACCGCCAATTTCAAGAGCACCGGTTCGGTCATCAGCAGTAATGAATAATTCCTGCATCATTTCTCCAAAGAGCAATTTTGCTTAAGGATAACAGGGGACAATAGACAGAGAAATAAGGGAAGTGAATGATTTTTTATCTGATCTATATCTAGTCTCATTTGGTAAAGCTGATATCATGCTTCTTTATTTGCGGGTAGGGAAACAGGAGAAATAGAATGCTTGAGCTTGGTGTAATTGCCGATGATCTCACGGGAGGGATGATGGTTGCTAGTCTGCTTGAGAGAGAGGGAGTTCGCTGTCCCCTCGTAACGTCTGTAGAAGCACTCGATAACCTGAGTGATGACGCCGAAGCTGTCGTCATAGGAAGAAAGATCAGATTGATTCCTCCGAAAGAGGCAGCAGCAGACGCACAACATTCTGCAGAAGGGCTTCTCGAAAAAAATACAAAAAGAATCTACTACAAGTATTGTGCAACTTTTGACTCCACAGATGATGGAAATATCGGTCCCATTGGTGAAGCGCTCATGAAAACAACGAAGACTGATAGAGTCATTTTCTGCCCCGCATTTCCAGAATATTCCGTTACTATTTTCCAAGGGAGAATGTTTTTAGGAGGGACCATGCTGGGCGAGTCTGGGAAGCGCTTTGACCCAGTTACTCCTATGACGAACTCTAATCTTGTTGAAGTACTGCAATCACAAAGCAAGTCCAAAGTAAGCCTGGTTCCACATAGTCAGTTAGTAGCTGGCAAGGCAGCTTGTGATGACTATATCTCCCGGCAAATAGCCGATGGTGCAAACTTATTTATCGTAGATGCAGTCGATGATGATGACGTCACCCGAATTGCCGAACTAACGACTGATTGGCCACTAACAAGTGGAGCCGATGCTATTCCAATGTTTATGGCGCGCACCTGGTTAAATACCGAACGAAAAGTTAAACAACGCTCACTATTACCCCCCGCTCCCGGATATGAAGCAGTTATTGCCGGTAGTTGCGCAGGAAACACACAACGGCAGGTAAGTCACTTCGAAGACAAACACCCCGTTTTCAGAGTCGACTTGGTTGAAGCGATGAGTAACTCAAATTTTCTTAACAAGATTATTGATTGGGCAAAAAATAATATCAATAAGGGACCTATATGCATATCGACCTCAGCTGACGTAGACGGTGTTAAACGCGCCCAAGAAAAACTCGGTCGAGATGGGGCTGCTGCGTTGGCTGATGAGATTCTTGGAAGCAGCGCTGCAGCATTAAAAGATCTAGGTGTAAGAAAGTTTGTAGTTGCTGGCGGTGAAACCTCGGGCCAGTTTTTCAAGTCATTGAATATTGAACAAGTACAAGTATCCTCATTTGATAATCTAGCTGGTGGATATTGCCATGAGGCAAGTGCAGATCCCATATCCATAGTAACTAAGGCTGGCGGTCTCGGTGATGAAAAATTTTTTTTCACGGCCCTTGAACGTATGCGTCAAGCGGATAACCAAAAGTAATAATAACCCAAGAAACTAATCGTCGGAGACATTTATGGTAAATATTGCAGATGAAAAAACTTTGCGGATCCAACTAGTTGAACAATATAAACACGTAGAAAAGATCGGACTAAACGAATTAGCATCAGGAAACTTGAGCGTTCGTTTCGGGGAAAATATGCTGATATCACCCTCGGGCGCGACATCAGAAAATATCACCGTCGATACTCTTGTTGAAGTTTCTCTCGATGGAGAATGGGAAGGTGATCGAAAACCCTCCTCCGAATGGAGAATGCATGCAGCAATCTATCAACAACATGAGAAAGCACATGCAGTCGTTCATACTCATTCAGATTACTGCGTCGCCATGGCATCTCACTTAAAGCCCCTTCCAGGGTTTCATTATCTCGTAGGAAGTTTTGGTGGGAATGACGTTCCCTGCGTGCCCTATTCAACATTTGGCACCCAATCGCTAGGGGATGATGCTGCTGAAGCACTAACCAAAAGGTCCGCCTGTTTGCTCGGCAAGCATGGCATGATCGCGAGGGGTAGTAATATAAAAGCCACAGCAGATCTTGCACACCGCCTTGAAATTATGTGCCGACAGTACTTGTTAGCGTCACAGTATGGAGAGCCACAGTTATTAACAGATGAAGAATGGACAGAGTTTTTTGATAGAGCGCAAAAGGTTGCTTACGGAAAGTTTATTTAGTTCCCGAGCTCACTAACTTCAGAAACTCAGCTATTGGCGATGATCAATTAAATGATCATCGCCAATGACTGCTTACTCTTCTTCAATAGCAATTGCCCTAATCCAAGTTCCTTCCATACGCCCAACATTAAGCGGGAAACTCATAAAGAAACAGCGATCTTTCGTCAACGACTCTGTATTCACGAGCGGATAAGTAATGGGTATATTATTTCCCGTCATCGCTCTATGGGTGGGACAATTATCCGGCTCAGGATCCTGAGCTCGAGTTTCCCAACCAATGCCCGGGACGCTTGGACAGAGCATCTTGATCTTTTTTTCTTCCGCCAGCCAGTATGCCGTTTCACCGTCTATCCATGGTGAATCTTCACGAGTGTGACTGCTACCCATAATAACAATGTCACCTTCTTGAACATTTGATAAGTGTTCAGGAAGAATAGGCTCAGCCTTTAAGTGATCAAACTTGCAGACACAAGCTTCTCCATAATAAGTTTGAAGAGGTACCTCCCATATTCCTTTCATTCCTTCGGGGAGACCGGTCCAATTATCATTATGCCGAGTACCTAATTGAATATGTGAACCCATATGGCCGCTAACGCCACCAACAGGCCATTCTGCTACGGTGCCAACATTACAAGCGACGAGATGCTCAATAGTACCATCCTTCTCGTTATAGCTCTCTTCCACTATCCAGGGCATGTTATAAACATCTCGCTGCCCTTCCTCAATCGTTTGATCCATCCGCGTCACGCGAGCAACCAGTTCCCAAGTGAGGTCAACTATTCTATGTCCTTTAAGACTAATCATGATGTAAAACTCCTATTCTTCCTCAAAAGCAATTGCTCGAATAAAACTAGCTTCACTCTTAGTAAACCTAAAAGGGAAACCAACATAATAAGTACGATCTTTTGTCAAAGATTCGATATTAACAAGCGGATGCACGATTGGAATATTAGCCCCTAACAACATGCGCCTTATCGGTGAATTATTTGGCGCAGCAATTTTAAGATCATATTGCCAACAAACGCCTGGCACACCAAAGCCGAGCATCTTAATTTTACGATCACCAATTAACCACTCACAGGTCGTTTTTGATAACCAAGGCTCTTCCAAACCCGTAAATGGACTGGTCATCAAAACGATATCCCCTTCCTGAACATTAGAAAGGTGATCTGGCGTTATCTCTTGACCACGCACATCGCCTTCCTTGCTTCGCAATGCCACCCCTTCACCAAGTGGATATTCACTTGGATCAGAAATTGCCCTTGGTTTAAGATCCTTCAAATTACAGACAGCAGCATCTCCCATAAAGGTTTCAAGAGGCATCTCCCATAAGCCTTTCATATCATCTGGCATTCCAGCCCAATGACTAATATGTCCTTTACCACCTTGCAAATGCGAGCCGTGGTGCGTAGACATCCGTTCTTGATGCCAAGCTTCATCGCCACCAGGAGGAGCGGCATACAAAGTAAACAAAGAATTATCTCCCGCGAATCTACCCTCCTTCATTACCCAAGGTTTACCATATGGATCAGTAGTACCTTCCTCCACAGACCCATCGACTCGATAGATTCTTGCCTCTATATGAGGACTAAGATCTACCGGCTTATAACCATCAAAACTAAACATCAAGCGCTCCCTCTTTTCTTTATCATACCGCAGTGTACAGGGTGTTCCGTTCGTACCCAACCCTGGTTCATTATATTTCGCGAATAATATAACCTTTGATTACCGTTTAGATCCAGACGTAGACTAACGTATTATGAATCATAATCATTTCGTATTTAATGAATAAAAAACAAAACAATTTGATCGAAGATGAAATAGACCAATATACTCAGCCTTCTAATGCTATTGAGAATCCGCCCTCCAGCTGGTTGGGTACCATCAAATACCTTGGTCCAAGTGTAATTATCTCTGCGACTATTGTCGGATCTGGAGAAATTATCTTGACAGCAAGTCTGGGTGCAGCTGTGGGATTCAGTATGCTCTGGTGGGTTCTTTTTTCCTGTTGGAGTAAATCTATTTTACAAGCTGAACTTGCGCGTTATGTAATCCTTACTGGAGATACTTATCTTCGCGCTATCAATAGGGTACCTGGAAAGATCCCTGGACCAAAGAAAGCATTTGCATGGCCTATTGCATTCGGACTCATAGGTTTTCTAACTGGCCTTACTGGCCTTGGAGGATTAATTGGTGGCGCGGGTCAGGCAGTCGTTATTATTTTCCCAGACCTAAACCCTCTCGTTGCCGTCGCCCTACTCGCGTTAATTGCTGCAGTCCTACTTGGTAGCGGAAGTTATCGGCGACTGGAAAATATCATGTTGTTATTCGTTATGACCTTCACCATTCTAACGCTCACTGGCGCAATTCTCATGCAAACAACAGAGTTTGCGACGAACTTAGAAGATATTATCTATGGCTTTGAATTCAAGTTCTCCACAGGATTTGCTGTACTCGCACTCGCTGCCTATGGTTATACAGGAGTCAATTCTGGGGAGATTGCCGCATACTCTTACTGGTGTATCGAGAAAGGGTATCCTGCTCGAATTGGTCGGTTTGATGGCTCTCCTAGTTGGTATAAAAGAGCGCATGGCTGGCTTCGTGTTTTGCGAACTGATATTTGGATTACACTGATCTTGCTTACCTGTGCCACTATACCTTTTTATTTTCTGGGCGCAGGGATTCTGCACCCCATGGGGGAAAGCCCCCAAGGTCAAGATACGATCATCGCGCTGAGTAATATGTATACAAAAACCTTTGGGACTTGGTCATTATGGCTGTTCGCAATTGGTGCCTTTTGTATTCTTTATTCAAGTAGTGTCGCAGGTCTGGCTGCGGGAGCGAGGTTCCTACCCGACTACTTGATTGAGCTTGGTTTTTTGCGGAGAGAAAACCTAACAGCAAGGCTTTCAATTATCCGATGGTATGGACTAGTAGTGCCTTTCATCAGTTTCGCACTATACGTCGGCTTTCAACGACCGGTAATGATGGTGACTATTGCTGCATGTTACGCAGCTATGATGTTGCCCATACAAAGTGGGATTACCATCTACCTACAACATAAATATTTACCTAGCTCATTGCAACCGGGACAGGGCGCGAAATTTTTACTCAAATTAACTTTCCTACTACAAATGACACTTGCATTTGCCGTTATCTATTTCACGGTACTGCGCGCCTAACCGCCCTGTAGTTCAACAAATTCCCGGTAAGCCCCTTTTGGGTTCTCCATTAGCGAATCATGATTACCCAAATCTTTTACTTCTCCATCTTCAAGGAAGACTATTTTATCGGCCCTGCGAATAGTCGATAACCGATGCGCAATAACTATAACTAAGCGTTCTTTTGAAGCCGACTGCAGGGCTTTTACTAACTTACCCTCTGTTTGCGGATCAAGAGCAGCTGATGGCTCATCAAGAATAAGTATTTTTGAGTCTCTCACTAGACCACGAGCTATTGATAAGCGCTGTTGCTGACCAACAGAGAGGGTATCTCCTGAACGACCTAGTATAGTATCTAGCTTGTCAGGCATTTTCTCAATGAACTCCATACAATGAGCCGTTTCCAGCGCCTCCATCATTTGATTCTCTGTTGCGCTTGGATTGACAAAAAGAAAGTTTTGACGGATCGATTCTGAGAGAAGAAGATGCTCTTGAAACACATAGGTAACCTGCGTCCTCAATGAATCCAGATCAATTTCAGATAAATCTTTACCATCTATCAAAACTCGGCCTGAGGTTGGTTTCAAAAGATAAGGAATCATATACGCTAAAGTGGTTTTCCCAGCCCCTGTTGGACCAACAAATGCAACCAGTTCACCCAAAGATAAATCTAGACTGATCTCACTGAGCGTGTTTTGATGATCGCCATATCTAAATGACACTCCATCAAATTTAACGCCCTCGCGTATTTGGTCAAGCTGCAACCTTCCGGAATGATCTCTCTCAGATTCAAAATCAAGGAAAAAAAATACCCTGCGAACCGCTGCGGCATTCTCCTGTAACTTAAGCCAAAACATACCAAAAAACATTACTGAGCCTGCAATACCCCAGTAAACACCGAGAAGTACCGCAAAATCACCTGGCGATAATATTCCCTCAATAATTCGATCGGTAATTAGGACGTATATATATAAAGCAGCAATTCCAGAGATAGTGCTTAACACAGAAACTGTTGCAACTAATACTGCAAATGCATAGCGCTCCCGCAGAAACGTTTGTGCACTTCTTTCCGCAAAACGCTTTTGCTCTTTCTTAGCGCCACCAAGACTCTGCACCGCACCAACATTATTTATAGATTCTTCCATTGCATTGGTTGCAGCAGCACCCGCTGCCCTTTTATTCTGATTGGTACGTCGTAAGGCACCCGAAAAAGGCGCTGTCCCAATAATAAAAAGTGGTAACATTGCCCAAGCAATCCAGATTAGCTCTGGGGACACATCTCCATAAGAATACTGCAGTATATAAAGATTAATACCTACCGCGAGCACTGCAAAAAAAGGCTGAAACGTAAGTCGAAAAGACAGATCTGCTGCCTCTGGACAATCATATAAGACACGATATACCGAGTCACCAATGCGCTGATCATCATGTATCGTCATTGGCAAGTGGGTAAGGCGCTCAAACAAGCGTACACGAAGTCGGTTAGCAACAGTTTGGTTTAACCTGACGTAAACCAAGAAATCAAAAAACCCCCAAATGCCACCGCCAGTACTGTATCCAAAACTTAGGGTATTTTCAGCTTTAGTAGCTGCATCTTGTCCTTGGAGCAAACCAGCATTCGTCCAGCTGGATCGCGTACCAACTACCACCAGCAAAAGAAAATAAATGACAGTTAGGGTAAACATTATGGACATAGGGGCCATACCATCCACATGGTTCACGATCGGATTCATAAAAGGCGGGTAACTAACTGCAGTCTCACCAAATGGTTGCTGTAAGATGACGTTGTCAATAACAATCTTGGCCATCCACGGAAGCAATAACACGGGGAACACTAGCACAAGCTGGAGTAGAAACTTGATAACAAGAAGTTTCTTAACAGTAAATAGTAAGCGAACACATCGACCCAAAAGCCGGAACATGTCTCTCGTAAGAATATCAGGTTGAGTATCTACTCGATCGTCGAATTGGTTCTTGCCAAAGACCTCCCCTATAAGAGTGGTCAACTTTTTTTCCGAATCAGTGGAATTATCAGTCATGACACCTCCGAACTACTACTATCCAACTCGGACAAAACGAAGCCTCGATAACGACCGTTCTTTATCTCCATTAACTCCTCATGCTTGCCGTACTCAACGAACTTTCCTTTTTCTAAAAAAGCAATATGGTCTGCATTTCTAATTGTAGACAAACGATGAGTAATGAGAAAAATAATTTTCCCGCGACCCCAGTCTGAGAGATTATTTAGTACATTGTGTTCAGTCTTAGCGTCCAATGATGCCGTCGGCTCATCCAGAATAAGAATTGGCGTATCGCGCACTAACGCCCTCGCTATCGATAATCGCTGTCGTTGGCCAGCCGAAAGTTTCCCTCCACGCTCACCCAACTCAGTATCGTACCCTTTACTCATTGATCGAATGAACTCATCAGCACAGGCGACCTTTGCAGCATCCTCAATCTGCTGCCTCGTTGCATCAGACTTAGAATAACTTATATTTTTAGCAACCGTATCAGCGAATAGTACGTTCTTTTGTAAAGCAATAGCGATGTTCCCACGGACATCATCGATGGTCATTTGCTTAAGATCTAAATCATTTACCAAAATCTGACCTTTATCAGGATCATATAATCTCAACAGCATTGACATGACAGTCGACTTTCCTGCACCGGTACCACCCACAATGGCCGTCACTGTACCCGAGTGGGCTTGCAGATCAATCCCATCTAAGATCTGCTGTTGTGAGTTGTAACCAAACTTTACATTTCGCCACGACACACTTTTTATTGGCTGAGGAAAATCCTTGGGGTCATCAGGATCGATCACCTCTGGCTCAAGGTCTAACAGAAAAAATGCTCGTTCTAATCCAATAAACATGTCCTGCATTCTATTCCATATCGCGACCAACTCTCGCCCCGATTGAGCCAGACCATTCACTCTCCCAACAGCTATGTTATAAGCACCCAAATTCCAAACCATAAATCCAATCAACGCTACCGCCCATGCGCCAAAAAATGTTTCACGCTCAATCACGATCCAGCTAACCATCACATACTCACAAAAAAGTAATGTCGCTCCTCCAATAACTGCCACTAGCACTGTAAGTAAAGCCATATCCATTCTAAGAAAATATGCTGCATCCAATGCACGGTATGAATCTTCATTAAATCGATCTAAAACACGCCTCTCTGACCGATTTGCTTTTACGATTTTTATAGATGAAAAAACCTCTTGAAGCCTCGATGTTAGATCGCTGTTTGCCTTACGATTATTTAAAGATTGCCGACGAATTCTGGGTGTAAACCAAATAGTCAAAAACGCCATGGGCGTTCCTGCAATAATAATTGTTAACGCAAACAAAGGATCAAAGGCAGCCACAATAGCAAGGCCCATAATAACTCCATAGAGCGTCGCTATCGGGGTCATAATGCCAGCCTGCAGCAAATTTATAATTTGGGCGCTATCTTGGTATACACGAAAAATCGCATCACCTACTCGAGCATTATCGTGATACTTTAGAGACAAGGACTCAGCACGTTCAATCATTGCCACTCTTAAATTTTGATTGATACTCTGCCAAATCCACATATTGTAATATGGAATCAATAACCAGATGATTCCACCCAAAATACCAGAGATTATGCTGTATATTACCAACCTGTTTCGTACTACTTTTCTTTGGTCTCTGCTTAACTGAGACGATTCAGCTTCCGCTGAATTGATCTTTTTCTCTGATTCAATCTCTTCACCCTTACCATCTTTAGACTTCCCGCCAGTGATATTGCCAAGAAGTTTACTAACGCCTAGTTGTTCCCCAAGGTCTTGCCCCAGTGAATTACTAATAGATGGATCAACATAACTCTCATCCAGGAATAAAATCGTCGCCTGCATAGGCTGCAATTTATTTCCAACGAGAACCTTGTTCCCAAAAATATCAGCATTAATAATGAAGGCGACAAGTGCAACTGCACTGCCTGTTATAGTGACAACACCCAGAAGGATAAGATGCTTTAACATTGGCCTCATGAAAGGCCACGTCCGAAGAGCAAGTCGAAACATCTTACTGAAACTCACATCAGGCAAGGCGCCAAGCTGACCAGCCTGTCTGTACCCTTTAATTATTGCAGGTTCACTCAATCGATTCCCTCCAACGATGAGTTAGGCAAGGACCGACACTAACACATTATCGATAGAAAACCGGCCCGCCAAGTAATTATTTTTTTAAATTATTTCTACCAAAATAATTGACTACCGCTATTGAATTTTGAGAGATTCTAGTGTCTGTTAGTCAGCGTGGTGGAACGCAATTCCACTAACACGGAAAAAAGGGTAAAAATGCCAGAAGTATCTGAGTTTAGAACCATTCACCAAATCATAAAAAAAGCGAAACAAAATCTAAGTCAAAACCTATGGGATTATGTTGTTGGTGGTACGGCTTCTGAAACAACATTAAAGAGAAATCGTGCCTCCATAGACTCCAAAGCACTACTTCCGAAAATACTTAACGACGTATCGGAAATCGATACGAGAGGCTCTATCCTTGGCCAAGAATTAGAAATACCAGTGATCTTGGCCCCAATTGGTTCTTTACAAAACCTAGTAACAGGGGGAGGAGCAACGGCTGCAATTGCTGCAGAAGGGGCAGGTATTATGAGTATTGCTAGTTCGGCATGTCATCCAGACCTAGAGGACATCGCTGCCGCCTCGAAATCACCAAAGATTTATCAGCTCTATGTTAGAGGTGACGCAGACTGGACTGATCTTAAAGTACAACGTGCTATTGATGCCGGCTATACTGCATTTTGTCTGACTGTGGATTCAGCTGTTATTAGCAGGCGCGAGAGAGACATCAGTAAAGATGTAACGCCTACTTCCAAACCCATATCTGGCTACGGAGATCGTATTTTTCAGCAAAGTCTTAATTGGAACGATGTGAAAAGGATTAAGGATAATTTCAATATCCCTCTAATTATCAAGGGTATCAATCGTGCAGATGATGCACTAAAAGCCATAGACCACGGTATTGAGGTAGTCTATGTATCAAATCATGGTGGTAGACAATTAGATCACGGTGTCGGATCGCTTGACCTACTGCCTAGTGTAGTAAAAGCTGTAGGAGGAAATGCAGAAATCATTGTAGATGGTGGTTTTTATCGAGGTACAGATATCGTCAAAGCAATCATCATGGGAGCTAATGCTGTAGGAATCGGTCGACTAGAGGCTTGGTCACTGGCAGCAGGTGGCGCACCCGCTTTAGTGCAATGTCTCAATATCCTAAAATGGGAAATCTCTGAAACTCTTAGCTTATGTGGGGTAAGGTCTTTCGACGAATTTGACAGTTCATTCGTCGTGCCATCAGACGTCGTTTATCCTCCGAATACACTATCTGCGTTCCCACTATTGAATCTTGAGGATGACGGTTACTAAGCAAAATAGACTATAACTTAACAATCGAAGATCATATATGTGCTCTGCAGCACATTGAGACTTAAATCTAAAGAAATGAGCAACACAAATTAAGGGGGTTCAGTGAAGTATTATTTTTTAATTCTTATGATGGCCATGTTCGGCGCTGCGGCAAAAACCTATTCTCCCTACGTCGAGCGACAATATCCTGAAAATGTTTACTGGGGAGACACGCATTTACATAGTTTTCTGTCTGGAGACGCCTACTCTATGGGGAATAGAATTAGTCCAGACGAGGCCTATCGCTTCGCGAAGGGTGAAACGATCAGAGCGACTGGTGGAGATAACGTCAGGATACGTAAACCTCTCGACTTTATGATGGTTGCTGACCATGCTGAGAATCTAGGAGTTTTACCAGCACTTATGGCTAAAAATCCAAAATTAATGGCTACCGAACAGGGAAGACAATCCGCATCATTTCTAGCCCAATTACCTTCAACGAAAAGTGTATTACGCTCAGAAAGTGAGCAAGAATATAACGTTGGCGCGAATAAACTTCTTTCGGCGAAAAGTACACATGGAAAAACCTATAACATTGACGAAACATTTACTCGCAAGGTTTGGGAAGGTGTCGTTAATATTGCAGAACGTCATAACGATCCGGGAAAATTCACCACCTTCGCTGGCTACGAATATTCCAGTAGCGGTTTACACCGCAATGTAATCTATAGTGGAGCTCCGGAAGATACTCTAAAAACTATTCCTTTCTCAAGGTTTGACAGTGATAACCCCGAAGACTTATGGAACTACCTTGAAAAATATCGAGAACAAACAGGCAGTGGTGTTATGTCAATCCCTCATAATAGCAATCTAAGCCGCGGAAATATGTTTAAAACTGTTACATATGAAGGCAAGAGTATTTCACTAGACTATATTCAAACCCGAGCAAGTATAGAACCTCTTGTAGAAATCACACAAATAAAGGGCGATAGTGAAACCCATCCTCTAATCTCGCCGAATGATGAATTTGCCGATTATGAGAAGCACGGTGCTTCTGGTTCGCAAGGCTCGCTCTCTGAAACCAAAAGGATCATAGAATATTGTGAGAAATATTATGCAGATCTTCAACAAGGTGTGCCCTCTGATACTAAAATAGAAGCATACTGCAAGAGACCACGTGGGAGCAGTTCAAAAGGGAAAAACTCGGGCACCCAAGAGATGATAAAAGGCTCCTTCGTCCGGTCAGCCTTGCAACGAGGTCTTAATATTCAAGCGCGTATTGGGGCCAACCCATACAAGTTTGGCGTGATCGGAGCTACTGACACGCATACGGGAATTGCCACAGTCGATGAAGACAATTATTGGGGGAAAATGGCCATGAACGAACCAAGTCCTTTTCGCGCCAATACGCAAAGCCATTATTCCGCTCAAGGCTATGCAGCAGTTTGGGCAGTCGAAAACACACGTGAAGCCATCTTTGCTGCAATGCAACGACGTGAAGTATATGCCACGACTGGCCCAAGGATTACTCTACGCGTTTTTGGAGGATGGGACTATTTGAGTGAAGAAGCTGATACCCCCGATTTGGCACAAATAGGCTATTCCCGAGGAGTTCCTATGGGTGGTGACCTCATCCAAAGCAAAGAAAACAAAGATAAGGCACCAACCTTTTTAATACGAGCAACCAAAGACCCCGACGGTGCTAATCTTGATAGAGTTCAGGTCGTCAAGGGCTGGCTGGACAAGAATGGATCAACAAAAGAAAAAATCTATAACGTTGCTTGGTCTGGGAAACGAGAAATAAATAAAGACGGCATGCTGGCTGCTGTCGGATCCACAGTAAACCTGCAAGAAGCAAACTACCAAAATACCATTGGTAGCCCAGAGCTTTCAGTTGCTTGGAGAGATGAGGACTTTAACCATTCGGAGGCGGCCGTGTACTATGTGCGAGTTCTTCAGATTCCCACGCCAAGATGGACAACGTATGACGCCAAGACCTATGGACTTGAAGATATTCAAACTAACCCACCAGCAGTGATTCAAGAACGAGCCTATAGCTCTCCAATATGGTACTCGCCCTAATGAGCTCTCTCTAACTTTGATTTTTAAATATTTATAAACCCCGAATTGACAGGCCTGCCGCTTCATAGCAGGCGTCAATTACTTTCATTTGATTGACTGCCTCTTCCGCATCAGTATATGGCGTTATACCTTCTTCAACGGCCGCAATAAATGCATCCAACTGAAAATCGTAGCTAGCACGTTTATCAAAAATCTCTCTTGTCGTGACCCCATCAATAGTTAATTCAAATTTACTGCCAAACTGCGGTGCAATAGGATTTCTTACCAATAGCGTTCCTCTCGATCCGGTTACCTTAAGCTCAGCACGGGGCTCACCACCATTCCTCATATCACCAGAAATATGCCCAACTATGCCACTTGGAAAAGTCAAATCAGCAGTCAAAAAAAGATCGACATTAGGCTTACCTATTTCAGCAATGGCGCTTACCTCTACCGGCTCTTCCCCAGCAATGTGACGTACCCAGGATATTGGATAGCAACCGATATCCATTGTCACACCACCAGCCGTTTCATAATTCGTTCTAATATCGTTCTCCAGATGACCTGCAACATGAAATAGGCCATCGATTTCAGAAATATCCCCGAGAGCACCGGATGCACAAATTTCTTTAGCTCTAATGAAGCAGGGATGATAACGATAATGAAATGCATCCATCAGCACGCGTCCAGTTTCTCTGGCTACAACGGCCATCTCCTCCGCTTCTTTGGCGTTACACGCAATCGCCTTTTCGCAGAGAACATGCTTACCAGCCCTTAGTGCCTTAATAGACCACTCGTGATGCAGACCAATATGTAATGGGTTATATACCGCATCAATATCAGGATGACTGATAACATCCTCATAACAATCAACAACATTTGCAATATCATGTTCCCTTGCAAATGCTTCTGCTCGAGACCGATCACGTGCTGCGACCACAGAGATCAAGGCATTGTCGTTATTCTTGCATGGATCAATCAACGCCGCTGGTGTAATCCTCGCGGCACCCAAAGTGCCAAATTTAATCATTAAAGTGCTACCTCCATAAACTCCACGGTAATCAGCTCAATCAGTTGAACATCTATCTATCCTACCTTTTGAGCCTATGATCGATGGCGTAAAACTTCTCCAGCCTGGACACCAGTTAATTCATCATCTACTAAATTAATCTGACCATTAATCAACGTGGCTTTATAACCGCGGGCCTTCTGTATATAACGCGGCGCACCTCCCGGAAAATCATGTGCCATCTTCGGGTGAAGCTCAGTAATATTATCAAAGTCAATTACATTGACATCAGCTCGCATTCCAGGGCGAAGGACCCCGCGATCACTTAGACCAACAATACGCGCAGGCCCTGAAGTCATTCGACGAATACCCTCGCCAATTGTGTAGAGCTTTTTTTCGCGCATCCAGTGAGAAAGTGTAAATGTAGACCAACCCGCATCAATGAACTGAGACACGTGCGCACCTGCATCACCCAAACTAGGATACATATTCTTACTCTTGAACAGTTCGCCCAGTTCATCCAGATCCTGATTGAACATTCGCCACGTAAACAGAGCACGCCCCTCGGACTCCCTACTAATACGTATAAACATTTCAGCTGGAGATTCACCATTTTTCTCAGCTAACGCAGCTAGATTGTCCTGAATATTAGCTGTATATTTCGGCGTATCGCCATTACCCTGATAGTAGATCCTATCAAGAGTTACCCATGTTTCCTGTTTGCCGTCCTCTATCAATCTCTTAACGATGTCCTCTTGATTTAACGACGCTATGCGTCCAGCCAGATCCTTCTCACGCAAAGTATCCCAAGCCTCCCCTTGAAAGGGTAACATTCCTTGAAGCCCAAACATGAGACCAGAACCTCGCACCTGAGTGATAGACGTGATATCCCTGCCCTCGCAGAAGCTATCCAACCATCCAGCAATACGCTTTCCCGAACCTGGCTCATTAGTACCACCGCCACTAAATAAAATACGATTATTAGAAGCACGTGACATTTTGAGAATCACTTCTTCGTTCGCACCAACAGCCTGCATCAGAGCATTACGCGCACCCACTTCTTTCCCAATAATCTCGAGCTCCTCGGGGTCAGCAAAAGTCCCCGGGATAGGCCGACCATCGGGTAGTCGATGGGCTTCATACCGGTTAGTGGAAAAGCCAAATGCTCCTTGATCAATCGAATCAGCAACAACCTGCGACATCTGCTTCATCTCATTCTCTGTTGCAAGCTCTTCTACCGCTCGTTCGCCCATAACATAGAAACGGACCGCACAATGACCGACCATACCGGCCATATTGAGTGATGGCTTAAGTTCGGTGATGGCATCAAGATAACCACCATAGTCTTCCCAACTCCAAGGTAAGCCAGATAATATTGCTTGTTTGGGGATGTCCTCTACGGTTTCCATCATCCCGGCCAACAGCTCTCTATCTTTAGGCTTACAGGGAGCAAATGTCACACCGCAATTGCCAAGCAAGGCCGTTGATACGCCATGCCAAGATACTGGAGTCATCAGAGGGTCCCAGCCAATCTGTGCATCAAGATGAGTATGTAAATCAATGAACCCGGGAGTCACCAAGTGACCATCGGCATCAATTTCTTTCTTTCCTTTGGTCTCGACTTCCCCCATTGCCGTAATGGAGCTACCATCAATCGCGAGATCACCCCGGACTGGCTCAGCTCCAGTACCATCAACAATACTGCCATTTCGAATAACAATATCATGTACCATCTATACTCCTCCCCTTAGAAAATACTTTTATGCTTATATAAGACTTGTTTAAGCGTCAGATCATACTAGGTAAAGCTTAGAAAATGTCCAGTTTCTTTGCGCGCTAGCTGATAAAAACCCTGATAAGCACCAAAGCAGTAAGTGTTTTGTGCTTTAACCAGCCACTAGCATTCTAATGTTTCAACGTACTTAATTGTGCTACCCTCGTGTTATGAAGAGCTCACCCAATCGATAACGTTTTAGTCTACAAGGGGGAAACAATAATAAGACTTCTTGTTTTACTCGTGATTGCAATGCCAATTGCAGCTGAAAAATCCTATTCTCCCTACGCTGATCACGTCTATCCTGAAAACGTATACTGGGGTGATACGCATCTTCATAGCGGACTTTCGTGGGATGCCTACACTTTTGGTACAAACATTACTCCAGATCAGGCATACCGATTTGCAAAAGGAGAGGAAGTTCAAACCTCTGGAGGTGAAGCAGTCAGAATTCGCCGGCCTCTAGATTTCCTGATGGTCGCTGACCACGCGGAAAATCTGGGCATAATTCCCGCACTAATTGCCGGGGATACAAGGATAAAATTGACTGAAGAAGCCCAAGAAATGATCGAAAGACTGGGTCAAAGCCCAACAGCCCGCGAGCTTTTAAATTCTCCCAACGAAAATAAATTCTTAGCAGGCCACACAATAATGGGTCTGGCAAAAAAAATAACGGGCCAGAAATTGGAAATCACCCATCCCCTTAACCTAGAAGTCTGGGAAGGCGTTGTCTCGTCTGCAGAGCACCATAACAATCCAGGAAAATTCACAACCTTCGCTGGATACGAGTACACCAGCACCAGATTAGGATTGGCATTACACCGTAACGTGCTCTTCGCAGATGGACCATCAAAAACACTCAAAACAATCCCTTTTTCATCCTATGATAGTAAGAACCCGGAGGACCTTTGGAATCACCTAGAGCAGTATAAGGCCTCAACAGGTGGAGACGTCATTTCCATTCCGCACAACAGCAACTTCAGTCGTGGGGACATGTTCAGAAATGTGACTTATAAAGGGAAATCAATCTCGAGCGACTATGCACGCATACGTGCCAGTATTGAACCGATCATTGAGGTTACTCAAATTAAAGGGGATAGCGAAACTTACCCTCTCATCTCACCAGAAGATGAGTTCGCTGATCACGAGCGTACGGCTCTGAATTTACAGTACGTATCGGACAAGAGCCGGAGCGAGGAAGATATAGCCAGAGGTTCCTATGCTCGTTCTGCCTTGCAAACAGGACTCTCTATTGAATCGGCAGTCGGCACTAATCCTTATAAATTTGGCATGATCGGTTCGACAGATTCCCATACAGGTCTTGCCTCAGTTGATGAAAATAATTTCCACGGAAAATTCGGATCTTCCGAGCCGAGCCGCTATCGATCTGCAACACCATGGCTATCTAGTTTTTCTTCCTCGGGCTATGCTGCGGTTTGGGCGACCGAAAACACACGCGAAGCAATTTTTTCAGCAATGAAGCGACGTGAAGTTTACGCCACTACTGGACCGCGTATCACGCTACGTTTTTTCGCAGGTTGGAATTTTAAAGAAAGTCATGCATATCAACCGGATATTGCAAAAACTGGCTATCGCTTTGGTATCCCTATGGGTGGAGATCTTACGCACGATAAAATAACTAGCGATAAAGCACCCACATTTCTTATTCGAGCAACAAAAGACCCTCATGGCGCAGCTCTCGATCGTATTCAGATTGTTAAAGGCTGGATTGACAACGATGGGCAACCGAAGGAAAAAGTTCACAACATAGCTTGGTCAGACAATCGCGTAATTAATAGTGATGGGGCATTACCAAACGTAGGCTCAACCATAAACCTCGCTGAAGCCACTTATCAAAATAGCATCGGCAGCCCTGAACTATCGGCTTTCTGGAGTGATGAAAATTTTGACTCTACCAAGCGAGCGTTTTACTACGTTCGTGTACTTCAGATTCCCACTCCAAGATGGACAGCCTACGATGCAAAATTCTTTGATCAAGAAATTCCCCAAGACCCCTTACCGGTAATTGAAGAGCGCGCTTACTCCTCACCGATCTGGTATACGCCATTCTAGGAAAGAATATCGTTTACTGACCAGCGACACACTTATAGACCTCTAGTGTGCGCTCTGCCAGTTCCGTCATACTAATTTCCTGGAAGCCAATCACGTTAGGCTTGATAGTATCATTGAGCGGTGCCACTAAACTAGAATTTAGACCTTTTGTGCCCGCGGAGGCTCCTACAATCGAGCCACAAGTCGCGCCATTACAATCAGTATCCCAGCCACCCTCTACCGATCGACAAATAGACTGATGAAAATCCATCTGACCGAAAATCATAGATCCAATGACCACAAGCGCGTTATTCACGGTGTGAACGCCATTGAGCTCTCCATAGTTTAATTCAACCCAATCCATATACTCATGGAAATCTTGACACTTTGGTATCGTATTCAACGCAGAAAGACAGGCTTCGGAAAGCCTGCAATTCTTTGGAATTTCGGAGAGACCAATACTTATTAGCTCAGTAGCATCATC
The DNA here is from genome assembly GCA_002690865.1 of Gammaproteobacteria bacterium. Taxonomy (GTDB): domain Bacteria; phylum Pseudomonadota; class Gammaproteobacteria; order Pseudomonadales; family Azotimanducaceae; genus UBA7455. The sequence continues at coordinate 54,144 of NZGG01000031.1, read as the reverse complement.
AATCACAAATGCTGCTGCGATAATTGCGGCAAACATCATTTCACCGTAAATACCATTCGCTCTGTGAGTCCAACAAGCATCCCGATAAGCAAATTCTGCTGCCAATTCTGGATTACCGGCGCAAGCATAACCCCAACCATCAGCACGAATCTGAGCCCCAATCCACTCTCGGTATGGATTACGATTTGTACTCGTATATTCAGGACTCACCCATTTGGACAGAGCTTTACGAGGAACAGCATTATTATAGTTCATGATCGCCTGAGCCTCTGCTGTGCAAATCGCATAATAGGGTAAACTAGTATTCCACGCGGTTGCCACATTATGCCACTCAAAATCCGGACCAAACTTTTCTAGGACAGAGAGTGCGATGAGTGTGTAATGAATATCATCATCGGGCTCCATGAACGCAATATTTTCTCTCTGGGACTGAGGGCAATGGATTTTCAGACCATCTCCAGCATCAACGCCAGTGAAATAAAAGTCGAGGGGCCAATGTTCCCGATTTGTCAGGTAGGTTCTGATCGCTTGTCTTCCAATCATTCCTTCCCGTCCCATGATACCCATACCCTCAACAGGTTTACCCAGAGCACAACCAGCCGCACGTCCGGTCCATGCTCCGTGGAACTTATCGAGTAGATCTGATTCTAAAATATTAGTCAGTTGTCTAGGACCAACGGGGCGTTCCTTACGGATACCCTCTAAATCATTGGGCTGAACATAGGAGAATGTTGGATCCATCGGCAATCGCTCTAGTTGTCGATATAGGCCATCGACAGCCTCGAAGTCCCAAACATCTTTCTCGTCATCCAATGCAGAGATCTGGTTTTTTAACGCTTCGGGAACCGGGCATCCTTCATATTCTCGTTGAGTTACCTCGTGCTCCAGTAGTGCTAGTGGTCCTTCCCATCCAGTAAAGATCATTCATGCATCCTTTTTTTTAATTTTCTCGTCCAGTTGGTAATACCCTACCTTCTGGATAGTCAGCACCCTCAACACTTCTATCAACCGATGCAATCCATGCCTCCAATTCCGCTATCATTCGCGCCGCGATTTCAGGCTCGCTCTCCATCAAATTATTTTCCTCCGAAGGGTCTTCAACTACATTATATAATTCCCACTGCCTAGGTAATGACTGTAAAATTTGGGGACTCCACACACCATCAATAAAAGCTTTGGCATAATCACGATAGTAAATAAGCTTATAATCATTATCCAACCATCCCAAATTCTCTCCAACACGAAAACCAATTTGACGGTCCCGTCTCTTTGGGTCAGCCTCAAACAGATTGACTAGGGAAATACCATCATGCACCTCGTTAATATCGTTACGATTGAGACCGACAATATCGATTAAAGTGGGAAACATATCGAGTGTTGTTACAGGAAAATGAGATATCCTAGGTTTTAACTTGCCTGGCCACTCAATAATCGCTGGGACACGAAAACCTCCCTCATAAAAACTACTCTTTGATCCACGCAAATACCCGGTCGAATCAGGATTGACTCCTGGAATGTATCCTCGTCTCCCGCCAGAGCTAACACCGAATGAAGGCAACCCTCCATTATCGCTATTAAACCAGACCAATGTATTATCTCTAATTCCAAGCTCTGCTATCCCCTTACGCAACATACCGATGGAGCGATCCATAGCCACGATCTCTCCGTGGTGTGCTGCAGAGAATTCATGCATATCCGCAAACGCAGTCTTATCCTTATCGAGAGCTTCCATCGGACTATGTGGAGACGCGTACCAAATAAGAATAAAAGCAGGCGTACTCTCCTTATGAGATTGCTCTAAAAATTTAAGCGCTTCCTCTACCAAAATCTCAGATGATTCACCTTTAAAATTTTCCACCACCCCGTTACGACTTAACTGCGGGTCCAAATTAAACTGATTGGTCTCACTAAGCCAGTAGTCAAACCCAAGCTCCCCCGGATTATGCGGATCAGAAAGGGGCATAGGATTACCCTCAGGGGCATTCACTTGATTCAGATGCCATTTACCAAAATGGGCTGTCGTATATCCAGCATTACGAAATGCCTGTGATAAAGTTTTTTCCTGTTTATTGATTGAATCACCCACCGTAAAGACACCAGTACGGTCATTCGTTCTCCCAGTTAGTATAGTTGCACGAGTAGTCGAACACTGCGGAGCCCCTGTATAGAAGCGGTCCAAACGTAGGCCATTTTCTGCCATTTCATCCAGATTTGGCGTCTCAAGTACAGGATGATCATAATAACTCGTCTGAGCAAACCCCATATCATCGGCCATCACAAAGATAACGTTAGGTGCTGCGACGACTTGGATAGATAACAAAACCGTAAGGATAATTAACCAACACTTTCTCACTACCATAGTAACAATTTCCTTATCGATAAGGACTTATCGGTTCAGGAAAATTCCATCTTACCCATTGCCATTGAAACATATCATTAGTCGCATCGTTCCAACCCAAAAGACGTGCTTTCATTTCATCAAGAACTTTTTGATAACCTTCTTTATCAATAAGGTTATTCATCTCAGCCGAGTCTACTTCTAAATCATAAAGTTCGTCCGACCCGTGGGGATCATAAACATATTTCCACCGGGCCGTGCGGACCATTCGTTGACTACTGTAACCCCATACCTCACCATGACTTTCGCAGTAGACACTGTCGGGCCAATTCGGAGGTGCCTCTCCATTAATCAGAGGCACTAAACTACTCGCATCTATGTCATCAGGTATTTCTCCACTACCCCACTCGATAAACGTCGGCATCAGATCCATCAAGCGAACAAATTCTGGGACCTGTCGAGATTTTTTACCGGGCACTTTCGCCAATAACGGAATACGAAATACCTCATCATACATCGTGCCCGATTTCTCAAAATGCTTATGACTGCCGGTCGCATCGCCATGATCAGTCGAAAATACAAAGATAGTCTCTTCTTCAATACCACACTCTCGAATGGCATCAAGCACCCTCCCAACACAATCATCAATTAGCGTTACATCACCATAATATTTAGCGACGATATTCTGCCACCAGGACCAGTCCTTATTTTGTAAATTCCATTCCTGATGTTTGCGGAGATGCGAAGTAGGTTTTCCTTCAAAAGACTCCTCAAAATTCGGCCATGGCGGAATAATTTCTGGATCGTAGATCGAGGCATAAGGCTCCGGCGGAAGGTTAGGAAAGTGCGGGGCAACCACATCCATGCGCAGGAAAAATGGTTTATCTCCTACCGCCCGCTCACGCAACATCGCTATGCCCGTATCAGTCACTCTGCGAGTAGCATATTCTTCAAGCGACACATTACTTGTTCCGGCTACGATCATGCTCCCATGCTTAAAATCCAACGTCGACGTTGAACCTGGCTCTATTTTCAACCCTGCTTTCAAAACTCGGCTTGACGAGATTGTGTCGCGCTTAGTTGGCTCAGAACGAGCTTTTTGTTTTCTTTGCGGTCCGGCAAGAGGTTGCTGAGAAGCGTAGTGTCTATCAAAGCCAAACTCCTCTGGACCCAGATCCTGGTTGACGTGCCACTTGCCTACATAATCCAGAACGTATCCTGCATTCTTAAGCTGCTGGCTGAACGTAGGCGTTTCCTTAGGAAGACCGCGGTTCCATGCCGGGGCAATATGAGTATTCATCATCACACCGTTGTTATGCGGATAAAGACCTGACATCAAAGCAGCACGCGAGGGCGAACATACCGGGCTCACTGTGTAGGCCTGGTCAAACCGTGCGCCGTCATTTGCGAGCTTATCTAGATTTGGCGTTTTGCATATTTCATTTCCGTAACAACCAAGCGCGTCTCGTCTTAACTGATCCGTCATAAATAATATGATATTTGGTGCCATCCTAAGGCCTAGCTCCCCTCTTCTGCGGAACGAACTTCTGCAGTCCATTCTTTTATCTGCGCCGCTCGACGATCATCTATCACAGAGTTGGGTGCACGACCCGTCGGCAGCACTCTACCTTCTAGATAATCCGCCCCCAACGCGCTTCGACTTACTGAAAGACTCCATATTTTGAATTGCTCATATAGTTGATTCGCTAAATCAGGGTAGGTCTCAATCAAATTATGCTCTTCACTTGGATCACCAATGACATTATATAGTTCGTAGGGAAGATCATTTTCATTACCGACATAATCACCATTCTTCACGATCTTCCAATCGTTATCTAACCACATCCAGCCACCACTCGCTCGGAATCCTAGGGGTTGCTCGCGTCGCACGGGTTCCTCTTTGAATGCTTCTGCCAAAGATATTCCATCGTGTACCTGGTTGATAGCGTTTGGATCGAGACCTGCCAAATCGATTAGTGTTGGAAATATGTCGACCGTTCCTGATGGAAAATTAGATCCCCTTGGCCTGATCTTCGCAGGCCACTCCACAACAGTAGGCTCACGAAGGCCTCCCTCATAAAAATCTTTCTTAAAGCCACGCAAATGTCCTGTACTATCGGGATCCACACCTAACCAACAATTGTGCATGGTTCTCGCGTCGAAACTCGACAGATTTGGATCGATATAATCTCCACAGTCTGATGGATGTGTGATAACCGTAGTTTCCCCTTCTAAAGCGACATGGGTGTCAGTATCTGCGGTGCCACCGTTATCGCTAGTGAACCATACTAACGTATTATCAGCTATGTCCATCTCTTTCAGACTTCTTCTGAGATGGCCAATCGAACGATCAATACCAACAATTTCACCCAGCATATTCGCTGAGGTTCGATTCACATTCCCTAGGTAAGGTTCAACATCACTGTCAGCAGCAGCCCATGGACCATGCGGCGCCGAGTACCAGATGACAACAAATACAGGTTTTTTCTCTGTCACTTGCGTCGCAATATACTTCACAGCTTCAGCAACGATCACCTCAGAACCATCGCCTTTAAAACCTTCACGGGTGCCGTTCCGGCTTAGCTCAAACTCTGGATAATCGAATCCTTGGTGTGTACTCAACCAATAATCAAACCCCAGTTCTCCTGGGTTATGGGGGTCATTTGCTGATAAGGGATGATCTGCAAGCTCTCCCGCGATAGGACCAACCTGATTTAAATGCCACTTTCCGAAATGTGCAGTCGCATAACCTGCTTCCCTGAACGCAGTCGAAAGCATCTTCTCCTGTTTATTGATTGAATGTCCTACTCGGAAAGCTCCGGTGCGGTCATTCGTTCGTCCGGTTAGAACAGACGCACGCGTGGGTGTGCAACTTGGTGCCCCCGCATAGAATCGATCCATTCTAAGACCGTTCTTTGCCATATCGTCAAGGTTAGGCGTTTCCATGAATGGATACCCATAATAGCCGGTCTGCGCCCATCCCATATCATCGGCCATTACCAAGATGACATTGGGTTTACCTTCACCAGATACATGAGCTGAAAGAAAAAAAATAATCAGAGGAAGGAACATTAATTTCCCTTTCCCAAAATTCTCAAAATTAGACATTCCTACTCCTTTATTTGACTAATATTGTTTAGAGCTTTCAGAAAAACAAGCAAGTACATGCAGACGACAACACCAATTTTTAGCAAGAAAATTTGTATAGGCAAACCTATCTCACCTTACTCATCAATCTTCACCGACCCCAAGTCACCGTCTATCGTAATCTGCTGCTCGTGTTTTATTCGCTGCGTTCCAATTCCTGTACCAACCACTGCTGGTATTCCATATTCTCGCGCCACTATCGATCCGTGACCCAGGATACCGCCCATATCAGTAACGAGACCTGCTGCATGAGCAAAGAGTGGCGTCCATGCGGGGTTCGTCATCGGGCAAACTAAAATAGACCCAGGTTTCATCAATCCAAACTCTTCAGGCGTTTTTATAAGGCTTGCAGGTCCGGAAACCTTGCCGGGACTGACGGGAACACCCAGTAACGTATCGCTGTCAGCGTCATTATAAATTTGCGTTTCTTTAAATCTAACTGAGGGATGCTCACTTGCCTCAAAAGGTATGGTACCTGGCGGATGCAGGCGCTTTCGGGCCTCACGTAACTCTCTACGCTCAGCAATTAGGTTCCGCACTTCATGAAATGGCTGATGATTGGTTTTAGCTTCTATCGCTTCAGTTATTTCCTTACTGAAAAGAAAAAAAACATCATCTGCTCTATGGAATATACCCTCATCCACAAAGCGTTTCCCAAGCTCTAACGCCAATTTTCGCAAAACAGGCCAAGGCCAATAGAGGTAATACATAACCTCTTCACGGATATAATAAAAACGTTGCGCAAACCAAACACGATATCTAAACTGCCAAAACGAAAGCCCCTCAAGTAACTGCCCAATTTCTCTGGTCGCTTTTTCTCTTTTCTGTCTTGCACTTTCTTCCTGGCTGCGGGGATCATATCCACTATTGGCAACCATAGTTTTCACGTTCGCCAAGAGGCCTGAGGGATCATCTGACGGCAATGGCTCGCCAAAGTCGAGGCTATAGCCCAAATGCCCGTAATGCTTAAGGTATTCATCAACTGCTGCGACTATTTTTTTACCATCTGCATGATTACGTAGTGCTTTCATCAGGCGATTTGGAGGCGTTATCCGAACCAGTTCATATAAACTGTCAATGGAGCGAATTTCTTTGGCTATTAAAAATAAGCTTTCATTAGCTTCAGTCGTTTTCGATTTAAAACCACTTAAGAATTGGCCGCTGGTGAATTTCTGATCCGGCAGAATTTCTTTCAAAAAGGTTTGCAATTGATGGTCGGTTATTTTTGCCACACCGAAACTATGACTAGAGTTTGATGACCAAAATATACCACTAGCGTTAGCAAGTTCGGCCACCCCGTTCAATAGTTGTGTATCGGACGCTTTGCGAAGATCTAATTTACGCCACTCCTCAGTCCAAGCCACAATATCTGGCATGGTCTTCTCTTGCCACTCGCGCAGAAACTGTTCGTTACCTTTAACTTTAGATCCTGCCGACATTCCCATATCCTCACTTGCAGGCATAGTGATTGCATGGGCCAAGTCATCGAGCTTTGCAGCTTCACTCCAACTCTCAAAAGATTTTTTATCGTCGTCGCTGAGCTCTGATAAAAATAAAGCAAGGTCCTGCTTTTCTAATTCATGATCACTCTGCGCACGATCTTTAACCTCTTGTTTTTCTGCAAATTCCTTACGAGCAGCTTCTATCTCAGCCGCTTCCATCTGATCCTCAGTCAACACTTCTTGTTGTTCCTTCTTTCCGACCACCTCAGGAAAATCAAAGCGTTGATAAGCAAAACCATTATGCGCCAAAAATAACGGCCCGCCTCCTTCGAAGGGAAGCTCTCGCTTCTTACCGTTTTCCATGGTCTCTAGACCTTCAGTAAGGTACAACTCCTCAAAGAGTGGCGTGCAGGGGTCCGGTATATTTTCTACGATTTGCCGTCGCGATAAAATTTGGATATGGGGCGGAGCATCCCAAGAAACCTCTATCGGCTGCGGAGGTAAATTAGTTATCGGTCGGGACTGGAGCAACCATAGTTTTTCTTTCGAAAAGCCCCACTCGATATCTTGCGGGACTCCCTCGAATTCCGCCTCGACTTTCAGCGCCATTTCACCAAGCTCGGCGAGCGCATCGAAAGAAAGAGACGACTCCCCACGGTCTTTTTCTGGGATATCCCGCAGGATGATCCCTTGCCCATCCGCTGCAATGGCCTTTTGCTGCTTGGCCCCAATGATTGTCTCTTTAGACGCTAAGTTTTTTCGATCAAGAACAAAAGTATCAGGCGTAACTTGACCACCAACAATTGCCTCACCTAAACCAAAACTTGAGTTTACGATTATCTCAGAACGCTCTCCGGTGGCTGGATTTGCGGTAAACAAAATACCGGAGACATCTGATGGCACCATTAATTGCACTACCACCGCCATCGCGACATCATCATTCCGAATACCCATCTCATGCCGATAACTCATAGCACGAGGAGTCCATAGTGAAGCCCAACAATTAAGCACTGCAACTACTACCGCGTCTCGGCCACTTACATTAAGATACGTATCCTGCTGTCCTGCAAAGGACATATCAGGGAGGTCTTCAGCCGTCGCTGACGAGCGAACAGCCACCGGCATATTCTTATCCGTCAGCGAATCATATGCATCACCAACCATCTCTGCCATCGTGGACGAGAGTTTCGCCTGACCAAAGAGATTTTGAATATCAGCTGAGGCCTCATCAAACGACAAGGTGAACTCGCCAATTTCTGGCTTTGCCAATTCATTGATCTTATCTTGAAGATTATTTTTCTCTACAAATTCTTTGTAAGCCAAAGTTGTCACGTAATAACCCCCAGGAATCGCAAAACCTGATTGCGCCATTTTGGCAAGAGAACGACCTTTACCCCCAAGCACATCCAAGGAACTGATTTCTGTTGAAAGAGGCAATATATAAATATCTGACATAAGTGTTCTTCTGCGTTATTTTTTTATTCTCTGGAAATTAGGCTAGAATCCGCGTTAATTATTGGGAAGTTTTTCCTCAAGCGATCCATGACAACACGATGATTTTTCGCTACAGGCGCGGCAGCTAGATTTCTCCACTCGTTCGGGTCTCTCTCATGATCGTATAATTCTTCAGTACCATCATGATAACGAATATAACGCCAGCGTTCTGTTCGTATTGAATGGTTCTGATGACCATAAGTACTGACTACCGGACGTGACCATGGCAATTCTGGGTCTTTAAGTAACGGGACTAGAGACTGACCATCAAGCTCATCACGTGATGTTAAACCTGCCAACTCAATAAGTGTTGGGTATATATCAACCAAGCTCACGACCCGATCACTTCGAGAATCACGAAGTGTGACGGTGGGGGCAGCGATAACCAAAGTCGTCCTCAAGCCGTCCTCCCAAAGCGTATGCTTGCGCCAGTGTTCTTTTTGTCCGAGATGATACCCATGATCACCCCAGAGCACTATGATTGTGTTATCCGAATAAGGAGATTCAGCTAAAGCATCAAGCACTCGACCAACTTGCGCATCTGCAAAGGTGATGCTCGCGAGATAACCCCTAACAGCAGCTTCCCACTGATCAAATTTCAAAACATTGTTGTGGTCTCCACCGGGAACACTAAAATTTCGGTTGTTCGAAATATCCAATACCTCCGCAGCCAGTCTTCTACCAAAAGGCGGAATATCAAAAAGATCATCATCTATCACCTCGGGCAGGACAATCGACTCTTCGGGATGCATGTCGTAATACTTGCGGGGCACTTTCCAGTTCAAATGTGGCTTTTGCGTCCCATACGCCAGGAAGAACGGCTTGTCCTGGGGATTTTTTAGTTCTGCAATAATCCAATCTGCATTCTTAGCATCCAACATATCATCATCATCTAAATCTACTGGCCCCCAAGGCGCCCACATTTCGGTTTCTGTTTTTGATTGCGGCTTGAGACCTTCCTTTCCTGATTTCACCTTAAGGCCCTTATAAGGCCTATAGAACTCGTCAAAAGACTGGTCAGTCGAATCATCTCCATAAAGGCTATGAAAAATCTTTCCCGCACCCTTTACTTGATAATCCTGCGAGCGAAAGTACTGGGGAAGGGTTATAGCGTCAGGCAGCTGCTCCTCAAGTCTCTCATAGTTACCATAGACTCCCGAGCGAGCAGGCATGATTCCTGTTAAGAGCGCAACCCTCGAAGGATTACACAAAGGGGCCGCCGCATAAGCTCTAGAAAACGTAATCCCCTCACTAGCAAGCTCATCGATATTTGGAGTCAATGTCCCAGGATGTCCATCCAAATGCCCGACCCAATGATTCAGGTCATCAACCGCAATGAATAGTATGTTCGGTCGAGTATCCTCGGCAAAAGAAATTGCAGATTGAAAAAAACCAGACACAATAAAAACTGAGCACCATTTTCTGATATTTCTGAAAATAATATTAACCACAGACAACATCTCCCAAAGGTAAAACAGTGTTTACATTTTAATCCCACAAAGCTTCACAAAATCAGCTTTCTGTTGTTCCGTCATCTCACCAAAGATAGGCACCCTGATTGCCGTAACAGGCAAATCTGCATATTCCGGGGACTCCGACTGGAGCGTCGCAGCAATGTTATGAAGTCCGTTACCCTCTTCACCACCTTCTCCTAAGGCCCTGCCAACCTCTGGGGGCCATGATCCAACCGGATCAAGCATTTGGCTCGGATTACCTTCACTATTAATTTCATGCCCAAATGGATTCTCGTGCCCGACGTATTCTTCAATCGCGGCATAAAGTACCTTCTGATCAGCCTGACGCTGCTTCTGGCCCTCGCTACCATAAATAGCACCAGATTGATTGCAGATGCATCCCCAGGGGATCTTCGCGTGGAATCCAGGAATTGTCAGTAATTCCTCTATAAAACCATCACCTGCAGTCACTTTGCCCTCTTTAATCATAATATAGTAACCGGCATGCGTGCGACCTCCTTCCATCAATCGTGCTGGAGGATGAGTATAATTTTCAGAGAAAGCCCAAGTGATCGTAGAAGGTAAGTTTGCTGCCTCTAGAATCTTGAGCGAGGCTTCAACGCAAGCCTCCCCCCAAGCTTTCGAGCCAAATTCACCAACGGGTTTCAGGGTAGACATGTCGATTACGGGCATTCTCTTTCTCCATTTATTTTATTTTTATACAAGGTACTATCACTCGAAAACAGAACACCCAGAGACGAAGGCTATCCAAACGGCCCATTAGAATTATCTTGCTCATGGTGATATTGTTCCGTGCCATGTTAATCTATTCTATTAAACCCGGTATAGTCAAAATAAAGCGAGCATTCAATGCAATATAAGCCTTTAGGCAAGTCTGGGATTGAAGCCTCGATCGTTGGGCTTGGAGGTACTTCGTTCGGAGGTTACCAAGAATCAGGGGCCCCAGATGATAAAGCATCTATAAACGCCATTCACGCTGCACTCGATAATGGTATTACGCTCATCGATACTGCGCCCTCTTACGGATGGGGACACAGTGAACGTATCATTGGAGAGGCTATTAAAGGTCGTCGCGATAACGTTGTAATAGCAAGTAAGTGTGGCGTCTGGTGGAAAGATCAACGAGGCTCATCAAATGGCATCAAAGATGGCAAAGAAGTTACTGTGAGCTTGCGTCCCGACACTATCCAAATAGAAGTCGAAGACAGCCTAAAACGACTCGGCACCGACTATATCGACCTTTTACAATGTCATAAACCGTCTATTCCTCCAGAAGAAACTCCTATCGAAGAAACTATGGAGTGCCTTATGAACTTAAAACATCAAGGAAAAATTCGCGCGATAGGCGTATCTAATGTATCTCTCAAGCAACTCACTACCTACGATGAAGCCGGCGACTTGTCCAGTGATCAATTCCGCTACAGCATGCTTACTCGAGATCGAGAGTCAGATATTCTGCCTTATTGCGCCAAAAATAATATTGCAACGTTAACCTATTTATCCTTAGAACAAGGATTACTCACAGGGAAAGTAACTCTGGATCGTGTATTCGACCAGAATGATTTCCGCAACAATATTGAGAAATGGGCTCCATGGTTCAAAAAAGATAATATTAAGCGTTTACTCGATATGTTTTCCGGCTGGGAAGATTTGCTTGCGAAGTACGAATGTACTATCGCTCAGCTAACAATCACGTGGACTGCAAAACAGCTTGGCGCTAGTCATATTCTCTGTGGTAGTCGAACTGCCGAACAAAGCATCCAAAATGCAGGAGCCGGATCCATAAACTTAGACCATGAGGATATGCAACGAATCTCCAATGATCTTGTTAAGCTCGGGGATCCCGTCTAATCCGACAACAACGGTAAAATAGAACTCCCAGATTAAGGACAGTTACTCCACTTTTACAAAAACTGGATTACTGTAAAACCAAAGATCATGCCATGGATTTTCATCCAATTTATCCCTCTGAGGCTCCATTTCATCAGTATTTGTCCCGCGAAGACGCAAATACATTGACTGTTCAACTTTAATTCGATGACTCATTGTAAGAACCTCGTTACTGCGCTCCCACTCATTATCTGAAAAACGATAAGCTACAACCGCACTAACATTCTCATTCACCGACGGATCAGATAATTTTTCTCCAACGAAGCCCGTTATAAGATCAACTCGATTGACCGACGGGTTGTCATTATTCGCGTTATGCGCGTTAGGGTCGCGTATGCTCATTTCTATGTGAACCATAGAACCATCTTTTACAACCAACTCAGATCCCATCGTTGCAATCTGATCACCCCAGCTGACCGCAAGCGACACCTCACTAACTAAGTCCCCAGTTGTTACGAACACTGCGCCTACTCGTAAAGCAGCTACAATCGCATCATAATTTTTTTCCGCATAAACATAAGTCTTTGAGTATTCTCCCGGATAGAAATCAATACCATCGATAAGGTAATACCTATGAAAATCAGAATTTGCAGTTATCCACCAACGACGACCTTCTCCGAGCATAGAGTCCCAAAAACCGCCGATCTTCGCCGTCATTTGGTCGAACCCACCCATTGTTGGATAGCCGCGGTAAGCACCACGCGGCATCTTACCGAACGACTTCGTAAGCGATTTCTTAGCAGGAACTGCCAATGCAGATGCCTGATGACCCGGAGCCCCAGCCATACCGATCGCCACGTTAGGGGCTAAATTGTTCCAAGTTCTAAATTCCCTCGGGGTATGCAAACCATACCCTCCATATGCCAGTGCGGACCTCGAGGGATGATTTGCTATCACTAGAGGGGGCGATGGCAAATCTCGCATTAATGAGAGGGCCTCTACCATCTTTTCTTCGGTATCTCTGGTACTGTCTGCTGGGAACGCTTCATACCTATCGAAACTTTGTTCAAGCTTAAATAATACTTCACGCTCATCCTCAGTATAAGGAATGATCAAACTACTGTGATCTGCAGCAGGCGTATTGAGTTCCATCCCATAGAACTGCAAAACATCAGGATATTCCAGACGCGAAGCAAGTAATTCCGGGTAAGCCTGATCACGATTAATCTTACTATGGTTGGGACCTCCATGATCAGTGGTAACAATCCACGACAAACCATACAGTCGACCGAATTCAATATTTTTAAGAATTGGATTAACAGCATCACCTCCAGGGATAGGTTTGGGAGGGACGCTCGAATAATCCCAGCCTACACTGAAGTGGCTGTGAACGTGGTGATCACCAGCCAGCCACCGCTTTTTAGCGAAGGCCTCCGCTGACATGAAACTAAAAAAGGCAATCAGGGCTATTATTAAAGCATGCCTTAACATTATGATATGTTAAGACCATTAAGGAAATTATTTCTATTAAACCTTGATGGGGTTTTCATAAAAAGCTTAGCCCTTAAAATAATGTAAAATCTTCACCTAAACGATTCTATTATCCATGATATCTGTGCAAATTCTCTTAAATATGCGATCTTCCATCTTCAACGTTAACATTAGGCTCTATAATGACTTATGATAGTTTCGATCTTTCTGGTAAGACCGCTGTAATTACCGGCGGAAATGGGGGTATTGGTCTTGGTTTCGCGCGAGCAATCGCGGCAGCGGGGGGAGATGTCAGCATATGGGGCACCAACCGCGACAAAAACGCGGCAGCAGAAGCAGAACTTCAGGCTATCAACCCAAGCGCTTCAGCATTACTTTGCGATGTCTCTAATGAGAACGCGGTTGAAGATTCTATGGCTAAAGTTATTGATCGTTACGGCAGAATAGATGCTTGCTTCCCCAATGCGGGAATTGGATCCCAAAACCAAAAACCATTTTTTGAGCATTCTAGTGAAGACTGGTTCAAAGTCATCGATGTCAATCTCCACGGTGTCTTCTTCACGCTTCGAGCAGCAACCAGACAAATGGTGAAACAGGGAGAGGGCGGCAGCCTTATTCTTACCTCTAGTGGGACGGCCATCCAAGGAGCACCTAAAGCACAGGCATATGCATCGACGAAAGGTGGCATGATTGCCATGATGATGTCACTTTCCGTTGAAATGGCTCGTTATAAAATCACTTCTAATGCTGTCATCCCTGGATGGGTTGAAACAGCGATGACCGAACGAGCTTTTGGTTGGAAAAAATTCGTCGATGCAGTTATCCCAAGAATACCTATGCGACGCTGGGGCCAACCCGATGACTTTGGTGCTATCGCGGTTTATCTTATGAGTGATGCATCTCGTTGGCACACGGGAGACGTAATCAAAATTGATGGTGGATTCAGTATTTTTTAAGGACACGTTATGTTTCAACTCCTCAAAGGGCTTAAGATCATCGATCTAACTACTATTGTTCTTGGCCCCTACGCAACACAGATACTCGCTGATTTCGGTGCTGAGATCATAAAAATCGAGCCCCTAAACGGCGACTTGTTTCGAGCAGTTCGCCCGGGACGACAGGAAGACCTTGGTGTTGCATTTATGAATTTCAACAGAAATAAAAGATCCCTGACCTTGGATCTAAAAAAACAGCAGGGACAAGAAATACTACACTCATTAATACAAAAATCAGATGTTTTAGTTCACAACATGCGAGCACGATCAGCAGCACAATTGGGGGCCTCATATAAAGTACTTAAAGAAATCAACCCCGCATTAGTCTACTGCTACTCACCAGGATTTGGTGGTCTTGGGAAGGATGCAAATGCTCCTGCATATGATGATATTATTCAAGCAAGATCTGGGCTTACTGCACTCAATGCAAATACTCAGAATGAACCGCAGTTTGTGCGTACGATCGCCGCCGATAAGGTTGTTGGATTGCATCTTGCACTAGCAGTTGCGAGCGGAGTTATCCAAAAAGAACGAACAGGGAAAGGGGTTTGTATTGAGGCACCAATGCTCGAGAGCATGGTTTCATTTCTGCTTTCAGAACATCTTGCTGGAAAAACACTTATCCCTCCAGAGGGTGATCTCGGATACGACCGAATGATGACGCCAAACCGAAAGCCACATAAAACAAAGGATGGTTATATCGTCATATTGCCATACAGTACACGACACTGGACACGGTTCTTCAAAGTGTGTGGATTGCATGACTGGGTTTCCGCCGATAAGGTTGTCGATCCAGTCCTCCGGAGTGAAAATATTGATGATCTCTACGGAAAGGTTTCCGAGATCGCAGTGACTAAAACCACCAAGGAATGGTTAAAATTGCTCTCGGACCAAGATATCCCCTGCTCCGACGTCAACTCACTGGAAGATGTGATGAGCGATGATCATCTTGTAGCCTCAAAAATGTTTCATCAATCATCCCATGAGCATATCGGCGATTACCTAGAAATACGATCGCCATTCCAAGTCGATGGCAAATTGGCGCATGAAACTATGTCGAACACGTTGGCACCTAGACTGGGTGAGCACAATAACCATATCCTTGAGGAATTAGGTTATTCAAATAACGATATTGAGGAATTCAAACGTAATTCGGTGATCAGTTAAATTGCTAGGTCCTGCAGATTATAATCCCTAATAACCCGCTCGTAGATTTCTGGACTCCAACGATAATCATCCTCAAGTCCAACGAACGGTTGATACTGATATCTTTTTTCTTTAGGGAAATATTGCTGACGCGCATCGATAGCAACCGCAATCACCCTAGAGCGCTCAAACACGGTTTGTTCATCATAAAATAAATCAGCACCCTGACTCAGTGCCCCGTGCGCACCGATGACCGAACTGCGTCGATGGAAACCAAATGTCATCGCTATGCGAAGATCTGGAGATGTATTTGCGAAAGAGCAGTGCAATATTTGTCTATTAGCAATGGTAACGTCACCTGCTTTACAGGGCATTGGAATAGCACCCGGTAAAAGCTCTGAATTACCATTGTTGGCAACCAATGATTTGATATCCGCACGCCCTTGTCTGTGAGATCCAGGTATTACCCAAAGACAATTTGCAGGGGTGCTGTCGTATAGCTGTACTTGAAAGTTAAAACCATGAATACCTGGATCCCAATCTGGGGCGTTCCAGTGTGTTACCCCGTCCTGATGCCATGCAACGGACCCCCCTAAACCTGGCTGCTTAACAAAAACTGCTTCATTGAATGGTACAAAATCTTTACCGTTTACGGCCTCTGCAACAGATAACAACAAAGGATGACCATATAGTCTCAACCCTGAATTCATGGCTTGACACATCCCGCCGATTAAGTGCACAGTTTCTTTTGGTGCATCCTCTGCAGGCAACGGTTGAGTCATCTGGACAGGATGCCGACCACCAAGTAATTCGGTTCCTCCCCAAGGATCCGAGAGTGGTTTTATGAAGGTATATGTCCCTCTTTTGAAATCCTGACCAAAGGCGGGCCTTCCAAACTTATCCACGTTCGAACCTCTTCCGACAGGCGCCCGCTCAAGTAAACCATCAATATCCGATCGCAACTCTTCTATTTCTTGGGATCCAATAACTCCTTCGAAAACATAGAAACCCTCTCGTTTAAATGCCTCCAGAATCTCATTGTGTAATTTACCGTCCTTATTGAGCTTTAGTGGACCTCGATTACCGATTTGCTTTGCGAGCTTTGCGCCCTTGTGAAAGTATTGTTTTAACCCTATAGCATGTTCACGCGCGCTTATTATCGGTGGTTTTACTTTCATATAACCCTCAATTGATTGCGAATTCTACCCAGTAGGCTGGATGATCTGATACTCCTACAGGCTCAGTCCCCCCGGATAAAATAGTTAACCCTTTTGCAATAATCCATTCCACGTCATGTTCTTCATTAATCATATACGTGGCATCAACATAGGCGGGATTACTCAAAAAGTCAGTCATTATATTATCATCAAGCCTTGTATTTAGATCTCCAACTAATACTGCGGGTGACGGAAGCGATTCAAAGTGCCCTAGCACCTGCCGCAACTGCTCAACGCGGACTTTGCTGCGGTCAAGATGAGTGTTTAGCACGTAGATCTCATCATTTGCAAAGGGAATTTTCACAATCACCATATTCCTGAAACTAGCATCATGCTCATCACTTGTGAGCAAAGGATAAACTTTCCAACTATCGACAGGGAAACGACTAATTATCCCATTACCAAAGTGATTTTGAAAAAACTGTTGGTAAGTAGGTGCAAAAAGCCAACCTGCGTCGAGTAATCGTCCAATCTGCTCTGCCTGATCTGTCAATCCATAAAAAAGACTTCCAGACAATTCGTTCAAGCCAACGATATCAGCTCCCGCATCCATTAGTACGTTAACCGAACGCTTGATATCTCGTTGTCCATCATCACCCTTACTCCGTCGAATATTGTAGGTGGCTAAAACAAAACTATTTCCTTCGGCCAACTTCCATTCTGACGGTGGATTGATATTTTGACCATACATTGCTTTCCCGGGCACTTGGGTATTGAAATCTACGACTAGATAACAAAGCAACAGCGCTAAAACTAATCTTCCCAATCTCCTTCTCAATCGCTAAAACTCCAAATTACCGCTGGTTAATCTATATCCACGCCACAATAGATTAACATACCTATGATCGCTGATTTGATTTCGTAATATCTATTTTCATATAGAATACATCGTTTTGGATTTGTGATTTTGCAGACACATGATTCAGGTGAGCTTGGTTTCGCTACCATTAGACAGGGCAGTAACTGGCTTTGCTTTAGTAAACCAAAAAAGGTTTTATCGACTTGTTCCTACAAAGATATTATCCCGATACTAGATCAAATAGAAAAACTAGTTGCTGATGGACAATATGCTGTGGGCTTCATGGCCTACGAAGCTGCGCGAGCTTTTGATAAGGCGTTCAGAACATATGACGCATCAGATGAATTCCCGCTTATATGGTTCGGAATTTACACAGAAATGGATATTTCCTCTGACTTGCCAGCGCATCTTAACAAGGACCTTAGTATCGGTGAATGGTCATCTTCTATTTCAGCAGACAATTATCGAAACAGTGTCCAACGTATTAAACTAGAGATCGAATCGGGTAACGTCTATCAGGCAAATTACAGCTTTCGTCAACGAGCAGCCTATACAGGCGATCCATACGCTGCTTTCGCTTCATTTACTAATAATCATTCGACACCCTATGCAGCATTTATTAATGCCGGACTATTTAGCATAGCGTCTCTTTCACCGGAACTATTCTTCTCACTCGATGGATCACATATTACATGCCGACCAATGAAAGGGACCGCTGCTCGAGGAAGAACGGTTTCAGAAGACAACAAACAAATAGAAAGACTTTTAGCTTCCCCAAAAGATCGGGCAGAAAATTTAATGATTGTCGATATGATTCGTAATGATCTAGGCCGGATAGCTATCCCTGGAAGTGTAGATGTAGATAAATTATTTACATTGGAAACATATGAAACGCTCTTTCAGATGACGACTAATGTCACTGCGAACACGGAGTCATCCTTCTGTGAAATTTTTAATGCCTTATTTCCTAGTGCTTCCATCACAGGAGCACCCAAGGTTCAAACGATGAAACTGATACATGAGTTAGAACCAGACCCAAGAGATATATATACAGGATCCATTGGCTATTTTGCACCAAATAGGCAGGCTCAGTTTAATGTGGCCATACGAACACTAATGATCAATTCAGATAAAGAAACACTTACTTATGGCACGGGGAGCGGCATTGTATGGGATTCTCAGGCAGACGAGGAATATGCTGAATGTCAAACTAAAACAAAAATTGTCAGCGAGGCAACCAAGTCTTTTAACTTGCTTGAGACCATACGCTGGTCTCCATCTGATGGCTTTGCTTTACTTGATTACCATCTCGCACGTCTTGAAAATTCTGCAATGTACTTTTTATACCAATTCAATGGTAAGACTATCCGGCAAGAATTAGAGAGCTTTGCTACCACTCTAGGTACATCGCCAACCCTCGTCAGATTACAGTTAAGTAAAGGCGGACTGATAAACATTGAAGCCAAGAAAATAATCGATAAAGAAGTCTATAGGCTTACTCTCGCAACCAACCCTGTAGACCCTAAGGAGGTTTTCCTTTATCACAAAACAACACGCCGACAGATATATGATAATTATTTAAGGGCCAACCCGGGATTTGACGATGTGATCCTATTCAATACTGAAGGAGAAGTCACCGAGTCCTGTATAGCTAATATTGTTGTCGTCAAAAATGGGGTCCACTTTACGCCCCCCATTAGATGTGGATTACTAGGAGGAACTTATAGACAGTGGCTCCTCGATGAAGGAAAACTAAAGGAACGCGTCATTACTTTAGATTCACTCAAAACTTATGATGATTTATATCTCGTAAATAGTGTTCGCGGAAGGCTGAATGTTTCTTTGAAGTAAAAATTCCTCTAGTCCTGTTTTTTCTATATCAACGCTACTTAATACTTAATTAACGGATTGTTTAGTCTGTGATTGCACCATAAGCTGCGGCTCGAATCTGTCGTCGGATTGGGTGACCTCCAGAAGGGATCAACTGTGTTAAGAACATCACTGCCATATCTTCTTCTGGCGAGACAAAAATTGTAGTTTCAGCGAACTGTGGATGCCCCATCGCTGCATGATCTCGGTTTTGGGGCAGATGGTTTGACGTCATATAGTCTAATGTACGACTGTCAATAATACGTTCGCCGTTCAGCGCTCCCCCAGAGGACAACATCTTGTAGAATTGAAGATAATCTTTCGCAGTTGTTACAAGAACTCCCGCACTCGAAAAATAGTTTGTCGGCTTCAAGAAACGACTTTGCTGAGGCGAATCTTCCAATTGATAGCGCTTGCCCCCATTTACTCCAATCCGATAACGGGCACAGAGCCTTTCTGCATTACTGGGATTACCGAGAATCCTGTATCGAACATTCGCAAAGGATCGAAAATATTTTTTTGGAGATGCTCATCGAAAGACTTTCCTGACAGCACCTCGCAAAGGTACCCTACAATATCGGTTGAAATTCCATAATTCCATTCGGAACCCGGATCGCAATGCAGAGGAAGTCTTCGTAACACTTTAACCATCGATGACAAATCGCCCCGCGATAGAGATTTGACTCCTGATATAAAGAGCCAACCCGTGTTCCTTCGGGTAACTTCCATTTTGAGGATGGCGCAACCAAACCCGAAGTATGCATCAACAGATCTCGAATCGTCATTGCACGCTTCGGCTCTCTCAATGAATAGGTTTCCCTGCTACCAGAAGCATCAAGAACCTTAAGATCTTCAAATTCAGGGATAAAATGGCTAACCGGATCATCTAGTTGAAACATACCCGATTCATAGAGCTGCATAAGCGCTATACTGGCTGTTGGTTTGGTGATCGAGTAAATGTGAAAAATCGCATCGTCTCTCATCACTTTCTCTGCCTCAGCATCCATATTGCCATGGACAGATTCATAAACAAGCTTACCATCCCGAATAACCATACAGACTGCTCCCGGGAGCTTACCTTCGTGTATCTATCTCTCGGCAAGTTTATAGAGGTTATCGAGTTTTTTACTCGACATACCTACGGACTCAGGCGTCACATCGCAGTTATCGCTAAATTTTTTTCCATTAATCCTCTCCTCACCTAAAGGATAACTCAAATGGCAAGTTTTTGTGCGGGCTTTAAAGTACAATGAGAATGGTTCCAGCGACAGCTGAATTGAGTATATTTATTTTTTAAAGAGCCTCTCTTTTCAATTGTAATAGAAATAATAAAGTAGGCGATATGCACAATATTGAAGAACGACTTATATTAGTTCGTCAGCAAATGGCAGATAGTGGTATTCAAGCTATATTTGTACCAACTACAGATGAATACCTTGGTGAGTATGTCCCCGAGCAAAATCAGCGTTTGCGGTGGATTAGTGGCTTTAGCGGGTCAGCAGGCCTAGTAATAATCCTTAAAAAGAAAGCTGCCTTATTTGTAGATGGACGCTATACCATTCAGGCCAAGCAGCAGACATCTTGTGATTTTTACGAGCACTGCCATCTTTCAGAAAAACTACCCATCGATTGGCTGCTAGAAAATCTTCAAGAGGGAAGTGTCGGTGTGGATAGTCGCTTACATTCTTTTAATTGGTATCGAACAATCTCCAACAGGTGCGAGGCTGCTGGTTTATCTCTGATAGAAATACCCAGCAATCCAATTGATAAAAACTGGACTAATCGTCCCACCACTAAAAAGGCAATAATAACACTACTCAGCGAGCAATATACAGGCGTACATAGCCAAAAGAAACGTGAACTAATTGGTAAAGAAATCAGCAAAAAAGGGGCAGAAGTAGCCCTTATTACACAACTAGACTCTATAGCTTGGCTACTCAACATACGTGGGAAAGATATTCCTCGACTACCCGTCCTTTTATCTACTGCAACTCTGACAACCGATGGGAAGATGATTCTTTTCACTGACCCAAGCAAGATCCCAGATAATTTTTTTGAGCATGTTGGAACCAATGTGACGATAAAAAAAGAAGATCAAATAGAGGCTACACTATCCTCTTTCTCAAAACTTAAAGTACTGGGGGACCCTGGTAATACAAATGCGTTCACCTTTCTAAGATGTATGGAGGCAAGCGCTACTATTATCGAGGATGAAGATCCCGTAGCCCTTACAAAAGCACAAAAAAACCCGATTGAATTGCAAGGAATGCGCAACTGTCACGTTCGCGATGGATCTGCTGTCATTCGTTTTCTCGCATGGCTCGAAAGAGAAGTTGCAGAAGGGAAATTGCATGATGAAGGCATCCTCGCCGAAAAACTTTTCAGTTTTCGAAATGATCTTGATCACTTCCATGATTTGTCCTTCGATACTATATCCGCGGCAGGACCCAATAGCGCTATTTGTCATTATAACCATCTCAATGGCACACCCGCAGAACTAAGCTTAGGATCACTCTATCTGGTAGATAGTGGTGGACAGTTTTCCGATGGCACAACCGATATTACTCGGACAGTCGCAATCGGCGAACCCTCCAATGAACAAAAACGTATGTTCACCTTAGTCCTTAAAGGTCACATTGCTCTAAGTCAGGCCATATTCCCAAAAGGAACGTGTGGAGCACAATTAGATGTCCTAGCGCGACAGTTTCTATGGCAAGTTGGGGCAGACTATGACCATGGGACTGGCCATGGGGTGGGTTGCTTCCTTTCAGTTCACGAGGGTCCCCAGAGGATCTCAAAGGGCATCCCTTCACAAGCCCTCCTTCCAGGGATGGTGTTATCCAATGAACCTGGTTTTTATCAAGAAGATGATTTCGGGATACGGTGCGAAAACCTTATGGCAGTTTGTGAGTTAGAAAACGGTATGTTGGCGTTTGAAACCATTACCTTCGCACCCTTTGATCTGTCTTTGATTGAAATAGGACTAATGACAGAAACGGAAATCGCCTGGTTGAACCAGTATCACGAAAAAGTTCAATATAAACTAAGCTCTTGTTTAAACACAGAAGACAATAACTGGCTAATGGAAGCCACTCAGCGTATTAAAAGTAAAAGATAGCGGTTGCAATTACACTACTACTACAAGTACTTTTACGGACTTTTACGGACTTTTACTGAAAATTATATGAGCGCAGTCAAAAAAATAAAAAGAAATCAGGCTATAAAGGATCTCACCAGCCCAGGAACGCCTTTTGAACTCATCAAGATGAAGGTATTTGGGGATTCCTGCTTAGTTTTCAAAAATGCCCCAGATACGTTAGGACAGCTCTTTGAAGACAATCGTTCTGACGCAGAGTTCTATATTTATAAGGACGAACGTTACACATTTGAACAAATATATATCCGCTCATGCAAAGTCGCCCAACTACTTGTCAATACGTATGGTATTGGAAAAGGAGATCGTGTCGCTATTTCAATGCGCAACTATCCAGAGTGGGTAGTGGCGTTTCAAGCTATTACTTCTATTGGGGCAATAGCGGTATGTATGAACGCCCTATGGCAAACAGAAGAAATGGAATATGGGCTAACACACGCAGGTGTAAAAGTTTTGCTAGCCGATCAAGAGCGTATTAATAGAGTGATCTCCATCTATCAAAGAATCGATTTGAAAGTCCTAGCAATTCGGCCCCAAGAACCTCTTCCAAAAAACATCCTCGAATTGTATGAGGCAGCTAAAGGTTTTGATGCCACAATGCCAACGGTTCTGCATGATGCTGATGATGATGCGACCATTCTTTATACTTCTGGTTCTACTGGACATCCAAAAGGTGTGGTGTCTAGTCACCGCAACGTGATAAACGCGCTGCTTTCTTGGGAATTAGATTTTGCCGCGAAGCGATATATTATGTTCGATGGAAATCCACCAGAATTAGAATTCGTATATCCGCCTGCTATACTTCTTGGTATTCCGCTTTTCCACGTCGCCGGTTCACATTCAGTATTATTAAGTTCTTACCGTCATCAGCGACGTATCGTAGCAATGTATAAATGGGATGTTAGGCTTGGTACAGAACTTATTGAGAAAGAACGCATCACTAGCTTTACAGCCCCGGCTGCCATGACTGGCGATCTTGTCGATGTAGCTCGGGAGGCAAAAAGGGATTTAAGCTCCCTGATAATAGTTGGCGGAGGGGGTGCCCCTCGTGCACCAGAGCAAGTCTCAAGTATCGCAGAAATCTTTGTGAATGCCCTGCCTGCGACCGGTTGGGGCATGACAGAAACGAATGCCATTGGTACTGGTATCGGGGGAGAAGACTATTTAGAGAGGCCAAGCAGTTCTGGAAGCACCTCTGCTATTCTTGAAGTCGCCATTATTGATGAAGATGGTAATCATCTACCTCAAGGAGAACGTGGTGAACTGATCATTCGTGGAACATCTATGTTTCGTGAATACTGGAATAGACCCGATGCTAACGCAGAAACTTTTATTGGTCGTTGGTTTCGAACCGGTGATGTCGCCTATTTAGATGATGAGAATTTCCTGTATATTGTTGATAGGATTAAGGATCTGGTAATCCGTGGCGGAGAAAATATCGGCTGCGGAGAAGTAGAAGCGGCATTGCTCGAGCATGACGATATCGTTGAAGCAAGTGTTTATGGAATTCCAGATAAGCGGTTAGGTGAAGAAATTGGCGCTACAATTTATTGTGCGAATACAATCTCAGAGGATCAACTACGCGAATTTTTAGCTGGCCTCTTAGCAAAGTTCAAAATTCCTAAACACATTTATTTTAGTTCCGATCCACTGCCTCGAGTTGCATCAGGAAAAATTGCTAAACGAGTCTTACGAGATCAGGCCCACGCCGCTCTCGGGCTCTCCTAAAATAGAGGGTATCTCACCATGATATCAGTTACGAAACTGTTGAGTGGAACAGTCCCTATTGGTTCTGAAGTTAGTGTTCGCGGTTGGGTTCGCAGCAAACGAGAATCGAAAGCGGGAATCTGTTTTATTGCATTACATGATGGTAGTTGTTTCGAGACACTGCAGATAGTCGCACCCAACACACTTGAGAACTACGAGTCAGAAATATCAAATATAACTACTGGCTGCTCACTTACTATTAGTGGAAAGCTATCAGCGTCTGAAGGCAGCGGACAATCACTTGAAATTCAAGCTGAAAGTGTAGTTGTCGTTGGGTGGGTTGACGATCCAAAAAACTACCCCATCGCCAAGAAAAGGCATACTTTTGAATACCTAAGGACTCAAGCGCATCTGCGACCCAGAACTAATACTTTTAGTGCAATTACAAGAATTCGAACTACTATCGCGAACGCAATTCATAATTATTTTTATGATAATGGGTACCAGTGGATCAATACACCAATAATCACCTCCAATGATTGTGAGGGGGCAGGAGAACTTTTTACTGTAAGTACGTTAGACCTTGCAAATCTCGATGCGACAAATGGAATCATAAACTTCGACGAAGACTTCTTTGGCCAAGAATCCTTCTTGACCGTATCAGGACAACTGGAAGTGGAAAGCTACTGTCTAGCAATGTCAAAAGTTTATACTTTTGGTCCCACTTTTAGAGCCGAAAACTCAAATACAAGCCGGCATCTAGCCGAATTCTGGATGGTAGAACCAGAGACTGCTTTTGCAGACCTAAACGACAACGCTGACCTCGCCGAAGATCTTCTCACAAATGTTTTACAACGGATATTAGACGAGAGAGAAGATGATATGGCCTTCTTTGCTAAACGTATAGAAAAAGAGGCTATCAATAGACTTCGTCGTGTCATCGATAATAAATTCGAAAGAATAGATTACACCGAAGCAGTGAGAATTTTACAGAATTCAGGACAATCTTTTGAATTTCCAGCGAAGTGGGGTATTGACCTGCAAACAGAGCATGAAAGGTACTTAGCTGAAAAATACTTCACTAGGCCAGTCGTCGTCATGAATTACCCCGCCGAAATAAAAGCCTTTTATATGAGACTTAATGATGACCAAAAAACCGTTGCAGCAATGGACATATTGGTTCCTGGTATCGGCGAGATTATAGGGGGTAGTCAACGAGAGGAAAGATTAGATGTCCTTGATAACCGTATTGATCCTGGTTTAAAAAGAGATCTATGGTGGTATCGGGATTTACGAAAGTATGGTTCAGTACCTCATTCTGGCTTTGGCCTTGGATTTGAGCGATTGCTGAATTATGTGACAGGGATGGAAAATGTGCGAGATGTCGTGCCGTTCCCTCGAACCCCAGGAAATGTAAACTTCTGAGTTTTTTAACAGCTAGGGATTTTTATGTCAGATCAAGATCAATTAATTCTCGAACAAATTCAAATCGGGCCTATGGATAATTTTACTTACTTACTGGGCTGTAAACGTACTAGAGAAATTGTAATTGTAGATCCAGCATGGGATATAGATGGTCTGGTAAATATTATTAACGAAAAAAACTACATACTCAAAGCGGCGCTCGTTACGCACTACCACCCCGACCACTGCGGAGGAGCTTTTGGAAAAAACAATGTCCCTGGCGTAGCTGATTTAATGGAGAAATGTTTAACCAAGGTATACTCCAATAAATTGGAAGCAGATGGTCTTAAAAAAGTTACGGGTATATCAGACAGCGATATCGTAAAAGTGGAGTCAGGCGATACTTTAAAAATTGGAGATGTTGAAGTCCAGTTTCTTCATACTCCAGGCCATACACCAGGTTCTCAATGTTTTAAAATAAAAAAGACGCTAGTATCTGGCGATACCCTTTTTATTAATGGATGCGGTCGTGTGGATCTCCCTGGATCCAATGTCGATGACATGTACAACAGCCTTCAGAAACTTGCCTCACTGCCACAAGATACAATATTGCTCCCCGGACATAATTACGGCCATATACCTCATGCAACAATCGAAGAAACTATCCAGCATAATCCATATATGCGTATCTCAAGTCTTGAAAGCTGGCGCATGATGCTAAACAATTAATCGAGCATTTGTTTGCATGGGGAGAAAGACATCCTATGTATGGGGGAAGGGCCCAATGTCTTCAGGGCCTCAAGATGCGCAGGAGTTGGATAGCCCTTGTGTTTGGCAAACCCATATCCAGGATATATAGAGTCGAGCTCAAGCATCTCTTTATCACGCGCGACTTTCGCAATAATGGAAGCGGCTTTGATAGCATCAAACTTACTATCGCCCTTCACTAAATAATCTGAGGGACAGCTTAAGCGTGGTGCAGTATTTCCGTCTACCAAGGCGAAATCTAGAGGCACGCACAGATTACTTGCCGCCCTCTGCATTGCTGACAAACTCGCTTGAAGAATATTAATACTATCAATTTCTTCAACATCTGCGCGGCCAATTGCATAATCAACAGCTTCAGCACAAATGATAGTATTTAGTTCCTCTCTTTTCTTGACAGTCAATACTTTCGAATCTTTCAATCCTACAATATCAATGAGTGGATCAAGCACCACCGCCGCCGCATAAACTGGACCTGCAAGAGGTCCTCGGCCTACCTCGTCAATACCTGCACAATACTCAGGACGATACATAGGTCTGGCCACATAGCTTAAGAATCTCTTGAGCTGCCATTTGGCCAGAATTAAGCCTCAACTTATTATGGACGCAATCAAATTCTGAAATCAATTCCGCTTGAGGCTCTCTAATCAGCTTCACTAACGCTCTAGCCAAGGCCTCGGGCTTAGCCTCTTTCTGAATAAACTCGGGGACTAAATCTTTTCCGGCCAGGATATTTGGCAGGGCAAAGCGCTGCGTTTGCAAAAGGCTTGACACAAATTTATATGTTAGCCAATTCAACTGGTAAGCCATTACCATCGGCCTCCGCAATAACATAGCCTCCAAAGTTGCGGTGCCCGATTTCACCAAAACAGCATCCGCCGCCGTCATAGCGGTTATCGAGTTATCGGTGATGTTAATCTCAATATTAGGGGCTATGGACTTCCATAGATCCTCAATCTGCTTTGCCCTGCTGAGATTCGTAGCGGGGACTATAAACTTACACTTGAAGGTCTCTGATAGAAGTTTCGCTGTATGAAAAAAAGTCGGGGCAATTAGGGCAACTTCACTAGATCTACTACCTGGAAGCATCGCCACTATACTATCGGTCATAGAAAATCCCAATAATTCACGTGCGTCTTTTTTTTCTATGACCCCGCGATCAGGAGAAATTTCCATAGCTTTTGGGTGACCCACATAGCACACAGGTATATGATTTTTTTCATAAATCGTAGTTTCGAATGGGTATAGTGTTAGCATCAAATCGATATTTTTTTTTATCTTATGGATTCTTCCTGATCGCCAAGCCCAAACACTCGGAGAGACGTAATGAACTGTTAATTTCCCGAATTTTTTCATTACTCCTTCCAGTAAGCCATTAAAGAAGTTGTAATCAATACCCACGAAACAGTCAGGATCAAATTGTTTCAATGCAGTTTTTGTGGAAAGCAAAATACTAGCTAGTTCAGGAATTTTTGTGATAGGAAACCCATTAACTGACAAACGTTCTATATTATGTAGCGATTTGAAACCTTCTGCAGCCATTGCTGGCCCGCCTATCCCAGAAAATTGGACCTCGGGATTCTGTTCTCTTAGCGATCGAATCAAAGAAGCGCCAAGCCTATCTCCCGATGGCTCTCCAGCCACAATCGCGATTTTGAGCGATCCAGTCTTTTGTTTAGTCACGAGAGACCAAAAGCCATACAGCTAACTAACCTTTTGTTCCGCGCAAGTCAGTTGAGATGAGCATACGAGATCGTCACCCACAAAAGCCCTACCAGAGACCTTCATCCAGTGATTACGGAGATTAATAATTTCAACCTCGAGTTGCAGCTGGTCTCCTGGCACAACCGAACGTTTGAATTTCGTTTTGTCTGTACCTGCCAGATAATAAATATATCCATCCTCCGGACTTCTCTTAAGGCTCCTAAAAGCAAGAATCCCCGAGGCTTGCGCAAGAGCTTCCACGATAAGCACGCCCGGGAACACTGGTGTCACCGGAAAATGACCCTGAAAAATTGCCTCATTTATCGTAACGTTTTTAATGGCTAAAATTCGTTTTTCTAACTCGAGCTCAAGAACTCTGTCCACAAGTAAGAAAGGATAACGATGTGGTAAATATTTCTGTATCTCAGTTACGTCCATTAGCTGTCTCTTTCAGACTCAAGTTTGCGAACTCGCTTAAACAAACTGGATAATTGCTTAAAGCCGACTATATTGCGCTTCCAATCACGACCTCGCATTAAACCCGTACCAGAGGAGTAACGGCCCTTCTCCGTTACAGACTGAGTCACTAAGCTCATAGCCGTCACTTCAACCTGATCAGTGATATCGATATTATCAATAATTCCTACAGCGCCCCCGATCCAGCAATTCCTTCCAATTGTTGTACTACCAGCTATCGCCGTGCAACCAGATATAATAGTATCCCCTCCGATTCGCGTCGCATGCCCTATCTGGACTTGATTATCAATCTTAACACCAGTCTCAATGACAGTGTCGCTTAGCGCCCCCCTATCAATGGTGGTACACGCGCCGATTTCCACATCATCGCCAATTACCACACCGCGAATTTGAGGAATCTTCACAAAAGCTCCTCGGTTAGGCTCGAAACCAAAACCGTCTGCTCCGATTACTGCTCCACTATGAATAACGACCCTATTTCCTAAGCGAACATTGTGATAAAGAGTAACATTAGGGAATATTCGACAACCATCTCCCACCTTTGACCCTTCACCAATAAAAGATCCTGCGCCGATTACACTGTCATTTCCAATTATCGCTCCTGATGAAACAACTGCGTAAGGGCCTATACTTACGCCTTCTCCTACACTAGCGTGTTCATTAATAATTGCAGTTGAATGTCGAGTCGCCTTTTGGATTGGGGAAGGATCAAACAGTACTGCTAGATTAGCCCAAGTTAACCTCGGACGATCTGATAAGAGATATGGTATCGGACAGCCAACACTGTCCATCTCACGGATTACTACAGCGCTAGCCTCTGTATCAGCCAGATACTGACGATGACCTGAGCTAAATAAAAAGACAAGATCTCCCTGGCCTGCTTGGTCAATGCTCGCTATATTAGTTATTTCAATAGAACGATCACCATTCAACGGGAGATCAAATCTATCAGCAATTTCACCAAGACTTAATTTCAAGACATTAAAATCGCATTAATTTGCTGAACCATCCATTTCATTTAACTTCTCTGTAACCTTCCTCGTAATATCGTACAGATCGCCGACGTAGAGTGCGGCATTACGCGGCAAAATAATATCGTAATCGTCGCTCATAACAAGGTCCTCTATCGCCTTCTGCAGCCGCACCTCTGTCCCTGAGAAAAGCTCGTTCTGTCGATTTTGAATTTTGTTTTGCAGCTTCTGACGAAGATAGGTGAAGTCATTCTCTTTTTCCTCGATTTGCTTAGAAAGCTTCATTTTCTCCGAATCGGACATCACTTCCGAATCTTTTTGAAGACGTTGCATTAGAGCCGTGGCGTCAGAGGAAACTTGACGAATCTCGGCCTCTTCATCTTTAAATTCCTCTCCTATTTGTGCCTGGAGTTTCTTTGCTTGCTCCGAAGACAATATTGCTCGCTGCACATCTACAAAGGCTACTTTTACCTCGGCAAGAACGGATGAGGAAATTAAGGTCATCAACGCGCCTACTGCGAAGACTGAAATATGGTGTCTCATTTAAGAGCCTCCTTTGGGTTTAACGTACCAATTTTGATGGAGGCGATATTTACATATCCATATATTTATTGCAAAGGATGTCTCTCTAAACAAACTTGAGGAGATTGAGCTTTTGCCCTTACGTCAACAGCCAAAATCAAAAGGTCCGACCAATTTCAAATTGAAAAGCTTCAGATTCGTCACCGCTTTTTTCGTTAAAAGGGAAAGATAGCGCAAAGCTCAATGGTGCAAACCCCGTTATCCAAGTAACCGCCACTCCCGCACTATATCTTAGCTCACCATCGTCAATACCGTTACAAATAACGGATATTGGGGCACAGTTGGTGTTGAAGACATTCCCTGCATCGATGAATAATGCAGACTTAATCTGCTGTTGGTCCTTTACAAAAGGGAGTGGGAACAATATCTCTGCGCTAGTCTCCACAAGAACGTTACCTCCTATCGGATCAAAGCGAGCATAAGTATCAAGAGGCGATGGCGTTCCTCTTGGACCAAGAGTATTATTTTCGTATCCACGAACCGAACCCATTCCTCCAGTATAGAAGTGTTTATAAAATGGAAATACATTCGTATCACCGTAAGCCTCCCCGTAACCGAGATCAGCTCTAAGCCTTAAGGTGAATAAACGGCTCAAAGGAAAGAAAACTTGACCAGCGTAATTTATCCGAAAAAACTCAAGATCACTTCCTGGAAGCGTCATTTCCAAAGAAATAGACTGTGATCGACCAGCATTTGGTAACAAGCCGCGATTTAGGGCAGACATGACATAGCTGCCTGTTAAGGTATATAAATCAAATTTATTCCCTTCCACTGCGAGAAATCTAGATATCTCCTGTACAGGGAAGATTCCCTCCTTAAGCAGAGTTCTCTCGAAACCCAAATTAAAGCCTAACCTCGAGACCTCACTCAAAGGATAGCCAAAATTTATAGAGCCGCCGGAAGAATCTGTCGAGAAACGGGCAATATTCCGTTCCTCAAAATCACTCTCCCTAAAAAATACTGAATATCCTCTACTCACACCGTCTAAAGTAAAGTATGGATCCATAAATGAGAAGTTGAAGGCCTTTTGAAAATCGCTTCGGTTTATGCCAATACCAACACTATTCCCTGTACCAAATACATTATTTTCCTGGTAATTCGCACCTAGAATTAGGCCAAAATCACCAGCGTACCCAAGACTTGCAGAGATAGCTCCAGAAGGCTGTTCCTCTACAGTATAATTAACATCTATTTGATCTTCAGTTCCAGGAACTGCCGGCGTATCCACAGTTACTTCTTTAAAAAAACCTAAGCGCTCCAGACGAACCTTCGAATGCTCGATAGCTGCCGTTGATGCCCAACCTGCCTCCATTTGGCGCATTTCACGACGCAAGACCTCGTCATGAGTAGCTGTGTTTCCTCTAAAGGTGATTCTTCGAACATAAGCTCTCTTACCTGCATCGACGAAAAATTTGACACTAACTGTCTCACCGCTCTCATCAACAACTGTTTCCCCCGTAGTGCTAGCAAAGGTATAACCCGCATTACCTAATACTCTCTCGATCCTTTCCTCAGAGGAGGTCATCAGCTGCCTAGAAAATGTTTGACCCGGTCTCGAAAGGATCAATGATCGAATAGTTTTTTCAGGAATTTCGAATAATTCACCCGCTATATCGACAGAGGAAACGGTAAATTTATCACCTTCACTTATATTTATGGTGATATATACGTCTTGCATATTCGGCGAAATTGAAACTTGAGTAGACTCAATTGCAAAATTTAAATAACCTCTATCTAGATACCAAGATTCCAAAGATTCCAGGTCTGACTCAAGCTTCTCTTTCGAATATTGATCATCTTTCTTCCAGAATAAAAGCCAGGACCACGATGATAGTTTAAGTTCCATCAAATCCAGCAAAGTGTCATCATCCCAAAGCGTATTACCAACAATGTTGATGTGTTTAATACTGGAAACATTTCCTTCATCTACATCAACCTTCACAAGAACGCGATTTCTTGGGAGGGCAAGTACCTCTGTTTTTATGCTCGCATCATATCTTCCCTGAGAAACATACTGACGTTCTAGGCCAGAGGCAATATATTCCAATGTAACTTTCTTGAAGATCTGCCCGACAGCTAGTCCAGAATCAGATAGGCCCTCAAGTAAATCCTCAGTTTTAATTGCCTTATTCCCTTCTATCTCAATCTTATCTATAGATGGCCTTTCATTAACGATGATAACTAAAACATCCCCGTCTCGCCCGACTTGAACGTCATCGAAAGAACCAGTTTCAAATAACGACTCAATAATTAATCGTACGTCGAGCTCATCTACATCGTCACCCGTATTAAAAGGAATAGAGCTAAATACTGTGCCAGCAGATATACGTTGAAGCCCCTCAACCCTGACATCATTGAAAATGAAAGCATTGGCGTCCGAAAAAGCAAACACCAATATCACAATCCAATTTCGCAATCGATTCACTATCTTTCTAAAGCCTTGTTAAATCGTTATAAAACGCAAGAATCATAATACCCATTATGAGAAACATCCCTAATTGTAAACCCCATACTTGAACACGTTCCGGAATTGGCCTCCCCATGACTACTTCAACCAAATAATAAAGCAAATGACCTCCATCAAGTATAGGTATAGGCAATAGATTAAGCACTCCCAGACTAATACTCAGTAGAGCTATAAATCCAATAAAACTTTCCAAACCTGATTTCGCAGTAGCGTTCGCTAACTGTGCGATGGTAATTGGCCCGCTGATATTTTTAGGCGAAATTGCACCCATAATCATTTTCTGAATGGATACGAAGGTAAAGCTTGTAATATCCCATGTTCGTTCTACTGCAGCTACTAAAGCGAGATGCACTGGGTAACTAACGTTTGTCTGCATCTCATCAGGAAAAGGTACAGAAGCCCTAGAGACACCTATAAAACCAACAGATCGACCCTCCCTATCTATCTTCTCAGGTGTAACAAAAAGCTCGAACAATTGACCATCGCGAGAAACCGAAAGGGCCATAGTCTGCTCTGGACTCTCCTGAATTAATCGCACCCAATCGATCCAGCTATTTATTTTTAAATCGTTCACCGCCATCACCATATCACCAGATAGCAGACCTGCATTTTCTGCCCTTCCCCCTGAGACCACATCGCCAATAAGCGCCGGAATCGAGGGATAAGATAATCGAAGGCCCAGCGCTGTAGCCGGCTGAGGTTCATCAACACCTTTTAACCAGCTCTTAATCGGGATTACATGATCTTTTGTGAAATCGGGGGCTTCTGTGACCGTGATCACGATGGTACCTGACTCACTAAGTCTTTCAAATAATCTTAAATTAACATCTGACCATGTCTTAACTAGATTCCCATCAACAGCCGATATTTCATCACCTACCTGAAGACCAGCGTAACCAGCTTTTGATTCCGGATCAATCTCACCAAGCTTAGGAATTATACCCGTGACTCCAACGACAAAAAGCATCCAGTACGCAATAATGGCAAGTATAAAATTCGCCAATGGGCCAGCAGCAACAATAGAAATGCGCTGAAATACTGATTTATTATTAAATGCTAAATGTTTTTGATGATCAGGTACAAAACCCTCACGCTCGTCAAGCATCTTAACAAACCCCCCTAGAGGAATTGCTGCTAAAACAAATTCGGTCCCCTCTAAAGATTGATAAGAACTCGCATCTGGCGCTAAATCTTGACTCTGCTGAACCGACCGCGGCGCTGGCCCGCGTTTAACGAACAAAGGCTTGCCAAAGCCCACACTAAAACGCAGCACATGGACATTACAACGCCGAGCCACCCAATAATGCCCATACTCATGTATCGTCACTAAAATCGAAAGAGTAAAAATCAAAGCAATTACACTTTGCAAAACTTCAATCATGTTATTTGACTAATCCTTTCTAAGGCTAATTCCCTAGCTTTACGATCCAATTCCAAAACAGCCTCTATTGTATTAACTTCCTCAGCTTTTGTCTTTTCCAAAACTTCCTGAATAATTATTGGAATATCTATGAAACTGATTAGTTCCTTAAGAAATAACTCTACAGCAATTTCATTAGCGGCATTTAGGGCAATAAAATGACTTTGTGGTTCCTCAGCTATTTCCCTCGCAATCGCCAGACAGGGAAATTTAGCGTAATCAGGATCCTCAAAATGAAGGTCCTTGGCACTTAAATCCAGAGCTGAGACCGAGGAAGATATGCGCTCTGGCCAAGCTAATCCATGAGCGATAGGTATTCGCATATCTGGGTTGCCCAAATGAGCAATGATTGAACCGTCCTTATACTCGATCATAGAATGCACAATACTTTCTGGGTGTATCATGATGTCAATGGTGCTCGCAGGGACTTCAAATAGCAGTTTCGCCTCCAAAAGTTCAAGCCCTTTATTAAGCATGGTCGCAGAATCAACCGAAATTTTTCTTCCCATTTTCCAGTTTGGATGGGCACATGCTTCTTCAGGGGTCACTGAAGCCATGTTGCTCGCATCCAATCGAAGGAACGGGCCTCCCGAACCAGTAAGGATAAGACGCTGAACTCCAGAAGAATACTCTTTAGAGCCGTTGGCAAGGCATTGATAAATAGCGTTATGTTCGCTGTCGATAGGTAGCAGTGTGGCCTGACAACGATTCACCTCGGAAATGAATAAAGTGCCCGACATAACAAGGGCCTCTTTGTTTGCCAACAAAACTCGCTTCCCTCCCCTGACAGCCTCCAAAGTTGGTTTTAGCCCAGCCGCACCAACAATAGCCGCCATTACAATATCGACCTCTGTATGACTGGCAACATCGCATAAACTATCTTCGCCTCCAAAAACAGTAGTGGTCAAATCTGACAAGCGAGTTGCAAGTTCAAGTGCACTGCTCTTATCACGAAGCACAGCGTATTGTGGCTTAAATAACCTACATTGCTGTTCTAATAATTCCAAGTTAGTGTTTGCAGCAAGAGCAAACACACCATATCTTTCTGGGTTCGCTTTAATGACTGCTAGTGTCTTTCTTCCTATAGTCCCGGTAGAACCAAGGACAGTGACCTGTTTCACGAAGTCCAACCAAAACTCAAAATTAATAGTGCGTACAAGGGACTTGCAGATAGCAAGCTATCAATACGGTCAAGAAAGCCTCCATGCCCAGGCAGCAGATCACTAGAATCTTTAACACCCACATTTCTTTTAAACATACTAACGGCAAGATCCCCAAGCACAGATACCATCGTGACAAAAACGCAACCAATAAGAAAAAACAACCCTTGCGAAGTATAAATATAGGGCTTTTCTACTAATGACAGCATCAAAAAACCTATCAAAAAAGCAGTAATAAGTCCGCCAAAAAAACCAACCCAGGATTTTTCAGGGCTCACTTGCGGAGCCATTTTGCGCATTCCGAATGCCTTACCTAAAAAATAGGCACCAATATCTGCGCTCCAAATTAAG
Organism: Gammaproteobacteria bacterium; assembly: GCA_002690865.1. Taxonomy (GTDB): domain Bacteria; phylum Pseudomonadota; class Gammaproteobacteria; order Pseudomonadales; family Azotimanducaceae; genus UBA7455. Next base: position 18,739 of record NZGG01000031.1, on the reverse strand, counting down.
AATAAAAGTAATAAAATTAGGTAGTTGCTATCTGGTAACGCTTTAAGTGAGAGCATCGCTTTCCAAGCGGGCACCAGAATAAATATGCCGATAACACAACGAATCGATTTAGATGCCCAGAGATCAGTTAGCTTTGGATAACCAACCACTAAGACAAATGCTGCCATCCACCAAGTTAAACCTAAAATAAGTATCACCGTCGGCAAAACAAAATAAGTCATTGGAAGGGCGGCAGCAACGGCAGTCGCGTATATAAGTCTGTTAGGACCCTTAAGTCCCGCTAAACGACCCCATTCCCACGCTCCTACGGACAATATCGCACCGATGAAAATAGCAAATTCAATTTGCGGCAACAGGAACACCCCCGCGATAGCTATCGGTGCGATAACTAACGCTGTTAGAATCCGTTTTCTGAGCATAATAGCTAGATCTCCATAAGATCGGATTCTTTCCTATCCAATCTATTGTCTACCTCTTCGATCTTTCTATCAGTCAGTTTCTGCATCAGGTCTTCCCCTTTTCGTGCATCATCCTCCGTAATTTCTTTTTCCTTCAGGAATTCCTTCACATCATTGTTGCCATCACGCCGAATATTACGAATTGCAACACGCGCATTCTCTGCCTCTGTCTTTGCCACGCGAGTGAGGTCTCTCCGATTTTCTTCGGTTAGGGGCGGCATCGGCAGCCGAATGTTCTCACTCGCCGTCGCTGGGTTTAAACCAAGATCTGATTTTAAAATAGCTCTCTCAATATCTGGAACAATATCCCTTTCCCACGGAGTAATGAGTAGCGTTCTGCCATCCTCTACCACAATATTGGATATCTGAGAAATAGGAGTATTATTTCCATAATAAGACACGAGAACGCCGTCCAAAATACTAGGATGAGCGCGACCCGTACGTATTCTCGCAAAAGCACTATCCAAAGATTCCAGAGTCTTGTTCATCCGCTGTTCCGCATCTTTTAATATTTCATCAATCACAACTGAATTCCTATTAATCAAAAATTACTTAACTAATTAGAGTCCCTTCATTTATTCCTAATACGGCATTTGCGAGCGCTCCAGTTTTCTCCATAGAAAACACCCGAATTGGCATCTTATGATCCCGGGCCATACAAATGGAAGTAAGATCCATAACACCCAACTGTTTATCTAACACGTCATCATAACTTAACTCGTCAAATCTAATAGCGGTCTTTTGTTTTACTGGATCCATATCATAAACACCATCAACCTTGGTAGCCTTGAGAACAATGTCCGCATCTATTTCAATACCACGTAAACACGCGGCGGAATCCGTTGTGAAAAAAGGGTTACCAGTTCCTGCAGAGAATATGACCACATCCCCTTCAATTAAATGACGTATTGCTAAGCGACGATCGTAATGTTCAACAACACCGCTCATAGGGATAGAGGACATGACGATAGTCTTAATATTAGCTCTCTCTAGCGCATCCCTCATGGCCAAAGCATTCATTACAGTCGCCAGCATGCCCATGTGGTCGCCAGTCACCCTATCCAAACCTGCAGCATTCAACTCAGCACCACGGAAAAGATTTCCGCCTCCAATGACTAAGCCTACTTGGATACCGATACCTAGGAGCTGACCGATTTCTATAGCAGAGCGATCTAGTACTGACGGATCAATACCAACACCGTCGCGGCCCAGTGCTTCTCCACTTAGCTTAAGTAAAATCCTGTGGTATCTGGGCTTCTTATTTTTAGCCATTTCAACTCAGCTGTTTTGCGACCTCGGTGGCAAAGTCGTCGGAAGCCTTGTCTATGCCCTCGCCCACCTCGAAACGACTAAATTTCATTATTTTCGCGTCTTCTCTTTTTAGAAGATTACTTACTGTTATATCGGAGTCCTTAACAAAGGGCTGTTCGGTCAGACTAATCTCCTGCAAATATTTCCTAATACGCCCCTCAACCATCTTTGCAGCAATTTCTGGGGGCTTGCCACTCTCCTCCGCCTGAACTGTATATATATCTCTCTCCTTCGCAATCAATTCCTCCGGAGCCTCATTAGGGCTGATTACAACAGGAGAAGAAGCAGCAACGTGCATGGCAATATCTTTTCCTAACTCGTCGTTACCTCCTTCAAGTGAAACAAGAACGCCTATCTTATTATTCGAATGTAGGTAGCTATAAACCTGAGGAATAGCAAAAACTTCCGCTCTCCTAATCGTTATATTTTCACCAATTTTCTGTACCAAAGATTCCCGAAGAGGCTCCAATCCAGAGGAGAGTAAATTCTCTATCGCCGTTGTCTTTTCATCAAAAACTCTATCCGCGACCATTCCAACAAAAGCTTTGAAACTCTCATCTCTTGCAGCGAAGTCCGTTTCACAGTTCACTTCGACCATGATACCAAACTGTCCATCAGGCGAGACTTTGAGACTAATCAGACCGTCACTTGCAATCCGTCCGGCCTTTTTTGCCGCCTTCATCCCACTTGACTTACGCAAATTATCTATCGCGGTTTCCATATCCCCATCTGCTTCTACCAGCGCCTTCTTACAATCCATCATGCCAAGCCCAGTGCGTTCGCGAAGCTCCTTAACCATAGATGCTGAGATCGCCATAGTTCACCTCCTTATACCTTGTGATCACTCTCCGAACTATGCAGTTCTTCTTTAGATTCAATTTGACTACTAACCTGGTCAATAGAGCTTTCCGGATTTGTATCTTCTACAGTCTCCCCACTCCCGTCGTGGTCACCCCCTTCAAGATTAGATTGATCGACAGAACCTTCAGTCACCTCAATGAATTCATCCTTACTAACATCGCCACCTAATTCTGCCTGGCCTTCTATAACCGCATCAGCAATCGCCTCGACAAATAAACGAATGGAACGAATCGCATCGTCATTACCTGGTATGACATAGTCAACATCATCCGGATTACTATTCGTGTCAACAATACCTATCACGGGGATTTGTAATTTTTTTGCTTCAGTTATGGCTATACGTTCATGGTCGACATCAACCACAAAAAGCACGTCTGGTAGACCACCCATTGCCTTAATACCTCCCAAAGAATCTTCAAGCTTTTCTAACATCCTCTGGCGAGATAGCGCCTCTTTCTTTGTGAGTTTCTCAAAGGTTCCATCGGTACTTTGAGTTTCTAGGTCTCGCAGCCTTCTAATTGATTGTCGGATAGTCTTATAGTTTGTTAGCATGCCGCCCAACCATCGCTTGTCCACATAAGGCATTTTGGCCCTCGCAGCGTGCTCTTTCACTACCTTTCCAGCACTTCTCTTGGTGCCAACGAACAAAACTTTATTACGTTTTGCAGAAATACCGCGGACGTAGTCTCGCGCCTCTTCAAGACGCGGTACGGTTTTTTCAAGATTAATAATGTGTATATTATTTCGGGCCCCGAAAACGTACTCGTTCATTTTCGGGTTCCAATACCTAGTCTGATGACCAAAGTGCGCACCAGCCTCAAGCAGGTCGCGCATAGATACGCTTGCCATAATCACTCCATTTATCGGGTTAAGCCTCCACACACCCCATAATTCAACCAGCATGCTGGCACCCGAATCATGTGTCGGTATATGTGAGAAATAGTAGTTTTAATTTATCTTTATCGCCAAGGGATGCCCAGAAGCATCCGGCAGGCGCGGTTTATAACACATTGTTCTACTCAAACCAAATATCCATACCATTTCTGGTATAGTGTCGCCCGCCGATATGAAGAAGATAGAACAGTAAAAAATGTCAATTGAATTAAAGTCGCCGGAAGATATAGAACAAATGAGGATTTCTGGGGCTCTAGCAGCAGAGCAACTTGAAATGATCGAAGCCCATGTCGTTCCTGGCACTACAACTGGGGAGCTCGACAGAATTTGTCACGAGTTTACCGTGAATACTCAGCGCGCCATCCCCGCCCCGCTAAATTATAGAGGTTTTCCTAAGTCAATTTGCACTTCAGTCAATCATGTAGTTTGTCATGGAATACCCTCGGACGATAAAATTCTGAAGGATGGCGATATAATAAATATAGATGTCACTCCTATCAAAAACGGTTTCCATGGAGATTCAAGCAAAACATTTTTTGTCGGCAAACCTTCAGTGCTCGCTGAAAGATTGGTAAGAATTTGCCAAGAATGTATGTACAAAGGTATTGTCGCAGTTAAGCCAGGGGCTCACACAGGCGACATCGGAAGTGCTATTCAGGAGCATGCAGAAAAACATCGTTATTCCGTAGTGAGAGAATACTGCGGCCATGGGATTGGTCGAATATTCCATGATGAGCCGCAAATACTGCATTATGGGAAAGCTGGCACCGGTATTTCTCTCGAACCTGGAATGACATTCACCATTGAGCCAATGATTAACGTAGGTAAAAAAGAGGTGAAATTACTTCCTGATGAATGGACTGTAGTCACCAAGGATCACAAACTAACAGCACAATGGGAACATACAATCTTAGTTACTAATACTGGCTACGAAATTCTTACATACCGTAGTGACGACAAGATAGCGAAGTTTTCGTAGTGGAGCACTCTGCCGGTGAACTCAACTTAGTTGATGAAATTTCCGGAAAAAAAACCCCCCACCTTCTGTATAAAAAAGCAATCTATGATTTCAATCAATCTATTAAACAACAATTTGAACAAGGGGTCTCAGCCAATCAACTAATCGCAGATAGATCATTTTTTATAGACACAATTATACAATCAGCATGGGGCCGTTTCCGCTGGAATGAGAATTTAACCAGCTGGAGGAAATCCCGAATTTCTCTTCTGGCGGTAGGAGGATATGGACGCGCAGAGCTCCATCCTAACTCGGATATAGACCTACTAATCTTGTTGGAAAGATCAAACTACGATCTACATCGAGAGAATATTCAAAGTGTTATTGCATTATTATGGGACATAGGCCTTGAAGTTGGACATAGTGTTCGCTCTATGAGGGAATGTCGAAGCCAGGCAAGCAAAGATGTTACTGTACTGACCGCTCTTATGGAGGCCCGAACCATCGCGGGTGATGATGAACTTTGCTCTAAAATATTGAAGCAGACTAGCCCTGATAAGATGTGGACCCCAAAGAAATTTTATAGAGCTAAACTAAATGAACAAGAAATCCGACACACTAAATTTAATCACACGGAGTACAGCTTAGAACCTGATGTGAAAAACTCTCCTGGGGGACTTAGGGACATACAAACCTTATTATGGGTTACTAGCCGCAAATTCGGGACCGCCTCGATTCATGATTTAATAGAGAAGGAAATTCTAACCGAATCCGAAGGCAAAGCTCTAATCCGAGGCAGAGACCTACTTTGGAAAATTCGATTTGGACTTCATCTCCTCGCAAAGAAAAAAGATGACAGATTGTTTTTTGAACACCAACAGGCAATCTCGAAAATGTTTGGCTACCGCGATTCTGATCAGCTTGCTGTAGAGCAATTTATGCAAGACTATTATCGAACAGCGTTAGACATAAACAATATTAATCGCCTTTTACTGAGATATTTTGATGAACTTATAACGAAGCCAAAATCAAAAATAACCCCTATCAATGATCGTTTCCAGCTGAGAAATGACTTTCTGGAAGTAAGCCGTGATACGATTTTTCGTGAAAATCCAACCGCCTTAATCGAAATGTTTGTAATACTGGGCAATCGAGAAGATATCCGCGGAGTCCATTCGAAAACTATCCGATTGGTGCAGCAGCATACTAACTTGATCGATGACAATTTTCGGGAGAGCAAAGAAGTTACTGGCCTATTTTTAGAGCTCCTTCGCTCTAAATACCACTTATTCACTCAGCTACGTAGAATGGAACGTTATGGAATTCTGGGTACATACTTACCGGAATTCGGACGAATTATTGGCCAAATGCAATTTGACTTATTTCACATTTATACCGTGGATGCACATACTCTTCAGGTTGTTCGAAACATGAGGCGCTTCCGCTATAAAAACCAGGAACAACAATTTCCCATTGCCGCTCATATTCATCATCAATTACCGAAAGTAGAACTGCTTTATATTGCTGGTCTTTATCATGATATTGCAAAAGGATTGCGGGGGGACCATTCTGAACTAGGTGTGATAATAGTAAGACGATTTTGTGAAAGACATAGATTAGGCACTTGGGATACTAATCTTGTTTGCTGGCTGGTAGAAAACCACTTAATGATGTCCACAATCGCTCAACGGAAAGATATTCACAACCCTTCAGTCATCCGTGAATTTGCTCTAAAAGTTCAGGATCAGATTCGATTGGATTATTTATATTCGTTAACTGTAGCTGACATCAACGCTACTAATCCAAATCTTTGGAATAGCTGGCGTGCGTCGCTAATGCGGCAGCTATACTTAGAAACCAGAAAGCTTCTACGCACAGGCTTAGAGAATCATGTTGACAGGAATGATTATTTAAATCAGGTCAAGACTCATGCAATTGAGAGACTAGTCGAACATCAAATCACGCCCGATGAAACTATTGGGATATGGCGATCTCTTGATGATGATTACTTCCTCAGTGAATCCATCTCTAATATCGTTTGGCAAACCTCTGTCATGAAGGCATGTGGCCTATCTGATAGCCCCGTTATTTCTATTCGTGACGTGACACATAGAAGACGAAATGATGAGGGAGCAACCCAGATATTTGTTTATATGAAAAATGCGCCCAGAATCTTTGCATCTATCGTTTCAACATTGGATGCACTCGCTTTAGATGTAGTGGACGCAAAAATAGTTAGTTCGACTAGCGAAGTAATTTTAGATACATTCACAGTTTTAGATTTAGATGGGGCGCCGGTAGGTAATAAGCCTTTTCGTAAAGAGCGAATCAGAACTAAGCTACTGAAGAATTTGGGCTCATTGCACACGCCAGAATCCTCTTCGATGAGGCGAACATCTCGCGCCTTGAAACACTTTATGCTAAAAACAGAAGTGACGATTGTCGATAACAAAGAAAATTCGATATTGAATGTGGTCGCTCCTGATCGTCCAGGACTACTAGCGGTTATTGCAGATATCTTTGTTGAAATGGAGATAACACTGATCAGCGCAAGAATCACCACTTTAGGTGAACGAGTTGAAGACGTCTTTCACGTTAGCAAAGAGGGCACAGCAATCCCAGAAGGCAGCGTACGCCAGCTTCTTATGGAAAGAATTTGTCAAGATCTCGATTCACATGTGGCAAAGGTTGTCATATGAACAAGCGATTAGATCATCTGAATCTGTACCCTTTTGAGAAGCTCAATAAACTGATTGACGATGTTACTCCTGCAATAGGACAAAAACCCATATCCCTTGCTTTGGGAGAACCGAAGCATAGCGCTCCAAGTTTTCTAATCGAGGCTTACTGTGACCCTATAGCAATTACTAATGGATTTGGCACATACCCGCCAACCAGAGGCATTCCCAAACTTAGGGAAGCAATAGCCAGTTTCGTCTCGAAACGATTTAATCTTAGTCAGGAAATCAATCCTGATACTGAGGTGCTTCCTGTCAATGGAACTAGAGAGGCTCTCTTTGCAATCGCGCAAGTTGTGATTAATGGAAGTGGTCTAACATTAATACCTAATCCCTTTTACCAGATATATGAAGGGGCGACCATCCTCGCGGGAAGCGCAACCCGATATATTCCTTGTAAGGAGACTAATAATTTCAATCCTGATTTTAGTGAGATCACAGAAGCAGAATGGAGAGACTGCTCCTTAGTTTATCTATGTACCCCAGGAAACCCAAGTGGATCCATCATGAGTATTGAAGATCTGCAATATGTCATAATGAAGTCTGATGAGTATGATTTTACGATTGTTTCAGATGAGTGTTACTCAGAAATTTACTCCGCTACCCCTCCACCAGGATTGCTTGAAGCAGCTAGTGCAATGGGGCGCGATGACTATAAAAACTGCCTAGCATTCAATAGTTTATCAAAACGTTCGAACCTCCCTGGGTTACGCTCAGGATACGTCTGCGGTGATTCAAACATACTGGATAAATTTCTTTTATATCGCACTTATCATGGATCGGCTATGCCTGTGCAAAATCAGTGGATCAGTGCTCTTGCATGGCAAGATGAAGAACATGTTGCAGTAAATAGAAAGCTCTACACGGAGAAATATGAGGCATTCTTAGAAATAATTAAGCCTGTCTGGCCTATGCAACAACCAGAGGCAGGCTTCTACCTTTGGCCTAAAACGCCCATCCCCGACGAGGAGTTCACGATAAAGCTATTATCTCAGACTAATGTCAAGGTTGTACCAGGAAGCTACTTAGCAAGAGAGGTTAACGGCGTTAATCCTGGAGCTAATCGAGTTCGCTTGGCTTTGGTGGCAGAACTAGAACAATGTGTGGAAGCGGCCAATAGGATTAAGCAGTTCTTCAAACATCTAGGATAACCGAATGCTCGTAGGTGTAGTAGAATATGGGTTTAGGATGAAAGGGCAGAAGTATGTTTAGTCTAGCGTTCGGAGTAGGAACGAAAAATTCTGATGGCGCTTGGCTGGAAATATACTATCCAAGGCCCCTATTGCATCCTGATCAGTCAATCGTTGATCACCTTTCAACTATCCTAGATTACCCGGAAGGGAATTACGTGATCGATCTCAACGACGATATGATTGATAAACTCGGGGAGATTACAGAATTTGAGGGCATCGTGGAACTCAAAGAGTCGAGTAAGCCTGTTGTATTAACTTTACTCGAAAGGGATAGTAGTCCGAAGTCAATTCCAGAGGCCTACCTTAAACTGCACCTCCTCTCTCATAGACTAGTAAAACCAAACACACTCAACCTGGAGGGGATTTTCGGGATATTACCGAACGTGGCCTGGACCGATATTGGCGCAGTTGATCCAAAAGAGTTAGGTATATTGCAACTTAAAGCCCGAGCAGCCGGTCGTGTGCTTGAAGTCTCCTCAGTAGATAAGTTCCCAAAAATGACGAATTATGTGGTCCCCTCAGGCGTTAGAATTGCACACAGCGCCAGAGTGCGGCTAGGAGCCTATCTAGGAGAAGGCACTACTGTGATGCATGAGGGATTTGTTAACTTCAATGCTGGCGCATTGGGACCTAATATGGTTGAGGGTCGAATTTCTCAGGGCGTTATCATAAAGAGTGGGACGGACTTAGGTGGTAGCGCAAGTACCGCAGGGACGCTGTCTGGTGGCGGCAATACACTAATTTCTATTGGTCAAGATTGTCTCATCAGTGCCAACGCAGGCACTGGTATTCCGCTGGGCGACCGATGCACAATCGAAGCGGGGCTATACATCACACCAGGGACCATTGTTCAGTTGATAGATGAGCATAAGAATAAGTTAGGAATTGTCAAGGCGCGCGATTTAGCTGGTCAATCAGACATGTTATTTATTCGAAACTCTCAATCTGGGATCGTAGAGTGTCGGAGTAATCTCAAAGCAATTGAATTGAATGAGATGCTGCATACAAATAATTAGCGTTTATGTATAGAGGAGACCACGAAATAGCTGATCTAGATAATCTGACTCTGCTTTTAACACAGGAACTTATAGCCAAACGGTCGATATCTCCGATCGATGGCGGCTGTCAGGAACTACTAGCAACCTACCTTAGAAATATGGGTTTCACTGTTGAACACTTACCCTTTGGTGATGTATCAAATTTGTGGGCTACGCTCGAAGGGACCACCCCTGGACCGATTTTAGCGTTTGCGGGACATACTGATGTAGTTCCCCCTGGCCCAATCGATGAATGGCACTCAGATCCCTTTAGTCCTATTATTAAAGACGGCATGTTATTTGGCCGAGGAGCTGCCGACATGAAAGGGAGTCTTGCGGCGATGATAACGGGGATCCAACGATTCCTAAATAAAAATACAAATTACAAAGGCACTATTGCGCTTCTGATAACCAGTGATGAAGAGGCTAGTGCAATCAATGGTACTGCAAAAGTCATGGAGGATCTAAAGTCACGTAAAACGAAGATAGACTGGTGTATCGTCGGGGAACCATCTAGCTCTAAAAGCTTAGGGGACGTTATACGTGTCGGCCGACGAGGATCTCTCAGCGGAGACCTAAGAATTAATGGTCGCCAAGGACATGTTGCCTATCCAAAGGATGCCATCAATCCTATTCATCTGGCGATGCCCGCTCTACATGAGTTAAGCAGCGAACAATGGGATGAAGGTAATGAGTTTTTTCCAGCGACCACAATGCAGTTATCAAACATCCATGCGGGAAGTGGTGTAAATAACGTTATTCCAAGTGCTTTAGATGTCATGTTTAATTTTCGCTATTCCCCGGAGATAACTGCCGAAGAACTGAAGACTAAGACAATAGAGATACTGAAAAAGTACAGTCTAAATTTTGATATCAAATGGCACTTATCTGGCAGGCCTTTTATTACTCATGGTGGGGAGCTAGTCTCAGCGACAAGAGCAAGTATAAGGGAGGTTCTAAACATAGAAACGGAATTGTCCACATCTGGAGGAACCTCCGATGGAAGGTTTATTGCACCCACAGGAACTCAAGTAATTGAACTGGGGCCAAGCAACAAAACTATTCACAAAGTGAATGAATGTGTCAATACGAATGATCTCCTACATCTATCTCGTGTTTATGCGGATATACTCGGTCGCATGCTCACCAGCCCTTAAATGACTAATTATTTCACGGATATTGAAATCTACCTCAGGGATGTGACATATGAAGCCTTAATATCTTGGCTTTGCAATTACTTCGAAGTAAAAGAAAGCTTTCCACACCTAGTACTTACGCGAGAGGACAAAGATATAGAGTGTCTCATCGTCCCAAATGCGGCAAAAGGCGGTTATACTTCAATATGGTTTAAGTCAAGCGAGACCCCTTGGACTACAGACCTCGACTGTGCGAAAGAGGCATACAAACATCTTAAAAAGGAAGTAAGGTGCAATGCATTACCGAACTCCGACCATAGCTTTGAGTGGCTCCAAGTCGATCAAAACGGAGAAACTCCAGTCTCATGGTAAGAAACCAGGTTTTTCTCTATGGGATAACAGCATTAATCAGCTTCCTCATTTTTTTAAGCGTCTTCGCACCAGCAAGCTTGGCGTTCAAATTTTTTCAAGATGATATAGCTCAAATACCCGATACAAGCATTTTTCAGATTACTGGAAGCGTATGGAACGGCTCCGCAGACGTTCAATACCGTAACTTTCCAAATTCAAAAATTAATTGGAAATTAGCACCCAATTCAATACTTGAGGGCAGTGCAGACCTTACTTTTATAGCATCTGGAGAAAGCCACGAGTTGACTGGCCAGTTGTTTGCAAATGGATATCAAGCAAAATTTCTAGGTTTACAAGGGAAGATAGATAGTACATATATTAACCAAGTTGGTAAAAATCATGGGATAATTATGTCCGGCACTTTTGAATTAAAGGATATAAACTTAACCGTCGATAAGGCCTGGTTCTCTCTTGCCTCAGGAGCCATTGATTGGACAGGCGGCAAGATCATGTATCAAACAGGAAACGGTAGGCAATCGGTCAATTTGCCACCCTTGAAGGGAGTATTTACCGTAAAAGAACAAAAATTAATTCTTTATGTGTACAATGAGAGTAAAAGCATGTTTTCCATCCATTTACAACGTGATGGTTGGGTATCTTTGAGATTTAATCAACGTTTTTTGTCTTTGGCTGGCCTTCTTGGAGGAGAAAACTTCGATCCAGATACTGTGATTGTCACTGTCGAAGAGAAGATTTTGTAATGTAGCAAGCCTTATCCATCCTTGATAAGGTAACTAAGATCGAAGAGCACTGATTCAGCTTGGATAAATTAGCCGACTTTTGGAAAAACAATCAGCAACGACTAGCAACGATCCTGTCAATGCTATTAGTCGTTTGTATGATGATGGTTTTTGTAGACACGATTTTCTTTATCATGGAAAACACGAATCCAATAAGCTCTCCGAATCAAACAAAAATGATAAAAGCTAATGTTATTCCTTCCGAGACTATCAATTTTTCTGAACTAAACCTATTTGGAGCGAAAGGCAAGGAAGGACTATCAAAACGCATTGATGCCCCGAGTACGCGACTCGCCCTCGATTTGTTAGGCGTTTTCAAATCAGGGAAAGTAAGGGATTCTAGTGCCGTGGTCGCACAAAAAGGCAATGATGGTAAATTATACCGTATCGGCGAACGACTACCTGGAGACGCCATATTAGATTCTGTATACGAGAATTTTATCCTTATAAAACGAGGTTCTAGGTTAGAGAAGCTAATGTTTAGTGAGGGTAACTTTAGTACGAGTATTAAAAATGTACGAGACAGACAAGACATAGCGCCGATTCAAAGTGAAGTAATTAACAACAAACAAATCACGGAAAACATGATTTTAAACGAAAGCAACGAAATAAAAGAAAACTCAGCCCAATTAGCAAATTCACCAAAGGAAGTATTACTAGAGTTGATCAACCCGCGCGATGATAAAGTTACTATTAATCCCTCAGAAGCATTTGCTCGGATAGGCATAAACTTGGTTGAGGAAAATAATACAAAGGGTTATAAATTAGATTCTGCAGATAAAACACTTGTTCAGGCAGGACTAAAGAATGGTGATGTCATTATGTCTGTTAATGGTATCGCATTAGGAGAGGCAGCAATGGATGCTGCTGCTTTGGCACAGGCTTTAGCACAAAAACGAGCACGTATTGAGATAAAGAGGGGGACCAAGAGGCTTTTCCTCACGGTTCCAATCCCATGAGGTTAGGAGATTCTATGAGAACTTTTTTACTGTTTAGCCTACTCCTTGGCACCAACATTTCTCTTGCGGAACAAAATGAATGGAAAATTAATCTGCGCAATACAGACCTAAGAGAATTCATCGCTCAGGTATCCGAGATATCAGGAAGAAGCTTCGTTGTCGATCCTAGAATTAAAGGCAATGTAACAGTAATCTCTAGTACTCCCATGGATACAGAAGGTGTTTATGAGTTGTTTTTAAGTGTGCTTCGTGTCCATGGTTTCGCCGCTGTACCAGCTGGCAGTACTACGAAAATTGTACAACAGGTTTTAGCAAAACAAAGCGGAAACCCTTTTGATTTCGAAAAAGCAAATACTGAAGAACTGATAACTCGGGTAGTTCCGGTAACTAACGCCCCTGCCCAAGAACTAGTAAAAATATTACGACCTCTAATTCCCCAACACGGCCATGTTGCCGGGTTAGAAGTGCCGAATGTACTATTAATTAGTGACTATGCGAGCAATATTAATCGTCTCGAAAAAATCGTTAGAAGAATCGACGTCTCAGATCAAAAATTTATTGAAATAATTGACCTAAGAGAAGCTTGGGTCGAAGACATGATAATCTTATTAGAACAGCTAGCGCCGGATGAAATCGGCAAAGGGGCAAAAGGACCGAATAAAGTTACTATCGTAGCTAGCGAACGCACAAATAGTCTAGTTGTAAAGGGAGAAAAAGATACAGTCCAGAGAGTCTCAAATCTGGTTCGAAGCTTAGATGTGCCGGCAAATAGAACAGGTACCGTGCAGGTATTACGTTTAGCTCATTCTGATGCAGGGAAAATGGCCGAGCTCTTATCTAATCTCATATCAGATGAGACGGAAGAGGGGGGGGCTAATAGTCAGAAAGTAAGAACTAACATTCAAGCAGACCTTTCCCTTAACGCCCTTGTTATCAGGGCTAAACCATCGGCAATGATAGAATTGAAATCAATAATTAATGATCTTGATGTCCGTCGACTGCAGGTACTTATAGAAGCGGCAATAGTAGAGGTAACGACTGATTTTGAGCATCAACTAGGCTCTGAGTTATTCATAGGTGACAAATCAAACACTAATCTGCCTTTGGGTCTAACTGCGCCGAATGGTAGTTTAGCTAATATATTGCAGTCAATCGCAACTCAGACGCCAGCTTTGACGGATCTCGGTAAAGCGCCTCTAATCGGTGGTGGACGATTATCTGAGACATCTACGAGCTTTGCCTTGATCATTCGTGCATTAGCGACGAACAGAAATGCAAATCTATTATCCACTCCAAGTATTACGACAATGGATAATGAAAAAGCAAAAATCGTTGTAGGCCAAAATGTACCCTTTAGGACCGGCTCTAGTTTAACAGGGAACCAAAACAATCCATTTACTACTATTCAACGAGAAGACGTTGGACTAACCCTAGAGGTAACGCCACATATTCACGAAGGCGAGTTGATCCGACTAGAGATTCATCAAGAGGTATCCGAAGTAGAAGAAAGTAGTCTGCAGGCGATTGGAGAGGAAGCCGCGGCTGATATTATTACAAGCAAGCGAACGATTAACACAACAGTTCTAGTAGATGATGGAGAAGTAATCATTCTTGGTGGCCTTACTCGGGATAAACTTTCGAAAAATCGATCAGGAGTTCCTATTCTTGGAAAACTGCCAGGACTAGGTAAGTTATTTAGCAGTGAGACAGATTCATATGAGAAACAAAATCTGTTAGTTTTCCTAAGACCAACTGTACTTAGTACAAAATCAGATATCGCCTCAATTACCGAGCAGAAGTACTCAAAATTATATGAGATTGAAATACAAGGAAAGGGTTCAGGCTCGGAAATATCGGAGTTATTTAATGGAAATGCTTGGTGAAATGTTTACTGACTAAACTCATTTAGGCTTTCATTCTATTATCACTCTTTCATACTCTGCATCTAAAGCTATTACCGTAAAAAAATATCGAAGCGAATTGATGAACCCGTTAAAACATTGGTGGCTTCCCTTGGCAATTTCAACTTGTCATGTACGGATCTCTTTATTACCACTCGACGACATTGGGTATTCATCGCTGACTCAAACAACTCAATAATACCCATATCCCTTCCGAGAAAACGCTGCAGAATTTGCATTTCCCCCTTAGCATTCGCACTTTTTTTTCTGTCCGAAAACATTGGATCTAAAATAATTGTATCAGGAACTTCGATCATATTACTTAGGTAGCGCCGAGAATCCAAAACAAGCAGATTGATTCGCATTGCGATATCACTCAAATCAGGATCTCTTAAAGCACGACTAAGTGCATCTTCTAAGAGCAATGCAACGACAGTCGATCTCTCAATCATTGTCACCTGGCAACCTAGCGACGCAAGAAGGAAGGCATCTCGGCCAAGCCCCGCTGTACAATCTAGCACAGTAGTACCTTGTTTTATGCCGACAGCGCGCGCAATAAACTCTCGTTTGATAGCTACTTTCCTAAGCCGATGATTAAATTGGCCCGAGGAAAAATCTATTAATAAAGGATGTTGTCGGACGAAAGTGTCCGCGAGATGAAGTCCTTCCTTAGACTGTTCCAATACAAAACGACTCATTTTCGAACATCTTGAGAAACAATGTGCTCCCTCAAATATTTTGGTCTCGCACTAAGCGCATCTGTAAAACGACCACTTTTAAAAGATGCAATACCAAGACTGAGCAGTGCCTTTGGTTGGAGATGAATATTATGCTCGATACCTCGCATCTCTATATTAAGAGATTTTTCAAGCTTTTCACGCAAAATCCAGCCATCACCTACACCAATCCAATCGCCAATTAAATCAAAAGCCTTATCATTTACATCAAGGACTCTTTCACTCATTTTTGGCTTTGCGATATGGTCTTCTATCTCATAAACCCCAAGATAAACTTCTTCTTTTCGAGCATGAAGTGCCACCACGTTGCACTTGTTACCACACTGTTGGTAAGAAGCTTGAGCTAAACAGGCGAGCGAAGATACTGGTACAACTGGTATACCTAGTCCATACGCAAGCCCCTGTACCACTCCAACTGCTATGCGAAGACCAGTAAATGAACCAGGACCCTCGCCAAAAATAATATAATCAAGTTGATCAAATGGAAGACTGTTTTCTTCGAGAAGTTTACTTATTGCAGGAAGAATATCTCGACTATGCGACCTTTCTGAGACACGAATATCAGTAAATATATCTTCCCCTAACTGCAGTCCAAGAATACAAGCAGCTGAGGATGTATCAATTGCTAGGACGTTCACTAATCTCGCCAAGGTATTTGCATGCACCATCTGTTTCAATCCATTCCATATCCGGCAAACTTGATATAACCAAGTCACCATAACTACGAGTTCTGATTCTAGGATCTCCTAGAATAAATAACCCTCGATCAGTCTCGGCCCTAATTAATCTCCCAAAGCCTTGATTCAATTTAATAATAGCCTGTGGCAACAAATAATCCACAAAACCATTACCTCCCCTTTTATTTACTGCCCGCATTGTTGCTCGCACTAGCGGTTCTTCGGGACTAGAAAATGGTAACTTATCAATTACCACGCACGTTAAATTAGCGCCTTTCACATCGACACCCTGCCAAAAACTATGAGTTGCGAGCAAAATGGTTCTCGGTGTTTGGCGAAATCTTAATAATAATTCATACCTTGGCAAATCGCCTTGAACAAGTATTGAGAAAGAGCCAGCCAGACGCTCTTTTACGATATTTATCGCTCTGTAACTAGTACATAGAAAAAATGTTCGGCCTAAATTACTGCTTAAAATGGGTAGAATACAATCTATTAGGAAGTGCGTGTGTGCATCCGTACCAGGCTCTGGTAGATTTTCTGGTAAATAAGCCTTAACCTGACTATGAAAATCAAAAGGACTCGTAAATACTTTACCTACTGCATTTTGAACACCTAGAGCACTTTGGATGTGACTGAAGCTTCCATTTATACTTAGTGTAGCGGAACAAAAAATCCATGCCGCATCAGAAAACAAACCCCCAATAGTTTGTGAGATGTCTATTGGAGATAGATGTATAGTGAAACTCGTCTGGGCCTTATCAATCCAACGGACAGAATCTACTAATTCGGAATCTTCAGTGAGATCACGAAAGTCGTTGGAAAGTTGGTCTGCACGATTAGCTATATTTTTCATCCCCTCACTGCGATCAGAAACTTCTCTCAGCGCTAGAACTAACTCAGAGAGCATATGATTGATCTTTTCAATAATAGATTGGCCACCATCTCTAAGCCACTCCTCATATTCAATATTTTTAGCCAAGACTTTTCGCAGCATTCCTACACTTTCCACTTCGAGAAGAGAGATGAAATTACCCAAATTAGAGTCGTCATTTCCCAGCAGTGATATTTCGCACCTCAAATCTCTAATAAGATCAGCAAACCGTTTGGAGCTCAGAGAGCTACCAAAAAACTGCCTAGCAATCTCGGGGATTTGATGGGCTTCATCAACAACAATCGCTTCTATTTCCGGCAATAGACTTCCGAGACTATCTTCTTTCAGTGTAAGATCGGCAAATAGTAAATGATGATTTATAACAATAACATCAGATTCCTGAGCCTTTTTCCTCGCTGAATATAACGCACATGTATCAAAGTCCGGACAACTTGAAGAAAGACAGTTTTCTCTAGTACTCGTAATTAGGGGTAGCGCATATTCATCAACGGGAGGAGCATCAGCTAAATCACCAGAAATAGTTTTTGATGACCATTCGCGAATTCTGACAAGTTGCGCTAAAGTTTCGTTGCTAGATGCCTTTACTTTTAAGAACTTATTAAGGCGATACGAACAAAGATAATTACTCCTACCTTTTAAAATTGTAATTTTATGAAGTGGAAAAAATTTTCCTACTAGTGGCAAATCCTGAAAGAAGAGCTGGTCCTGAAGTGTCTTTGTTCCAGTAGATATTATTACCTTTAATCCTGACAATAATAGGGGCACCAGATAGGCAAAACTCTTTCCTGTTCCTGTGCCTGCCTCATAAAACGATACTTCTTTATTGCACACTGATTTTTCTATCGCTTTTGCCATATCTAGTTGCTGTTTACGTGCGACAAAATGAGGAATTTCTTGCGCAAGTAGACCATCATTGTCAAAGTACTGATAAAGTTGAGTCAAAAAACCTTAAATCCTTATATGCAAAACGAACTATGAATACCTCCAATATAACCGGGATTATACTAGCTGGAGGAGCTTCCCGCAGAATGAATGGTAAAGACAAAGCATGGCTTTCATATAGAGGAAAGCCCCTTATAAGACACGTGATTGATAACATTGAGCCTCAAGTTGATGAAATAATACTCAGCTATAGCGAAAATACTAAAAATTACCAATCCCTTCCCTATGCGTCATACAGGGACTACAAACTAGGTTTTCAAGGGCCTCTAACGGGAATTCTTAGCTGTAGTAAATATGTAAGCACCCCATTTGTTTTTATTGCACCCTGCGATATGCCGCTCTTACCAAGAGATATCATCCCACGTCTCGAGGCTCAAATTGAAAACAATGATATCGTAGTGCCCAATGATGGTATCCGAGAGCAGTGCTTAGTCTTCCTCACAAAAACCAAAATCCTTAACTCCATTGACCAATATTTAAAATCCAACAAAAAGTCTGTGCAGGGATGGATTGCTCAGCAATCGAGGGGTACCGTGGACTTTTCTACGGAATCAAAACTTTTCAAAAATATCAATACTGGATCTCAACTCATTTAGCACAGGAGCTGGAACAATACAGAAGTAGATTAAGCCCTCGTTAGGAGAGCTTGCCCTATTTTCTAACGCTTCTTGGTCGCTACCTTCTTCTTGATCGCTACCTTCTTCTTGGTCGCTACCTTCTTCTTCGGGGCTACCTTCTTCTTCGTCGCTACCTTCTTCTTCGTCGCCACCTTCTTCTTCGTCGCCACCTTCTTCTTCGTCGCCACCTTCTTCTTCGTCGCTACCTTCTTCTTGGTCGCTACCTTCTTCTTGGTCGCTACCTTCTTCTTGGTCGCTACCTTCTTCTTGGTCG
>NZGG01000030.1 GCA_002690865.1 Gammaproteobacteria bacterium | reverse complement strand
TTCTCATGGCCGAGAGAGAACCTTAAGCAACTTAAAAAGTTCTATCATGAGTGGGATGACGCCGAGCATGAATTCTTGAGTAATGAGTTGGAAAGCCTCCGCTCAAAATTGCATCAGCTAATTGGAAATTACCTAGATCAGATTGCAGTAAATACATTTCCCGCAGACAATCTGGAAAGGCAAATAGTCCCTCCTGAGTGGGAGATTGAAAATCCTAAACTATTCTTTGAAGTTGTTAATAGCCTGCATGAAACTGCCGGTGAAATTGTGAAGACACGCAGGAGCGTATGGACAAAATCGTTGAAGCTCTAAAAAATAACCTTTCTAAAGTGCGCACAGGTCGTGCACACCCAAGTTTGCTTTCAGATATCTCATTAAAGTACTACGGTGCAGAAACGCCTCTTAACCAGATTGCTAAAGTAGTTGCTGAAGATTCACGTACCCTGGCTATCATAGTTTTTGATCAAGAACTGGTTCAAAAGGTAGAGAAAGCGATCATGATATCTGACTTGGGTCTGTCCCCAATGTCTGCAGGCACTATTATTCGCATTCCACTTCCACCGCTAACAGAAGAGCGTCGTAAAGATCTAATCAAGATCATTCGTGGTGAAGCCGAAGGCGGTCGCGTTGCTATCCATAACGTCTGCGGTGACGCTAAGAACAACCTTAAAGCACTTCTACAAGACAAAAATATCTCTGTAGATGAAGATCGTAAAACACAAGGCGAGATTCAACAAATCGCTGACGCAGCAGTCAAAAAAATTGAGGAAGGTCTAGCTGCTAAAGAAAAAGAGTTGATGGAAATTTAAAGGAAAAACAAGGAGGGACTTCATATTTTCTTCCGATGAGCAAACGCACCGACATGTCGCTCCACACCGATCGCCCAAAGCGCTACCAAGCTTTTGGCGTCGGGTGAGCGTTGTGTTAAGTGCATTTTGATGGCAGCTTTCAAATTGACGCAACGATTGGACGCCATGGAGCGCGATTCTCAACTTTACGCACTAACGATCAGGTGGTCATTGGACCCGTGAACCATGGCTACGATCGGTGTAGAATTCTGCAAAAGCCATGCCATTAAAGCGATCTGAGCAGACCCAAACCGTGAAGGTTTCTTGGTTCACGGAAAGCAAGTCCTGCTCAGAAGTGGTTATCGGCACAGCAAAATAAATAGTTATGCCAAACCTACCTGGGCAATGAAAGATAGGCTTTTGACCTCCTCATCAGTGGATTTCCGCCCTGCCATGGATAGAAATGCTTGTTTAATGTAAAGTTCTGAGCAGTTGGCAATGACATGATTAACCTAATCTTATCTCTGATGCTCTCGAATCTTCGTTCACTTGTCTCGCCTGGTTTCCTATGGCCTTGACTTCCTTTTGGAGTCTCTACCTGGGCGTAACTTCTGAAAACCCAAAGAACTGCAACGCTTAGAGATAACTCCGGGCGATCACGCTTACCTCCAATAACAGTTTGAGGAATATCAATTGGTCTCCTTGAACCTCTTTTCTCTAGAGCGGCATATCTGGTTCGAACCAACTCATCAATTTTGGCCGGCGAGACTTGCGGGTTTTCCTCGCAAACAACATCAACCTTCGCACGATCCGAAGAGATGTACCTGTGTGTAAGGAGCCGAGACAAAAGCTCTACATACTGATCTTCATAGCAAGATTTATTCAATACATTATAAATCACATAAGCACGGAAGGGCCTAGTCGCGATATCTCGCAAGTAATCGGTACGGAATGCTTGGGAAAGCTCTGTAAAGTGAGCTCTTTTGGCTTCTAAAATATTTTTCTCGGCTGAGCTGAATGGATCCAGAAGATACCGATTAACAAGATAGTTGACAAGATCGCGAAACTCCATCTCATCTTCGACCATAACGCAGCAAAGAGCAAGAACTTCCTGGCTGTCGGGGATTTTTATAACAGTTTCATCTATGAGATATGTGAGAGATCTTGCCTGCCTATCGAATCTAGGCAGATATGCCTGACTAAGCTTGTCTCGATCAAGTATGCCAAGCCATTGCCCCTTTAATCTTGCCGCAAGTTCTGGTTCCACAGAGTGAATATATGAAAGAAGACCAGAGATATGATTGATATCACTTTGATAAGACGTACTTGAGCGCTTCCTGAGATGCTCTTTAATGCCGTACTTGTTCGCATAATACAATTCTTGCCGAAGTGATCTCTTGATTCGTCTAGGGATTCGTGGGATTGAATCAGATATACTCAGTCCCGTAACAAAATGCGCTAGTCCTCGCTTGGTGATCCGGTACTTGCGGCTCGACAGAGTGAATCCATGGCGCGCAACAACTTCATTGATATCAGCAAAGACAAGAACAACTTTTTCGCCTGATAAAGAAATATCATCTGCGTATCTCGTGTAAAGTAGTCTATGCTGGCCAGCTAATGTCTGCAATTCATCATCAAGAGCCTTGCAGATAAGATTTGCTATAAGTGGACTGGCCTGGAGTCCCAGAGGAAGTGTCCAATTGATTGTTGTGAAGCGAGACAACAGATCAGATGGAATCTCTTGAAAGCCTAGATGAAGGAAGAGTGCATTCACTCTATCCTTGGTTAATGAGGGGAAGAAATCTGCGATATCACACCGCAAGAGCTCTTTCTGCCCAGCATGAACTTGGGCATTCGTCTTGGTGGATCTACCGCGAACATAACCATGTACACAATGATGCGGATAGCTTCATGATGAGGCCGCGAAACTTGCAAGCCTTAGATAAAGGATCTTATGAAGATCCGACAGTCCGGGGTCTCTTGATTCCCAGACTATGCGGAAAGAGTTTTGCCGAGATTGTGCTCTTTTCGGAATCTTGTGCTGATAGTAAAGATTCGCAGGATTTGATTCAAAGATTATTTCTCTGAACTTGTCCGAAGAGATTCCCATGCAAATACAGAGCTCCTCAAGAGATGATGCTCTTGGGAAATTCGGAGGTATCACTTGCTAATGGATCTAATGGGTGTGGCAGGGAAACGAGAACATGTGGTTCAGTAAAGGCGGATGCGACTCGCACCCTGAGCAATTGCCCATTGCCACCCTCTTACATTAGCAACCATATCAAGCCAGAAAGCTCTGCAAGGTATTTCTACTCATTGAGGGCCGAGGGCATTGAAGGGCTTCGTTCTGTCATCTTTGCTTAAGGGGGTGCCTTGGTCGGCATAACATCAAGATACAGAAGACGGGAGCAGGGGAAGTCGGCAATAGCCATGGTCGCCTGCCCGCTTCTGATCTTGAGCGTTAGAGGCTCCCAATGGATGTCAACGATAAATTTCATTCCTTCATGAAGAGCTTTTGTGCAGCTGTTGAGCTTCAATCACGTGCTGCTCAACAGGGTTGCTTTTTGGAGTGCGTTGTACTAACGGCAGCAATAATTGACGCAACTCTACGTATAGGGTTAATTCTTAAACATCAAATTGAAACTTCAAGTAGTAATCTCCTAGAAGACATTCTTTGTCAAGGAGAACAAGATAAGGCATTTTCAGAGCGGAAGATTTATAAGAATTCCTTTGGAAAGGGTATCATTGACGAACAGACATTCAATGAACTTAATGATTTATATGGAGAGCGCAATAAAGTAGTACACCGTTATATCATTAGCAGCATTACGACACTTGACATGCTAAGAATTGCGGAACAATACGATGATCTTAAGCACAAGGTTTCTAACTTCGTTGCAGTTCTAGAAAAAGAGCAAATTCGACTTGGTGTTGGAATGACAGTTAATGGGAATGGTGAAAATTTAGATAAAGATATTAATGAACTAGCAAGAAGTAAACATGGGGATGATGGCCTTGCGAGTGCGTTGCGAGAATGTCTCTAACAAGCGGCTGCACTCGGATGCTCGATTAACGCTACTGCTGTTTTATTTTAATCTCGGCTCGCACCGGTGAGCCTCATCGTTAGCGATACCAGCTCTTGACACCACACTAATGGAGCTTGACATTCATTAAATCATGTGGCTTAACTGAGATTCAGATTTAGGTAGCTTAAAATATTCATCGCCTACTCTCGATTTCTATGCATACAGCTCTCCCAAACTGAACAAGAAAAAAGCAACCTCTTGATCAAAGCAATCTGCAACTGTTAGTTGATAAATATATGCACACATAGGGAGACTCTTACCAGCATGAAGATGAGTGGTGGGGAGACAAAAGAATAACTTGGCGAGCAGCGATTAAGAGAGCCTGGAGATCTCGTTTGTCAAATGAAAAAATGCATGGTCATCAATGTCGGGTTTCCAAAAAGTTGCCTAACGGCTTAGAAGTTGCATTAGGTGACAATAAACAACCAGAAAACTTCTATGATTTCCAGAGTGTGCATGATTGGGTGCAATCTGTCATTGATCGTGTCAAAGGTTTAGGAGCTACAACGGCATATGATGTTGCACGACGTTTAGGGGTGTGGTTGAGACTAGAGCCAGTTGAGGTTTATTTACATGCTGGAACTGCCGCTGGGGCAAAAAGGTTTGGGATTAAAGGAAATATTGTCCCACTGAGCACATTTCCAAAAGAGATTCAAGAATTAGGAGCTACCCATGCAAAAAACTTTCTATGTATCTACAAAGATTCACTTCCTTTTGGCCTTAATACATCATAGCAGCTTTCAACTTAGATCGGCTGGAGCTGAGTTTGAGCTTGATTGCCGCCTCTGCATTTTCCGTTAGGCATCATTGAGAGAGCAACAATCGCCGCCAATGAATGAGTTGAAATGGTCTCTAAAAGGATTACGACACTCAGCCAAGATCCAAAGTGTTGAGAGGTTTATGCGGACCGCATAACAATTCATGGAAAAGTGGAGATCTGCAGGAATCGTTGCTGAAATAAAAGTTTTGATCTAGGGGCATTTGGCCTTGGCAGCTTCTGCAGCAAAAGATCAGATTGCTGCAGAAGCTGCAGACCGCCTAAACACTGTTGGCTGGGCCAATAATAGCTGGGACATTTGAAGTAAGCAAAGTGAAAACTGGAGTGCTCGGCACCAATTGCTAGCGGGAAGGAAAGATGCGTTGTCGCTGAGTCATTCGAATGGCAAAACTACATGCTGCTCTTGCACCTTGCTTCGACTCCTATCGGCAAGGAGTTCAATATGAACCTTGCGATGGGCGTGGACCTCGGAAATGCTGGAGACTCCCACAAAGCGCTTGCAAGCAACGCCATATGGCCGCGCTAAGCTTGCCATATGGCAAATCAAGCCGTACCGAAAACAGCCTCCTCCAGTCCGGACCAGGGAGGACCGGCCTCAATCTTGCGTCTGCAAGCAACAAGCATGGCCGAGCTTCGCGATGCCATCCGCAGTGGTCTGCCTTTCTCCGCGTTTGTGGCACTGACAAAGCAACTCGAAATTTCTCCGCAGCACTTCAAAGCGGTTTTCGGGCTCCCTCCTCGAACCGTCGCCCGAAGGAAGGAGGCGCGACACCTCAACGCCCAGGAGTCTGATCGACTTTATCGGGTTGCAAGAGCGGTCTCACAGGCCGTCGAGGTCCTTGGCTCCATCGACAAGGCCCGCGTGTGGCTGAAGACTCCCAACCGTGCACTGGGCTGCGAGATGCCTCTCGATCTCCTCGATACCGAGATCGGCGCTCGTCAGGTCGAAGAAGTCTTGCTGCGCCTCAACTACGGGATCTTTAGCTGATGCGCGTATGGCGGATCTGCCGCGAGCCCTACGTGGATACAGCGCTTGATGGCATCGGCGGAATGTACACCTCTGGACGCTGGCACATCAAGGGGCATCCCACTGTCTACACCGCCACCTCTGCAGCGCTCGCGGCGCTTGAAGTGCTCGTCCATGTAGACCCACTCACGGCTCCGACCGATTTAAGGCTGCTCGCCATCGAACTCCCTGATGACCTGACCACAGAAGTACTCGAACCGGTCACACTGCCGGAGGATTGGCATTCGGTGCCAGCTCCAGCATCACTCCAAACACTCGGGTCGTCGTGGCTCACGAGCGGACGCACTGCGGCTCTAAGCGTGCCGTCCGCAGTCATCACGGTCGAACGCAACTTCCTGCTCAATCCTCGCCATCCAGAAGCGCAGCGAATACGCATCATCAGCGATGAGGCTTTCACATTCGATACGCGACTCTTGTGACTGGAAGCCAGCCAACAACGCCATCCACATGAGCCGCTGCCGCAAGCCGATCTGCTTCACGCATCACTCTCTGCGTGTAAGTGATGGCGAGCGTTAGGAGGCGAGGTCGGTCGGCATGATTGTGCGATGAAGAAAGCCATACTGGCGCCCTTGCTAGTAGCCGGTTTCAGCGTCGCGGCTACCAAGGCGGCCTTCTGGTTCGCTTCTCTACCGGTAATTGAGCTATCGAGCAAGCAAAAATGCGTCGTCTTAGTTCTCGGTTACCCAACTGAGAGGGGAGCGAATTTCAGCCCCGTTGAGAGGTTCCGGGTCAAAGCCGGAGTCCAGATCTATCGAAAACATCAATGCAGCAAGCTGATTCTCTCGGGTGCGGCAGTCAGAAACGAGCACGTCGAGGCCGATTCCATGGCTGTACTCGCGAAGAGCTTAGGTGTCCCCACGGAGAACATGGTGCTCGAACGAAACGCGCGCTCGACCTGGGAAAATGTCGGTTGCACGGCTCCGCTTGTTGCTTCGGTAGATCGCGTTCTGGTCGTCTCTGACTCTCTCCATGCAAAGCGCGCTGCACGATATGCCTGTCGCCAAGATTCGAGGCTTTGCGACAAGTTTCTTGGGGCAGGCGTTGCGCCCTCGTCCGATTTCGCGTTTTTCTGGAGTATCCCAGCCGCGGCAAACGAGCTTCGAATCTTCCTCAGAGACCTCCTCCTTTACAGAAGCGGCGCTACGGAGAATGCTCCCAGGTGCAGTAGCGAAGAGGCATCTTCCCATAACACTCGCCGGATAACTAGCGGTAGCCTCTAATACCCAACCGCTAGATCCAACCGATTCGTGGTACTGCTATTGCAATTCATGCAGCGCAAAACGGCCAGCCTAAATCTTATGCGGCCTACCTAATCAATGCTGAAGCATTCATCAAAGACAATTTCTAATAAAATATCAACTGTAGCGATTCATCTCACTTTGTTGCTTTGTACCGATCTGAACAGTTGGCTATCGGGTCCGTAAAACATGGCTAAGATTTGACTGGAATCTTGCTGTATCTATGCAATAAAGAGGTCTGAGCAGCGCCAGGCTTTGAAGAGTTCGTGGTTCACGGACAGGGAGGCCTGCTCGGAGGTGGTTATCGGAACCGCCCAATAAATAGCTATCCATATTCATTAAACCTCCTGGCCGCACCCTACAACTGGTACTGAAAGGTGGGACCATGGCGACATGAAGCGGTAACTTGCCGTGGATGGACATTGAAGCCCTCTTTCAGGAGCTTGGTGGGGATGTCAGTGAGAGGTCGGGCAGCCGAGTCGCGGTCGTTCTGTTTGGCGAAGTCAGGGTTTTTCATAGACCCCACCCGTTGCCGGACACAGACAAAGGTGCTGTCGCTTCGATCCGCAAGTGGCTTGAAGAACACGGAGTGACGCCATGAATCTCATGACTGTTGATGGCTACCACGCCAAAATTGAATTCAACGAGGAAACAGATCAGTTTCGAGGGGAAATTCTGGGGCTTTCTGGAGGGGCAGACTTCTATGGATCAAATCCCCAAGAACTTCGAAGCGAGTTTAAAAAGTCATTGGACATTTTCCTCGAGGTCTGTAAAGAGAGAGGAATCACGCCGCACAGGAGCTTTTCAGGCAAATTCAACTTACGGATTCCACCTGAACTTCATGAGAAACTGGCAATGATCGCAGAAGCACAGGGGAAGAGCCTCAACACGCTTGCCCAGGACGCACTTCAAAGAAGTGTCTCGGCGTAGAGGAATGGATAACATGCCCCTTGAGTGAACAGGAAGCCATCAATTACCTGCTGGCGCTCTACATTCCTTGCCTACCACTCAGGGGGAGCGTTAAGTGAAAAGTGCGTTTGAGCCTCTTCATGGCTGAGCCGTAGCCCAGGAGCTACAGCGTGGTCATGCGCGTCGTCAAAACCGATGAGTATCAAAGGTGGATTGACGGCCTCAAGGATCTCTCAGGGAGGGCGAGGGTGCTCATGCGGGTCGACCGCCTCGACCACGGCAATCCTGGGAACTACCGCAACCTCAAGGAAGGCGTCTCCGAACTCAAGATTGATGGCGGTGCTGGATACAGGGTTTATTACGCGCTACGCGGGAGCGAATTGTTGTTGCTACTAGCTGGAGGCGCCAGGTCCAGTCAAGCCAAAGACATCACCAGGGCCCTTGAGCTCAATCGTCTATTTGTGGAGTAAATACCATGGCTAAATTACAACCAGTTTCAGGCCCTCCAGCGACAAAAACAAGTCCATACGATGTTGCAGAGCATCTCCGCATCACTGAAGAGATGGCTGCCTACCTTGATGCTTGGCTTGAGGAGGTGCCTGACGACATTCATGGAATAGCAAGGACGCTCGGAGATATTGCGCGTGCTAAAGGAATGTCTCAAGTGGCCAAAGATGCTGGGCTTAGTCGGGAGAGCCTGTATCGCTCCCATAGTTCTGATGGAAATCCAAGTTTTGCAACCATACTGAAAGTTGCAAAAGCTCTTGGAATCAGCTTTCATGCTAAGCCCGTAGAAAGTGACATTTAACATCCAGATTCAAAAGCCGGGAGCATGAGTTATTTGTCAATTCCAGAATCTTTGCCCGCTTCTGATCTGGGACATTCTACCCCAATCGGTCGGCAAAGACCATAGCGACTCAAGCCAGAATCGTTGCAAACAAGCCAAAATGGATCATCAAGACACAGCGCCCAATAGCCTTCACAAAGAATAAACAAAGAACATTAATACCATAGAGTTTATCAATTATTTAGAAACATGGCTCAAACATCTCACGGCGGTCATATGGAGAAAGATGATTTCCTAGATATCATCGACAAAACCCCGCTGGTATCAATCGATCTCATTATCAAAGACAGCAACAATAGAGCATTGCTTGGATATCGGAATAATCATCCAGCCCGCGGTTTTTGGTTTGTTCCAGGTGGCCGCATTCGAAAAAATGAAACCTTAGCTCAGGCCATGAAAAGGATTGCCTTGAATGAACTCGGCCTCGAGATCTCCATAACGGGCGCCACGTTGCTCGGCGCCTATGATCACATTTACAACGACAACTTTGACACGAAGCCAGGCATCAAGACGCACTATGTAGCGCTTGGCTACGAAATAAAATTACCCTGCAATCAAGCCATCAAGATGGATAAACAGCACTCAGAAATACAATGGTGGTCAATTGAAGATTTACTGAAGTCTGAAGCAGTACATCGCAATACAAAGGCCTACTTTTGAGATCTCCTCAAGACAAGCAAAGCTAATATCGACTCGCTTCATTTTTATATTGTACTTTCAGCATCGGATGCGTGCAGGTTCATGAGTAAAAACTAACACATGATCAAATGCAAGATGATCTTGTTGAACAACGAGACCTCAAACGCATCAACACCTCTTCACGCCCTGAATGCGTGGAATAGACAAGATACTTTCTTCCAGTTCGAACAGTCCATGCGTAGCAAAAAAGAAATGCCGCTTACGGCTGGGGTCACAACACCCTGTCGCCAAATACGAGACATCCAAGAGAAGGCAACTAGCAGCGCCGATAACCTTGACTGTTAAATCAAATCTTTTTAACCATCAAAAGATTGAGCCGATTCAGTAGATTGAAGAATGAGCTTCTTGCTGCCATCCCTAGTTGAGAAAGAGCCAGTATCACGCTCTTCCTACTGCATCTGCGTGGAGGGCACTTTCCCATCAAGGCAGTAGGCAACGTCGACTCGCAAACAGGTCTCGGCGCTGCTGAAGTAGGAACACTTTGGTCCGCCACCAGTGCGACCTAATCCTTCTCTCAGCTCAAACGTTATATATCAGAATATTAACATCAATCGCAGTCAATGAATGAGTTGACAGGATCTCTCGGAAGAGTAGGTGGGTCAGCCAAGATCCAACAACTTGAGGGGCTTATGCGGTCCGCATAACAATCAATGGCGAAGCGAAGATCAGCCGGAATCGTTGCTAAGACTGAAGTGTTGGTCTAAGAGAGGTAGACCACTAGCAGCTTACGCAGCAAAAGATCACCTTGCTGCAGCTTCTGCGGACCGCCTAAATACTGTTAGCCAGAGCAAGGGGGATTCGCGGAGGACCGCCGTGGCTACAATGTGAGCACATCTGCAGGTTGTGGCCGTGGTTCGAGCCAAGCTGGTAAAAATCGGCAACTCGAGAGGGATACGCCTCGCCAAGCCGCTGCTTGAGGTTGCGGGGCTGGCTGACGAAGTCGAAATCGAAGCGGCTCCGGGGGTTCTGACCATCAGGCCGTCTGCTCATCCGAGGGCTGGGTGGGCCGAGGCGGCATCTTCGTTCGAGCCGGAGTGTCTTCTCGATGAGATGAGCGCCACTCAGTTTGATGATGAAGAGTGGTCATGGTGAGTGAAGAACAGGTTTCAAGAGGAGATATCTTCCTTGTCGCGTTAAATCCCACTCGAGGATCTGAAATCAGGAAGACGAGGCCTTGTGTCGTGGTGTCGCCGGACGAGCTGAATTCTCACCTTCGTACTTTCATTGTTGCACCGCTCACAACTGGCGGACATCCATACCCGTTTCGTGTGCCTTGTAAGTTTGACGGCAAGGAAGGGCATGTTGTGCCTGACCAGCTGAGGGCCGTAGATAGGGAACGTCTACTTAAGCGATTGGGGAGTCTGTCGGAGACTACGTTGACTGAGCTGCTGGTTGTCCTTCAGGCGATGTTTTCTGTGTAGAGGCCTGGCTAACACGGCCATGCACCTGGCCCGCCTCCGCAGATTCACCATGCCCTCTGACCATCATGTCCTATGTCTCTCTGCGTATAGGTGATGGCGAGCGTTAGGTGCAATTTCGAAGGCCGCTTTCAGATTGAAGCAACGATCGGACGCCATGGAGCGCGGTTCATAACTTTGGGCACTAATGATCAGTTGGTTATCGGACCCGTGAACCATGGCTACGATCGGGACAGAATTCTTTAAATGCGATGCAACCAAAGCGATTTGAGCAGCGCCAGACCGTGAAGGTTGCTTGGTTCGCGGAAAGCAAGGCCTTCTCAGAGGTGGTTATCGGAACCGCCCAATAATAATTATACATACGCCCTGAGTATCCTCCCTCATTGCCAAAGAGATAGGCCAAGCCGACTTCAATCGCATTGCCAATCAGTAGCAGCATGAGATCGACCGACCAAAGTTCGTCGGAGAAATACCATTCTCTCGCGTTGTTTGAGCAACGGTGTCGGACGATCTTCCGACTGGCGTGCAAGCATGGGGCAGAGCACGCCCTTCGCCTTGAAGGCGAGAGAGCGACTCCCGAAACCTTTCGCCGTGCATGCCATCTTGGCTTTGCTGAAGCTCAGATTCTAATTCTTAAAGAGCTCATTAAAATTCAGGACTTAAGAAAAGAACTTGATGCAAAACTGAAATCCGCAAGGAAAAGTCGCGACAAGCTTGCGGCTAAGGAGATAAAGCAGCAATTCGATTTAGAGAATCTTAAGGAGCATATTGTCCGCAAACTCGCAGACTCTATAGCATGGCATTTGATTGGTGGACAGAATTACATTGCACGTCGGCTTTGCCTTCGAGAGTCAAGCAGGCCTACGCTTAAGGCATCAAACCTTTTAACAGTATTGAACTTCGTCAATGAATATAACGACAGCAATCCCCTTGATTTTGCTCTAATATCAGATATCACAAGCTTTGTTCAGCTGGGTGACGTGCTCCTGGTAGGAGAAAATGGATTACAGATCATAGAACTAAAAGAGGGAGCCAAGAATCATGAGTCAATAAGTGTTATCAGCGACAATCTACTTACCGAGGCAGAGGATGAGCAGATTAGGAAGATTCTGGATGACAATCCACTTAAGGACCAGATTCGGAGAATATTACGTCAGCATACAAGGACAACGCAATTTACCACGCTACTCAATACTGGTGCCGGTATTGACCCTGCCACTGGTTACAGAGTACAGATACCTGACGTTTATCACATTGAAGAACACTATTTTGATGAGATTCAGAAACTGCTCACTCAGCTTGGGCCCAAAAAGGATTGGGCATTCACGGTTTTAGAAGGTGGACTTTACGTTGGCGCTTACAAAGGGGTGTGTAGGAGATTTGGACCATCTTTACTCAGAAGAACAGCTTTTGAAGAAGTCAACAATGCATATCCTGTGGCAAGCCTGCGCGAAGGATTAGCAGAGGCGCTAGTTGAACCTATCTTTGTGAAACCACTCAGCGAAGATCAACTATTCGACATAGCTTTTGGACGAGTGGCAATTTTCATATTGCTTAGACTGGATCAGATGCTGAGTCTCTATTCGGGCACACCTGCAAGTGCGGAGTTTCTTTCAGTAAAGCAAAGTCGGAAACAGAGGAGAAATGCAGACCGCACAAGCTGTTTATGCACGAAGGGCAATGTGTCAGGGTATCTTACCCTACAGGAACTTCATTTCTGATGGGCGACGGTATTCGCACAAGAATTGTCTTTGATACCCTTACCCCACAATGTGTGGTAGCCATGTCAGCCCGTGACTCAACTAGCGATGTCTAACATCTAGATTCAGAAGACGGTGCGCAGGGATGCCTGCTATCGCCATTTGCTTCGTCCCGCTTCTGATCTAGAGCGTTAGATTTACGTTGCCATCGAACATAAGGAAATACCATTACCACCAGAAATCACAGAAGCAGATCTGAAGAAATGCAGAGATACTGGAGATTACTGTCCGGTGATGTTCGAGTGGTATAAATACGTAGGTCTAATCGCTATTTTCTTTGCATCGATCGAGTTGGATTCGCCAGCCATAAAAGACATACCTAAAATTCATCATTCAGTTCTTATCGACTTGCTAAATAGGTGCTCACGTTTAATGCTCTCCAATATAGCGCTTTCGCATGAGGGACTCTTTGGTGAAACAACATCAATCATTGATCGCTCGATATTTGAGTCGGCAATCAAGCTTTCTTGGCTGTGCTCTAAAGGAGACGCAGATAGCTTCGATCGATTTATTGCAGAGGGGCTAAAGACGGAGATTGAATTCAAAGCCAAGATAGAAAGCAATATCGAGCAACGTGGCGGTGATCAAATAGCAATCGAAAAGCGGATGCTGAACTCTATCGGTAATTACATCGCTAAGAGCGGATTAACCGAAGAAGAAATACGAGATTCAAAGAAAACACCAAATTTGGCCCAAATGATTAAGGACATTGGGCATGACCGTCTAGCTTATATAGTGGGGCAAAAAATAGGATCACATCATGTTCACGGAACATGGGTAAGTCTACGGTTCCACTACCTTGATGAGGAAGATGGCATTTTTCACCCTAGAGATCACAATGTTCCAACCCTCGTAAACCAATACACTTATATATCATTAGTTGTGCTTTATGCTATAGCAGATTATATCCAGTTTGTTTGCGTCGAAGAAGAGGATGCAAAAGTTATGACTTTACTGATTGAAAGTATAAGCGAAGAAATACAAAACCTTTTCCAAGAAGTAGCAGGTAGTGATAACGATGTGGTATAAAAATCTAACAAGTCAAGACAGCAACGCCACATAGTGGCTGGACGCGCTAACGCGCGCCGCTGCTTGAGGCGTTAGGAACCGTAATTACTTAATATCGATGCTCGCACACAAGATGTGTCATAAAGTGTTGATCGTGCCAATGATTGACTTTGGCAAAGTAAATACTTGCTACTTCTAAAAAAAAATCGAGTGAAGGGCTGATCATTTCATGACGTCCACCGGCATCAGTATAGGTCCAGTGAAAGCCGGATATTTCTTGAACGCGAGCACCAGCCTCTTCAGCGAAGCGAGAACTATTAAAAGTTTGCAAGTCCTCAATCTGTAGAAGTTCCCAATAGAGTGCTCCGTCCGACTTTACAGCTGTGCATGCAGATGAAAAAAAATTAATAACACTTTCTACATCTGCAAGATAACAGTAACTCCCCCAAAAGTTGGTGATGAGATCTGCACATGAATTTTTTAAGAGGCTTTTGCCTAAATCCGCTTTTATAAAAAAGCAGTTAGGGTTGTTTTTCTGCGCAATCGCAAGTTGCGCTGAGCTTCTATCGATCCCAACCTTCTGCATATGAGAGCCCGTGTTCGCAAAATGCCACCCCTGTCCGCAGAAGGTATCTAGCCACACTCCGCTTCTACAATGCAAAAGGCGTTCAAGAGTCGAAAGATTTACTTGATGCTTGGCAGCCCAGGGGCGAGTGTATAAATGTTCAAAGCAATATGCGTAATGATCTGTATAAAGCATAAAAAAATTCCAAAAATTTGGGACTCTACTCAATCATAAATGATAAAAACAAATTAGGAGGTAGAGGCAAAAAAATAATCCA
>NZGG01000029.1 GCA_002690865.1 Gammaproteobacteria bacterium | reverse complement strand
CACAAGTGACGCAACGAATTCGAATATCACGTCCGAAGGGGACAAAGCGTTGATCACCAAAAAATACGCCGACGACAATTATTCGGGCGGTGGTGGTGGCGGTGGTTCAACGCCCGCGGTGATTCAAGTGACAAGCACGGACACCACAACGGACATCAACCGAACAACAACGTTCACGGTGCCGTTTAATTCATTGGATTTCAACACAAGTTCATCAAAATTCAGTTTCAACACATCAACGGGTGTGATTACCGTTTTGGAAGCGGGAACGTTTTGGGTTTATGCGCATATTTCATTTAATGACAACGGGCAAACGTCACCCGTGAGGGCAAACCCATCGGTGCGCATTTACAAAAACGGAACGTCTTTGAATTACACGGGCGCACATGGTTATTTAAGAAATTCAACGGGACACGACGAAGCATCGAATTCGATTGGTTGTTTGGTTCAATGTTCGCAAAACGACACGTTGGATGTTCGAACATTGGCATTTACGACCGCAACACAAGCGTTGGTCTTGACATCGGGTGAATCGATTTTTTGCGTTGCTGAATTGAATGGTTCAATCGCGCCGACGGGAATATCCGCAAACACATCAACATCGACAACCGAAAACGTTGACTTGTCAAATGTAGCGGGCAAGTATTACACCGCTTTAAGGACATCGGGAACAATCACCGTTGCATCAAGTCCAGCGGCGGTGACGGGTGGATTTGCACATTTGCGCGTTTCATATTCATCCGCAGAACCAACCGTTTCGGGTGCAATAAAAATGGACGGTGCGCCATTTATAACGGGAACCGAAATGAAAATGGTTTTTTACAACGACGGGTCAAACAATTATTATTACTTTTTGGAAATATGATTTTGGCGCATTGGCATAAATTGAAAGAACGACAAGTCCCGCGAGGAATCACATTTGTAACGTCATCGGGATTTAGCACGGTAACGGGTACGGATTACACATTGACGGGGTTGCAATCGGGCGATTTTGTGTTGTGTCAACAATCAGCGGACACGGGTGTTCCCGATTTATACACGGGATTCACAAATATCAAAACACTATCCGGCACGGTCGATGCGCGTTGGTCATATATTTTTTCAACGGGAACGTCGGTGACATTCACGGGAACCGAACAAGACTCGGTCGTTTTGGCGGCGTTTAGAAGTGTTAATTCAACAACGCCATTGGATGTGGCATCAACATCAAATCACCCGTCGGGAACACGAACAACGTTGACGCCCGCATCAATCACACCCGTCACCGATGGTTGCATGATTTGTGCGTGCATTGCAATTGATGATTCAGATCAAACAAGCGCAACAACACCAACGGGATTCACAACCGCAACCGCATTTTTTGGGGGTGATGACGCAACAACAATCGTCACATATAAATTGCAAACAACCGCAACAACCGAAAGTCCGTCCGCATTTTCATGGTCAGCGAGCGAAGTTGCGGGGACGGAAACCATTGCATTGCGTCCCGCATAAATTTGATATAATTATATTTGTATTATGGGGGAATTGAACGAAAACACAAAAGTGACGATTGACATGAAAACGGTTTTGTTGGTCGTTTCGGGAATCATATCATTGACGACAATGTATTTTGCATTGCAAAAAGATATTGAGTTGGCAAAGCAATTGCCCGAACCCGAATTGACGCGGATGGAATATGATTTGAAAGATGAGATGGTTCGAAAATCAATCATGGACACACAACAGAAGGTTGAAGAAAATTCCGAAAAATTGGATGAAATTGATTCGAAGTTGTTTGAAATAATAAACAAATGAAAAGATTGTTTTTTTTTATGATCATATTGTTGAATTTGAATGTGTTTTCGCAAGATTTCACGATCGTTCAGATCAACGCCAAATGGAACATACAAAACAATTGGATCGTGCCGCAAATGGACGGAATTAATTATCAATTTGCTTATTTGGAAGATCAAAAAAATGACATCAAATCAAAAATCAATGCGGTTCCCGTTGTGATCATGTACAAGGGAAACAAACCAATCCACCAATGGAACGCAGATTTGTCGTTCAAATTGGAGTTGGATCAAAATGAAATATGCTCAATTATTAATAAACATCAATAAAAATGGGAAAAGCAAACGACAAGTTTCAGCAATTCAAATCATGGTACCAATCAAAAACGGTCATCGGTTTGATCATTTCGTCAGTTTCGGCGATCATTTATTCATTAACGTCGGGCAAAGTTGATATTCAAAGCGCGGCGGGCGAAGTGTTAAACGCCGACGACGTGGTTCAATCAATTGATTCGGTCATTGCATCGGTCACGTTTTTTGTTGGTCAAATTGTTGCGCTTTACGGGCGTGTGACGGCAAAGGTGGGTTTGAAAAAATAACGTAATTTTGAACAAAATAAATTTTTAAGATATGCCAACAACGGGGGTTTTTAATGGCACCAATTTGGTGTTGCAAGTAGAAGGAAATGAAATCGGACACACAACATCGTGTTCATTAAGTTTATCAAACGATTTGCCCGAAGCCACAACAAAGGATTCGAACGGGTACGCGGAACACATCGCGGGCGTTATTTCGGGGGAATTATCATTCGATGGTTTGGTTGCGTATGATGACACAACAAATGCGATCCAATTAAATGATTTTATCAATGCAAGAACACAAATCACGTGTGTTTTTGGAACAACGACGACGGGTGATGCGATTTACACGGCGGAAGGTTTTTTGAACAATGTTGAAACATCGGCGGAAATGGAATCGCCCGTTTCATATAGCGGTTCAATCACGTTAACGGGTGCAATTACCAAGTCAACGAATTAATCGTTCAATAAATAAATAAATTCAACCCGTCTTTGCACGGGTTTTTGTGATTATGAAAAACAAAAAAAGATCATACCTAACAACAAAGATCGGCGGCAAGAATCGCACGATGCATTTTTCAATGAATTTTTGGGCTGAATTTACGGACGTCATGGGCGTTTCGTTGGAACAGATCGGCGAAGTGTTTGAAAACGGCGTTTCGTTTAAATCTTTGCGTGCAATTATTTATTCGGGTTTATTAGCCAACGACATGGAAAACGACAACGCGGTTGATTACAATCTTTACAAAGTCGGGCAATGGATGGATGAATTCACGTCCGATCAGATCAACGATGTGGTCAACACAATGATGCAATCCCGAATTTTGGGAAACGACATCAACATGGGCATCGAACGAAACACCATTGCAAAAGATAAAGACGATCAAGAATCGGGAAACGATCAACCCGCGGGGTGACGTGGGACGATCTTGTTGATTATTACATCGGACAAGTTGGAATTGATCCCGACAAGTTTTGGCAAAACACATGGCGCGAAAATCAATTGTTGGGTGAATCGCACACAATCAAAATCAATTTGCAATGGGAACAAACCCGATATTTGGCAACATTGATCCACAACGTCAATGTTGGTAAAAAGTCGCAGATGATCAAACCCGAAAAGTTGTTGCCGTTACCGCAAGACGTTTTTTTGAAAAAATTAAAAGCGCAACCAAAGTCGACGCCGAAACAATTTGAAGATTTCATGAAACAAGTTCGAAAGGCTCAAAGCGGTGACAAAATTTCAATTGTTAATTTTGCTAAAGAAACATTGAAGTAAATGGCACAATACAATCAAGATTTATTGGTGAACATTTTGGGGGATGCGTCGTCATTAACAAAGGCGATCCATCAATCAAAGGCACAATTGAACGTGTTATCGAAATCGATGACGCGATTTGGAAAACAAATGTCATTGCGGTTGACATTGCCAATGGTCGCGGCGGGTGGCGCGGCGATCAAGATGGCGGCGGACATGCAAGAATCATTGAACAAGGTTGACGTTGCGTTCGGTAATTCATCGAAAGAAGTGAAAGATTTTGCCAAAACAACGTTGCGCCAATTTGGAATCGCACGCGGTTCAGCATTGGAAATGACGTCGTTGTTTGGTGATATGGCGACGGGAATGGGCGTCACCAAGAACGAAGCCGCAAAAATGTCAATTGAATTGACGGGTTTGGCGGGCGATTTGGCGTCCTTTAAAAACATCAACATTGACGAAGCCATGACGGCGTTGGCGGGTGTTTTTACGGGCGAAACCGAATCATTGAAACGATTAGGGATCGTGATGACCGAAGCCAATTTGGAAACATTCAGAATGGCGCAAGGCATCGAAAAAAGTGTCAAGAAAATGACGCAACAAGAAAAAATCATGTTGCGTTTAAATTATATTTTCAGCGTCACCAAAAACGCACAAGGGGATTTCGCAAGAACACAAGGTTCGGCATCCAACCAATTGCGAATTTTCAGTCAAGGCATAAAAGAATTGTCGACAAATTTTGGCGATTTATTATTGCCCGTATTGACTAAAGTGGTTACAAAGGCAAATTCAATCGTTGAAGCATTCATGAACATGGATCAAGAAACGAAAAAGAATTTGACAACCATCGGATTGATCGCGGCGGCGGTTCCCGTATTGATTACCGCGTTGGGAATGTTGTTGAATCCCTTGAATGCCGTTGTGATTGCATTTGCCGCGGTTGCAACGACGGTTTATATATATTGGGACGGAATCGCCGAAGAAATTGTCAAAGTCACCAATGACATGATCGATTTGTACAATTCATCGATCAACGTTCAAAAAGCAGTTGCATTGATCCGAATCGGATTTGCGGTTGCATTTTCATCAATTCAATATTTATTAGGAAACACGATCAAATTGTTGTCGACATTCATCGGTGTTGTTTTTAATAGCGTGAAATTATTGGTTCGTTTGGGTCAATTGATTGTTCCCGATTTTAGTGGTCGATCATTTAGCGATGAATTAGGCGCGGTCGGTGACGCATGGAAGGATTTGTCGTCAACATTGGGCGACGGATTGTCAACATTGTTTGGATATTTTGATTCGAACGAATTCAATTCACAAGTTGATTCGGCAAAAAAAGCATTGGGCGACATCGGCAAGCCATTGCAAAAAATCACGGTTGATTCATTACAAAACGGAATCAATATTGCGTTAGCAGGATTGAAAGCCAAGGCGGACGCGGCATTGAAAAGTGTTGCCGCAAAATTAGGCATTGGCGGTGGTGGCGGCGGTGGCGG
The DNA here is from genome assembly GCA_002690865.1 of Gammaproteobacteria bacterium. Taxonomy (GTDB): domain Bacteria; phylum Pseudomonadota; class Gammaproteobacteria; order Pseudomonadales; family Azotimanducaceae; genus UBA7455. Next base: position 6,538 of record NZGG01000029.1, on the reverse strand, counting down.
TCAACAAGGTTCGCCACAATTACAAGGTGGTACAATGAGCGACAACCCAATGGGTGCAATTCCCAATTCGGTTGTTCCGATGGTGATCCGTCCCGTTTTAGATCGTCAAGCGTTGACGGATGCAGAAATTGCAATCATGGAAGCAAACGCGGCGATTGGTTCAGCAATACAACAATTCGTTCAAGGTGCCGCAACATCAATCGGTGAAGCGTTGGGAAACATGTTGTCGGGTACAAGTGAAGCAACGCAAACGTTGGGTCAAAAATTATTGGGTGCGTTTGGTGGGTTGTTGAAAATGTTGGGTCAAATTGCGATCACGATCGGAACGTCGTTGTTGGCTATTGAAGCATCATTGAAAACAATAAATCCATTTGTTGCAATTGCGGCGGGGATCGCATTGGTTGCGTTAGGTACGTTTTTTACCAATAGCGTCAAAGAAGTGGGCGGAAGTATGGGGAACAATGTCACAGAATTTGCAAACGGTGGGATCGTTGGCGCGCCGACATTGGGATTGATGGGTGAATATGCGGGCGCAAGATCAAACCCCGAAGTGATCGCACCATTGGATCGATTGCAAGGCATGTTGAACACGGGAACACAAAACGTCAATGTTGGCGGTGAATTTGTGATCCGCGGTCAAGATTTGGTCGTTTCATTAGAAAAAGCAAACAAAACAAGAAACCGAAAAATTTAATTCATGGCATACGGCGACAAATTCGTTTTGCGATTTAAAGATGTTAAAGGTCATTATAAACAATTGACCATTGCGCAAGATGGTTATACGGGGGACAAAAAAGAAGTGATCGGTTCGGGTGATCCCGTTTATTTGATATACGAACAAGACGACAATTTTTACAATCCGATCATGGGTTCAACGTGTCAATTGAATTTGATGCAAATGCCGTTTTCCGAAAATTTGATTTTAAGATCAACGGCATTGAATGTTTCGCCGTGGCAAAATTCAACCACAACCGTGTCGATCAGCAATGATGATCCACCATTTTGGCACCCAAACAGAAGAACGGGATCAGACACCGAGGAATCCGAATTGTTGACATCGGCACCCGTTACGGGATCAAGGTTGTATCAAAACGTTTCATTAGAAACATCAACAATTTATTGTGCGTCCGTTTATGTAAAAAATGACACATTAGTTGGCGTACATGCAAGTGTTGGAATGAATTCAAATGAAACGGGTTTTTTTGGTGTTTCGTATAAATTCACAACGGGTGAATTGATCACATACGGAACACACACCATTTTACGAAAAGGGGTCAAAGATGTTGGCGGTGGATGGTATCGAATTTATGTTTCGGCGCAAATGGATGCAACGTCGGTAACCAATGAATCAATGGAAGTGAATCGAAATGTTCAAGAAGGAACACAAAAAGCGGACTATTGGGGTGCGATGTTGAATGTTGGTGAATTTCCCGATCGTTGGATTTTTACATCATCAACAACCCAAAACAATCAATTGGATGATTTTGTTCAATCCGATGAACGTGAATACAAAGTCAAATTGGAATATGGTGACCAATTTTCACTTTCAACAACATTGTGGGAAGGATTTATCACGGCGGACGATTACATTGAACGATTCCAAACGGAACCATTTGAAGTCAATTTGACGGCATCGGATGGTTTGGGTGAATTGGATGCGTTTCGTTTTGATTTCTCAGAAATGGAAGAAACATTGTCGGGGGGTGGTCAATATTCGATTATTCAAAGAATTGCCCAAGCATTGAAAAAAACGGGTCTTGAATTCCCGATTTATACGTCAGTCGATGTGACGTCAAACGGTCGAACGGAAAATGTTTTTGATTTTGATTTTGAAGGTATTTTCACAAAAAATTTGGACATCATCACGGCAAAAGACGCATTGAAAAACGTGTTGATGCAAATGAATGCAAGATTGTTTCAACACGAATCAAAATGGTTGATCATTTCAAATTCCGAATATACCGACAAAACATTGTTGGATGATCAGTTCACAACGGCGGACGGCGGAACGATCCCGTCGGGGGTGCGATCAACCGAATCCGCTTATTTAGTGACAAACGAATTTGAAAAACCTAATTTCAGAACATACACTTTTGAAGGTGTTTTTTCATCAAACATCAGCACGATCAATGTTTTGCGAATCATCAAAGACGATGCGAAATTGTTAAACGCCGACGCCATTTTTGAATTTTCGCCGCCACACAATAAGGTGATCACAACGGAAAAACTTGAAAATTTTTATGTGGATCATCCCGATTTAGATTTCAAAAACATTTTAACGCGTGACGCGGGGTTTGAATTTAATGAAACACCATCGATTTGGACGGTCAATCATGGAACACTTGACGAACACGATTTCATTGCGGGCGGAAATAGATCATACAAAACAACGGCAAACAACACGGGGTTTTATGTGACACGCGCATCGTTGTCAATATCGTCAAATTTCTTTTATCCAAAAATGGAAGATGCCGACGAATTGGAATTTCAATGTCAAGTTTACATAGATTTTTCAGAAAACAACGATGATTCGATCACGTTCAATGGTGGTGATTTTAGATTCAAACTAATTCGAAACGCGCAAGGTAGTGGCACAATTGAATATTGGAATGGCATTTCATGGACAACAAATTCAAGCAATTTTATCACATTGGAAACAAAACAAGTTGATCAATGGGTGACATTAAAGGAAGGTGAATTGCCATTCAGCACAACAACGAATCATCGATATGCTATTCAAATTGGATCATCAAATTTATCATTGACGGGTGCGGGTGCATCAAATCCCGCCGTTTATTATGACAATGTATTCATCAAACGGGTTCGTGAAGAAAAGCAAACAAGAATACACGAACGAAAGCAAGCCAACAATTCATCAGTTTTTGAACGCGAATTCCAAAAACATATTTTTTCAAAAGTTTTGTTTCGACCGCGCGATTACACATTGGAAGATAATGATCCAAACACGGTGGTTGATATTGGAACGCAACAAATTTTAAATGATTACAGATCACCAATGCGTCGATTCAATGCGACGTTGTACAATTTAAACACGGACGTGATCACGCCATTTCACAAGTTGTGGATCAACATGGTTGACGGGTCAAATGTCGTTTATCGTTCAGCGGTTGCAATGATGATTGACAAGATTGAAATCAGTCTAAAAAGAAACGAATCACGCGTGTTCGCGCATGAACCAAATCAAGACGACGACATCACCGCATCAATTCGCAATACATATACAACATAAAATTTAATTAAGCAAGCATCAATTTAATTTATATTTGTCCAAAATATTTATTAAATGGAAGATAATTTGACGCCGTTCGAAGCAGAATTCACATTGCGACGGATGCGCATGAACTTGACCAAACAGATGGTCGCAAGTCATTTGAGTTGCACGGTTGCAACACTAAACACCAAAATCAAAGATTACAAACGGATCACCATCGGCGATTTAATCAAACTGAAAACCATGGGTTTTGATATTGCCGAATTGATCAGAACATTCGACGAATTATGAAAACAACCAAAATTCGTGGCAATGATTACATCACCGTCAATGAGCGATTGAAACATTTCAGATCGGACGAACGATTCAAAGATTGTGCGATCATCGATGAAATTGTTGATCGTGGAAATCCCGAATCGGAAATTTATGTTCGGGCAACGATTATCAAGTACATAGACGGAAATCAAATCATTTTGTCACAAGCACATTCGCAAGAATACATCACCAAAACGGGTGTGAACAAAACATCGTTTTTGGAAAATGCAACAACATCGGCAATCGGTCGGGCGTTGGGATATTTGGGAATCGGTATCGACACCGCAATCGCGTCAAAAGATGAGGTGGAAAACGCCGTTCATTTACAAAAAAACATGAAAAACAAATTGACAACGGATCAGCTAAAAAAAACCCTAATGGGAACAAAAGATCAAGCGGTCAAAGTGTTGGACATGTTTTCAATGACTAATGATCAGAAAAATCAAATAATTAATCAATTTAAAATCAAATAAAAATGGAAATTAAAGGAACAATCAAAAAAATCGGAAACACCAAAACATTTGGCGACAATGGATTTCAAAAACGTGAACTTGTCGTTGAAACGGTTGGGAATTATCCCGAAACGTTGTTGATCGAATTTGTACAAGACAAAACCGCTATTTTGGACAATTACAATGTCGGCAACAATGTCGTTGTTGGAATCAATTTGCGTGGACGTGAATGGACGAATCCCGAAGGCGAAATCAAATATTTTAATTCGATCCAAGGGTGGCGAATTACCAATGATGCGGAATTAGTTAAGACGCCGCCGATGGAAATGCCAAGACCCGATGATCAATCAAACGATTTGCCGTTTTAATTATGGACGGCATGATCAGTTTAAAAGCCCGAATCAAGGGTTTAGAAGAAGAAAACGAAAAGTTGGCAAAGGAAAACGCCGATTTGAAAATTCAAGTCGTTGACTTGCAACAACATCAAAAGGCGTGGACCTTAGGATTGAAGGAAATAATCAAATCCATTAAAAAAGATGAACATCAGTAAATTCACAAAAAAGGTGGATTCAAATGAAGATTATCATTCAGACCCGTCGATCAGTTCGTCGGGTTTGAAGGTGATCGCCGATCGATCGGTTGAATATTATTTGAACCGCCCACCATTTAAGACAACCGAAGCGATGGAATTGGGAACTGCGATTCACGAAAAATTGTTGTTTCCCGATCAATTCGATGATCAATATTTTGAGTTACCAAAATTAGATTTGCGCAAAAAGGCGGACAAAGAAATTGCCGCGGAACTCAAAGAAAGCAACAAAGGAAAAATTGCCATGACAACCATTCAAATGAATGCGATCAATGGCATTTATGAAAACGCACAAAAGAAACAAGACGTTCAAAAATATTTAAACGGCAACATCAAAGAAGTTTCGCATTATGGCAAAATCGAAGGGATTCCCGTTCGGTTCCGTCCCGACTGCATGGATGATCGTCAAAAGTGGATCAGCGACATCAAATCGTGTCAAAACAACAAACCGAACAAATTCCGTCGTGACATATACGATCGACATTATCATGTTCAAGCCTATTTTTATTCGATTTGCGCGGGGTTTGATCCAAAGGCGTTCAGATTCATCGCGGTTGAAACAAAACCGCCGTATTTGGTGCAAGTTTATGGCATGAGCGATCAAATGATCGACAATGCCGATTATTTGTTTCATGAAGCGTTTTTTTCGTGGAAAGTTTATGTCGAAACGGGTCACGTTTTGGGATATATGCATCACGAATGTTCGGACGATGATGATGCATTTTTGTTATGACTAAAGAAGAAATAAAAAAAGAAGTCATTGACGCGTATTGGAACACATCAAAAAGCGTCAAAGAAATTGCGCAACATTATGGGATCGGCGAATCAATTCCAACATATTGGTCAAAAAAGGAAGGCAAGCCGACAGATGAAACAAACAATCAAAACGCAATTTTTGTGGTGGATGCACGACACGCGTCAATAATTGCTTATATTTTAAACGAACACCAAATCCGTTTTCAATGTCCAAAAAAATTTGAATTGACAATGGAATTGGAATCAGAAATCAACAATGAATCCGTTTTATAAATTTTTAGGAAAAGAAGATCATTTGCAAAATATGGTGATCAATTACATCAAATTGCAACATCCAAACGCGTTGGTGATTCATCCATACAATGAGGGACGACGCACGCCGTTTGAACGTTTTAAATTCAAATTTTTGGGTGGCATTGCGGGTGTTCCCGATGTATTGATTTTTACACCCAATCAAAACAAAAACGGATTGGCGATCGAATTGAAAGTCGGTCGCAACAAACCAACCAAAAATCAAAATCAAATGATGGATGCATTGCGATCATGCAAATGGTCGGTGCATTGGTGCAATGACTTTGATAAATGTAAACAGATTATTGACCTTTATTTTTTTGAAAATGTATTGGAATAAACAAAAACCCGTTTTTTATAACGAAATCGATCAACGTGTTTGGCGCACGTCGGCGACAACGATCACCGATGACGTCAAATTTGTATATGTTGGTGAATTAACCAAAACCGAATTTGAATTGTTGATCGAAATTTTGTTTCAAAAGTATGGGAACGATGACATTTCACACGATCGGTTCGCTGAAGTATTTGGCGAATTATTTGAATTTTTAGAAGAATTGAAAAACAAATAAATGAACAAATCGTTTTTTGGGATTATGCCCGAATCGGTTCGTCGGGATGACTTGTTGTCGGCAAATGCTAAATTGTTGTTTGCTGAAATCACGTCATTGTTGGATGATGACGGTGTGTGCAGAAAATCAAATGTTGAGTTGGCAAACGTGATCAACGTGTCGGATCGTGCAATTCGCAAATGGTTGGAAGAACTAAAAAAAAACGATCACATCGAAGTAGAAATGGAAGGCAAAAAACGCATGATTTCGTTGTCAAAAAAGGCGGAACAAATATTCCATGGTGGAACAACGGTTCCGCATAAGGTGGAACAGACGTTCCGCGTTGCCATAT
>NZGG01000028.1 GCA_002690865.1 Gammaproteobacteria bacterium | reverse complement strand
TCTATGAGTTCAACATTGAGGATTCTTATGGTGACGGCATTGTCTGTGAAGAAGGAGGAGGATACACCATTTTATCCGACGGTGACGTACTTTTCACAGGCTGTGATTTCGGATCTAGTGCTAATCACGTGTTCTGTCTTCCACCGGATGCTTGTGTTCAGGTATCTTTCGTTACGGATCCATTTCCTTTTGAGATATCGTGGAGCTTGACTGCGGATGGCGCCCCATTGCTTGGTGAGGGTCTCGACGGCTCAACGGCAACGTATAATACTGGCGGATGTGTTGGCGGATGTACTGATCCAACAGCGTGTAATTACGATGATGGTTCAGCCGCTGATTATGACGATGGCTCATGTGAAGGAATTGCTGAAGGCGAATGTGATTGTGAGGGCAATGTCCTTGATGCGTTGGATGAGTGCGGTGGCAGTTGTATTGAAGACAGCGATTCTGATGGAATCTGTGATGATGTTGACTTGTGCATTGATACCACGGCGTGCAACTACGATGCGAACCCAACGGCGGCCTGTGCTACGTATGACGCTTGCGGTGTGTGCGGCGGTACAGGAACAGATTCGGACGCCGATGGCATCTGCGATGACGTTGACTTGTGCACGGACACGATGGCTTGCAATTACTATAACAGCGCCAATGACGCCTGCCAGATGGAGGACGCTTGCGGCGTTTGTGGCGGTACTGGAACAGACATTGATAGCGACGGCATTTGCGATGACTCAGATAATTGCACTGAAACGAATGCCTGCAACTACGACGACAGTGCCAACGAGACGTGCTCGTACCCCACAACCTATTACCAAGACGCCGATAGTGATGGGCTTGGCAACGCCTCAATGAGCGACGACGTGTGTTCAGATACACCGCCATCTGGCTACGTAGAGAACAGCACAGATAATTGCGATAACGTTTTGGCTGAAAACTACGATGATGCGAGCAACCCAGCGTGCACGTTTGCAGGTCCCAATTATCAAGCGGTGGATTCGTTGCTATTGTGTGAAGGGACGACCCTTACTCTTGACCTGGATACCCTCCATGATGGCAGCGAGAACGGTACGTGGAGCTATTCATTGAATGCTGCGCTGGACGCATTTGGCTCCGCCACCATCAGCGGTTCTGTGTTGACAGTCGATGGGAGTGCAAGCGGAACGGGGCGTGACACCTTGAGTGTTTTCGGCGCAGGAAACAGCGAGACAGCGGATTTGACCATCATTGTCCAGGAGTCCACTTACCCCGTGGTCACAGGACAATACCTGGTGTTGCCGAGCACTCCGGTATCGTTGGACGGTGGGGCGCAGTTTACGTTCGAAGGCCACTATGATGCTCCTGTAGCGGTTCACTTCTTGCACCATCCGACCGATACCACCGATGCGGACGGCAGCTTGATATTGCGCAGTGATTCGTATTGGATCAGCGCATTTACCAATGAAAAAGGCTGCACGAATCCTGCGCCAGCAAACACCGCTCCGCCGACAGAGTCCATTGGAGTAAAGGCACTGCCAATACCATATGTATTAGAAGATTAATGTGAAACGAGGGAGGCAAAGTCCTCCCTCGTTCTTCCATTAGCAAAAAGGAGAGACCGACGTCTTCGGTCTGGAGCGAGATTCTACGGATATGAGCGTCATTGATTTTACATTTTGAAACCATCATGCGTCTTCGTTCGTATGCGTTTGCAAAACAAAGTGATGATCCGTGATCAGAAAGTTGTTGTGGTGATGCCAGCGTTCAACGCTGAGCAAACACTTCAAAGAACTCTTCAAGAAATCCCAAGAGATGTTGTCGATGAGGTTATTCTTGTAGACGACTGCAGTGCGGACAACACCGCGACGTTGGCCCGTCAACTTGGTGTTGAGCACGTAATCGATCACGATTCCAATAAAGGCTACGGAGGCAATCAGAAGTCTTGCTACAAAAAGGCATTGGAAATCGGGGCTGATATCACGATTATGTTGCACCCAGATTACCAGTATTCTCCCAAATTGATTGAGTCTATGGCGTACATCATTGCAAATGGTGTTTACCCCGTGGTTTTGGGATCGCGCATACTTGGCAAGGGGGCCTTGCAGGGTGGAATGCCCATGATAAAGTATATTGCAAACCGGTTTTTGACTTTGTTTCAGAATGTCCTCATCAATCAAAAGCTTTCGGAGTACCATACGGGGTACCGCGCATTTTCGAAGGTTGTTCTGGAGGGCATCCGATTTGAAGAAAATTCAGATGATTTTGTTTTTGACAACCAGATGCTCTGTCAGATTTTCAAGGCCGGTTTTGAAATTGGTGAGGTAACGTGTCCAACGAAATACTTTGAGGAGGCATCTTCAATCAATTTGGCACGTAGCACGATTTATGGCTTCGGGGTCATTCGCGAATCTTTTATTTACCGGTTGCACGCACTAGGCTTGTATAAAACACGGCGGTATTGACATCTATTGGATATGGAAAAGAGTAAACATTCTCCGCGGATTTTGGATGCGATTGCATTGCTACTCATCGGCGTCTCCTGGTTACTGCTGGGAAAGTACATGTTCATGGAGGACCTGCACCCCAACGGGGACAACTACTTCTACTTGCATTTGATGCAGAATATGTGGGAAGGAAATGGGTATGGCACTTCTACAAGTGGTGAATTCAAGCCATCTAATTGGTTTCCTCCGGGATACCCTACACTACTGCTCATTGAGCGTTGGTTATTTGGCAATAATATTGTTTGGTTCAAATGGATAAATATGGGCTTCTTTCTTGGGACCATTATAGTGGTTTGGCAGTGGGTGAAAGAGGCGCTCAAAAGCAGGGCAGTCGCATTTGTGGTCGCATGTTTGCTCCTCATGAATGCAGGTTTGTGGCACTTTGGATCGCAGATCATGTCCGAAATGTCGTTCATGTTCTTTACTGTATTCGCTCTTTGGTCCTTTACTAAAATTCAGCAGCTCGAGGCGTTTTGGAAATCACCATGGTTTTATTCGATGGTTATTGCGCTTGGAATTTCTTACCTGATTCGAGGAATTGGAGTTGCCGCATTTGCTGCGATCGTTACTCATGTTGTGTTTCAAAAGCAATGGAAGCTGGCTCTGGCAATCCTGATCGGGTTTGCCCTGTTAATCTCACCCTGGTCGATCCGGAACAATTCGCTTGGGCTGGAGGGGCGGTATGTGGAGACAATTTTCAAAAAGGACAATTGGAATCCCGGTGAAGGAAAACTGGCATCGTGGGAAGATTGGAGCAAAAAGATTACCACCAACGCCTACGATACCATGTTCAAGGGAACGTTGAGTGTATTGGTGCCCGGGGAGTATCCTCTAGACCGGGAGAATTGGGTGTGGGCTTATGGAGGTCTGATGCTCTTGCTTGTCCTGTTCGGGTTGTTTGTATTGGGTCCTCTTGGTCGTGTTATGTTGCTGTTTTGGGCTTTTACAGGCGTTATATTGTTGCTTTGGCACAGCGGAAATCAATCCCGCTATGTGTGGCCCTTGGCGCCGATATTGTACATCGGAGCCATCACTGGTGCGTGGACGATTTCTTCATGGCTACTGAAGAAAATTAACGTTGTGCCGGTAACCGGTTTTGCATTTGTTTTCTTGTTTGCAGGTTTCGGCATGTGGCCTAAGATGGATACCATCCGACAAAAGGCGCTGAAACCGTACAATAAAGGTTTTATAAGTTACCTCAGCCTAGCGGACAAGGTGAAGGACATGCAGATGGATGACCCAATGGTCGTTTGCCGAAAGCCCATGATATTCTCTTATCACTCAAACGTACGCACGGTGAGTTTTCCATTTACGGCCGACTCTATTCGGATGCTAGAGCACCTGGTCTCGAACGATCCAGATTTTATTGTCTTGGACAACATGGGTTACAATTCGGCACATAAATACTTAACCCCTTTGCTGAATAGTAACAGGGATATCTATGGAGTTGTAGCCTCAATGGACCCCAACGTTTACCTCCTCAGTTGGAAGCCAGATATTGCGGAGAGAAGGCTAGAGGAGTGGCGCCAAGGCCTTCAGAAAGATTCTGCTGATTGATGAATAGGGAGGCCAATAAACTCATTTGCTTACAAATTCGCGCTCACTAACGAGTCGAGGAAGGCCGCGGTGTCCTCGCCGTAGCCTATGTTGCGCTCGACGATGGACCCGTCTCGGCCCACCAAGAACCACGTGGGATAGGCGACGACAGGGTAGCCATCAGGTAGCGAATCAAGAATAGCCTGGGGAACATCCAGTTCGCGGCGGTCCAAGTAGCGTTTGACGGTCTTGGCATCTTGGTGGTGGTTCACCCCTAACACGTGGAATCCCGCCGGCCCAAACTCTTCTTCCATGTGGGCCAAATGTGGCAAGGCCCGCATGCACGGTCCGCAACCGATGTACCAGAAATCGACGTAGACAAGGTCGCCCGCAAGGTCGCTTAGGGAAGTGGCTTCCCCAGCCAGGTCGAACCCTTCGATGGCAGGCGTCGGCTCGCCAATTGCGGGCAACGCAGCCATGGCTTCCTCAAACCAATCCCCGTCTCCACCCCCCGCAACGGTCGGTGTCTCCTCTGGTTCCCGAGACCACTCCGGTGCTACCCAATCGGCCACTGCGAGTTCGACGATGCCGTCGTTGGGGAGCTCCCAATCCCAATCAATGGCTATGTCGCTACCGTAGGCCATTTGGCCTTCGTACCACGACTGTTCATACCGCACCGGAAGACCCCGTGGAGATTCGAAGACCCAGCGTTTCAGGTTCTGCGATTCGGGGTGGTAATCCGCGTCCGCGGTGTCAGGGATGGAGGTTTTGGTCAGAATGAATTGTTCGGTCTGATTGGCGCTCGGCAAGACATGCTCCCAGTTTACGCGCACCGCTGAGTCGCTGACTTGCGCCGCCCACCAGCTTGTGTCGGTGAGCATGACAGGCAAGGTCATGGCTGTATAGTAGTTGGGGATGCCGTTGCCGTTGTTCGAGTTGGCGGCGTCCCAATCGCTCGCTTTGCGCAGGCTGTCGCTAGAAATGTAGGTGAGGCGGTTGGCCCACAGATGCCCCCAATAGCGGCTGGTGTCGCCGTCTTGGATGAACGCATCGGCGTACCGCCATGCTAAGTCGTAGGCAGAATCCCCGACCGCATGCGATCGCAACCAGTCGATGCGGACTTCGCGCTCCCAATGGGAATCCGAGGCGTCTACGTCGTTGGAAAGATGGGCGGTGAAGCGCGCGTTCTGAATTTGAGCGAGCGCGTCGCGGACGTCCAACTCAGAGGTGAAGACGGGTTCAGGCGGGGTGCAAGCGCCGAGCAAGAGCGCAGCAACGACAAGGGGAAAGAAGCGGGTCATGACACGAACTTAACGCGTATTAGCCGTGCATCGTCTCTTTCTTACCGTAATTCTGGATGACCTCCGCTTCGTAATCGAGGAACGCTTGCCACCGCGCCTCCACGTCCACATTGCCTCCGTATTTGCGCGCAAACCCAATGAAAGTCGTGTAGTGCCCGGCTTCGGAAATCATGAGCTCCCGGTAAAATTCTGCCAAAGGCTGGTCCTTCACTCGTTCAGAGAGCATGCGAAACCGTTCGCACGACCGCGCCTCGATCATCGCAGCAAAGAGCAAGCGGTCCACGAGTTGTTCTTCCCGCGAGCACTTGCGCTTGATGAACTGAAGCAATTCACCTACATAATCGTCTTTGCGCTCTGGACCCAGCTCAAATCCACGCTCTTTGATGCGGTCCACGACCATTCCGAAATGTTCGATTTCCTCTTGGGCAATGCGGGTCAATTCGGCCACGAGGTCCAAGTGTTCAGGGAAACGCACAATGGTACTGATGGCATTGGATGCGGCCTTCTGCTCACACCAAGCGTGGTCGGTAAGGATTTCGGAAATGTTGGATTCGACCAATTTGACCCACCTTGGGTCGGTAGGCAGGCGAAGGCCAAGCATAGGAGATTCTGACGTCATGGTCGTGAGGTGATTCGGATGAGGCTGCCGGTGGGAATCCAATGGCCGTCTTCGCCGCGCAAGCACAATTCACCGGATTCAAATTGGGCGGAGGGCAAAATTCTTTCCCAGACGGTTTCGAGGGCACTTGGCGCAATCCCGCTGTACGTGTTCATGATGATGAAACCATCGGGTTCAAGTAAGTCCGCCACGACGGCGCAAAGGTTTAGCAGGTTGTCTTCTAACCGCCATTTCTGGCCTTTCGGTCCGAGGCCCCAAGTGGGTGGATCCAAGACAATGCCCTTGTAGGTGTTTCCTCGTCGTTGCTCGCGTTGGGCAAACTTGAGGGCATCCTCCACCACCCAGCGGATGCCGTCCAGGCCGCTCAACTCCATGTTGACCCGGGTCCAATCCACCACTTGGCGAATGGCATCCACGTGAGTGACTTCAGCGCCGACCGAACGAGCCGCGATGGAGGCACCACCAGTATACGCGAAGAGGTTAAGGAACTTGTCTCCGGGCTTAAGGTGTTCAGCGATATATTCCCAGTTGGTCGCCTGTTCGGGGAAAATACCCACGTGTTTGAACCGGGTCATTTCGAGGTGAAACCGCAACTGCAACTTCGGCGAACGGTAGTTGATGTTCCATCCTTCGGGGACGGTATCCAATGGAACCCAATTGCCCTTGGCTCGTCCGGTGGGCTCAAAGCGGGCATGAGCTTCGTCCCACGCATCCGTTCCCAGTCGGCGGGACCATACGGCAGCGGGGTCGGGCCGGTCGAGCACCAAGCTTCCAAATCGTTCCAAACGAGCGCCATCGCCCGAGTCGATGACGGTGTAATCGTCCCAATACTCGGGGGACCATCGTTGATAACTGCGTGTAGACATGCGGGGACAAAGGTCGCAAATACCAGGCGATTGGAAGCATCTTTGTGGCCATGCCTCCAAGGAAACCGCCCCGTCAGCTGCGAAAAGAGATCCTTGAGGTCTTCAAACGGCAGCCTAACAAGCCCCTCAACCACAAACAAGTTGCGAGCACTTTGGGCACCTTAAACCACGATACGCGACGCAAAATCATGACGGTTCTGGAAGAACTGGGGCGCGATGGCCGGTTGGAATCGCTGGGTCGCGGCAAGTACGTTTTGGCGGACATGCCGCAGAATGAGCGTCCGGTGGGCACCATACAGGTCACTCGACACGGCCGTGGTTTTGTAATGCTTCCAGACGGTAACGAAATTTCGATTCCCAAGGGCTACACTGGCACGGCGTTTTGGGGCGATACGGTGGAGGTGGACTGGGTGCGCCGCGGCCGGCGGAACACACCGCGGGTGGCGCGCATCGTCGAGCGCGCCCGAAAGCAATACGTGGTGGTCATCGAACGCGTACGGGACTATGCGTTTGGCTACCCGTCCGATCAACGATTACACGCCAACTTTTTCATCGGTGCGCACAACCTTGGCGCCGCCGAGGATGGCCAGAAGGTCATCGTCGAAATGCTGAGCTGGGATGATCCTTCAGACGCGCCGTCTGCCCGGGTTGTAGAAGTGCTAGGTCGCCCGGGCGACCATGAAGTTGAGATGCACGCCATCCTCGCTGAGTACGGGTTGCCTTATGAGTTTCCGGATCATGTATTGGCTGCTGCTGCTGCGATTCCACGTGAAGTGCCGGCCGAGGAATTGGCCCGCCGCCGTGATTTTCGTGACGTTACGACCCTGACCATCGACCCGGTTGACGCCAAGGATTTCGACGACGCCCTGTCGTTGCAAAAGCTGCCCAACGGTAATTGGGAAGTGGGCGTGCACATCGCGGACGTTACGCATTACCTCAAGCCTGGATCGGTCCTCGATGAGGAGGCTCGTCAACGCGCCACGTCGGTGTACCTCGTGGACCGCACGATTCCCATGCTGCCCGAGGTGCTTTCGAATGATTTGTGCTCGCTGCGTCCTAACGAAGACCGGCCCGCTTTCAGTGCCGTTTTCGAAATGGACGCACAGGCCAACATCAAGAAGGAATGGTTCGGACGCACGGTCATCCACAGCGATCGCCGCTTTGCTTACCACGAAGCCCAAGAACGCATCGAAAGCGGCAAAGGCGAGTTTGCGAAAGAGGTGCGCACGTTGCAAGGGTTGGCTGAAAAATTGAGGGCACGCCGGTTTAAGGCGGGCGGCATCGATTTCAATACGGAAGAGGTCAAATTTGAGTTGGACGAGGCCGGCAAGCCATTGCGCGTGGTCATCAAGCGTATGCTCGATGCCAATCGCCTCATCGAGGATTTCATGCTCCTGGCCAATGTGCGCGTGAGTCGGTACCTGGCCAAGCCACGCGGTGGCGATGGCAAACAGGAAGAAGCAACCCGGACAGCCGTGTACCGGATTCACGACCGTCCAGACCCGGAAAAGCTCCGGCAGCTGCGCACGTTCGTGGCCAAGTTTGGTCTGGAGATGCCAAAAATTAATCCGGGCAATGCAGAGTCCGCCCTGCGTCAATTGCTTCAGGCCGCCGCCGGAACGAATGCTGAAAATGTGGTCAAGACCATGGCGATCCGCTCCATGGCCAAAGCTGAATACAGCACCCAGAATATTGGCCACTACGGGTTAGCCTTTCCATTTTACACCCACTTCACCAGCCCCATACGCCGCTACCCAGACGTATTGGTGCACCGGCTTCTTCAACAGTACATCGATGGCGAAAAACCTGTCAGTCCTGGTCCTCTCCAAGGGACCTGTCAGCACAGCTCGAACATGGAGAAGCGCGCTGCTGAAGCGGAACGCGCCTCGATCAAATACAAACAAGTGGAGTACTTGATGACCCGCCTCGGAGAGACCTTCTACGGCATCATCAACGGCGTGGTGCCGAAGGGCATTTTTGTAGAAATCGAGGAGAACAAATGTGAGGGTTTTGTGCCGAAAGATGGCTTGCCTGACGATTACTACGTGTACGATGAAGACCAGCAAGCGTTGATTGGTGCACGCCATGGTGGGAATTACGCCATGGGTGAGCGCGTCACCGTTCGCGTAGTGGCCGCCGACTTAGCCAAACGGCAATTGGAGTTCGAAGTGCTTGACGGGGAAACAGGTTGAAGCACCTTGTGAAGAAAAGGCAGAAAAGTA
>NZGG01000027.1 GCA_002690865.1 Gammaproteobacteria bacterium | reverse complement strand
TCACCCATGACAGAACGCGTCCTGTCGATCACGTTGCCCCAGCGGTCTGAAGATGAATAGATGTACTCCCGGTGATAGTCCTTGGCAAAGATATCTTTGGCATCCATGAATTCGGGGGTCGCGATCCCGGCAAGCCCTAGCGTGGTCGCTGCAATATCCATCAGGTTGACCAGATCACTTCTTCTTCCCGGCTCAATGATATCCATGCCAGGTGCTGCGATGATAAATGGAACATGCAAACCTTCTTTATAGACGTATCCCTTACTTCTAGGCAGATCCGAGCCATGGTCGCTGTAAAGAATAAATACAGTGTTCCCCCACAGGCCTTCATCTTTAAACTGCTGTACTAATTTCCCAATGTTGTGATCAGTACGCTGGACGGAATTGTAGTGATCGGCAACGTGTTGCCGAACCTGAGGGATATCCGGATACTGGGCCGGTACCCTGACGTCTGCGGGATCCACCGGCTCCAAACCGAACGAGCGAAGCTGCTCGTTTATCGTGTCAACACTCTTACCCCCGGGGATGGACATCTGTCCAAAGAATGGGCCTTCTTTGACGTCACGCCAGGATCCTGTTCCACGCAACCCTTTGTAGTTGACTGTGCTTTTACCTTTATCCTTATCAAGCTTTGCCAACATGTCAGCTGCTTTCTCGGCGGTGAAACCCATTTCCAGGAGTTGTTTCTTGCTCACCTCTTTCCCACCACCTTTTTTGCCGTCACTTTTCCCGGCCTCCTCGTCACGACTGCCAGGTGAATAAGGGTGCGGCGGATTACCAAATGAATAAAGATCGCGCCGATCATAGGCAAAGTTGTAGTCGTCCTTGTGCGCATTGTAGGTTTCATAACCGGACTTACGTATTATCTCCGGCACTGTGGTGATCTCTTCAGGTAAATGGATCTGGTATTCGGGCACCCTCCCCGCACGCATATCATGGGTGCCGACACGAATAGGATAGACGCCGGTAATCATTGCTGATCGGCTAGGTCCGCAAATAGGGTTTGCTACATAAACGCTTTCGAAAACAACACCCTCGTTCGCCAGTGCGTCCAGATTAGGTGTGCTGACTGTCTTATCTCCATAGACGTTATACCAGGGAGATTGATCATCGATATCAATCCACAGAATATTTGGTCGTTCGGAAAATGCGGACAGAGGCAGGGCCGCGAGAAGCAACACCAGAAGCGGTATGCGCACTGAAAGTAATGATGAGCTCAACATTCATCTCGCCTTATGGGTTATCGTTAGTGATCCTGATAGTGAGTAATCAAGCAGTCAAATGCAAGAGTTACTGGTCTACTAATTTACCTATTTAAATGTTACAAATAAGTTATGAAAGTCCAATGGTTCACTTTACTTAGTCTGTCGCTCTTATTGAATGGTTGCGCAAAAAATACCTATCAAAGCAAGACAGATATTATCGCCCCTGAAAGCGACCTTATCGAGGCCATTACTCCCGCCGCACGGGATCATGAGTGGGCCAAAAAGCGCCATGAATCGAAGCTGAAACGTATCAATGAGGGTGACGTGACTCTACTGATGATCGGGGATTCGATTACACATGGTTGGGAAGGTCGACCTAAGAATCCTAAGGACTCTAAAGGCGGCAAGGAGGTGTGGGACCGATACTATGGACACCGTAAGGCAGTGAACCTTGGTTACGGGGGCGATCGCACGCAGAATGTGTTGTGGCGCCTTCAGCATGGCGAGGTAGACGGGATCACGCCAAAGCTGGCAGTGATAATGATTGGTACTAACAATACGAAGGTACTGGACCCTGCGAAAGACACTGCGTTAGGTATAAAGCACATCATTCGCGAACTTCATTCGCGTGTGCCCGAAACGAAGATTTTACTACTGGCAATTTTCCCTCGCGGCGTCGGACCGGATGATGCAAAGCGTCAGCGGAACAATGAGGTGAACGGGATTATCTCCGGGTACGCCGATAATGAAAGCGTGTTCTTCCTAAATATCAACGAACAATTCCTGGACGACGAACGCACACTCCTGATTGAGGCCATGCCCGACTTGCTGCATCCAAATCAAAAGGGCTACCAGATTTGGGCTGAGGCGATGGAACCGAAGGTTGCGGAGTTACTTAGGGACGAAGCTGTGCAAGCCGAATAGGATTGCAAACAACATACCTGAGCTGGGTACCCACGAGACGCTCATGGCCTACGCTGAAGATCATCACTCTATCGCCGTGCGAAGCTGACATCATAGTTTAGGCCACCTGCCGCACTCGCTCAGTGTTTTAATCAATATCGATTCAGGCGTCAGCCAGACCTTGAACTGCATTACCGGCCATAACATTTACCTTGGTATCCTGATCTGCTCCACCAGCTCTTGTATCTCTTCAGGCGGTGGTGGCGTAATCCGCATAATGATGAGTGACACCACGAAGTTAAGCAGCATCCCCAGTGTACCGATCCCTTCCGGAGAGATACCAAATAACCAATGTGCAGCGTTATTGGTCCCTGGGCTGACAAACTTAAAATAAACAATATAACTGAAGGTAAAGGTCAGACCTGTCACCATTCCACCAATAGCTGCTTCCTTATTCATCCGCTTGGAGAATATGCCAAGCAGCAGGACCGGAAAGAAGCTCGCTGCCGCTAGCCCAAAGGCGAATGCTACAACCTGTGCCACAAATCCCGGCGGATAGATCCCAAGTAGACCGGCAACAGAAACCGCGAGCGCTGCCGCGACTCTGGCAAACATTAATTCCTGGCGCTCGCTGATACTAGGCATCAAACATTTCTTCAACAGGTCATGCGAAATACTGGTCGACATCACCAGCAACAGGCCGGCAGCAGTTGATAACGCCGCAGCAAGACCACCCGCAGCAACTAGTGCTATAACCCAATTGGGCAGATTCACTATCTCAGGGTGGGCCAAAACGATAATGTCACGGTCAATATAAAGCTCGTTGTCGTTTGCGCTTGCCGAGTTATCGAGTGTGCGCTGGCCTGCTTCTTGTCTTGTACCGTCAAACACAGGTTTGACCGGCACCAAGGCATCACCCCCGCGATACTGAACCTTGGCATCATGATTTTTATCGAGCCAGGCAATTAATCCCGAATCTTCCCACTTGGTAAACCATTCCGGCGCATGCTCGTACACCATGCCGTCCACGTTATCGATGATGTTATTGCGCGCGAATGCGGCAACAGCTGGAGCGGTGGTATACAGCAAAGCGATAAAAATCAACGCGTAACCTGCAGAGATCCTTGCATCCCGCACTTTGGGCACAGTAAAAAAACGCACGATGACGTGAGGTAACCCCGCCGTACCTGCCATTAATGCCGCCGTAATAAAGAACATGTCTATGGATGATTTATTGCCCGAGGTGAATGCGGTCATACCGAGTTCCGCAGAAAGCCCGTCGAGTTTGTCGAGCAGATAAACACCATCAGACATGGTACTGCCAAACCCCAGCATAGGTAACGGATTACCTGTTAACTGCAAGGAAATGAAAATCGCCGGCACGAGATACGCGAAGATCAGCACGCAATATTGCGCCACCTGCGTGTAGGTAATGCCCTTCATTCCACCCAGAACGGCATAAATGAATACGATCCCCATGCCAATCACGACACCTGTGTTGATGTCTACTTCAAGAAAGCGGGAGAACACGATACCAACGCCACGCATTTGACCAGCGACATAGGTAAAAGAAATAAAGATCACACAAACCACAGCAACCAGTCTTGCTGCCTGGGAGTAATAGCGATCACCAACAAAATCTGGAACCGTAAACTTCCCGAATTTTCTCAAATACGGCGCAAGTAACAAGGCCAAAAGGACATAGCCACCCGTCCAACCCATCAGGTAACGTGCGCCGTCTGCACCTTCGAAGGCGATGATACCCGCCATCGACAGAAAAGATGCCGCTGACATCCAATCCGCTGCGGTTGCCGCACCATTCGCGAGAGGATGCACGTGACTGCCCGCCACATAAAAATCAGTAGTCGTGGCAGAACGGCTCCAAATCGCGATCGCGATATACAGCGCGAAGGATAGCCCAATAAACAAATACGTCAATAATTGCGCACTCATACCTATTCGTCCTCGTCAACGCCATAGCGTTTATCGAGTTTGTTCATTCCCCAGACATAAACAAAAATGAGAATCACGAATACGTAGATAGAGCCCTGCTGCGAAAACCAGAAACCCAACTTAAAACCAAATAAACGAAACTGGTTCAAATACTCTACAAACAAAATGCCGCAGCCAAATGACACCAGAAACCAGATCACCAGCAGCGACATCATCAACGTCACGTTTGCTTTCCAGTAAGACTCGTTGTTGTTCATCAAATATCATCCGCTTCAAAAACATGCTTCGTGCATTATGCATTTATGTGGATAGCTATGGGAATAATTTTGCTGCTTTCTGAATTGCTTAGTAACTACTTAATACTGAGGCGCTGTAGCCTTATCCACCGTCAGAGCAAAGTCCTTGCCTCCTCCATCTGGTCTTACCCATTTAAGAATCAATGGTAGACCTATGATGTCAAAATACTCTTATTCCTCCTAACACTCAAAGCTTAAAAAAACCGCGTACAACCGATATACTTGAGGTTGCTGCAACATTGCTACACAAAATAAAAGTAGTATTTTAAGTAATTCAGAAATCGCACTTACGCAAAAAATAATTCGATTTGTATATCGATGTAGGTTCACTTTAAAAAAGTACACTATTTAAATTCAATGCCCGTAAATATCTGAGCGTACGGGTAGGGCTACAATTAATATTTAACTGTGTTTATAACAGGAATACTAAGGAAAAGTATCAAATGAAAACTGCCATTCAGCCACAAATCAATATCGCATTCACGCCCGCCGATTTAGGCAAAACTGAATACCAGGGCTGGATCGCTGACCGCATGAACCTCAACGTTGAGAAACGCCTACTGCAATTGGATCTGGATATGATCCTCGAACCGTTTGTTAACCGTCCCGGCAAGCAATGGTGGGTCGGGGAACATGTCGGGAAGTATCTGCATGCGGCAACGTATGCATGGCAGTTTACAGGGAATGACAGACTCAAGGCTCGTATAGATTCCGCGGTGAATAGGCTTATCGATACACAACTTTCGAATGGTTATCTGGGTACCTACAAGGAATCGGACCAATTCGGTGAGGGTGACGGGATCGGATGGGATGGCCCTGTTTGGGACGTCTGGACGCACAAATATAACCTCATCGGATTGCTTACCTACTATCAGGCTACAAACTATCAACCTGCGCTCGACGGCTGTAAACGTGCGGCCGATCTGATGTATGAAAACTTTGTTGTTAACAAGAAAAGCCTGAGGCTTGCCAGTTCCCACCAGGGTATGGCATCCACTAGTGTGCTCGAACCTATCGCGCTCCTCTACCGGCTAACCGCTGAGCCACGTTATCTTGAATTTTGTAACGTGATAGTCAACGCCTGGGAAGATGAAAGCAATCCTGAGACCTGGACCTACGAGGATGGTTGCCATCTCCTAACGAGTCTACTGGAACGTGGCGATGTGAGCAGGACAGCCAATAGAAAAGCCTACGAAATGCTGTCGAATCTCGTCGGGCTTATTGAGCTGTATCGAGTCGATCCCGATGAGCGTTATCTTAGAGCCTGTACTAACGCTTGGACTGACGTAGCGACAAAACGACTCTATATCACTGGGACGTCTAGCTATCATGAGCATTTCCAGCCTGAGCACAGACTACCGCCCGGCCAAGTGGTCGGAGAAGGCTGCGTGACAGTGACCTGGCTTCAACTCACACGCCACCTTCTCGAACTGACAGGTGAGGTGCAATACGCAGATGAACTTGAGCGAACGACCTACAATGCGCTGCTCGCCGCGCAGTCACCCCTTACCGGAGAAGTTACCTATTTCTCACCACTGAATGGACACAAAAGCTTTAACGGCCACGACTCCAAAATGACTCCCCCGATTTCCTGTTGCTCCAGCAGTATTCCCCGCGGTATCGCGATGATTCCGACATTCGCATCAGGCTTTCTGAATGGAAAACCTGCTCTATTGCAATACATTCCGGGTAAGCACGTGTTAAATGATGGCAGTGGCGGCAACACCAATGTCGAGTTACAGGTCAGTGGTGATTATCCTCAATCAGGCGATTTCAAGATTGAAGTCGTGCTGGAACAGCCAACCAAATTTCCACTTGTTTTACGTGCGCCCTCCTGGGCCAAAGGTTTCGAGGCTACAGTCGATGGCAAGACACACACCCCTTCGAGCAGTCGTTGGATTGAGATTGAGCGTCTTTGGTCTTCAGGAGACAAAATCCACTTGAAGATCCCCCTCGAGATTCGAGTGGTTTCGGACGGAGACAAGACCACCAACTCGGTCGCGTTCGTTAGAGGACCACAGGTTCTCGCCGCAGATACAGCCATCGAAGACGGTACCGGTATCCCCAAATCGGATTGGTGGGGCAATGCTCTTTATTCTCAAGTCGCGGAACAAAACGGTACCGAGAAAACATTTCAGCTGGTGACATTTGCGGATGCGGGTCAGAACAAAGAGGAGTACACCGTGCTACATGAAGGCATTGCCTCGACAGAAAGCGGAATGGAGAAGTAGACCGATGCAATCAATAGATAGTGTTTGAGGCCTGTAATGGAGGACGAAGACTAAAAAAGCGCCTGCTTGTCGGGCCAAGTAAGATGTAAACCAAAAGGGATTCGATAGTAAGTGCACGACAACCCTCGGAAACCAAAAGATTCTGTGCTTAAGCTCAGGGAAGAGACTTCGTGGGTTTACATCACCAAAGCCGGAGTCTTTTTTATCCTAGGTTTCAATTTCATCTAGCTCCTCGGCCTCAACCCGGCCAATTACATCACAACAAGCTAGAAGGCTATTTCAAAACCGGCTTGATCAGCCCCAGTTCAATCTGGCTTTCCACAAGATCCCGAATAGTTTCTTCCACAGGTCTAATGGTCGCGCACAGCAGCGTCTTCGCCTTATCCGAACTGTGATTCTCGTTATACCAGAGTGGATTACCGTCATCTCTCTGGCCACTATTACCGGCAGTGCCCATTTTGTATCCAGGAAAATAGCGTTCGATAATTTCCGGGATATCTTCTCTCAGACTCATGGTTGAGCGCTCACCACATCCATGGAGCAGATATCGGGGACCTCCGTGACTATTATTATGATCCACAGAGGATTCGGCAGCCAGGCGATGAGCCTTCACCAGATCCCGGACATCAATCATGTCATAGTAGACATTATTAGGCGTTGGCCAGTTCACTTCCAGACCGGCGGCTATCCTTCCAATCTGCTCGTTCCACTGCCCCAACTGGGCCTTGAATAATACTCGGCCACAGATCATCCCGGATAAAAAGCTGACAGCGTCCCACTGCCCCTGACTGTCTGATCCTGCCTTGTAGATGAGATTTTCAGTATCCACCTTGCCGCGGTTGTAGGAAGCTGCGGGAGAGTTCCAGTATTCTTCCAACACACCATCATAAGCCCAGTCAGTTTCAGTCCAATGGTATTTAGGGTCTGCCATTCTTGCGTTAAACATAGCCGATGTAGAACTGGTGTAGAGTAAGCGCTTTACGGTCTCGCTGGCATTGATTGCGTCCACTACATTCTGCGTCCCCTTTACTAGGCCGTCGTAGACATCGGTACTAACGTCGCCGGTGCCCTTTGGCTGGGTTCTCAGAGAATTACTGGAGACGGTGGCAATATGAAAAACCGAACTACAGCCTGCAAAGGCCTGGTGATAAGAACCCGGTTCAAACAAATCACACCCATCCAAAATCTCTACATTAGGGAGGGTCTTAAGATAATTGATAGCATCCTGACCTCGCCACGATTCACTATCTCTCAGACAGGCCCTGACATGGTATCCCTGGAGAGACAATTCTCTCACCATGTGACCGCCAGTAAATCCCGACACACCGGTCACCGCAACCGGACCATCCTTTTGCGTAATGGCTGACATTATCTACTCCTGCCGCAGTCTATCTAGAGATCCTATCGACTTTATAGTGTATATAACCAATGTATTTATAAGATTAATTCTACTCTTATTTACTGAAAGAGGCGTGCAATTTGCGTTCTGTCTGAGGGCAATGCCCCGTTTGCGATGTTAATGATTCAACAGAAACAAAGAAATTCTCAGTTGATCACTCGAATACTGCTTATAAGGTCAGGACCATACTCTATATGAGATGCAATTTGCTGATCGGTAAATTTAACGTCGACGTGACCCTGCTTGAGTCAGCAATAAAACACCTAAGATCAAAGAAAGAATCTCGCATTAAAGAACTCATGGACTTATCATTTAGCTAGTCACCAGTTGCTCTCTAAACTACGAGCCCAGCACTATATCCAGATGACCAAGCCCATTGAAAATTGAAGCCGCCCAGATGACCACTGACATCCAGCACCTCGCCGATAAAGTACAAACCCGGGTGCTGTCGGACCTCCATAGTTTTGGAGCTAATTGCATCGGTGGAAACACCACCTAATGTAACTTCCGCCGTGCGATACCCCTCACTAGCAGAAGGTTTCAATACCCAATGCTGCAGCTGTTCCGCGATGTGACGCAGTTCAGCATCTGGAATTTGGTCAATACGCTTACCGTCCAGCTCTGGACAAAACAATGCGATCAATTCAATCACCAACGACTTTGGTAGCAAATGGCCAAGCAGCGTCTTGAGGTGAGTTGCAGGTTGGGAACTCTTTGCAGCTAGCAACCGATCTATGACGTCCATATCCGGCAACAGATTAACGACGATGACGTCACCAGGCTGCCAATAATTAGAAATCTGTAAAATCGCCGGCCCACTGATACCCCGGTGCGTGAATAACATATTCTCAGTAAATGACTGCCTATTACAGCTGACTTCAACTTCCAGTGCCAAACCGGTCAGTCGCTCACACAGGACTTTAGTGGCGTCACTAAACATTAGCGGCACCAGCCCAGCTCGACGCGGAACCAGTTCAATATCAAATTGACGGGCGATCTCATAACCAAAATCACTGCCGCCCAGTGTGGGTACAGAGAGTGCACCAGTCGCGATAACAATTGCTTCACTACGGGATGAGTAAAGCGTACCAGAATGGTCAAATTCAAGGTTATAACCTTTGCCATCGACTAGGGGTTCAAGTTTTGATGGACTGCAATGAGTCTGGATAGTGACACTGGCCTTCTGGCAATCATCCAGTAACAGCGTGACGATATCTTTCGCTGAATTCACGCAGAACAACTGTCCATGGCGACGCTCCTCATAGGGTATGCCATGAGACTCCACAAGATGAATAAAATCCCAGACTGTATAGCGTTGCAAAGCGGCTTTGACGAAGTATGGGTTAGTGCAGATAAAGTTGTCTGGCGTCACATAGTAGTTGGTAAAATTACAGCGGCCACCGCCAGACATCAGGATCTTCTTACCAACCTTATTTGCTGTCTCCAGTACCAGTACCCGCCGACCTCGCTTGGCCGCGGTCAAGGCACACATCAGACCAGCGGCGCCTGCTCCTAGGACGATGACATCGTTATCCGGTAGATCTATTTTAAGCGGCACAGCACTTTTTGTATTTCTTGCCGCTGCGACAGGGACAGGGATCATTTCGGCCTGCTATGCGGGTGCTGGTGGCGACGACCTGACTGTTCAGTAAGAAGCTCAACTGACTGATGTCCTCTTCATTATCTAGCGCGAAGTCAATTTTATATGCCCAATGATGCTCGGCACAAACCTCCTCAACTTCCTTTTTTTTCTCTTCGGAACTGACTACTAGCTTTAAGGGCGCTCGACCGGAGCTCAGGCGGGCCCTCTTCTGAGATTCAAAAGTTCTGTTGTCAAACTTGGCCT
Source organism: Gammaproteobacteria bacterium (assembly GCA_002690865.1). Taxonomy (GTDB): domain Bacteria; phylum Pseudomonadota; class Gammaproteobacteria; order Pseudomonadales; family Azotimanducaceae; genus UBA7455. The sequence continues at coordinate 41,015 of NZGG01000027.1, read as the reverse complement.
TCTTTAAAGGCAGATTTTTGTGCGGATAGTGAGACATAGGGAGAACTATGCGAGGGATTTGGCTGACATTATACGTCACTGGACTTGCAGATGGCCCGTCTTCTTTATTGATTTAACCTGTTGAACTAAGAAAGATGTGGTCAGTTTAGTAGTCAACAATACGCTTAATAGCATCGTCTTCGGTCGCAATATAGAGGGATCCATCGGGTCCCTGACGCACATTACGCACCCGCCCGATCTCCTCAAATATGACATCGGCAACCGTAATGGTATTGCCCTCGAGCTTGCACAACACTAGATAGTCAAACTTCAGCGAGCCAACCAGCAAGTGACCTTGCCAGTGGGGGTAACGATCACTGGTAACAAAAGCCATACCCGAGGGGGCTATCGAAGGATCCCAGTACCAGATCGGCGACTCATACCCATCCCGCTCTGTTCCTTCAGCAAAACTTGTTCCCCAATAGTTGATACCGTAGCTCAGTATTGGCCAACCGTAGTTCGCCCCCCTCTTAACAATATTGACCTCATCACCGCCCCTCGGACCATGCTCATGGATCCAGATCTCTCCAGTAACAGGATGTTTTGCCATACCCTGGGGATTACGATGACCCCAGGAATAGATCGCAGGTCTGGACTTATCGACAAACGGATTATCTTCGGGTATTCGACCATCATCGTGGATACGATAGATCTTGCCACCATCTTTGGTCAGATCCTGTGGATTTTCGGCCCGATTACCTCGATCGCCTATCGAAAAATACAGGTGGCCCTCATTATCGAACTCGAGACGACTACCATAGTGCTGATTGTTTTTACTATTGGGCTCAGCCTTGTACACAGTTTCGAGGCTCTCCAGCGAGTTGTCCTGCAACTTCGCTCGCACTATCGCAGTATTGCTGCCACTCCCCTCACCTTCACTGCTCGAATAGGAAAGGTATAGCCAGCCATTATTCGCATGGTCAGGATGCAACTCTATATCCAGTAAACCACCCTGACCGTTAGCCTGCACCGCTGGTACGCCGCTTATCGTACCAACTATCTTCCGGTCACTTACGCGATACAACTCACCATCGCGATTTGCTACCAGCATGTCACCACCCGGTAGCCACGTCATGCCCCACGGCACATCAATACCTTTTACATAGTCTTCGACCCGATACTCACCATATCCGCTGCTACACAGTGCAGATAAGCTCACAAGGACTATTAATCGATTCATATACATATTTTATCTCAGATAGGATGAACATTTCTGTTTCGGAACCCTCCTTGGCATTATTTTTCTACTCAAATTGTAAAGACTTTCATCTACTTCAGTATATGTTCCAGTTCCATTCAGACAGTTATCACTAACTCACTTTGTCCAAGCTTTTGAGTACACTACGAATATTATGAAGTGATAGAAGTATTTTGATGGCACCAGTTTTACCACCAACTAATCACTACGTACAACAGTCAACCTAAAATCTTTACATGACGAATAGCGTGTAACGACTGCTACGCAAGGGAGAGAATCCACAAGCACAGGACCGACCAAAACAACACAACCACAACGGCAGCACCAAAACTTTGCGGCAAAGTAAAAGCCTCGCTTTCAGTTCGAGCTTTGCACTCCTGCCACACCAGATCAGGGACCAAGCGAATTGCCAGCCAAATACCCGCAGGCAGCAGAAGTAGGTCGTCCAAATATCCGACTATCGGAATAAAGTCTGGTATAAGATCGATTGGACTTAACGCGTAGCCAACTGTTAGGACGACAATAAGCTTTGCGAGTAACGGTGTACGCGGATCTTTCGAAGTGAGATAAAGCGTGAAAATATTTTTTTTTAACGCTGCAGCCCAACGCTTCAGAGCGTCGAGATTCACCGATGCGTTCGTCAAGACGTCATCTCTGAATGAACTCATCATTCTCAGTCATATTTCCACTCTTAATACATGTCATCAGCAAGGCGAAGACGGCTCTGTTTGAGGAATTATCAGAGCAGCAACTAATAAAGCTATCAATCCAAGCAAACATAGCTTAGCAGCAGTTCCATAACTCCCAGAAACATCTGCAGCTGCGGAAAAAACAAATGGACCAAGTGCGCTAGCAAAAACTGATATCGAGGTGCTGAAGCCGCTCACCTCTCCGATATGAGCGGGCCCAAAAAATCTTATGAAAGCGAGATTTGAAACAACATGCCAAAGCCCCCCACCGATCCCGAAACCGAATGCTAAAGCCCAATACCCCCATTTAGTATCGAGAGAAATAAATCCCAAAGATCCTAAAATAAAACTTCCAAGCATAATAATCAGAAAAGGTTTTAACGCGCTCGAGTCCACTAGCCAACTCGCTAAAAGGTTAGCGGAAGTCGAGAAAATTGCTACTGGGAGGAAATAACTAAATGCTACCTCCCTGGATAAACCAGATTCCGAAAAAATCGCTACGATGTGAAAGGTGAGAGCCGTCCCAAAAAATGCATGAATAGCAAGGCTTAGTGAGTAAATCCAGAACACGGGCGAACGCCTTGCTTCTTTGAGACTTAAGGATAACTTTTCCTGAAAAACTTCTTTCTTGGCATTATATTTCTTCCCGTCTGGCAAGAGGCCACAGCTTGCGGGGTTATCTCTTATGAAAAAAAGTGCTAGGACTGAAAAAATAAAGCCAACGATTAACGCCATTCCCCACAACGTCTCTCGCCATCCAAAGACCGCAATCAAACCAGCTATTCCCAAAGGAGCAATAGAGAATACAAATGAAACAAAAACATTACGTAATCCGCTAACTAGTCCCCTTCGTGTTACAAACCAAGGCAATAAAAGATTCCGAGAACAACTGGTCAAAACTCCCTGACCAAAAAATCTGACTCCAAAAAAACCAACCACTACAACTAAAAGAGTTATCCAGGAAGGGCCGTCTATCCAGGATATAAATTTATCAGCAAAGCTAAAGTAAAAAACCATTAACCCTAAGAAGAAAGCAGAGAGAGGGACCATAATTCGACCACCATACACATCAAACCAACGGCCCGCTCTAGTAAGAAAAAAAGTCGATCCAAGCGTGCCAAAGAGGTAGGCCAGCGAAAGCTCAGTCCGAGGAAGAGAAAACACCTCTATAAAATAGTCAGTAAAAACTGCCATCCCCATTGTTTGACCAGGAACACTTAAAAGAAGCCCAAGAACAGAGAAAACCCAGATCACCCAGCCATAATAAAACGGGGTTCTCCTCGGATGGAAAGGCCAAGAAACGGAAATCAAATGTGTTACCGAGGTAAATAAAGCGCGGGATCTTAGCACGATAATAAATAAGATTGACCACGGATCGCTTAACTTTTAAAAATCGAATAATGGCATGCAGCACCTATTATGTTTCTTGATACTGTCGTGCATCAGCCAAATGATCCTCAGTCACGGGGAAGATACTGCGGGGCCTTATTATGGGATCGGGCTAAAGAAGATGCTAGTGCAGATAAGGTAGCACTCCATACAGATAACTGCTCTAAATTTGATGAACTGCTGTTTCCTCAGGAGGTCTTGACCTTTATTACGCCTTCCTGGTTATCCAATCGACGTCAAAGCGAGACACACTCACATAAGCGGTGTCATACTGACCTTGGATTTTCCCATCTTCATAGATGCAGCAGACTTGACCATTCTGGTTCTCCGACATATCCGAATAACTCGAGGGACCGGGCTCGATCACACGGGATGAAGACCACGTATTGCAGTCGTCTGTGCTTCGTTTGACCGTAAGGTTCTTTCGATCATGAGCGACACGATCGGGGGAAGTGAGCTCATGCTCTAACGCATCGCAGTTGGCGAACACCACACTCCCGTCGCTCAACCTCAGGATACTGGCCATACATACGGGCTCTAGAAGATTGTCATCCGTTTGCGGATCCGACCACCCCGTCGCACCATCAGGACTGATCGAAACAAACCGCCTATGTAGCTTCGATTCCGTGCGGATGTTGAATAGGACGCGACCATCGTTCAACTGCAAAGGCAACGTTTCACTCGGATTGACCACATCACCTACCCCGTCTCGACACAGAATGTCGGCGAGTTGCCAGGATTTCCCGTTATTGTCACTATACGTCCCGGCAACCACCGAGGGTCGATGCCCTAGCTTGCCAAGCCCGAATTCCGATCTACTTCCATCCGACATCCAGATCGGAATGATATACCGCCCATTCGTGAGTTGAATCCCGTGTCCCGGACCCGTTGCAATCACCTTCCATGGATAGTCGTCACTCCATGGCACGAATGTCTTCGTGATATCGATCGGTTCAGACCACGTTACACCATCATCGGCGCTCCGGGTAGAAAACACCCGGGCATAGTTGTGACAGAACAACGCATGCACGTGCCCATCTTCATGATCACTGATCATCACGAAATTGCTAATTGGCCCTGGTCCGTATGCGTCGCAGGCCACGACCACCTGCATATCTCCCCAAGACTGACCCCCATCATCGCTACGACGCATCACCAAATCGTTCCCGTCCCAGTCCCCCCCCTTCCCGCGACGTGCTTCGGCAGTGCCGATAACAACTCCGGACTCAGTCGTCAGGATCCCAGGTACGCGATAGGTCGAGTACCCCTGTGTTCTCGCCTCAAAAAGATGCTTCGTATCGAACATATACAAACCTCCTACACAAGCGGGGGAGTCAAAGCTGATTCACTTTGCGTTCCATGATGCGACTGCATACTCATTATATGCATTCGCATCAGGCTAAGTCGCGTCGATCGATCGCACCCTCATTTTTCGTGTTGCCGGCCTTTTCTCTAAGTTTTCTCAATCGCTCTGCAATTACATCCCACGGCTTGACTTCGCAACGCTCCGCCCACTCATCGTAAATAGACCTGAGTTTCTTAACCACATCAGGGTGCTGCAATGCCACATTATTAGTTTCCGTGCGATTCGCAACGAGGTCGTAAAGTTCCCAGTCGCCAGGGTACTTGCACACCAGTTTCCAATGTCCTTGACGTACTGCCTTGTTGCCTTCGTGTTCCCAGATCAAAGCTTCCTTATAGTTATGCTGATCGTGAAAAATCGGAGCAAGAGTTACCCCCTCCAAGGGCACAATATCGTTGCCGTTTAATTGCGTCGGGTATTCAGCATTCGCCACGTCGAGGCATGTCGCCATGATGTCTGTGAGCTGACCAGGCTGGTGTCGCAAGGTGCCAACCTTGTCTATGACGGAGGGCCAGTGCGCAATCAGCGGTGTCGCAATGCCACCTTCATGTACCCAATGCTTGTACTCCCTAAAAGGCGTATTCGATAGATTAGCCCACGGCACCCCATAACTCTGATACGTGTCCTCGGAACCGGGCATAATGGAAGGATCGTTACCTACAAGAATGGTTTTCCCGTCGCGTGTATGGGTAATCCCTGCCGGGTTGTTGGATGATAGCGGTTTGGCTTTAGGAGCAAATTCTTCGGCACATGCACCGTTGTCTGCCAGAAATAGAATCAATGTATTGTCGATTTGATCGGTTTCCTTGAGGGCCTCTACAATTCGACCTATACCCTGGTCCATCCGGTCAATCTGCGCAGCGTAAACTTCCATGCGACGCTCTTGCCATGCTTTATCCGATTCATCGTCCCATGGTAATTGCGACCAGTCGCGTTCGGTAAGTGGCCAGGACTCATCCACGATACCCATGGTACGCATCCGTTCGAGGCGTTCTTCCCGCAAACGGTCCCAGCCCGCCGAGAATCGACCCTGGTATTGGCTAATGTCTTCTTCGGGTGCGTGCAATGGCCAGTGCGGTGCACTATAGGCAGTGTAAAGGAAGAACGGAACGCCGCTATCACTAGCAGCGTGTTCCCGTACGAAGTTCCCAGCTTCATCGCTGATTGAGTCGGTAAGAAAGAAGTCCTTAGGAAGACTAGCGAGATCTATTGGTTCGTTGTCCCGGGTGAGTGAACTCGGTTGCCAATAATTAGCTGCGCCACCAAGAATACCAAAGTAGTGGTCGAAACCGCGTTGACAAGGCCAGGAGTGTTTTGAACCTTCGGGGGACTGATTCCGACTGACGTGCCATTTCCCGCTCATGTAAGTGGCATAGCCGGCCAACTTTAATGCTTCAGCGATAGTGACGCATGTTTCATTAAGGTCTCCTCGGTATCCGTCTTCGTCGAGATCTGTAGTCATCCAGCCGATGCCGGTTTGATGTGGGTGCAGCCCGGTAAGAATCGACGCCCGGGTGGGGCAGCAACGGGCAGTATTGTAGAACTGGGTGAAACGAACTCCGTTACCGGCGAGTTGATCGAGGTTCGGCGTCCGCACTTCCCCACCGTAGCATCCTATGTCGGAGTAACCCATATCGTCGTTCATAATAAGGAGAATGTTTGGTTGGTTCATTCGGATGCGGACTACCTTAGGTTTTATCGCGATCATGGTTTACTCTGTAGAGTGTAGCCTAGGAAGATTGTTCTTGCACATGCATGCGCAACGACCATTTTGCTGCGAAAGAATTAAAAGGAGATCGGTTTTTTTGGTCCGTCCGAGGAGATTCGAACTCCCAAAACCCAGTTACGCAGCCAAGTGCTCTAGTTGTCTACTAAATACTTGAGCTCCGCACACAACAAATAAGTCTTAAAAGTTCCAGCGGGATATCTAGACATCATATCCGGTAATTGCACGAAAGATTTTTTTTGTGATAATTTACTCCACGTCAACTTTCGCTATAGATAATTGCCAATACCTTAAAAAAAACCTCTTTTGAATCCTTATGACTAAATCTATCGAAGAATTGGAAACAGAAAAGTCCAGATTAGCCGAAGAAATGAGGCAGATTGATTACCAACTTGCTCTTAGGCGCGGTATTCCAACAACCGCAGAGGCTTTAAGAGCAAGTCGGGCCTACGCGCTAGATGCTGCACTTCCAGTTGAGGACGTGGTGCAAGGATGCAGCGCTGCTATCGACCGATACGGTTTTTGTGTAATTGATAATGTCATCCCCATTGACCACATTGCAGAAATTAAACTAGAGGCTGAAAAAGCAGAGGGGCGTGTGGAAGGAAATACTCGCGCCGTGCGAGAGGGCCTGAGGGCAGGTAAATCGCTTGAGGAACTTGCCAATAGAGAAGGGATCGAGCTCCGACCAGTCTGTCGAAGTGGTTATCCGCCAAAAATTGTAAATGATATTGTTTGGCTGCCAAAGTACGCGGCGTTTTTGGCTAACGCAACTATTACTGCCGTCGCTCGGGCGGTTTTGGACGATCATTTAAAAATTGGGCAGTTGCATCTTCGTCATATTGTCGCGGCCTCTGAGGATGGATCACCTGGTGGATGGTTTGGGACAGGAAGACCAGACTTACGCGCATGGCATACAGATTGGCCACACGATCTAAGCGCATACGGTGGTGGCGACCCTAATACCAATGTCGGTAGTGTCAGACAGCCCTTTCCAGATGTCACCTTTGGGTTGACAATGATCTGGTATTTGACAGATGTAGATGAAGATTCAGGAGCAACGTTCGTCGTTCCCGGTTCTCATCGCGATCCCAGAAATCCCAGGGGTCCAAATGACGGGATCAGTGTTGGATCGCCCATCCCAGGGGAAATGCAGATTACTGCAAAAGCGGGGGCAGTTTTTATTCAGGACTCTCGTTGTTGGCATGCATCCCCGATGCACAATAATGGAGAGAAGCGCATTGCCATCGTGAACCGCTGGAGCCCTTGGTGGATAGCAGTCGATGGTTATGCCTCAGGACCAGAGAGCTCCGTAAATCAAGTTTGTCGTCCTCTTGCACAGAGAGAATTTGAAGCCCTGCCTCGAGACCTGAAACCACTGATGAGACATCTATGTCCTACCCAGAAAGATGTTTTACAAGCGCCAGTACTAGACAGAGCAAAGGCCGCTGACGAAAGAACTAAATGGGGTTTTCGATTGACGAAGGAACAACCCGAAAACGTTGTCTCTGCAAACGAGCATATTAAAGTTCATATAAGACCAGACTAATTAAATTAAATGCGTAAACCGACAGCTTGGTAACAAGCTGATTCTAAGCCAAAGGCACATGACCAAATTGCAGGTCGCTAATGAGCGAAACAAACCTAGAAGGAAATAGAAAAATGTCCATAGATAAAGATTATGTTTTTGAGCATAGTGGCCTGAAGCGAACGTATAAACTATATCAACCAAAAAACCTAACTGATAATGCACCAATGGTTTTTTTGCTTCATGGAATGACCTCAAGTAGCAATTGGACCTACATAACAGGTTTTAACGAACTCGCAGAGAAACATGGATTCTTAGTAGTCTATCCACAGTCCCATCATATAAGAACTATAATTGAGCAAGATAGCTATAAGAAAATTACCGATGATAAATTCATCTCTATGAAAGAGTGGTTTAAGTCAGTTAGCGAAAAAACAGCTACTTGTAAAGATGGGGAAAAGTTTTCATTAATGGGTACAGAATTCACCCGCCAAAATGGTGCAGCCATTACCTTCACGACTAAATGGAATGATACCGATGAAGATAGCCTCTTCGATGGTCAAAATGATGTTGTCTTTCTCACCTCACTAGCCAAGCATCTCCAAAAAGAATTTCACACGGATGCGGAGAAAACTTTTGTTGCAGGATTCTCTAACGGTGGCTACATGTCCTACTCATTAATTGCTCAAGCTAGAGATATTTTCAAAGCTGCTGCAATAGTATCAGGGTTACTCCATAAGAGAGTTTTCAGAAAAGGAACCCCAAAGCCAACACCAATTATCCATCTGCATGGTACTGATGATTTTATGGTACCTATTGAGGGTCAGAGTAAATCTGACATCCCAAGCGCACAATCTATCGTCGAATATTTCGCAAACCTAAACAAGTCAGTGATTCCAGAAACAATTCAAGTTACCGAAAATGCTCGAAGGACGATTTACACGCCGGAAGATGGCGGAGCCGCCGTACACTACTATCGAATTGAAAATCATGATCATGTATGGCCTGGAAGACCAAATGAAGCAAAAAAAAATATGATCGATAACTCAGGTATTAATGCCACCGAGCTCATTTGGGAGTTCTTTGCAAAACTATAATTGAGTAGGTGGTGCTAAGGACTTATTTATTCAGAGCCGATCAGATGCTGTTTTAGTAAAGTTGAGCTTGAGGCGGAATGGTCTTTTGGACAATCCAGCCTCACTGATTAGGATGACGCTCATAAGATGCAATAATCAATACTGTGAGAAAAACTCCCAGATAAGCGCCGTCGCGCTAATACCGCTGTTATCCTGCATTTGCTTGCCTTCACTCTTTCCAACATACGGCGTGCCTGGCCAGTAATGGATGTAATCCTCAATTCGATAGAAACGGGCTTCGGCGCCTACACCCTCGGGCCTGTAGATGTAGGCAGTAGTGGCTTCAGAGATTTTAACCGTGTCTACTTTTGTCGCGTTATTTAAATTTGCAAAGTATTTCACCGAATCGTGCGCTGAGGGGGTTGGCGGATCACCCTCAATTGGCACCATTGAATCTGCTACACCATGAAGATGAATCAATGGTTTGGGTCCGCTGGGGCTACAGCTGTCCAAAATTCCACCATTCATCAATCCAGCGACGATACCGGCACCTCTGAAAGTATCCCCCGCCTGACACATCAGCGTATAGCTCATATAACCGCCATTAGAGAATCCTGCCACAAACGTCTTATTAGGATTCAGTCGATAGTCTTGTTGTATTTGTTTGGCTAATTGGGAGAGAAAATCGACATCACTGACACCGCTGTATCTTTCATCTTCATTATCTGCATTCCAGCGCACACTCTCAGTTACTGCAATCCAGTCCAGATCACGCAGCCCCAAGAAATCACTCAGATAGATAGTTTTTTCTAGACTTTGCGGATACACCACAACAAACCCATGTTGATCAGCAAGCTCGTTGAATCCCCTACCGTAAGTCCAGTCACTGGTCATCGACATCCCGTGAAGCACAAACAACAGCAGCGCATTTTCAGCTAGTTTTTCTGGTACATGCAGCTTGTAGGTTCTCTCTTTTCCACCATGCACAAAGATATGATCCAGCGCAGGCCTTTTGTTTGCAGATAAGTCGTTTCGATCTTCCGCATGCAGGCCCGAGATCAGCACTAGCTGAGCCAGCACACATAATACGAATGTTCGTAGAATCATGGTGTTCCATTTGTGAGAAAAAGTGGGTCGGAAGCTTAGCAGGTAACGGGGGTATGGACTAAGACTTAATCAACCTAGAGGGTTCTCATAGGGTTGGTTTCGCATATCCATTATCAAGGTCCTTAACGATATGAATGTTGAGTAATTTTTACTCTGATCCCACATTATCAAGCTTCATTTTCTCGACCAAACAGAGCATCTAGCGAACAATAATATCGAGATTCCATACCGTTATGAACAACCAATAAACCGCTTGCTGGAGCTAGTGGAAACTGATCAGGCGGCAATAGGAGTTCTGTTTGCCGAAGATGCACAAGCATTCACAATCACTAGTTCTGAAACGATCCCCGAATATTTCGCAGGCATCGCGAAAACAAAAAATTAACGTCAACGTGGAATTCAGTAGTAACCGCATAGTAGAGATTGAGGATGAGATCACGCTACGGTCTCAAACTACGTAATGCACTATATTTGATCCAGCACCGGACATCATGGCCCCCAGGTACGTTAACGAGGTGCAGGACTACAAGCGGTTTGGCTATGCGGCGCGATTCGGGTTTACTCTCTTCAGCGCACTCGTCAGGTTCAACCGTTCGAGGTGATAGAGTTATATTCTCTGCTGTAATTACCACCTCAGCGCACATTAGTCTTGATGCAACGAATCTTCTGCGAGACAAAATGGTATAATTGCAAGGGTTTCTGGCATTCCGTTAGAGATTTCTCACCTTCTAGAAAAAGTATCATCGTGATATAAATAGTAGTGAAATTTTAACAAGCCAGAGTTTGTGGAAATTAATTTATTCTCTCTAACTACTTTTGTCGTTGGCACTGCATTGGGTGCACTGTGCTCTTGGGTTTTTGTCGCACGAGTGAAGGAAAAGGAGTTAACTGAAGCACGAATAAATAACGCCACGCTTGAGGCAAATAAGTCTAGCTTTGAGAATCAAATCACACAGTTAAAGAGCGCGCGTGAAGAGATGGTTGCCCTATTCCAAGCTACTAGCGGCGATATCCTTGAAAAAGCTCAGGAATCTTTTTTAAAACGCGCCGATGAACGTTTTAAACAATCAGAGCAATCTAGTGAAGAAAAGATTAATGCCCTTCTAAACCCTGTTGGCGAGAAACTGAAAAATTATGAAGAGCAAGTAAATACTCTTGAGAAAAGGCGAGTTGATTCCTTTGGCGAACTGAAAGGCTTGATCCACTCCATGAAAGAAGGTCAGGAAGCAGTTCGGCGTGAAGCTCAACGACTGGGGAACTCTCTAACAAATGCCCCAAAAGCTCGGGGGCGTTGGGGAGAGCAACAACTCAAAAATGTCCTAGAGTATTGCGGTCTAGCTCAGCATACTGATTTTGAACTCGAAGCCTCGATCGATACCGATGAAGGCCGACTCCGACCGGATGCAATCGTGAAAATCCCGGGCGGAAAAGTTTTAGTGATCGACGCCAAAGTGTCACTCAATGCATACCAAAGTGCATTTGAAGCAAGCGATGACGAGGCTCGAAATTCGGCTCTAGCCGCTCATGTAGCATCGATGCGAAAACATGTTCAACAGCTGGGTGCCAAGGCATATCAAACTCAATTCGAGTCGGCCCCAGACTTTGTGGTTATGTTCGTTCCCGGCGAGCATTTTGTATCGACCGCATTGGAGCATGACCCTGAACTTTGGAACTACGCATTCGAAAAAAAAGTGCTACTGACCACACCTACTAACCTTGTAGCTATGGCGAGGACGGTCGCCCAGGTCTGGAGACAGGATAGTCTGGCTAGGGAGGCGCAAGAAATTGGAAGGATGGGAGCGGAGCTTTACGAGAGACTTTCGGTAGCAGCGGATCACCTAAAGAAAGTGGGCTCTGGACTTAATACGGCGGTGAATAGTTATAACAAATTCGTCGGTTCCTTTGAGAGAAATGTATTGTCCTCAGCACGTCGACTATCGGAAAAAGGAATCGAAACTGGGAAGAGAGACATTGAGGAAGTACCCTCTCTTGAATCAATACCTAGATACAATGAAGACCAGCAGAGTGAGTGATAAGTTTTCACGTTTTTACTGCAGCGCCTGCAAACAGTCAGCATCACTCCCGTAACTATATAAGAGTTTCTCTTGGCTTCTTCTTAACCCATCCTAAATAACTAATATTACGGAATACTTGAGAGCCAAAGCCTCTAATTAGACTAAACGAACGAATAAGATGCTATCAATGCCCCCATGGGGAGTCAGTCTAATCGTCACTTTTTTACCTTAAAAGAGTAAAGATCTATGTATGGTGATAGTTAACTGATAGGAAGGTAATAATACCAATACTTGATTAGACGAGCTCCACCAGTTCAAACCAATTGCCATCCGGGTCCTCGATGATAGCGATCCGAACCTCAGGCGCAAGGTCTCGGGGCTCAACTGGGATATGCCGCCCAGCATCGCGGGCACGAGCCACTACTGCATCGATGCTATCTACCACCGCGGTGAGGTAACGAATCCCTGAGTAGTCGGGTATTGCGCCAGTTTCCGCTGGCAAACCATCCAATTGCCATACTTTAAGTGTGGTATCTCCAGCAACGAATTCGTGTTTAATAGTCCCCAAGGAAGGCAGGTCCTCAGACTTACCCGCCTCTAAACCAAGCACATTTGTAAGAAATGAACGGGTCGCATCAGCATCATTGACTGTCAGACCGACTGCATTGAGCACGGCGTTGTCGCAAAAGCCAGGCGCACCGACAAGTTCTATCATAGTATTATTGGGATCACGGGTGAATGCCAGCGTATACTGACCATGATCCTCGATTGAGAGTGCGTCGAATCCAGCTTTAACCAGAGAGACTGAGGTCGCTTCCAGATCTGGTACAACGATAGTCAGCAGTTTCATTCCTCTACTTTCATGCAGGCCACTGGTCGGTTTTCTGGGAGCCGATGGGGACTGATTAAATTTCACGATGCCCTTCCCTGCACCAAATCGGGTCAAACGGGTGCCAGCAAATTCCAAATCCTTCAATCGCAGCATACCCAGTCCTTCCTTATAGAAGGCTAACATGGCTTCGAAGTCATGGGGCACGAGGCCAACGTCCAAAGCTGGTGAAGTGATTTTTCCGTTGGTATCCGTAATAGTCATCTGGTCTCTCCGAAGATTGTGAGCTATGGATCTTGCACTTCCACTGCACCTCGATCCTGATCGAAGCGTTTACTTGTGTAAAAGAGTAGCGGAACTCGCAGAAAAGATATACTGATAAGCGACATCATGTTGATGATGTCGCCGCTTTCGACTTCTGTATCGCTAAGCCAGTCAACACTTCGAAAGCACCGCCGTCATTATCGATCAATGCGCATGGATCGATAATGCCGCGGGCAAACCAGACACCAGTTGATCCCAATTTGCTGATGGGCTTACTGACCATATCTCACCATTGTCCGTGCCTACTAGCACACCTCCAGCCAATTCAGGATTCGGCGTTAGCGTAGAAAAATTTACCGATGATGGAGTATGTGACACGTCACACAATGACTGCCAACTCTCGCCCTTGTCCAAAGATTGAAAAAGCATTGCCTGGGCTCCCCCCTCATCCTGATACCGAGAACTAGGCTTGGGCACGCTCGCCACCGTAAGCGCATGCGGGGGCCGTGAATCAACACACATGGGTCGCGCATAGCGTGGCGTCACTCCCCCCCAAACATAAGACCAATGCGCACCTGCGTCGGTTGAGCGAAACACTCCTGCATTACCTTCCACCATTTCGGCGAGACCATCAAAGCGCCCATAGCCAGTAGAGACAAACAGTGTATCTGGATCATCTGGTTGAGCAACCATCGTATGAATATCAGGGTTATCACCCGGCAGGCCGAAGGTCCACTGAGCGCCGCCGTCAGCGGTGTGCATAATGCCACCCACTTCGACTCCAACCCAAAGTCGATTTGGATCACTCGCATGAGTAATGATTGCGCACGCCTGAGCGGGTCGAGGGGGGTCAGAAGGTAAACACCAAGTCTGCGCCTCAGGATATGCGGTGAAAGACTCGAGCTCTTGCCAATTCAACCCTTCATCGGAACTTTTAAAGACAGCGGCAGGCATAGTGCCGGCAATAAGATCATTGTCTGCAGTTCTTTTTATCTGGCGGACCCTATACCCTTGTAGTCCGCCTAAAGACCAATCTAAACCCGCGGCGTCAGCGCTGTAGATACCAGTCGCTGTCCCTGCAAGTATGCTGCTACTCGTTCCAATAATTATTTTCGCACCACGACAAGGTAACACCAGCTTTGGATTCGTATTACCTAATCGCTCGTCTAATGAGTAGATACCGTGGCTCGTACCAATTGTTAGTCTCAAATTACACCCCTGATACTTTTTATGACCATAATAATCGTGTTGCAGTTACTCAACCTCTTATCTTGCCCTTTGTATACACGAGAGCACGACACTATCAATGTATGGCCTTAAACTTCATCAATGCGGTTTCATAATCGCGTAAGACTTTAGTTGACGGACCGCAGAAGCTCTGCCTCACTTAAGGACCTCTCAAACGAACTGTCAAAACATTCAAGTTCGGGACCCTATCGCAAATTTTTTAGATTTTTATTACGGTTTTTTCGTATCGTCACGTCGAAAAAAAGGTAGGTCTATAATTCGCTAATAATGTACTAAAGGGGAAAGAATGAAAATAGTCCAAAAAGAACTAAGGTTAAAGAGCATTGGCCTTGCTATCACGGCCTCGATGCTTGCAACATATTCTGGAATCACCCTAGCAGCAAATGAAATAAAGGGCATTGATAATGGGGTTATCGAAGAAATCGTTGTCACAGGTATCCGTGGCAGCCTCCAGAAATCATTGGAAAGAAAACGAAATGCTGACCACTTCGTCGACGCCATTACTGCGGAAGACATCGGTGCATTTCCGGATCAGAACCTAGCCGAATCCCTGCAACGAGTAAGCGGTGTTGCCATCGACCGCAAGTCGGGCGAGGGTGCCTTTGTCAGCGTTCGCGGACTTGGTCCGAATTTCGTACAGACAACAGTACATGGACGTGTTTCGGCGTCCAATGTTGCCCCAGGAGACTTCAATGGAATGGGCGCAAACAACGCCAAGTCCCGTGCAGTCGGCTTTGACCAATTCCAGTCTGGGCTGGTTCAAGCCGTAGAGGTCAACAAGTCTCCTCGGGCAGATCACGTCGAGGGTGGTCTTGGTGGTTTCATCGATGTGCAGCCGCGCAGACCCCTAGATCTGGGCAAACGTTATGCAGCCTTCTCTGCGGATGCCACAAGAAATGAATTGGCGGACGACACCGCTCCCGGTTTATTCGCCATGTACAGTGACGTATTAACGGACAACCTAGGCTTTATGGTCTCAGCCCAGTGGGACAATCGGGTAACTCGTACAGATAACTTTCAGTCATATGGGCATGGTCTTAGGACAGTGAACGTTGATGGTGTGGGAGTATCCGGTTGGTACGCTAACCAGGTCAATGCGGTGCTACATAATATCGATCGTGATCGTCTAAACGTTTCCTCATCTCTTCAATGGCAACCATCAGACCAACTCGATATTACAGTCGATCTGCTATTTACCGATACCCAGGAGGAAGAATCTGAGTATTGGCGGGATTACCGGGTCCGTCAGGGTAACGGACGTGTGACCAACGCAACGTTCGTCCAAGACAATGGCGAAAATATTTTCACTAAGATTGCAACGTCCGGAGCGGGTCTATTTGTTTCGAATCAAGAAGAGAATGTCGATACAGAAAATATGAATGTGGGGATAAATCTGAAGTTGCAGGCCACTGATAACTTAGCCATCAACGTTGACGTGTCGCTCTCTGAAACGGAAGCACCTATTCTTCTGACAGGTGTTTTGAGCCGAAATACGGGGACGCAAATGACTTGGGATAAATTTGGCGCTGGTAGATTGCCGTCAATAACGTCAAGCTCTCCAGTAACTGACCCAAACTGGTTTACCCTCGTTTGGGCGACGAAAGCAGGCCACCTGATTGATGATCGGCTTTCTCAATTCCGAGTGGATGCTACTTATGAGATTGGTGGCGACTGGCTAGAAACGATCCAGGTTGGCGCCAGGACATATCGACAAGATCGCCGAGACAGGTCGCGATATCTGGGTACTACGAAGTGGCGGGGAGACGCATTGTCGCTCCACGGCAATGGCGTTTCGAACCACCCAGCAGATTTCCTTTCTGGACTCGGTCTGAGCGCACCGGCCAACACACCTGCCCCAAACCGTGCGTTTACGACGAACGCCCTTGCAACGATAACGGCAGCGGAAACAAATGGATGGCAGAACCATACGGCGTCGTCCATAGCCAATTTCCCAGACTTTAGTACTCCGTTTAACGAGGACCTTAATCACAATGACGATGGTAATGCGATATATGTGATGGTGGAGTTTGCTGGTGAATTCGGTAATACACCGTATACCGGTAACTTTGGCGTACGTGCAGTGGAAAACAGTACGGGATCGATAGGGGAAATTTCACAACCCATCGATATCGACTATAGTGATCCATCGCAGCCTCAGATCATTACCTCGGCACCTACGTATCTCAATATCGCACATGATTACACAGAGGTATTACCCTCCCTGAATCTGCGATTCGATCCAACAGATGATATTGTCGTGCGAGTTGCAGCAGCAAAAGTACTTTCTCGACCAAGATTTCTTGATCTGAGTCCGAGACAGACCGTTCAGGCGCGTAACCGCACTACACGTGGCGGGACAGGCACATTGGATCCCACGACCGGAGTACAGTTAGACCTTGCTTTGGAATGGTATTTTGATGATTATTCAATTGCTTCCGTGGGTCTTTTTACAAAGGATATCGAAGGATTTGTTCTACAAGAACAAACTCCAACTCCTTTCCCCGGCGTGATTGATCCTGAAACCAATCAACCCCTAGAATTGCTTGCCTTTAAACCGCTAAACAGCGGGGATTCAGGATTGACCGGCATAGAACTGGCGTTTCAACGCACGTTTGCTGACCTGCTGCCAGCACCCTGGGATGGCCTCGGTATTATCGCGAACTACACCTACATTGATTCTGAGGCAGATTTCGATAGCGTGGTAACCGGCGCATCATACGGGATTCCTGGGTTATCCGAGAACACGATCAACTTTACCCTTTTCTATGAAAAAGGTCCTTTGAGCGCTCGGGTATCCTACAATTCCAGAGATGACTTCCTAGATTCATCTTTTGATTCAAGTCGAAATCCGAGGTTCGTCGATGCTTACGAGCAATGGGATATATCGTTCGGCTATGCAGTAAACGATAACTTATCGATTACGCTGGAAGGCATAAATCTAACGGACGAGAGCGTGTTTTACTATGAGCGCCTTGGGAAGAGCGCGATGGAGCATATCTCGCAGGCAGCCCATTCCGGACGACGATTCCAAGCAGGTGTGCGCTGGAATCTTTAGCATAGATCTAGAGTAACGACAGTCCCTGATGATGCGGCGCGCATCCCCTCCCCAAAAGCGTCTGCATCATCAGGGGTCGCGTCTTTTCATTTTGATCTTTCGAGCAAGTATGTCCCTCAATGAAGACAGACGGGGAATCACTGTCAATCGAATATACTGAGAAGTCCGCGGAACAGATTATCACTGCTCTCGACGTGCTGAAACAGCTTATATAGCAGGAGTTAGGGCTGTGAGAAGAAGTTATGGAGTACAGCACTGTGAGGATAATTAATTTTCGAGTCATTATCGTAGAGAAATCTATCATGAGTGTGATTTCTAGTCTGAGCGGTCTAATTCCGTGCTTACATAATTCTCAAAGGCATTAATCCATACAACAATGCTCCAACTAAGACTCTTATTTACTCTGTTGTTTCTATCATCGGTTTGTCTTGCGGAAAAACCGTATTACCAACATGGAATCTCGCTCATCCACAACCTGAAATATCGAGCAGATTTCATGCATTTCACCTTTGCAAACCCAACCGCTCCTAAGGGTGGGAGTCTGACATTGTCGACGACCTTCCCAATTAGAAATTTCTCTGGCGCTTGGGGTATGGGTGCGGGGCCGGCACCGGGTCTTTACCGAACCAACGATATGTTATTCGTTCGGTCAGCAGATGAATTATCAGCATTGTATGGGCTACTTGCCGATGGCATCTCGCTCTCGACCGATCAAAAGTCATTGTTCATCAGATTGAACCCGCTGGCGCGCTGGCACGATGGTGTTCCGGTTACAACCCGTGACTTGCTTTTTTCCTACAATGCGTTGAAGTCATTTTCCCCGACCAGCAGGCCTTATCTAGATTCCTGGATCGAATCGTTCGACGTGATCAATGATCGAGAACTGGTGATCCGACATCGTGACGTATTCACCCAATCCAACCTGTTGGCAATGACGACGTATCCGGTAAAACCAGCACATTACTATGGCCGTGGCGATGACCCCTTTGAAGTCTCACTCGAGATACCCCTTGGTAGCGGGCCCTATCGGATTACCAGTCATGATCGAGACCATGTCCAGTACGAGCGCGTTGAAGACTACTGGGGCCGTGACCTGCCGGTAAACCGTGGCCGCCATAACTTCGATAAGATTCGTTACGATGTATACCAAGACGCCACAGTGGCACGAGAAGCCTTCCGTAAAGGCTTGTTTGACCTTTACCTAGAGAGGGACATACGGTACTGGCATGCAGCAAATGACATTCCCACACCCCGATCCGTTCGTCTCTTAAAGGATACGCGTCAGGTTGACAGAATTATTGGCCAACAGTGGTCGCTTGTATTCAATACCAACCGCGAGAAGTTTCGCGACAAAAGGGTCAGGGAGGCGTTGACGCTGGCCTACGACTTCGAATGGCAGAATCGCACCCTCCAGCATAATTCCCAGCGCAGGGCGCTCAGCTACTTTTCAAGCTCGATGCTTGCAGCGAGAGGATTACCCAGCGAGGAGGAGCTATTGCTGCTAACACCATTTCGTGACCAAATCCCGGAACGGGTTTTTACCAAAGCCTATCAGCTGCCTATATCCACAGGTTTTGGTATAAATAGGACTGCACTCGAACAGGCACGTCAGCTCTTGGCAGACGCAGGATGGGTAATCGATGATGATCGACTACAGGATAAGGACGGCAAGCCCTTTAAGCTGGATATCGTAACGCAACACCCTTGGGCGAGAAGGATACTGCTTCCCTTTATAAAATCACTTGGTATTCTGGGTATTGACGCCCGTTTGCGCTTACTCGAAACCGTCCAGACGATCAGAGTGAAGCAACAACGTCAATTCGATATGTTCCTGAATGATATCTCTTTTGTGAACCCACCTATGGCGTCATTACAATATTATTTTAGTTCTGAATATGCCGAGCCGGGAACAGGGGCCAACCTAGGAGGTATTCGTGATCCGGTAGTCGATTTCCTGATCGAACGTGCCCAGCGCACACCGGATATGGACATCGCATCTGTTGCCTGCCAGGCCCTAGACCGAATTCTCTTGTGGGGGTTCTATCATATTCCACTCAACATGCCGGAAGAGGAGCGTTTCCTGTATTGGGACAACTTCGGTCGTCCCGATGACTCTGCCGCCGTATATGAATACCTGACTGACGGCCAGACACGACTAATCGATACCTGGTGGTTCGATGACAGCAAAGTATGGTCACAATGAATCATTTTTAACTTAAGCAAGGAGAGTCTACATGCTACCGACCTATTCCAAATGCCGTGACATACTGTTGGCGACCCTGAAAGACAAAGCGGAACAGGGTCACAATGTGCAGGGACTGGACAAGGAGATCGAAGCGTTGCCGGACAGTTATGACGCACTTCAGACGATGGCCCGAAAGCTATCAGAGCTACCGTTAAAAGCTGATTGGGCCTATCAAGAGCCCAACGATTGGGCTTCCATCGATGCGGCCTGTGATCCGGCCCGCGCGAAAGATCGGTTGTGCGTGGTGGACCCGATGATAGCTTCAAATAAGGCCAAGACAGCATTCCTCTCCTCGGTTTGCGGCTGCATTCTGGGCAAGCCCCTGGAGGTACAATTAACCCTAGATGAAATTCGGAAGGGGGCAACAGCCGCCGGAGTTTGGCCCCTGAATCACTACGTGCCAGTTTCGTTATTGGATGGTACACCCCGTCGCCACGTATCCTGGCCGGAAACCACGTTGGACAATATTACGCACGTGGTGCCAGACGATGATATCAACTACACCCTTATGGGCATGCTTCTCATAGAGGAGTTCGGCACGGAACTCACCCACAATGATATCGCCAAAACCTGGATGAAAAACCTGCCGACCGGTTTCTGTTTCGGACCAGAACGCAGGGTGTTGGTGAAGGCAGCCCTTTCCACCCTGGGAAAGAATATGGGGCCTGTCGAGGAAACAGTGGACTGGGTGAAGGAGTGGAATGCCGGGGAGGAAAAATGCGGGGCCCTAATTCGTGCGGATGCTTATGGATATGCCTGTCCCGGTCATCCGGCTTTAGCAGCGCAATTAGCCTACCGCGATGCGTCCTTCACCCACCAACGTACCGGGATTTACGGCACTATGTTTGTGGCGGCGGCAATTGCCTGTGCTTTTGTGGAATCCGATCGCCGCAGGATTTTCGAAATAGCCCTTCAGTACGTTCCCCAACAAAGCCGTTTTGCCGAAGTGATTCGATATTCGTTGGAACAGGTGTGGCAGGCCAGTGACTGGCTAGACGGCTATGATCGCATCCATGTTAAATACATGCGTTACGGTCACTGCATGATCGTGCAGGAAATCGGTTTGCTTATGAATGCCGTTCGGTTTGCCAAAGACGTGGGGGATGGGATCTCAATGCAAGTGATGCAGGGTGCGGATACTGATAGTTTTGGAGCGACCTGCGGATCCATTCTGGGGGCATATTTTGGACCAGCTGGACTAGGGCAACACTGGCTAAAACCATTCAACAATACGATCCACAACACCGTGGCGACCTTGCACGAACAAGATCTGGACCGGTTAGCAAACCGTGTAGCAGAATTGCCAGCGAAAATTCTACCGGTTGACACCCTATGAGCACTATTACCATCACACCGGAATTTATCCAGGGCGCAATAACCATTGAATCGGGTGACGGCTACGTTAGGCCGTGGCGTACCGATTACACGCAAAAGCAACTGTATCCCTCGATTGACGACAACCTCGTCAATCAAATGTCAAAACCTGTAGGGATGCGTGTGCGATTTGTAACCACTTCCACATCGGTGATGTTTTCGCTGCGCCCGGATGCAGTCACCCGAAAGTTTGACCTCGTTATTGGCAACGAGCGAATTAGTACGATGTCTCTGGATGCGGGCGAGACCACGCTGACGATTGGGGGCCTTCCCGGGGATGAAGAGACCCCCATCGAGATCTGGCTTCCTTACAGGGGTCCTGTATTGCTCGCTACAATTAACGGCGATGGTGTACGGCCGGTCGCAGATCCGCGACTGAAGTGGCTCACCTACGGCAGCTCAATTACACAGGGTGGTGGCACGGCTCACTCCCCTTCCAGAACTTGGCCAGCCACCGCCTCCCGAGCCTGCGACCTAAACCTGACTTGTATGGGGCTCGGTGGCCAGTGTCACCTAGATTCAATGATAGCCAGATTGATACGTGACCGCGACGTAGATCTGCTGACTATGAAGCTCGGTATCAACGTAATGGGAGCCGCTTCGTTGAGCCCGCGCACGTTTAAGGGCGCAGTGATTGGGTTTACCCAGATTATCCGTGAAAAACACCCCACCATACCTATCGGTATCATTTCACCAATCATCAGTCCACCTCGTGAAGCAACGCCAAACTCGGTTGGGTTCACATTAGAGATGATGCGCGACGAATTGATAGACGCGATCGACCGCATAAGGCAGGCAACAGGAGATGATAAGATCTTCTATTTCAACGGGCTAGAGTTGTTTGGTGAACAGCTAGCACGTGATTATTTGCCTGACGGGCTCCACCCGAATGGTGATGGCTGCGAAATTTTGGGAGGCAGCGCTGCGAAGGATATTCTGCCCAAATTGATAAATGCGCTATAATCTGTTGGTGAACGCAAATGAGACAGGGAGGGCCCCAACTAGCCCAATAATTTTAAGGGGTCCGGACTTTGGCCCGCACATGTTTCTGGCAGACCAAAAGCTTCGTCTTATTTCCATATTCGATGATCTTTTTTATGATCGCTCTGACCTGGATATTTTGTCCCCTTCTATGCGTAATCACGCTGTTTCTATGCTTAACCCCCTAGGATTTAAACAAATATCCGGGACTGTTTTGGAACATTCTGCTTCGAGGGAGCGTTGTTTTATACCGAAATTTCATGCATTAGGGTCCTCTCCATTCCATATCACGTTATATACTCCGAAAAACGAAGACGACTTTTACATCCTCACACCAACGCAGACTGCCTGTCAGATTATCGATGGTTATTCTCATGATTTAGCCTTTGAGAAAATAGAAACACTGGTAAAAAAGCAACCCATTAACCTTCGTAAAATTTCTGACCATCTTGAGAAAAAGAAAAACTGCACACACAGACTATTTGCTTCCGCAATTGGGGAGTTATTGAGTATTCAAAATACGGCTTTAAAAAAAGAACCTTTACGAAGCCGAAGGGCTTTGGGCCGTATTTTATAAAGTACCCCACTTCATCCCATCAAATTGATGCGATGGTACCCAGTGCTGCTAAGAATGGAGTCTTTTTTGCTTTGCTCATAACTCTCTCACTAACTTTATCTGAAATCATGCTTAGCCTATTCCAAAGTTACCTAAACCGAATTTCAATAAAGTGACGCCGCACTATTAGATCTCAACAATCATATCACCTTCGATACTTTCGGATGATTGACCATCAACACCAACAGGCACATCACCAACCAAGGTTACGCGGTAGAATTGACGCTCGAAATCAACGTCATAAATATCTCTTGGGGCAAGATGTGCAGTAGAACGGTTGTCCCAGAATGCCACGCTTCCAGGCTCCCATTTAAATCGTACAGTAAATTCTGGTCGCACAGCGTGTTCCCACAACATCTCTAAAATTTTGACGCTTTCCTGAGGCGCCAGGCCCACAATTGCTTTTAGGAACCCTGGGCTGATATACAAAACACGCTCGCCCGTTTCAGGATGGACTCGAACCAGAGGATGATTTGAAATGATCATATTTTTGTTGACAAACTCACCATACTTTTTTGGAAAACTATGGCGGCCTTTTAGTCCTTCAAGAAAATACTGTAAGACGGGAGAAAGGGCATTGTAAGCTGCGGCGAGATTGGTCCACTGAGTGTCACCGCCGTATGGCGGCACAATATCACCACGTAAAATCGAAGCAGCAGGAGGATTGATCGCAGCTGTAATATCGGTGTGCCAGCCAGACCAAGGCCTTAGAGTGGGTCTACTTGCATTGCTATTAGCGGCGCGAAATTTTGCGACTGAGTAAATTTCAGGGTACTTATCATCGCCACCAAATACGACATGACCGGGTGTCAACGCACCGAAATTATGTGCGAAATCGATTTGCTTTTGGTGATCAAGGGACTGTCCCCGAAAAAAAATAACTTTCCATTTCAACAGTGCTGACCGAATATCCTGTACCTCTTTTGGCTGAAGCGGTTTGGAAATATCTACATCTTCAATCTGCGCACCGATGTGCACCGAGAGAGGGATAACCTTCACCATCGTATCTTACCCTTATTATTTTTAGTCTACGCCACTAAACTCTGTTGTTAGATTTACTCTTTTAGCTCAAAAAAACAAGATAAAAGAAAAAAGAAGGCCCTCCTCTCCTCAAACCTTATTTACGCAACAACTAATTGATGCTTATGCGCTAAATGCATTTATATCGTTCACGTCAATTACGTCAATTAAAGTCACTTGGCATAGCAAGGATACAATATTCAGCGAGAGCCTCTTGATGAAAGTAAGGTATCGTCGCGTGTTCACCATAATCGAAGCGTCGAGTTAAGACCGAAAAACAGATATTGGTCAATTTTGCCAGGAAATGCGTCGACCTGACTCAACGGCAGTTCGCCGAGCGACTCAAATTTTCAATAGATGCTGATTAAGACCAGAAACTTGGTGACCACGCCAGAAGTTGGTTAAACTGAAGTTGATCGCCACCATCGTATTCTCCATGAAATTTTCAGTTTTAGTCATTTTTTTATTATCTGGCCAATCCGCCGCATCTGTTCTCGAAGAAGTTGTTGTTACCGCAACGCGATTCGATCAGCAGACACAAAGTCTTACCACGAATATTGCCGCTATTGATAACGTCCAGCTTGAGCGCGCCAACCATACTCACCCGAATGAAGTGTTCCAAAGAGTTGCTGGCGTCTGGATTAGCCGAGGCAATGGTCAGGAGAGTTTGACCTCAATTCGTTCACCAGTTCTCACAGGCGCTGGCGCTTGCGGCGCATTTTTGAAAGCGCAAGATGGAATCCCGTTACAAGCATCCGGATTCTGTAACGTTAACGAGCTTTTTGGCGCCCAATCCGAAACTGCAACCCGCATCGAAGTGATTAAGGGCCCTGGATCAGCTTTGCATGGATCAAATGCGATGCACGGACTGATCAATATCATCACACCATCGATTTCAGCTAACGGTGATTCGCGTGTCCACTTCGAAGGTGGCCCCCATGACTATTACCGCTTAAAAATTAATCACCATCAAGATTTCTGGCGACTGGACATGAGCACCACGAACGATGCGGGTTACAAAAATGACTCCGGTTTCAATCAGCAAAAGGCGACATTCAAGCTGGCCGGTAACTTGGGAAGTTTTGATACGATTACGGCAATTTCCATAACAAATCTCGACCAGGAAACCGCTGGATTCATCCAGGGCCCACTGGCATACAAATCAGCACAACGTAAACGTGATAATCCCAATCCAGAGGCCTTTCGAGACGCTACCACATTTCGCGTACATTCCCGTTTGCACCGGCAACTCGCGAGTGGCAGCGTACTGATACTGACGCCGTACTTCCGGCGAATCGAGATGAACTTTCTACAACACTTTTTGCCCGGTCAAGCACTTGAGGAAAATGGCCATACCAGTTTCGGTTTACAGGCATTCTGGCGGAACGTAAATGGCGGGGTCATGGGATTCGATCTAGAACAGACCAGTGGTTACCTTAGAGAATCACAGGTCAAACCAACCATTGGTAGCAGTTTTCTGGTGGCGACGATCCCGCAGGGACGTCATTACGATTACAGAGTTGACGCGACTTCCGTAGCAGCTTTCGTGCATAAAAACCACGAACTCTCTCCAAGAACGAACCTCGTCTTGGGCGCACGTTACGAAATCATAAGCTATGACTATCACAATAAAATGCGAAGCGGCCGCACCCGGGAGGATGGGACAGCTTGTGGTTTCGGGGGTTGTCGTTTCAGTCGGCCTATAGATCGCACGGATTCGTTTATCAATTTTTCTCCCAAAGTCGGCCTCACCTACCACCTCAGCGAAAAACATCAGCTCTATACGCGACTAGCGCAAGGTTTCCGTGCACCCCAGACTACCGAGTTATATCGACTACAGAGCGGCCAGTCGATTGCGCAGATTGATTCAGAAGCGTTGGTCAGCCTTGAGCTTGGGATACGTGGGGGCAATAATTTTTTTTCGTACGACTTGTCCACCTACACCATGCGGAAAAACAATGTCATCTTTCGCAACACCGAAAGAATGAACGTTGACAATGGTAAGACGCGGCATGCTGGCATAGAGTTGTCGTTGTCAAACTCGTTCAGCAAACAGGTATCGGCAGGCCTTAATTTCAGCCTAGCAAACCACGAATACGCGAATAATCCGACGCTCGTGACATCTTCTATTAAGAGCAATGAGATCGACACTGCACCCAGATTAGCCGGCTCGGCTAATCTTAATTGGCATATCCAAGAAAACTTAAATGTGGAACTCGAATGGGTGCATGTTGGAAAATATTACACTGATCCACAAAACACGGCCAAATACGAGGGTCATGACCTTCTGAATTTACGCGCTAATTTGGATATGTCTTTCCGCTGGTCCCTGACTGCCAGACTGATCAACCTGACCGATCGAGACTATGCGGAACGGGCGGATTTTAGCTTTGGTAATCACCGTTATTTCGTCGGGGACCCACGCAGCTTGTATATTGGGTTACGAGTTTCACTCTAACTTTACCCTGGATCAGTTCTGGGGTACCTTGCCGTCCATATAAGGTCTTATTTCATTAATAATAGCGGAACATAAAAGGAACTAAGTGATATGTGGAAATATAAAGGAACCCAGCGTCCTGATTTCGCTATAGAACCGAAACCTGGCCAAGAGTCGGTCTGGGACTATCCAAGACCGCCGGCTTTGGTTAGCGATCACCGAAAAGTAGAGGTATTCAGCGAAGATGGTGACTTAATCGCTCGAGCGACATCAAGTTTTCGAGTCTTAGAGACGGCTAGTCCGCCAACATTTTATATTGCGCCTGATAACCTTCAGTTTAGTTTAACGCCCTGTGCCGGAGCCTCGTATTGTGAATGGAAGGGAGAAGCTTCGTATTTTTCTTACAGTAATGCAAAAATTGCATGGCGTTACGATGGGCCAAGCGAACGTTTCAAGCAAATAGACGGTTGGTATTCGTTTTATGCTTCTTTGACCCGCTGCTTTCTTGACGGCGAACCGGTGCAGGCCCAACGAGGTGACTTTTACGGTGGCTGGATCACACATGAAGTAGTCGGACCGTTTAAGGGAGATCCGGGAACTTTGGGTTGGTAATAAGGTTATGTTAGTAACCAGAAGTGCGACGAAAAATCACGGCTGGAAGTCCAACATTCACTAAGAATACCGCCTGACCTAGAACTCCAAATCACATAGCCAAACAGGTGGCGCCTTATCAAAAACAGGAGGTTCGATAATGACAGGCTCAAGCGTGGTCCTGCGGGTACGAATAAATTGCCGTACCGCCTCCACTTCTGCTGCCAGATTGAAAAACATATCTTCCGCGTGCTCATCATTGGCGATCGCACCAACAAGCGATTCCATCCTATCAATCTCTCGAAGCAATTCGACTTCATTCCAGATCATATCAAACTGATTCTGTACCTCGGTGACGTACTGATTTTGCGTTTCAGGCAATTGATAGAGTCGCCTTGTCAGTGCCGATTCCACGAACAACAAGTTATCACCGAACTTCACAAACGGCTTTAAAACCTGATCAACACCCCAGGGAATAAACTCTAATAAACCGGTGCTTGGATCATTATAGATGTAGAAATTATTCCGATTCACAGCATAACCGTCACCATGATTGATCATCGCCTCGACAGCCCAGTAGGTGATAAAACGATCAAGATTGATTACCTTAGACAGGGCTGCCTTGAGCTCCTCGTCTGGGCCTTGAAGGGCCGCTTTCACCGCATTCAGATCACCCCTATCTGAATCGGTCTTGTTAGTCTTGGCCTCAAACGTATTTATCCAATTTGGAGCAAAGTCACTCAATGTTCCCTCGTATAGACGACCATCATTATCATTGAAATGACGGGCAATAAAGCGCTTCTTTATACTTTCAACGTTAGAAAAAAGACCTAGTTTTTTACCATTTACGGTGACCTGAGCAAAATTACAGCGTGGTGCAGGTAACCCCGCACTTGAGAATAAGGAGTAAGCGATGCACTGGCGAATTTGCGAGCGATCCTGCTTATTATTATTAAGCGTAAGCCGATTCATACCCAAAAATTCTCGGTCTTCTACGTACTCATCGAACGCGATCTTCAAGGATGGCTTTTGTCTACTAAGGGAACCAAGAAAACCCTTCTTTCTAACACCTACATTCTCTATCTCCTCACCATCCACAATTACCGTCGCGGGCACATAGGTGAATGGCGAAAAGAAGGGCTCTGCTCGGCAACCGCTGCCGAAAATCCTTGTTAAGTCTCTCGTTTGGTTGCGAATATCATCCCAATCTGCAGCATCCATAACGATGTCGACATCAATAATCGCTGATGGGTCAAAAAGAACCGCGGACGGATCATTTTCAGAGGGCACTATACTTCCTTCATTAGAGGCCGCATTTTCCCCAGAGTCTTCCACAGCACTCCCAACAGGGTCGGGAGCATTTGATCCGGTATTGATGGCTGCACTTCCACCGCCACCGCAACCAATAAGAACAATGGTTAAAATGAAGAAGAGAGGGCCATAAAGATTTATCATTTTTTTTATCCTTTGGTACGCTAACCGCACAACACAAAAAGTCCGGTCACAAAGATCGTTCCCTTGAAACGTATATGCCTACAAAACCTTGACTCTCGTGAAAGTCTAATGTTACCTAGTGTAATCTAAGAGGAGGCCTGTCTTCTAACGGAAGATGAGCTATTAGCTGGTAAAGAATTATGGGCCAAGCTCCCCGATCCCTTCCCGGTATGGGAACAAAACTAGCAGAAAAATAATGCAACACGTTATTAGTAACCGAATAAGTGATTTCAAAAAAATTTATAGGAAAAATGTCGAATTAGTTAGCATTTCGCACTCAACTTCAGATCACCTCACAAGATTGGCAGGTCGATTATTCAGTTCGCATAAGACCTTGGAACTCAAGTGGAGACAGAAGGCAACAGACAAAGATTCACCCACTCGGGAGTTACGGGTATCCATCGAAGATAATGAAGCTATAGGATCACTCACAAAAGAAATCGTACGTACTAACGAGATATTATACGAACTATTTGACTGCAAAGAGATTAGTATACGAGTAACTACTTTGAGCAAACCTATGTGCCCAAAATTTCATGTTGATGCGATTGCTTGTCGGATGTTAACGACTATAAGTGGTGGCGGTACCGAATGGATATCTAGAGATGACGTTGATGAATCAGTACTGGCAAATCGATGGCTCGATACGGCACCATTAAAAACTGGCAAAGAAATTCGGCAGTTAAAAACTTCCGCCATGTCCTTGCTGAAAGGTGGCTCCTGGCAAGAAGGATTTGAGGGAGTTGTGCATCGATCCCCTCATCAAAGCAGCGAGCGTTTACTGCTCTCGTATGATCCCATTTTTTCCGACTGAATTTGAGCTTAAATTAGTATTCTGCGGCTAGAGTTGAACGCTTTTAATCGATACCCAATAACCATCTACAGAAAGGCTCGGTGACAAAGATCAAAGCGAATCAAATATTCACTCTTGCTTTGTGGCAAGGCAGCTGGTCTCAAGACCAGCGAATTCGACTTTCACATTGGCACCGGCTGGAATGGGATACACATTTCCTGGCGTCGAGCAAATCACTGTTGCACCGGATCTGAGCAACCTGTCATCGCCATTATTTTCGATTTTAAGCGTCCTTAACAACCAGGAAATAGTGGCAACAGGACCGTAAACACCTTCTATCTCTAACTCCCTCAATGTCACTTGCTCTAACTGATTCCCATCGGAAAAAACAGCCATTGGAATATTTAGTGGTATGTCTCCTAGCAAACAGCGCTTTGTTTCCTTGCAGTGCACAACCCCCGCGTGAATGCAATTGGTACCGATCAATTCTAGACCTCGTCGACCTTGATTATCTTCTGATGGCCCATCCCATCCCAGCATATGAATTTCTATGATCGGCTCAAACTCAACTTCCCAATTCGCAACATCATCGCCATGCGTGGATATTAGCTTGACTCCAAGTTCACCTTCGATCCCTAAGCGACGGAAGTCTATTTCAGATCCATTCACATAACTTTCTGAATTCCACAAGTAACCGTGTACAGATTGAGACAGACCCATAGTCCCTATTCCCCTCTCACGAATAGCCGCGCTTGTATACCCAATTTTGAAACCTATGACTTCCTCGCCGCGAGTTTCCCGAAACGCACGTAACGCTCGCTGAAGTCGATAGGCCTCATCGATTGAGTTTGGACCACGACGCTCGACAAAAACGCGTCGAGCGGAGCGGGTATCAAGATCTTTTTGGAGTTCAGATGCGAGCACTTCAAAAGACTGTTTAGTCATATCGATATTTACTTCGTGAAAGAATGACGAATTTTCTTTTTAGCATCAGTTTATTCATATCATTATGAAATTACTCTTATTTTAATCTAATACACTAAAGCACGGTAGCTTGATCGATTCTAGCTTCGCTGAGACTAATTGGCGTTTTGACTTTCCGCCAGTTATTTTGCTGGCACGAGATTACGCGGTAACAACAATAGACTTACCTATAGCGACAAAGGGATCAGTGCAGCCTTTTGTGGGTCATACCACCACGATTCAGGTCCCGATTGATAAATTGATCTTCCGTCCTTTTCCGGATGCCCAAAACGATTCCAATGAATAATACGAACATTCGCGATCATCTGTAACGGTATGTGGTAGTAACCCCGGACCAGAACACGATCGAGCACTCGACAAGCGATCGTCATATCAGAGAAAGATAGTGTTTGCGTCGCATGACTGATTAATGCATCAATTATAGGATCGCTAATACCCGCAACATTGCGCGTAAGGGGCTGTGCTGCAGCACCCGACGAAAAGAAAACCGGTAGCTGAATAATCGGCGGCATGAACATAGTGTGTGACTCTATGATCATATCGAAGTCTCGCGAACGCCGGAGATTTATGTTTTGCGCAGACTCCACCAGATTAATACTTGCCTCAATACCAAGCAATCGTAATGTATCAATGTACGGTAATAGCACGCGACGTTCTGCAACGTTTGTGGACAAAAACTCAAAATCGAATGCATCACCAGCAGTATTCCTGAGCACCCCCTGTTCAACACTCCAGCCCGCTTCTCTTAGTAAACTCGATGCACGCAACAACGCATCACGATTGCGCCCCCAACCATCAGAGTCTGGTAGCTCAAATGGTTCGTCAAACACACGATGATCTAGCAACTCACGTAGCGGCTCGAGCAGAACTAATTCTTCCGATGTGGGTAGCCCCGTCGCACCAAAGGGAGTATCTGGGAAATAACCGATTGCTCGTTTATGTGCTCCGGAATTTAAGGCGCGATTCTGCCAATCGAAATCAAATGCCAGACTCAGCGCCTCGCGCACACGCACATCATTAAAGGGCGGACGTCTAGTGTTGAAAGTGAGCACACTACTGGGACCTGTCGCTCCGCGAGCCATAACCTCACCCTTCCTGAGATAACCCGCATGAACTGCCGGAACATCATAACTTGATACCCAATGCCGAATGTCTGATTCCGAATAAAAGTCAAACAGCCCCTTACGCAGTGCCTCTCGGGCTACTGTAGCATCACGATAAACATCGAACTGTAATATATCGAAGTTAAACCGTCCCTTATTAACCGGCAGATCTTTCCCCCAATAATCCTCGACACGAGTGAAACGAATATAGCCTTGATTCCAGCTATCAACCCGATAAGGGCCACTGCCTAGCGGGAAATCAGTGGTCATTTCAGAAGGATTCTTCCCCCGCCAATGGTGCTCCGGTAGGATACGGGGCTCATAAGCCAGAATCCTGAGATTAGAGTCATCGAGAGGCTCCTCAAGATGCAAGTGCACCTCTCGCTCACTGACCACTTCGACCGACTCAATCCAGCCTAAATACAAACCTCCTTCCACAGTAGACAGTATCCAATCCACCGTAAACTTAACGTCTTTACTTGTCACCGGTGTGCCATCATGGAACCTAGCCTTGGGGTGTAATCGAAAGGCCAAGACACGACCATCAGACGAAACTGCCATTGATTCTGCAAGTCGACCGTAGAATCCACCTAGCTCATCACCCGAGAGAACAATCAATGTGTCATATACAAAGCCGACACCAGGCGGACCATCATTATTATTGTCGAACTCACCGGCAAAGTTGCGCACATTCGCACTCGTCGAGAACTTAATAGAGCCCCCCTTAGGGGCATCAGGATAAATATAATCGAAGTGCTTGAAGTCAGCATCGTATTTCAGATCATGCAGCATAGAGATTCCGTGATCGAATTTGAGGCTTTCCGCATTACAGAAACTAGCCCCAATAAACAACGCGACCAAACCCTCTCGGCATAGTTTGTGATACAGCGAACCCATCGCCCCAAGCAAACGATTACCCATATGTGCACAGATATGCTGTTTCTTCCGTCACCTGAAGATTAAATGCCTTATCCGTTGCAACAATAAAATGATCATCCACGTTAAATGTTCTCCACTCACTGCTCTCTGGAAGTTGTACGACAAGAGATCCGCTAACAACAGTGATGGTTTCAATCGCATTGGTATTAAAGGTGTATTCTCCAGGCTTCATCACGCCAATAGTAGCCGGTAGTGTTGAGGTCTGGAATGCGACTGAGGTGACTCGGCCTTCAAAATACTGGTTAACATCAAACATATTTTCTCCCTAATGTGTCCATTTTAATTCATACCAAGAGTACCATCAAAGCTCCTCGTCTTGGCAAGGAGCTAAACTCTCTTATATCGCTATAGCGAAAGCTTTAGTCGAAACCTAATCAACAATAAAGCAGTCGCTGAAATAAGTGGATTCAAGGCGAGCCCTAAAGGGGTGCTACCCAAGGTTAACAATTGTTATGATGACTGTTCTCTCACTGTAATGACAAGTGTGTCAGCGTTTTAATCTAATGGACAACATAATACTCGCCTTCAATACCAAACAAACATCTCTAGACCTCGTCGGCGGCAAGGGTCGTTCTCTGTCAGAAATGACTAATGCTGGACTGCCTGTTCCCGAAGGCTTTCATATAACGACTAAGGCTTATCGAGACTTTGTATCCAGCAACAACCTCCAGATAGATATCCTTTCGGAGGCCTATAAGATCGGACAGGAAACAGTTGCCTCTGAAAAAATCTCGAGGATGTTTAGAGAAGCTAAACTCTCCACCTCAATGACAATGGAAATTAGAGATGCTTACTCAAAACTTGGAAACAATCGAGCCGTTGCTGTTCGCTCATCCGCAAATGCAGAAGACTTACCAGATATGTCTTTTGCTGGACAACAGGATACCTACCTCAACATCATCGGCGAAGAGGCTTTATTCAAAGCGGTAAAGGATTGTTGGGCTTCATTGTGGACACCTCGTGCCATAAGCTATCGGGAGCAGATGGGTGTAGCGCATGATCAGGTAGCGATGGCAGTAGTTGTTCAAATTATGGTGGCGTCAGATGTTTCGGGTATTCTCTTCACCGCCAACCCAGCGACAGGAGAACGTAATGAAATTATCGCGAACGCAAGTTATGGACTGGGTGAGGCCATCGTAGGCGGGCAAGTAACACCCGATACCTATATCTTCGATCGCGAAAGCTTTGAAATAAAAGAGACCATTATAGGTAGCAAAGAACAGATGATTGTTTCCGACGGCGAAGATGGAGTAATCGTGCATGGAGTGCCGAAAAGAAAAGCTGTCTTATCCTCTTTAACTAAAGAACATCTGACCGGTCTGGTAGAACTTGCTATTAAATCGGAACACCATTTCAGTGGCCTACCACAGGATGTCGAATGGGCAATTAAAGATGACGTATTATATTTGTTACAGTCACGGCCCATCACCAACCTGCCCCCCCCTCCATTAAAGAATCTGAAATGGGAGCCACCCTCCCCCGGTGCAACATTGCTTCGCCGCCAAATTGTGGAAAATATGCCTGAACCTCTATCCCCGCTCTTTGACGAGCTTTATCTAGAGAATGCACTGCAGCAGGGAATGAACCGCAGTCTTGCTCGCTCAGGAGCACCATATACGATTGAAGATATGACTAATGGGAATGTACATTTGACAGTCAACGGTTATGCCTATCAGCGTCGAGACTTCAAATCCGTCGAAGGAGTTGATCCAAAAGTCATGGAAAAACATATGGTCAAGGGACAGATAGAATGGTGGACCAAGCTTGGCAAGCTCTGGCAAAACAAATGGCTACCAGACTACAAAGCCTCTATTACCGAATACAATAATATCGATATAGCCGGCGCTACTGATTCAGAATTGCTGGAAGGTATTCGAACTCTAGCCAATGAGGATGGCTACTACTGGGAAGAATCTTCTAAATTATTTGCTACCGCCAAGGTAACTGATGAACAACTCCAAGCGTTTCTAAAGTCAGCCGCCCCGAATCACAATTTTACTAGCGGTATGTTTCTCTCGGGCTTCAACTCACGAACCATGCAAGCTCAGCTAGATATATGGGCAATAGCAAAACGCATACAAGCCAACACAGCACTATTTGATATGTTTACAGTAACCGCTGCTCCAAAATTACTGGAAGCATTGCGACATCATCCATCCGGCACACCGATTCTTGAAGCAATTAATCAATATCATGAGACCTATGGACATCAAATTTACTCTCTGGATTTTGTTGAACCCACGGCATCAGAAGATACCCTTCCTATAATGGTGGCCTTGAAATCACAGGCCCAGGATAAGCATTACGATCCTAGGGAACAGCACGCAGAAGTAACTCGGAAACGTAAAGAGGCTATGCGAGAAATAAGGCAAGTCCTAACCGAAGAGCAACTATGGCAATTTCGTTGGAACCTTTGGAAAGCTCGGCATTTCTATCCGTATCGAGAAGAAGTGGTATTCTGGCTGGGTGGTGCATGGCCAATATTACGAAAGATGGCGAACGAACTAGGCAACCGTATGGTTGAAGTGGGGACTTTTTGCCTGCCCGATGATTTGTACTTTCTCCGAACAAATCTGATTGAAGAAGCAATCGTTGCTCGGGAACACGGAAATGCATTACCAGAATTGGCTATACTAGCTGCTGAAGCGCGTGAACTTCGCGAAGCACGAAAGCGTGTACACCCACCAGGGGCAATACCTATTGAGCAACATGCTAATGCTGCCGCGACACAAAAGCTAAACTCTCCAAATAGCAATCAGATGAGTGGCTTTGCTGTCAGCCCGGGCCGAATCGAGGGTGAAGTCAGCGTGATTATGTCGCCTTCTGATTTCGATAACATGAAACCAAATACCATTCTCGTCTGTCCGATGACCACACCCGCTTGGACCCAGCTTTTTTCCCATGCCATAGCATTGGTTACCGATATAGGAAGTATTCTTGCGCACGGTTCCATTGTCGCCCGTGAGTTTGGCATTCCCGCAGTCTTGGGCCTTGGTAATGTAACACGGCGCCTGAAAAGCGGGCAGAGAATCATGGTAGACGGTGATACAGGCACTATCGAGATTCTCGATTAGCAATTTAATCGGAGCAAAACGATGAATAGAACCACGAAGTATAAAGTTACCATCGAGTTCGATGTTGATATCAGTCCCATTAGCGTACCCGATGTTAATTCCTTTGAGAAAATGGGTTCGCATAAAGTACCTAAAAAATCCAATCAGATGGAACTACGAAAAAGCTTAAAGGGAAAGGGTCTCTCGGATACTGAAATCGAAAAGTATCTAACAAAGGCCAAAGAAAATAAAAACGACATATCGAAGGATAAACCAACAGATTATCAGCTGTTACTTTACCCAGAGTACGAAAAATGGGCGGATGCACAACGATCCCTACAGGTCAAAATTTTTGAGGACGAGGAGCTTAGTAGTCGTTATATAAGGGAAATTGTGCGTGACCTCACTCAGGGAAAAATTGAATCATTAATGGAAAAAAAATACGGCCCCCCTGATCTAAGCGGCGTACTGAGCAGCGCTATGCAGAAAATATCAGCAGAGAATCAGCAACTACTTAAATCAGAAGAAGAGAGCCTGCGGCACGATGAAACAGAGTTGTTGGATGAGTCCATCAGTTGTTGCTTTACCAAGCTATCCGTTCATCCAACATCCAAGATAGATATCTAATTCAATGCGACCCTGAAATTTCTCATCCCGAAAATTACGTCAATAGAAGATCGTAGTCATCAGTTTTACTCACGTAATTTTATTATGAATCCATCTCCGAGAGTCAGTCTGATTCGATACGGTGTCGCATGCCGCCATAGACCAGTCCTGCATTCGTTGTTGCATATCATTCCACAGGACACTAGACGCAAAAAAAAACACTGTTATTGTCAGCAAAATGCACCCAACTGTGAGACACTCCCAGAGGGGAACTAGTCAAAGATCCATTTCTAATAAAATGAATAATAATCGAATTAGGAAATACCGATATGGCAAATTTTAAGACTGTAGGTGAATTTGGATCTATCGAATGGGGCGAAGCCTGCGGCAAAGCAGGAGCCAAGATGCTGCGCGATGCTAATCTCCCTAGAGATACTGCTTGGGGATTTAGCGAGACATACCTCTACCCACCCGAAAGGATGCTTGCCGAGAACCGCGAGATATCGGCATTCCATTTTATGGTTAAGGACGGTGTATGCTCTGGTGGCGATGGGGCACCCGAAGAATGCCTCGCTCTGGACGGCTTCCACGTCTCTCCGGTATGGGGTGCTATTTGCAACCAATCGCGAGCACTTTACGATACCGAAGGACAAAAACAACGAGGTGCTGACGAAAAAGTCATGTATCAGGACATAATGGATTATCTAGGAAGGAAAGATCTATGGGGTGATAGAGGTGGAAGCGCGAAGTCAATGAATTGGCCTCCAGTAATCGTAGCGGCGGTCACGGTAGGTTTAGGCTTTCATAATGTCGCTGCAAGCATGCAGGCACCCTCCCCCGAATACGAAGAACTCCCTGTCACAGAGATGCTAGTACCAATTTTTTCTCAGATGACTGAAACTCAAAAAGTGAGCTTTCTGAAATTACTAAGTATTGATCTTTAACAAAAATTCTCACTACAGACACAGGAGGTAACATGGCCACTGTTCATATAGACTTCGAAAATAAAAAAATCCTGATCCATAGCAAACCTAGATGTAAATGTGAGACATTTGAGATTAATCCTGAAGATTGCGTCATCAATCTGGATAGGGCCAATACTGCTGAATTAGGTAAATTAGGCACAGGGGAAATTGGTCCAAAGAACAAAGTTATTTGGTTAAAAATGAATTTTTCTGATCCTTTTTTTGAACATGCAATCGTGGAATATGCCCGTGAACTCCTGTCGCCAGACCACGAAGTATTCCATAGAACACGTTCGATAGGATGGTGCCATTAAAATAAGAATAGATATTTTATTCATTAAAAAATCTCAGATTGACTCTGAGCAAGCGGATGCAGATAAATGATTAACTTTAATGACTATAAAGTCACCGAACTAAGCCCCAGACTGACTGCACGAGTCACTCGATTGGACGGATCAATTGAAGAAGGAACAAAAGATCCTTACGGTCTGCCTTGGATTCTTGAAGAAGGCGTTGCAGAGTATGACCGCACACTATATACATTGGTGGGGGCGAAAGCTGGTGACCCTCACTGGCCTATTGGCCGACATAGTGGACATCATGGCGCACATACTGAGGCAGGCAAGGGTCATATAGATCTCTGGGACTATCTGCCCGAAGATATGAAGGGACTCTGGGAATATCCTGTTGACACTTTTTTTGGTGAGGCATCTGTATTTAACTTTAAAGAACTTAAGCCCATAGAAACTGAACCAGAGAACTATGCCGTAGTTTCATCAGGGAAAGAGGGTGAAAAAGTTATCCGTGGGCAAGCTCTACAACCAGAACATTTCGAAAGAGTCAAAGAAGGCGATATTCTAATAATTGCCAGCCCGTTCCGCGGCATGGAGCAACCCTGGCTGCCCGTTCATACGTGTAAATTTCTAGCCTTAGAAAAGAAAATAAAGCTATTAGCAGTCCAATATCCTGGCATTATGTGGGAAAGTGCTCATCAGGATGAGGAGCCTCATAATTGCCCGACCCATAGACATCTCCTTGGTAACAATGTGCCAATAGCATATCCCCTTGTCAACATAGAAAGCCTAACCAGTGAAAGATGCATCTATTTTGGGGTCCCACTGAACGTAGAAAAAATGGATGCAACCTGGGTGCGGGCTCTAGCATTCGAAGAAAAATGATGCTTATCAGTAAATTAGATCTTCCAAACAGGTCGACACCATTTATTACCTAAGACCCATGTTGTTTCAAACATTAGACTAGTACTCATACGGTTCTATCTTTTCTGCACTCAGCGTATATAAAGCGGTTGCAAGGTCTTCTTCTACTCGACTGACAAATATTTTCCCTTCTATCCAAAAAGGCTGCCAAAACGATTCTAGTTTGTAGCCAGGCTCAAATTCCGCATAAATAGTCTGATTTGGTGGTGGAGGTGGTTCATGGATGCAGGCGCCGAAATAGGGCACCAATAGAAATCGAGTCACGGACTGTCGTTCTTCAAAGTCAAGTGGAACTATAAAACCAGGAATCCTTACATCTTTCTCATTTAACTCAAGTCTCACCCGTTCTCCCCAGGCCACACCATCGAGTTCCAAAGATCCATCATATTCAGGCGCAAGATCCTGCCATGAAATGATCTCAAGCTCTGCACTAGTCACTTGCGATACCAGAAGTAAGATCAACCCAAAAAAACGAGGAATCATGTAATTAATTAGATTCATAGGCTACCGTTTCCAAAATTTTATTGTATCATTTCTCTCATCGACTTTAGGCAACGAAAAGTAGTTATCTGTATGGTAGATTTAAAAACAGCTATCAATATAAGGGACCTATCTTTCCAGTTTGATAAAAATACGGGGCCAATTCTAGAGATAGCGTCCTGGCAAGTCGCCCAAGGTGAGCAAATTTTCCTCCAAGGGGCTTCAGGTAGCGGAAAATCATCCTTGCTCGCTTTATTGGCTGGACTTCAGGTTCCAACATTCGGTGAAATCACAGTTTTAGGAACATTAATTTCGGCTCTAGATAATCGTAAAAGAGATCGCTTTAGAGCTCTAAATATCGGAGTGGTTTTTCAGCAATTCAACCTCATCCCGTATCTTTCAGTGCTCGATAATATACTTCTCGCCGCAAACTTTGGTAAAGAAAGAGGCCCCTCTCTAAAGAATAGGGCAATTGACTTGCTCGAGCGTGTTAATCTGCAACGCGATTTATTTGGACGAAAATCAAGCGATCTAAGCATAGGACAACAGCAACGAGTTGCCATCGTTCGTGCGCTGATAAATTCTCCAAAACTTCTTCTGGTTGATGAACCAACCTCTGCACTGGATCAAGCTAACCGAGACTCGTTTCTCTCACTGCTACTCGAAATCCTAGAAGAAAATAGTTGTGCTATGGTCTTCGTGAGTCATGACAACGACATTGGCAAATATTTCTCAAATCGTATAGAACTTAGTAAGTTGAATCAAAGTGGTAATCACCTCTAATGGGACAAGTAGCAGCACTGATTAGAGTAGCCTTGCATAGTCTGCGGTACCGAATAAGCGGCGCCACACTGACGATATTGGCGGTGGGACTGAGTATTTTTGTGCTATTGGGTGTGGAACACGTCCGGCAAGAAGCACGATCGGGCTTTGCCAGTACAGTTTCTGGAGTAGACCTAATCGTTGGCGCAAAAACCGGAGATATTAACTTACTTTTGTTGTCAGTTTTCCGTATCGGTAACGCTACTGCGAATATCAAATGGGAATCAGTCGAGCACATCGAAGATCAAGAGGACGTCTCCTGGCTAGTCCCGATCTCCCTTGGTGACTCACATAAGAACTTTCGAGTAGTAGGCACCACCGTCGATTTTTTCAGCAGATATCAATATGGTCGAAAGCAGTCTTTGGTTTTTCGCGATGGAACAAATTTTGAGGACCAAACAGAAGTAGTGCTAGGAGCAAGTGTAGCTTCGCAGCTCGCCTATAAACTTGGGGACTCGCTGGTTCTCAGTCACGGGATGGCTGACACTAGTTTTACCCATCACGATCAGCTGCCACTTAAAGTATCCGGCATTATCGCAAGGACAGGAACCCCTGTAGACAATGCACTTTTTGTAAGTTTGGAAGCGATCGAGACTATTCACGCAGATGAAGAATATCACGACAACCATGAATCAGATCACCACGACGATGAAGAACATCACGGCAACCATGAATCAGATCACCACGACGATGAAGAACATCACGGCAACCATGAATCAGATCACCACGACGATGAAGAACATCACAGCAACCACGTGTCAGCGCAAAAGGATCATGACCATCCTCCTATCGGCACAGTAACTGCTGTTTTAGTTGGGCTTGACTCTCCAATCTCTTCACTAAAAATGCAACGCTGGATAAATGAATACCAAGGAGAAGCGCTACTTGCAATTCTGCCAGGTGTGGCTCTTTCGAAAATGTGGGAACTTCTGGGCGGAGTAGAGGATATATTAAGAGCAATATCTATATTGGTATTTATCTCTTCATTGCTTGGGTTGAATGCAATGCTGCTTGCCTCAATGAGAGAACGAAAGGTGGAAATAGAAATCCTTAGGAGCATCGGGGCGCCTTCCTTGTTTATATTCGGCTTACTTGTATTTGAATCACTGCTTATAGTAACGATTGGCATAGTCATCGCAGTCCTAGGCCTATTATTCGCCATAATGCTTACTAATGATATTTTAGCGACAGAACTGGGAGTTATACTCTCATCAAAAATCTTTTATGACTCAAGTTTTGTAGCATTAGGCTTAATCTATTTAAGCGCCATTATTCTCAGTTTAGCTCCTGCTTGGCAGGCCTATACCCTATCTAGATCATTGGGAATGAAATAATCTTTCGTAATTCCCGGTAGTTTTCGCGAGTCCTGATTAAAGAACTACAATTAATTACCAAAAATTCAAAAAGTAAGATCTATTTGCTACGCCTATACCTTTTTCTAATCTAATGCTGATTTAAAGTCGGTCAAAATATCCCCCGAATGAGTTTTCATTACTTCGTTCTAAATTCCAATATGTGATGTCGTAAGCTGATCCATAAGCACACCGGCTTTATGTCTATTTTTCGGAGATCGCAGCGAGTTGATAGTGACTACAAAAAGGAACTGAAAAAGCCCACACGAAATAGCACCATGAGTAAGGCCTGATTGAAAGCTTACAGACATACCGTATGATTGAATAGGGATTGATCCTCGGAGGATTTCACGTTAGATCAAGATGTCGTTACAGGTTAACTAGCGAAGTAGCTAAAAAATAAAGAACATAAAAATA
>NZGG01000026.1 GCA_002690865.1 Gammaproteobacteria bacterium | reverse complement strand
ATGGTTTTTATAATTCTTTGATTGCCAAGCCACTTTTACGCGCACATTTAAAGTGCGCTCTATTCCTAATTGTTTTCTATTTGCTCAACTTGATGCGGGATTCGGAATAAGGGAATTACAAAAACTTTAAACCGATGGAGCCAAAACGGCAGAAGTGTCACGCTTAATTGCCAATTTTGAACGTGAGTAAGCAGAGTTTTAAAGGGATAATGGACACAGTTATTCTCTGTTATTTGCAGTTGCCTTTTTCAAGACCCACTTTGCATCTTCTTTTTTGATGTTCCTAGGTTTATCGGATGGGAATTTATTGGAAAACTATAGCGATAACATTTTTACTTCAATGTGATCCGCTTATCTCTTCGTTTTTTGCGTCGTCAGTGTACGATTATTTCAAAGCTCAAAGGCAAAAGAAGAGAATTACTCAAATATCATTTAACCCTTGATAAGGAGGAGCTTGGGCAGTGTGGAAGGCGAAAACGTTGTTACATAAAAACTCCGTTCTACTCTGTCCAGCTCTGACTTAGCTAGTTAGCAATAGTTCTCAGTGATTCCAGGCTTCGGGCTCTTCAGGAGTCGGACGCCGAGCGTTAATATTATCAAAGTACGTAACTCCAAGTAATAACCCAAATGTACGGCGAGGGTGAATAAAGCCCAAAGCTCCATTAGGGGTACCCTCCCATCCCCCTCCCGTAGCTTCTATACGCCGCTTAATTTCGGGAAGATCAGGCGTATGTACTGTTGCCATATAAATACCACCGATACCGTTAGTTTTTGCAAGGAACCGCCCTGCCGCCTTGTCATTTTCATAAGGATCCAGATATTCTAGGCTGTCAAGAGGGGCACCCTTGCGCGCTTCAAACCAAGTGATTGCGGCATGATAACCCCATAACTCACTGGAATAGAGATTCGTCATCTCCTCTTCAATGCCGAAAAGATCACTATAGAATGCGACCCCAGCGTCAAGATCCGGAACGGTATAGGTGATTTGCCAGATTTTATCCATCAGCCCTATCCTTTGTTCTCGACTAGCAATAGGACTTAGGATAACGCCGGTACCGCGGAGATCCTCTGGATAAACCACAAATCGATCGCCTTGCTGAGTAACCTTGATGCCTGCATTTTCAATTCTTGCAGCCACCGAGGCTGGATCCTTGAGCGTAAAGCCTCCCGCAAAAATACCGCGCTTAC
Organism: Gammaproteobacteria bacterium; assembly: GCA_002690865.1. Classification (GTDB taxonomy): domain Bacteria; phylum Pseudomonadota; class Gammaproteobacteria; order Pseudomonadales; family Azotimanducaceae; genus UBA7455. The sequence continues at coordinate 14,515 of NZGG01000026.1, read as the reverse complement.
CACTGTTAATAAAATCGGCAACAGGACCAGGCCCTTTGGGCTCAAGAAGTTCAAGTTGATCACATCCCCATTGGAGAGTCACTCGTCTCGCATTCGCTTCCTTATCTTTGGTGTCATCAACAACGACACTATCAAAAATGTTATTTAGACTACGCGCTGCTTCATCTACATCGGTTACAGCAAGGGCCAAACGATCGGTTTGTTGGAGCATTGTTATTTCCTTTTCAAGAAGCGAAAATTTGCACAGTTATCGGTTCATTAGCGCACAGCGATTAATAATAATGTAATTTACCATTCAGGCCCAGACCATGTATCCGAACCGAATAGTAAATATTCTTGAATGCCGAAACATTTACCCAGATTATCGCTGAACGGGCCACAATGAATATGTCTGCATAATTTCGTTCCAATTTCTGTTCAGGATACCTATCTTCATGTACCCTAACGTTTATAAAATAATCGTACTTACAAATATTTAAAGGGGAGCGTTGCGGATGAGTGACAGTTTTATTTTACCGATGGATACCACCAATGATTCACTAGAGTTAATCGGTGGTAAGGGTCGATCTTTGGCCAAGATGTCTAATGCTGGCTTTGATGTTCCCTATGGTTTTCACTTAAATGCTGATGCCTATCGCGCATTTATTGCAGAAAATAATCTCCAGGACCAAATCGTTGCACTCGCTAAACCCGTACTTGACAACAATTGGGCAACCTTTGAACCTGCATCCGCGGCAATCCAAAAACTAATCACCGCGTGCGAAATATCCGAAACAGTAACCAACCAGTTGCGTGAAACCTATGTCAATCTTGGCGGTAATCCTGCCGTAGCTGTTCGATCATCAGCTAACGCCGAGGATCTTCCTGGACTATCTTTTGCTGGACAACAAGAGACTTACCTTAATGTTAAGGGTGAAGACGCCCTACTCGAGGCGGTACGTAACTGTTGGGCCTCTCTTTGGACCGCGCAGGCGATTAGCTACCGTCATGAAAATGAGATTGAACAGGGCTCAGTTGCCATGGCCGTTGTGGTCCAAATTATGGTTCCGGCGGATGTAGCAGGGATTATGTTCACTGCAAATCCAGCAACTGGGGAACGTAACGAAATGATTATTAATGCAAGCTTTGGACTTGGCGAGGCAGTAGTGGGAGGCCAGGTCACTCCCGATACCTTCATTGTCGATAGGGAAACCAATAACATTAAAGAGACGATGATCGGGCCCAAGGAACAAATGATCGTTTCAGACGGCGAACAGGGGACCAAAATCGCCGATGTAGAGGCGGCTGACCGAGACCAATCTTCTGTGTCTAATGAATTGTTGAATGACCTTATTGAACTCGGACAAAAGGTGGAACGGAACTACGAAGGGCTGCCACAGGATATCGAATGGGCAATTGTTGGCGGTAAGATTTCACTATTACAATCTCGACCCATTACTAATCTGCCCCCGCAGCCGCTTGAAGTTGAATGGACACCACCCGAGGGTATCCCAGCCTTGGTTCGGCGTCAGATTGTAGAAAATATTCCGGATCCGACATGTGAACTCTTTGATGAACTCTATATACGATATGCACTCCGTTGGGATAGAACGAAATCTGAGTCAATGTACTCCAGTTTGCACGGTTTCGCTTTTCAAATCATGGATCCCCACGGAATTACAGGAACCAAGGAAGCGTGGATGGCTGAAAGACGTGCCATGCTTGATGCAAAGTTGGCTACCCCAGAAGCGATGGCGGTTGAGAAACATGATTTAGATCTATTCGTCAGTAACCTCTCCGATCAAGATCGAGCAGATTTTCAGGGAATGGCTGATGAGCTCAAAAGCGACAATCTGGCCCACGCTGTAACCTCGCCAGACATAGTTGATCCTACCTTTGGTGCATTTCACCAAACGGACACTAATGACGCTCAACATCTTGATTGGCGAGAACGCGCCATGCCCGAACTCGAAGCGGCAACCGCCAAATGGGCAGCTCTTGATCTAACATCTGCGTCTGATAAAAAACTCATGGAAGGAATTAAAGAACTAACGGAGGCGGAAGGTTGGTACTGGTCAGGTAATGGAGGTCATACTTTTGGCGTTGCTAAATCGGTGGATGATCAGCTCCAGGCTTTTTTGAGGAATACCCTCCCCGACCATCGCTTCACCAGCGGACAATTCTTAAGTGGCTTCAAATCACGTATTATGCAGGCCAATGACGAACTCTTCGAGATTGCAAAAGTAATCAGGACTGATGAGGATCTAAAATTAGTGGTCCTAGCGACACCTGCACCCCGGTTGATGGGTGAGCTACAAGCACGTAACGATACAAAAAAAATCTTAGAAGATATTGATACTTATCTGCAGCAATATGGTCATCAGGGTTATAGCCTGGATTTCTGTGAACCAACGCAGCAAGAAGACCCTTCGGCTCTATTCGTTACTTTAAAGAATATGGTTCGACGAGAGGATTATGACCCTATCCAACATGAACAAGAAGCTAACAGGAAAAAAGAAAAAGCACTGAAAGATATTGGCGAGCTTCTCCATGGGTTACAGTACTGGCAGTTTCGTTATCGCCTATGGTTTGCCGGTCAATATTACGCCATGCGTGAGGAATCCTGTTTCGTGCTTGGTATGGCCTGGACAGCGCTGCGCCCCATGGCTGCAGAACTGGGAAGGCGGATGGTTGAAGTTGGTACATTTAAACAACCAGACGATGTCTACTATATGTATTCAGCCCAATTAGAAGAAGCCATGGCACTTCGGGCAGAGAACAAAGCGAAACCTGAGCTAGGACAAATCGCTGAAGAAAGAAGAGAACTGCGCGAAAGACGCAAGCTTTTGCACCCGCCAGGGACCTGTCCTCCCGAAGCCAGTGATAGTCCTGGTATCGCATTTAAAGAAACTCAAATCAAGAATGATGATTCCAGCGATACGTTAATGGGTATCCCGGTAAGCCCGGGGGCTATTACAGCAGAGGCCAGCGTTATCATGAACCCTTCCGAATTCAGCAATATGATACCCGGATCGATTTTGGTTTGTCCGATGACATCGCCTGCCTGGACACAGCTCTTTGCTCATGCCCAAGGATTAGTCACCGATATCGGTGGCATTCTGGGTCATGGTTCTATTGTGGCTCGTGAGTACGGAATTCCTGCGGTTGTTGGAACAGGCAACTGTACTCAACGCATCAAACACGGTCAGATTATAGAGGTTGATGGCGATGGCGGAACGGTTAAAATCCTCGACGAGGATTAACCATTGCCGATAGAAGGCAAGTCGGCATTGAAATTCATAACTAATGCATCTTAGATTTGTGCGAGTCAGTACTCGCGCAAGCCTAAGATCAACACGTATCATGATTTCTTCCGACGCAGGGCTTCAGAGCTACTTTTTTAACCGACTTGAGGAGCAATAAGACTATCGCTAGACAGGCAGTTGGCTATGTTACTTCGGAACAAGAAAAACTTGACGAAGAAATCAGTATAAGGGAAGTTTTTCGTCTGCTGAAGCGTTGCTGGCCCTATTACGCTGCTCAGTGGAAACATCTGCTTTTCCTCTTTAGCCTTACTGGAATTTCAGGCGCTTTTGTATTTGCACTTCCGCTTATCGGTTTGGACTTATTCAATAATGGCGTGCTCGTTGGAGAACCAATAACCAGCTTTCAATCCCGTTTGCTATTCCTAGATCCGTCTTATGTTTCTACAGGTGTTGAAGGTGAACTACTCACCGACTCTCAGCGAAGAACTTTGCGTAATCACTGCTTTGTCTGGGGAGGCTTACTATCTGTTTTCAGTTTAGCCTTATATGCAGGCGGTTTTTGGTACATGACTTGGATATACGCGCGTATCAATCAGGCTCTACGCGTAGTTATGATGGAAAGAGCCGAACACCTCTCTCTCAGGTATCACAGTGATTCAAGAACTGGTGATGCCATGTACCGGATTTACCAAGATAGCGCCACCATCACCAACGTTTTTCTAGTTCTGGTTCTTTCTCCAACTCGGGCAGTCTTATGGTTGCTCTTCGCGCTTGTCGTCATTACGGGTTTCGACCCTCTGCTAGGGCTTGTGTGTCTGCTTACGTCAATACCGATAGCATACCTTTTCTATGTTCTTACCCCTGCCATTCGTCGTTGGTCGCGTCGAGCAAGACGAACCAATAGTGACCTAACATCTCGTATTCAAGAAATCTTTACTGGTATCAAGATAATTAAATCCAGTCGTGCCGAAAGGCAAGTTCTGGATCTCTTCATCTCAGACTCAAAAAATGCGCTGGATGCAGCTTTTCATCTACGATTTCGTATAGCCATACTTCAAGTGGGTGTTACTGTTGCGCTAATGATGGCAACACTTGTGATGCAATATCTTATGGCCAACTGGACTATTACAGAGCAAGCAACCTATCTCGGAGGCACAGTAGCAATAGTCGGGTTTGCTATTTGGAACCTAGGTGCCTATCAGGCAGCCTCGGCACAGTCCACCGGTATCTTACGCAACCTTCGGGACCTCGTTGATTACTGGGGTGTCGGACAGGATCTGATTATTGGCTTAAAGCGCGCTTTCTTCCTATTGGATCTTGAACCTGAAGTGAAAGAAATAGCCGAACCAATGGTCTTTCCAGCGAAAGTTGAGAAGATTGCATGGCATGGCGTTAATTTCTCTTACAACGCTAGTAAGCAGCGCATCCTAGAAGATATCAATCTCGTTTCAGAGGTAGGCACGATCACGGCTATTGTTGGTAGTACGGGTACCGGAAAATCCACACTAATGTCCTTGTTATTGCGCCTCTACGATCCAGATCAAGGCGCAGTAACGATTAATGACACGGATATTAGTCAATTAAGCATTACCGAGCTTCGAAAAAATGTGGCAATTGCACTACAGAAAAACATACTTTTCACCAGAACCATTGCCGAAAATATTGCTTATGCCGCCCCGGAGAAAACTCTTGAAGAGATCAAGTTAGCTGCTGGAGTAGCCTGTGCACATGATTTCATTATCGAAATGGAACGGGGCTACGATACAGAGCTCGGTGAGAGAGGCAGTAAACTTTCCGCCGGTCAGCGCCAGAGACTATCTATCGCAAGAGCTATTCTCCGGGATACGCCTATTTTGATACTAGATGAACCCACAGCATCGCTCGATGCCGTTACTGAGCATAAAGTACTGTCTAATCTGCGAGACTGGGGACAGAACAGAGTAGTTTTTCTGGTAACCCATCGGCTTTCCACTATTCGTACTGCGGATCAAATCGCTTTTATGGAAAACGGCAATATTTGTGAACTTGGTACCCATGAAGAACTCATGAGCCTAAAAAATGGCCATTACCGCGATTTCGTTGAAACAGAGGTCGATGGCATAAGCAATTCAGTCGAGCAGCACCATGAGTGAACTGCAGGGCACGGGCAACAACCAGAAATTTGATGATCGAGTAGATATCAATGCAGAAATATCTTCCCTAGAAGCACTGGTGCTAATGGGCCGTTCTTTTAGATTACTCCGTGATGTCAAAATGCTTTTCGCAGTAAAGTTTCTTCTGGGGACCATCGCCATATTTCCTATTCTACTCGTCCCTTGGCTGGGTAAAATTATTATTGATCAGGTCCTGCTGCAAAAACCATTTGGAGAGACGGAAGTAGCCTTCCCCCCTTTTATGGACCCTTTGCTTGCAATTTATGCACCGATGGCCCCAATAGAAATCATGGGAAGTATTGTCCTTCTCCTCGCAGTCCTCATAACGCTTTTTGGTGTCATAGGCGGTGGTGCTGGTGTTCGTATGAACTTTACACAGGGACAGGATAATGCCACTCAATCAGAAGCTGCCCTTAGTTCTGGCGGCAGCACAGCAGGGGGGCTCCTTGGAATATCTGAAATGATGATTACCATCAAACTAACCCAAAACATTGCCAACCGGTTACGTACCCAGTTATTGGAACGACTGACCAGGCTCTCGATGCAGACACTAGATGACCATCGTATTGGTGATTCTATTTATCGGGTCATGTATGACGCTCCTATGATACCGGACATCTGCTATAAACTATCCTTTATTCCCTTTTACATAATGCTCTCCATCACCATTAATGTATTCCTTATGCAATATAGCTATGGCGTTGTAGCACCCGAGCTTGTCTGGATTGCAGCACTGATGGCGCCTTTAGCACTGGTGATCACACTGCCGATGTCAGCTTTTGCGAGACGAATTAATCAGAAAAGTCGCGCGTCAGGAGCGGCAACGACTAATGCCATGGAAGAAAGTATCGATAACATCGGTGCAGTACAGAGTTTGGGTGGTATGAATCAGGAAAAAGAACGTTTCAGCAAAAAAAGTTCAGAATCCTACAAACGCTTCCTGGCTGCATTCCTTTTTCAGATGTCCTTGTTTGCACTAGGCTACGGTTTAGTGATTGCCGTGGGTTTCTATGTGGCGATATATATTACCGACGGCATTATCGCTGGCACCATGTCCGCTGGTGACTTTTCGGTCATGTTCGGCATATTTTTCTCACTCGGGATGAGTTGCGGGACTTTAGGTAAGTTCTGGATCGATCTGCAGACGAATGTTGCAGCAGCGCGTCGCGTATTCTTCTTTATCGATTTTGGTACAGAAGATCTCAATCGGGATGAACAGCCTGATACAGGCATCAGTAAATCTATAAAACTAAAAGAGGTCAGCTTTAAATACACAGATGGGCTCTGGGCACTACGCAATATTAATGTTGAACTCAAAATTGGCGAACTAGTTGCTATAGTAGGTCCTACCGGTGCAGGAAAAACAAGCCTCGGATATATGTTACCGGGATTTCTCAACCCCACCAAGGGCAAAGTCTTTTTTGATGAACAAGATATTACAAATACAAATACCGACTGGCTTCGTGACCAAGTATCTTATGTTTTCCAGGAACACATGCTGTTCTCTGACTCGATCCGTGAAAACCTACTAATAGCCAACCCCCACGCAAGCGAAGCACAAATAATGGAATCGCTGCAAACGGCGGGTGCCTGGGAGTTTATCCAAGAACTACCGGAGGGGCTTGATACCGTTCTCGGTAAGGCCGGCGATACTCTCTCGGTAGGACAGCAACAGCGACTTTGCATTGCGAGAGGGCTGGTGCGTAATACACGCATCCTCATTCTCGATGAACCCACAGCTGCGCTGGACCCAAGCACCGAAAATGCTCTAGTTAATTCGCTGAAACAGGCCGCAGAAGGTCGTCTTGTTGTGGTTATTGCCCATCGCCTATCCACTATACGGCAGGCTACAAAAATCCTTTTTCTTCAGGATGGCCAACTGCTGGAACAAGGCAGGCATGAAGAACTAATGTCAAACGAAAATGGTCATTACCGTCGGTTTGTAGATTTGCAAGCAGATCCCGATTACGGATAATCCTGCCTTATCATTAAGACACAATTATTTGCAGATATTTCTAAATAATAAACACCTACACGAGGCAAAAGGTTATATGGTGCGAAAGGAGAGACTCGAACTCTCAATGGATTATGTTATACGACGTTTAGCAACAAGTAATACAGTCTATTATACGTCTTAGGGTCAAGAGTTATTAACACGGGTTGCTAGGTGGCGCTGAAATTTGCAGATTTAATGGCAAATTATGCGCAACCCCTTATTTTTTTTGGATCAGCAGCCTGCTGTAATATCAGCCAGAACGACTTGGTGGATATCCCGCATTTTCCCAATGTTGTCCCAAGGATTTCGATAGCACCCCACTTGTACACCAAATTCCACGACGGAATTCTATTGTTTCAACGATCAAAGCCAACCATGGCTCGCATGGGAATTATTTCACCGGTAAGGTGATCTGATGCTGCTGATGCCAGATAGACTGCCAGATAAGCAACATGCACCGGATCACAGGGTTTGGTAAGCGAGGGCAAGGGGTTCCCATCACGATCCACTTCTGAAGGGAGCATCCCTTTATTGATGATCCCCGGCGTTTTGGTCAGGCCCGGCGCTATGCAATTCACATGAATATTGTATTTGGCCCAGGCTGAAGCCAGAGACTTACTCAGGCTTATGAGTCCACCTTTTGCTGCACCATAGTGGCTGATGCCACCTGCCCCCTTTATACCGGCGACAGACGAAATGTTTATGATCTTTCCTGCCCCTTGTTCCCGCATGACTTCACCGGCTAACTTCGCACATAGGAAGGGTGCCGAAAGATTAAGATCGATAACCTCATGCCATTCCTCAAGGCTCAACTCTTCTGGAGGCTTGAAATACAAAGCGCCGCCAGCATTGTTAACAAGAATATCAATCCCTCCAAAACGATTGACTGTTGCATCAATGAGACTCTGGACTTCCTGTTGATCACACACGTTGGTAGCAATCGCCATCGCCTGCGCACCCATATCGGTGAGCTCCTGTTGCACTTCATTCAGGTTGCTCTGGTTGCGGCTGGCGAGAACCACGCTAGCCCCTGACCTTGCGTACTCTTTCGCGATCTCGACACCAATGCCTCCAGCGGCGCCAGTGACGATCGCGGTTCTACCCTGTAGCTCAAAAACTGACATTCTGCCCCTCGCTTCTATTTGTTCGCATGCAGCCTTTGCACGCACAACTATGGAACAGCAGGTTATATGGTGCGAAAGGAGAGACTCGAACTCTCACATCTTTCGATACTGGAACCTAAATCCAGCGCGTCTGCCAATTCCGCCACTCTCGCAATAACCAATTTTTAATTTACAGCCAACACATAAGCCTAAGCGTTCCTACCCAAACTTCGCGGGTTCGTAAAGTATAGATAGTATTCTTGATTGGAACAACTCGCTATAAGATCACCCCTTTTGTTCTCAACGTTTCACGCTTGCTATTACTAAAGCCCAATGAGATAAGGATTTCGTCTGTATGCTCGCCCAATTTGGGCGCTGGGGCTTGTATTTCTGATGGTGTCGCACTGAACCGTGCTGGAGGCCGCGCCTGACGCACCTCTCCAAAACCCTCTATTTCCTCTCTAAGCACGGTTTCGTTAGCAATAACCTGTTCGTGCTCCAACAATTCGGTGCGTTTAAGTAAAGGAGCGCTGGGAACCCCTTCAGTATCTAACCGCTCCAAAATATCCTCGGATTTCCATCGCGCGATCTCACTCGCTGTCATTTCTTTTCTAATCTCTGCATGTCGAATACGATCAAGCGATGTGGCAAACCGTTTATCATCCTTTAATTGGTCACTATTAAGCGCCCTACACATTCCTTGCCACTGAGAATCAGTAACGGCGCCAGCAGTAATGAAACCATCAAGTGTTTCAAAAACAAGATCCATGGCCCCCGTGGCCTTAGCAGGATCAAATTCACTCTCAGCATAAACAAGTCCCGACATACCTTCCGGCCATAAGAATCCAATCATTGCATCGAGCATGGACAAGCGAATATGTTGTCCCTTCCCTGATCTTTCTCGATAAAATAAAGCAGCAGTTATTGCTTGCGCTGCGCCTAAAGCTGTCACTTTATCCGCAATAATCACTCGAAACATTTTCGGACGACCTGCTTTTTTGTCTGCCTGAATATCAGTTGCGCCGGCAAGCGCCTGGATAACAGGATCATATACACGTTGATGCGCATAGGGCCCTTTCTCCCCAAAACCACTAATAGATACATAAATTATTTTCGAGTTGATCGCGCGAACAGCCTCTTCTCCAAACCCCATCCGATCTATAGCGCCCGGACGGAAATTTTGGATTAATACATCACTATCCAAAATTAATTGTTGCAAAATCAATTTGCCTTCTGATGACTTGAGATCAATAGCTAAGGATTTTTTACCTCGATTACATGAATAGAAAGTTGGTGGTACACCATTAAAAGGCTTGCCCATATGGCGCATCTGTTCTCCTATCTTAGGCTCCACCTTAATTACTTCTGCACCTTGGTCAGCCAGCAGAGTTGCTGCAACAGGACCAGAGACCATTGCAGATAAATCCAGCACTTTGATACCTTCAAGCGGCCCCATCTTCCACCTCCTTAACTTTCATAATTATTTTTGTATTCTACGTATATACAACTAATGTCCATTTTTCACCCAATATTCTATAGCAGACATCCACTAAACCTGGTGACCTAATGATATAAAGTACTTCTTGGCTACTTAGTAATGATACGCGCTGCCTCTCCTGCGAAAGGAGCTTCTCTTTCGCTTATATTAACGAAGGAATTTCCTCATCGATAAACAGCAAATTCTGATCAAGAATGATAATTCCCCGCGAAACAAAATCTCTAACTAGAAGATTCTCCGCAGCATTCTTCAACGTGTCTTTCAGTAATTAAGTCATTGAATAACGCCAATAAGTTGTAAAGAGTCTATAATGTTCAATAAAAAAGGTTGACAAATGATGCGCGCAGATGTTTATTACTTTTGCATGTGGAACGTAATTTCACTTTTCAAGGACACTCTGACGGTTTGACCCGCCAGAGCTAGCTACTCCTAAAGATAGGGGGATAGGAGTAGATTCTTTTTGAAGCGCGATTTTTATCATGCGGCTTACGGTAAATCAATCGATTTAAACGATTCATTCCATTTTTCTCTCTGGGTATAGTTTTTAGACGAGCGTGAGGTGGGAGAAGTTTATGTCAAAAAAATTACCGAAGCAGAAGATAGAAGCCATAGTACACTCATGACGGTGCTGGCCATGTTCGCAGCAGACGCTGTTAACAGAGCGGAACCAGATTTCGCAGGAAACCTATTACTTCGTACGCTTTGACGGTTCGCTGGCAACTGGTTCAGCTCAGATCAAACATTGAATTAAAACACAATCTAAAGACCTGACATCATCCTAAGTACGTCACATACTCGGTTAGAATAACCCCACTCATTATCGTACCAACTCAGAGCTTTAAGAAATCTTCCGCCCGATACCTGGGTAAAAGAAGCATCATAAATCGATGAATGAGGATTACCAATAATATCTGAGGAAACAATAGGTTCTTGGGTAAACTCAAGCACACCACTCATTCTGTCAGAGTCCCCGGCCGCTCGCATTGCGGCATGCACAGTATCAACAGTTACATCAGTCTCCAATTCAACGAATAAATCAACCACTGACCCATCAGGCACTGGCACACGAGATGCGATACCATCAAGTTTTCCCTTTAGTTCGGGCAATACCTCGCCAACCGCCTTAGCGGCTCCAGTTGAAGTTGGTATAATATTTTCTGCGGCTGCACGACTCCTTCGCCAATCTGAGTGCGGCACATCTGCTAAACTCTGATCATTTGTATAGGCATGTACAGTATTGATAACACCTTCCCGAATTCCGAATTCATCATTCAAAACCTTTGCAACTGGTGCTAGGCAATTTGTGGTACAGCTTGCATTGGAAACGATCTGGTGGTCCGAAGACAACCCATCTTCATTAACACCGAGCACGACTGTGTAGTCAATCTCATCTTTTGCTGGAACGGTAAGCAATGCGCGGGCTGCGCCTGCTTCTATATGCTTGCCCACCTCGTCCCTGCTGCGGAATACCCCCGTAGCTTCTACCACCGCGTCGATACCCAAATCAGCCCATGGCAGATTTTTAGGGTCCCTCTCCTCGAACATCGTAACTCTTGATCGCGCCGTCACCATCTGATTATTTTCAATATTTACTTCACCCTCGAAGCGTCCCATCACCGTATCGTACGTAAGTAGATAGCGAAGCGCCTCGTTGTCGAATAAGTCGTTAACGGCAACAATCTCGAGATCATCATTAGCCTCCGCAATTCTAAATACTGCTCGACCAATACGACCAAACCCGTTTATCGCGATCCGCATATTACGAAACCTCCTTTTTTTGATCACTATCAAGACCGGCATAGACGTCAACAACGTCTAAGATACGTCTTGAATGCCCCAGCGTTTCATGCCAAGCAAGCATCTTAATCATTCGATCCCCTGCCTTCATAGTCCCAAGCAAATCGACTAGCAGAGATTGCGGTATTCCTTTAACATCCGATGAGACAATAGGGTCTCCTATAGTTTTCAACAATGCAGGTCTCTCTTTCGCTGCAGAAATAAAAAGCTGATTAACCGTATCAATATCAATATCTGGTTCGCTGAAAGCTATCGTTAGATCAAGCATCGAGCCCACCTGAACTGGGACATTGAGTGCATAAGCACTCAATTTACCGGCTACCTCAGGAAGTACTTCCTGAACCCAGTGCAGCGCGGGAGTAGCATTGGGGATAATATTTTCAGCACCTGAACGACTGCGTCGATAATCTGGCCCCGCATAATCTTGTAAACTTTGATCACTGGTGTAAGCGTGCACCGAAGTCATGGTTGCTTGTTCAATAGCGAACACACCCGTGATTATTTTCAAAACTAAAGCAGTCGCAGTTGTGGATGCAGAGCCGGCCGAAATAATCTGATCACCAACCTTTGCACTTGCCTCATTAACGCCATAAAGAAGGACCCTGTCTATTTTCTCCTCGGGAAGTTCAGAGAGAACCACGCGAGGGGCTCCATTATCCAGATGTGGCACCAAATCAGCTAACGTACGAAATCGACCCGTAGCCTCGATCACGACATCCACATCAAACACATCCCACGGAGTTTCCGTCGGCCGATCAACCGACATTAAACGCGTCCGACCTCTTTCGCTCACTAAGTAGTTATTTTCCAACTTCACATCTAGGTCATGATCGGTTTTAGTTAAAAGATTATGTAATATTCCAGCACTACCAATATCAGATACTGCTACCACGTCAAACCTTTCATCCTGGACGGCTAATTGATATAACTGACGACCAACACGTCCAAAGCCCATTATTCCTAATCTGATTGGCTGCATTTAAATGATCCTTGTGATGACATTATATATTAACAGATGGCGCCAAATCGATAGAATACTTTTTTTGTGTCACCTCAAATTGAGTCAGAATTTCATAACAAATAATAAGGCATCAAGGCCTAATGTGGACTATGTTCCAATGGGTTACTTGCAGTTGGTTTAATGCCAGACTGTAATGCGTCTGAAATACGCCATAATAAGGTAGCTGTAGTCACTGGCCCTTCTGCCCCAACAATACGATTGACGGCAATATTGAGTAATGCGTTATCAAAGTGATCTTTAAGATCATCAGGTAGGGAATCAAAGGACTCTTTCAACACCTCAGATAATGCACACATAGCTTTTTCGGTATAATAAACGTCGACATCTTGAACCATCCCTGAGTCTGCAGTACTAATTTGATTTTCTGGCATTATACAATTGGATAACCTTTGACTTATGTTAATGAGAATGATTATCATTACCACGTTATTAAATGTCAAATTAGGTTTCCAAAGATGCAAGGGTGCTGTGCTGAGGATAAAAAGGTTGGCTCTTATAACCATCCCCCGAAAATCCAAACCAAGACTCTATCACCAGGAGGTCAACTTTTTGTTTGGAGTGCCAGGCGCTGGTTGATTGCCGCTCAGAAAAAAGAACAGATAGAAATGGCGTTAGCGCACCCGTACCAAACTGCAAAGTGTCCTGGGGCTGCTAAATTACTTGATGAAATCATGAGTATTCTTGCAGTTTCTTCCTTTAGGCCAGTCACTATTCGCTGTCTACATTGTCCTGTCCTAGATAATGATGAATGGCTACTGATACAGACTTTAAGAAAACTTCAAACAAATGACGAAAAAGAAGCAGCAGTATTAGTAGACGAATTTATGCGAGGAGCATTAGCAACCACTTTCCTAAGAGCAGCAAATTTATACGCAACCAGTTTATCCAAAATCGACAAACCCATTACGCGAATCAACTTTCTGCGTCTTGTCGAAAATCAGAATTTTTAACTAACCCAAGAGATATTATTATGACAATACTTGTTGGACAAAAAGCCCCACTATTTGAAACTCAAGCTGTAATGCCAAACGGTGAGATAACAGATGCATTTAGTCTGGAAAGACTGATCAAAGGAAAATACGGCGTGATTTTCTTTTATCCTATGGATTTCACCTTCGTCTGTCCGTCAGAAATACTTGCAATGGCGAGTCGCACGAAACAACTACAAGAGATGGGATGTGAGGTTGTGGCCGTATCAGTGGATTCTCACTGGACACATAATGCTTGGCGCGAAACGAAAGTTGAAGATGGAGGAATTGGCCACGTTCCTTTCATACTAGCTGCAGATATGTCTCGAGAAATTTCGGAAGCATATGGCGTTCTGGCAAATGCCTCCGAATCCTACTATCCAAATGGTGTGTCAATGCGGGCTACCTTCGTTATTGACCAATCGGGAATCGTCCGTCACCAAGTCGTGAATGATGAACCTCTTGGTAGAAATATGGATGATGTCGTCCGGGTTCTTGATGCTCTCCAATTCTTCGAAGAAAATGGTCAAGTCTGTCCTGCAGGCTGGAATAAGGGTGATGATGGAATGGTAAATACTCCTGAAGGAGTTGCCGACTATCTCTCAAAAAATGCTGGCCAATTGTAAAATAGGGAAACATGCTCTCCCTTTTCTTGAAGCACGGGAAAAACTAAAATCGTGACACACCATAAACTGATTATTCTGGGATCTGGTCCTGCAGGCTATGCAGCCGCT
>NZGG01000025.1 GCA_002690865.1 Gammaproteobacteria bacterium | reverse complement strand
TTTGTATGGTCATAGGCTCTCCAACGGTGGTCTAACCGACTCTCATCTCCCACTAGACGTCCCGGGCGGCTCTCTTGACCTTGGGTACCTCCGCCGTGTGCCCGTGGGGCACAATCCAGCTACCAGGGTTTTAAGGCCTCTGTAGTAGCCAGGATGAGCAGAGATCTGACCAGAATCGTTACAGCCATTGCTCTTGCAACTGATCTTCAGATTCTTCTCTAAGTCCTCCTTTTTACTTGGATTTTACACTTTAACAAACTTACTGAAGCTCCAAGACTTCTATTAAAATCTGCCCGCTTCAGCTCTAGGAGGCGTTTCGGGATTTCCGATCTTGTCGAGCCAGGGCCCCACTTCGCAAGCTGTGGAACCCGCGCTCAACTCACCCCCGATCGGAGACACCGGCTCGATCTCTCCGTCTCTACATACAATCATGCATTTGGTTACAACTTTGCAACCTTCCTCTTCTTCTTCTTCGAATTGCCGATCTTCTTCTTCGCTGATTTCTTCTCTTCAGCGTCGGCCTTCCTCTTCTCGACTTTGTCGTCTTCGGCTTTGTCATACCCCTTGATCATCGCAAGCAACTCATCTCTCGTGATAGCTGCTTCGGGCATCGTCAATTCGGGGTAGTGGATCATCACCAATCCGTAACCGTTCATGTGCTCCCTCAGGAACCTAAACTGACCGGTTGGTAGCGATTTAGTATTCAAGTCTGCCTCTTCCAGGACCGTTGAACACCAGACCACGTTCAATGACTGTTCGTCCACGCGTTCACGAACTTTCCACGTTTTCAGATCCATGGCGCGTGTGCTCTCAGTCATAGTCCGATCTCCCTTTACAATTTGCACAACTGGCTTACAATCGCAGTAAAGGTCGGTTGGTGCATTCACTGTAATCCCCATCTCCTTGTGGATGTTTCTGAGACCTGTCAGACACTGTGAAGCGTTGAAGGCTTCCACCAACTCGGCCATCGTGGTCGACGTGTCCACCATTGTGTGCTTCTTGGCATTCACGGCAACACAAGCACCGTTCATCTTGGCATGGTTAGCTCCCATCGATGTTGGCGGATTCAGAGACGAATCAGTGAACCCGTACACGCAATTGATCCCATGAGGATCCAATCCGTAGCTCCAGCACAGCCCAAGATCGTGTGAGTACACCATGTAACCGATAAGATCCAGCAAAGCTTCGATCACCGGTCTCGTCCAATTGGTCAGGAACCTAGACAGTACAGACACGGCCCCCCTGCACTCCACCTTCGTGTGGTTAGCTGGGAAAGCAGCAGTACCCATAGCTTCTCTGAACGGGAAGTGACTGACTTCTTCGTGATCTTGCTCGGTTGGCACCAACGCCAGTAGAAACTTTTCCACCCCTGGCTTCATAGGCGTCTTGTTTCTTCGCCTATTCTTAAGATACGCGTCATACTTCACGCCCATCGCCAGACAGTACTTGCTGTGTGTTGCAAACTTCAGCATCCGTTCCATGTCTTGGTAGATCTGAATCGACACAAAGTCTTCGCAGACTGCATCGAACGTCAACGGCAGTTGCATCGCCACGTTGACCTCGTACCACTTCACTAGTTGGCTTGTGCCAGCATACGGGAAATCATCTGTCCACGTAAGCATAACAAAGTAGGATTTTGTCCAACAGCTATCTTTCCTGTATGGCATGATAGCTTCAGATCCCTGGTCTTTGAGCTCGGCTACTGCCTCTGGATCAACTGTGTACCTCTCAATACCTTTTGCAAATGGCCCCAACTGGCATACCAGCTGCCCATCAGTCTTGAAGTACATCGAGGGATCGACATCTGACCTCCGAAGATGGAGAATCTTGGTCAACACGTATGTAACGAGCATCCCAAATTCTGCACCAGCGTTGCTGATCCCGTAGATCGGTCGTAGCACCTTGAGAATCTTGGAACGGTTCTGTGATCGACGTAGATACCGTCGAACACCCCCCATTCCTTCTTTCTTGAGAACCGCCTTCATTAGCTTCCGTAGATCTGCGAGTGACTCGACTGGCCAGTCCACAAAACCCCAGAAACTTGGCAGCTCCAGGTAGATATCAGTCTGCTGCTCTCCCGCCATGTACCCGGTCATCACGTCACAGCTCTTTACTAGCTTGCGTAGACCTGTAGTCAATGAAAGGAACCACTTGATGGTGGTTGCAGATACTGTCCCACTGAACGTGCGTTGAAAGTCAATGCCCGCTCGGAGCATATCACCACGTACGTATGGTCTGAACTTGGGTTTCCCGCATCTTTTCCGCGAGTAAAGCTCACCAATCCTGACCAAAGCAGCTCCGTCTCTCCGGTCACTCCGATTGACCTCGACGACTGCGTTGTTTTCTTTCCAGCTTTTCATCTCTTTGTAGATTGCCTCCAGCCATACTCTCCAGTCATCTTGATTGACCAGCATGTCGGCAAAATCTTTTGGCCACTCAGGGTTCCTTGTTTTGGCCTTTGTCTTCAAAACCACCAACCGAACCGCCTTTTCGATCCGAGCTAGCGTTAGAAATGGTTCCTGTACTTTCGAACCTCCGAACGCCATGCTGACGTTTTCAAAGTATTCCGGTTCGTGTACGTAAATCTTGGTTGATAGAATCCGCGCAAATGCTACCACTGACGGACCGTTAGCCTGTATTTCATTAGGCATCACCCTTTCCAAGTGTCTCCAATCACTTTGTAAGGGGTTCTTCTCGTCGTCCCATAGCACTTCGACTCGTCCTCTCTTAGCTTGCTTCTTGACTATCCCGTATGTGAATTTGGGTCTGCCAGTTGAATATCTCCGTTCCTCAGGCGCACTTTCGTCATCAAACATCTTCGTAAGGATCTTGACGCGTGTGCCTGGCGATGCTTTGTAGAGGGGACCTAGTAGAGGCTTTACTTTCGTAACAACCTCGGTCGCAGATTCGGTGATCGTAGCCTTCCTTCTGAGCTGGTCTTGTTCTTGTTTTAGGCGCAGCTCCTTGGCTTCTTTCAGTTTCCTTCTCCGTGAAGCTCGATCGCCAACTTGCTCATGTTCTACCGTGACTTCGCCGTCTCTACCTTTGATTGTAGTCTTGGAAAGATCAGGTTTCAACATTTGAGCAAGCTGGGACTTCACGTGAGGCTCCTTCAATGCTTTTAGTAAGGAGGTGATTAGATGCTCAGCTGCTGATTGCTCTGTGACGTCAAATACAAATTGATGGGGCTCTTGATAGAGCGACAGTTCGTTTTGGAGAGAACCATCCTCCACCCCCGATTTGGCATCATCAGGAATCTGCAGGCTCCTAATCGTCGGTACAGTGTCTATCATGATTTCATCATCGTCGTTTTCTACATCGGGCGTTATTTGGACTCGAAGTTTGAGTGCCTCGATGGAGGTAGGGTTCCCTTCTAAGTATGCTCCTTCCTGTGGAGCCACTTTTCTCCTACTCACACTGTAAATTCTTGCTGCTTCTGGCAGGTAGACAAGCAACTTGCCGCTGCCTTCGGTTCCAACAAATAGCATTGTGTCTGTCAGTGACTCAATTTTTGTCTTTGGTCTTTCGGTTTTCGGCCTTGTGACTGCTTCACAGGGCGTTCCAAATACATACAGGCACATCCGACGTAGATGTGGCTTCCGTAGCGTGTTGTTTTGGTAGGGCGTGATGCCGTCGTTCCACTTTTTAGGTAAAACTTCGTTGACAATGCCAGCCCAAACCACCGCGGCTCCCCACAGACTCCCTGGCAGGTGGGGTGCTCCAATCATGAAGCTGCGAGCCAGGCTCATTAGTTGACCTACAGCACGCTCGGCTGCTCCTAGATCTTCCGGTGTTCCCACTGCTGGTGGGCGAAGGTCGATATCAAACTCAGCACAGATCTGCTCGACAGCCTGATTGTTGACTATTTCCGTGTCTGTTGCAATGAGAATCCCGACGTGGAATCCTTTTGCAATGACAGCCACCACAAATCGACGAAACAAAACCGGAAATTGCGACTTCTTTGAATAGAGCAGCGGGACTATGGATCCTCCCGATCTGCAATAGAAGACGTAACCACCAACGGCACCCCCGATCGTGGGCACGTTGCACCAGTCAGAGGGTACTGCCATCCCCGTTTTGCCCATTGAATGTTGCCCTCCGAAACCATCAGCGTAGATGCAGAAGTAGGGAGGGACCTTGGGTCGTAGACCTGGAGGTACAGGTCTGAACGGTTTAACCTTGAATTTCGCTTTCGCACAGACTATGCAGTCTTCATTTAGGCAATGAGATACGTTGATCCCATCTGCTAGTGAGTCACCGTCTTTGCCACCTTTGGTCAGCTTGATAGGCACATCTGGTGCACAGTGCCCCAGACGCCAATGCCAGAGTCTTGCTCTCTGGATCGCCGACAATTTGCTGACATTGACCACCATCACTTTGCACTTATGGCTCTCGCCGTACACTCGGTGTTGATAGCCATTTCGATTCCGTTTCTCCACCACTTCGAGCATCGCGTTCGACTCATGTTCGTTGTAGTCGTAACTGACGCGAGCGTAGTTGATAGGCTCCGGATCCTCCAGTTTTGTGAGCAACGTGACAGCTAGCAACTTCGATCCAGCATGACCGTCGTTAGCTTTCATTTCCAGCCACCTTGCCCCAGTAGCCACCTTCGTGTTCTGTACGCTTCCCCTTTTTATGGATAGAACGTGGCTCTCTACTAATTTAGTATCACTGGCATTCGTGTTATCGACAATCACTTGAGGCTGATTCGCTCGATACACACTGTCACGTTGCCAATGGTTAATAGTGTTTTTCAACGCCGGGCTTGGCGTTGCTTTGGATCCCGGCACTTGCTTGCATAGGTCGCGTACAAGTCGGGGTTTGCCACCAGGGGAGTTGTCCTTCCCAGTGGCCACACCTGCAGCCGAAGCCGCAGCATACCTAAAATCCACGGCCCCAGCCGACAGATCTTTAGTACGTGGCAGTTTCTGCAACTCTGATCCTTGCCCGGGCTCTGGTGACCGTTTGCGTTTGGCACCGTTGCCGCCAAGGTAGTTGCCTACACATTCTTGAATCGTGGGCAGTCTGCCAGTGTTGTTGGTAGGCGCACTATCGAACATCGTGCTGCCTGGAGCTGGGGCAGATTCACTCATCAGGGCATCACGCCAACCAGCGTAATTGCCTAGCGTTTCATCGTCCCTCCAGTTGGCTGGAAACTCCGTCCATCCAAACTGAATTGCCTTTCCCACAGACCCCACCTTGTCCCCGGTCATGTACAGTGCACTGTCGTCTGATCGTAGTGGCTCGACACCTGGTGTGTCGCCAGACCAGCCAGGCACCGGACTTCGCAGATAGGATCTTGGTACACCTTCGTGTCGATCGCTTCCGTTGCCATGTTGGTAGGCTCGAGCAATGCGGTGATCCAGCTCCCGGGTGTTGATGATGGGGGAGGTCGACCTTTCTTCGATCAACTTCAGATACTGTTTGCACAGTGCCTTGTTTTTCTTTAGGTTCTTGGCATCCTTCGAGATCGTGGGTAGTAGAAGGATCCCCTCGCCTTCAGTCAACCTCACTTCAAACCCAGTCCAAGCGCATTCAAGCCACTTGTCGACCTTGAAGTCTCGAGTGTCCTTTCTCACCTCGCCGACTCGCATCACAACTCCCAACTTTTCCATCTTCAGAGCAGAGTCGATGCGGACCGGTGAGTTTTCGGAAGGGGCGATGTAGACACCTTCAGTGTCAATCAAGATCCAGGTACCAAACTCTTTCGAGTTAGAGAGGTACCTTACCATCGGGCCTCGACCTTCGCAGCCGCTTGTCCCGTTGGCAGTTACCAGAGTAACAGAGTCTTTTGCACTTTGCCTCCGGTCGATCCAGATGAAGTCAGATTCTTGATCAGAGACACCGGATCCAGCACAAAAATCCCAAGCAGAATGTCCGTTTCCAACGGCCCCACTCTGCAAGATCTTTGACGTTAAGTGCACCTTCGAGTAGGTCCTTGACATGAGGATAGGAGCAACTTTGGGTCCTGTATCAGCGACAGCAGCCTCCTCGGCGAGCGTGTCTCTGAACCGTTGTTGCGATTGGGCCTCTATCCTCTTTCTCTCAGCCTCGAGATCTGAAAGCTGATGTTCCAGACTCGCAATGTACTGAATCTGCTCAGCCACCGTTCGGTCGTCCGGCTTAAGCATCTCACGTGGATCTTTGCCAGTAAGCTGACCGACCAGTCGCGCCATAGTTCGGCGGACCTTCGCCTCACATGACATAGTGTACACCGAGCGCACCTTGGGCACCTGCTCGTTGTCCATGTACGCCATGATCGATGTTTGGCACTGATCAAACTCCTCTTCCTTGAGAAGCATACCCAGCTGCTCTACGTGCTTTGCCTTCGCTTCTCCGGTAGTGGCACAAGCGTCCTTTTGACAGACCACGGTGTTGTTGAAAAGTTCAACGAGTTCACGCTCAGCCTTCATGTACGCGGCTCTGTCATAGCCGTCGAAATCATGAACGGTACTGATCACGCAATCTTTCCCATCGTGAGTCTTGGCTCGTTTGCTGCCCGGCAGTTCGACACTTGAGTCCCGGCACTCCCCGTCGGAGCTGCCTCCGCCACCGCCTAGCCATTTGCTCAGCGCCTGGTTAGACGAAGCAGCAACGAAGCCAGCAGCCAAGTAGACCTTGTCCTCAGATGCGTCTTGACCAACGAGTTGTGAAACTAGGTTCTCTTGCGTCTCTCCCACGGCCTCTTCGAGTCGACTTAAGAACGATGAGTCTTTGACTTCAGCCTCAGCCTCATCGACCTCGAGTGCCGATGGCTGAACCTCATTTTCGTCAGATTCAGACTCGGACGGATCGTCCTTGCTCTCCTCGCGAGGAGGATGTTCAATCGATCCACCCTCAGTGTCGCAGTCTGCGTTGGTAGCCAGCCCGGTTGCCAACCTTGCTTCTCGCTCGCGGTTTTCGTTGAGCGATGCCACCATAGCCTCTGCTTGTTCGACACTGTCGCCGGCTACAAAGGCAGCCATAGCCGATATTCCAACAGCGTTGACGGCCGCAGCCGAAGCTGCGAGCCTATTCTCGCGCCGTTCCTCGATTTTGACCCACTCTTTCACGTCATCGTAGAGAGACTCCTCGTGCCCTTCGTCGCGGTCACTCTCCTCGGAGCTTTCCTCTTCGTCTTCAGACGAACCACCAACGAAGCCGGCAGCTACGGATCTCTCGTCAAGCCACTGTCCAAAGTTGAGCTCTGTCTGTTCAGTCAGCCTCTCGTACCAGTGCCTGGTGTAGGTAGATACAGGGTAGACCTTGTCGCCGTAGACGGCATTGCCACACATGATCGTGAGCAACTCACAGGACTCTCCCTTCGTGCACTTCCCAGAATGAACAGATCTGGCGAGTGCATTTCCGTTACGACTGACTTCGTCGATGAAATATGCCTTGTACTCTTCAAGCTTTTCTAGCAACACGTGGCTGTGTGCTTCGTCCGTACCTTCGAACGCCGCAGAGAGGGCAGCAATACCAGATCTTTCTTCGTCCGTTATCGTCTGTCCACCGGATCCACCACCGCTAGAGCCAGAGTCGCCAGCACCGCCAGACCCAGACCCAGACTTGCCAGACCCAGAGCCCGACTTGTCCTTAGTGCTCTGTTTCGGATCCTTGCCCTGGAGCTTCGTTACAGATCTGGGACCGACGTCGCCGGTAACCAGAGCATCGTGTTTGGCAGCATCGATCCAGTGTTGTCTCCACTCTTCAAAGCCTTGACTGTACTCGCCTGCTCCGGAGTCATCGACAGTGCACGGATCTTTGCTAGCCGTTACACCCTCTGCAACGTCAGGGCTTGCCCCGCTCACGGTCCCGTTGTCACTTTCCCTCATCAGCTCCTCGAGCTCGGCTTGAGGGTTGATCTGAGTGAGAACGTCACTGACCGCCATCGTGGCTCCAGCAAACAATTCGTCGTAGATACGTTGAATCGAGCTCTTAGTGACTGACTTGACGGTGAGGTTACCAACCTCTGGCCTGCCATCTGATCGAACCAACTCGGCCGTTACGTCGCCCTGCGACCTCGTTCCTGACTCGACGACCGTGTTGTTGGCTCCGCCAATGTCTTTGGTGCCTGACTCAACCTCAGTTGCCTGACCCTCTTCATCTGAATCGTCTTCATCAGAAGGGGGAATAGGCTTGTAGTCAGTGACATTGATCTTGGTCGTGAACAACCCACAGAGTTCGTTCTTCGCTAGCTTGGTCAGCAAGGTTTTAACCTCCTGACCGTCTTGCTTAGACTTCTTGTTGTCTTGTTCTTCATCGGAGTCACCGTCAGTAGTGTTCCCCGACTTCGAACCTCCACCGGAGTCGCCCTTCTTCCGTTTCGTCAAGATCTGATCGACCGTGTCGTTGACCTTCGACATGAAGATGGACAACTTCCTTTCTCTCAGTCGCGCCGGAGCATCTCGGACTCCAGACCCTCGCTTGAGTTCGTGATTGAAGTTGCACCGACTGCCATGACGGCATTCGCCTTGCAACCAGAACTTACAGGGTACCTGCTTGGTCGACGACTTCGATTGGTTCTTCCTCGTTGCAGCGTCACGCTGGTTTCGAGTGGTCTGAAACTTGGATGGCTTCCCATTGGGCCTGTTGGGCTTGCCTCCCTTCCCACTTTTCTTTGGGCAGTCTCGTTGCAAGTGAAACTCACTGTTGCAGACGTTACACCTCTTTCCACCGGGGTTTTTCCGTTGCCCACCGGCAGATAGAAACTGGGTTTTCAGAACGGAGACGACCACACGTTGGTACTCTTGGCGTTGACGCCACATCCGTACATTCTTGGCGTGTTCGTCCACGAGTGACTTTCGCAGCTCTGAAGCATCGATGGCGTAATCTTTGTAGGCAGATTTCCCCTTCTTGCATTCAGTTGCACGCTCACCCGCATCTTCGATTGCCATCACCGAAGCATTCCAAGCATCTTTGCGAAGGGACAGCACTGTGTCCTCGTAGATAGCTGGGATTGCCAGGCAAACAGCTTTCACAAGTGCCTCAGGTTTTAACACCGAAGCATCAGATCTCCGCTCAGGTTCCATCCGTAAACGGATCGTCTCCTGGGCAGCTCGCATATCATCCCAATACGCTTTGATATCCATTTGTTCTGGAAGCTCGGTCACTCCTTCAGGCTTGCCGGATTTGAAAACGTTGATGAGATTTGCCAGATCTCGATCTTCGCTTTGACCGTAATCCGTCTGGAGTTCAGCATACAAACTGTTGATGGCTCCAGGACCTTTCTGAATGACTTTGGCTCGAACGTCACCATCGGTTACGTCCAGCCAATACTTGTAAGCATCCTCTTGGTCGTTTCTGAACTTGGTCATTTGATAGTCACACGTTTTGTACAGCGCGCTGTCAGTGTCCTTGTCAATTTCAGAGGCTGATTTCCCAGCCTTGATCAAGTCCTTTTTACGCTCAGCTTGCAGGAGCAGACTCGCTGCTGCCTTCTGCTGAGCAGACCAACCTCCAGTTTGCCAATCACTGGGAATCTCAGTTAGATCCACAGCGCTAACGTTGTCCATGTTCGAACTCTTGGTCTCGTACGCACCCATGACCAGCTGTCGAGTACGCAGAGCAAGGGTTAGACAATTCGTTTTGTTGGCATCGACGAACTCGCGCCAAGACAGCGCGTTTCGCTTCGTCGAACCAGTGAAGGGCTTCTCAAAGCCTCTTCGTAGGTAACTTTTCTCGTAGGAATCTTTCGATCGGGACATCTTTAGCAAATCTTTCGTAGTAGCACAGTAGTACTGTTTTCTTATCGATAGCAGTACACGCGATACCTGGAAACAATAACCAATTATAAGCGTAAAGCTTGTTGGTAAAGAAGTGAATTAGATAGCTTACAAGGGGTAGGATCACTACGTTCGTTGATTGGATAAGGCTAGGACTCCTACCTAGCCACCCCCCATATCCCTGCACCCCTCCTCCTACTTGATGTGACCTTAAGGCCTCTGTAGTAGCCAGGATGAGCAGAGATCTGA
>NZGG01000024.1 GCA_002690865.1 Gammaproteobacteria bacterium | reverse complement strand
TTAATAATGCTACATCACTTTAAAATTGATAAAAATATATTGTAGGGTCAGTCACTCGGCTAAAATTTGTAAAAAGTAGCGTTGAATCTTGACTCTGCTAAATGAATCCCTATTATTAGCACTCCATTAATTCGAGTGCTAATACACTCCATTAATTAGAATGCTAATAATAGTTGTGAGCAAGAGAGGTTTCTCAGCTACGACATCCGTTATGGCGCCGTTTCACACAAAAATCCAAGTAGCTCGTCTATTTGAAAAGTAAATGGGAGATAAGAATGAGTATCCGTCCACTACAAGATCGTATTGTTGTGCGTCGCACTGAAGAAGAAACGAAATCGGCTGGCGGGATCGTGATTCCTGACTCTGCTGCTGAAAAGCCGTCTCAGGGTGAGGTAATTGCCGTTGGACCAGGGAAGAAACTGGATAATGGCTCTGTTCAAGAAGTAGACCTCAAAGCCGGGGACAAGATTCTCTTTGGTCAATACGCCGGTAGCTCGGTCAAGCTTGATGGTGAAGAACTGCTTATTATGAATGAGAGCGAAGTATTCGGTGTAGTTGAATAAGTGTTTGAATGATTGCTCAATAAAGTAAGCCTATCGTTAACAAGAAATTTTAAGGATTAAATAATTATGACAGCTAAAGACGTTAAGTTTGGTGATTCAGCACGTCAAGGTATGCTGACGGGCGTCAACATATTGGCTGATGCTGTGAAAGTCACGCTTGGTCCCAAGGGCCGTAATGTAGTGCTTGATAAATCTTTTGGGGCACCAACAGTCACTAAGGATGGAGTTTCAGTAGCAAAAGAAGTAGAACTGAAAGACAAATTTGAAAATATGGGTGCGCAAATGCTGAAAGAGGTTGCTTCGCAAACCTCTGATGTTGCTGGGGATGGTACTACGACCGCAACAGTTTTAGCACAATCTATTCTCAATGAGGGGCTCAAATCCGTTGCGGCAGGGATGAACCCAATGGATTTGAAGCGCGGGATTGATAAGGCTGTGGCAGCAGCGGTGACATATATTGAAGGGTTGGCTCAACCCTGTTCGGATAGTAGCACTATAAGCCAGGTTGGAAGTGTTTCAGCCAATAGCGACACGCAAGTGGGAGAAATTATTGCTGAAGCGATGGATAAGGTTGGCAAAGAGGGCGTAATTACCGTTGAAGAAGGGAGCGGACTCGAAAATGAATTAGACGTTGTAGAAGGCATGCAGTTCGATCGAGGCTATCTTTCTCCTTACTTTATCAACAATCAAGACAACATGAGTACCGAGTTGGAAGAACCTTATGTTCTATTGTTTGACAAGAAAATATCTAATATTCGCGATATGTTGCCTATTCTCGAGGCCGTAGCTAAATCAGGTAAGCCGCTTATGGTTATAGCGGAAGATGTTGAAGGTGAGGCATTAGCGACTTTGGTTGTTAATAATATGCGGGGCATTGTTAAAGTAGCAGCCGCTAAAGCGCCTGGTTTTGGTGATCGTCGCAAGGAAATGTTGCAGGATATAGCTACTCTAACGGGAGGCACTGTAATCTCAGAAGAGGTTGGATTATCGCTCGAAGGAGCAACATTAGACGACCTTGGTCAAGCGAAAAGAATTAGTATGACCAAAGAAAATACAACGATTGTTGACGGTTCGGGCAACTCAGATGATATCGAGTCCCGTGTGAATCAAATTCGTACTCAGATTGAGGAGACTTCCTCCGATTACGATCGAGAAAAACTCCAAGAGCGGGTTGCAAAGCTTGCTGGTGGCGTTGCTGTGATCAAGGTAGGTGCTGCTACGGAAGTTGAGATGAAGGAAAAGAAAGCTAGAGTGGAAGATGCTTTGCATTCTACTCGAGCTGCTGTGGAAGAGGGTATTGTCCCTGGTGGCGGTGTTGCTTTGATTCGAGCCTTACAGGCTGTCGAGGGTCTAGAGGGCGACAATGAAGACCAGAATGTTGGTATAAACCTTTGTCGGAAGGCAATGGAAGCACCAATGCGTCAAATTGTTGCTAACTCAGGGGACGAGGCATCAGTAGTAGTAGATAAGGTTAAGCAGTCAAAAGACAATGATGGATATAATGCAGCAACAGGCGAATATGGAGACATGTTCAAATTTGGTCTGCCTGATCCAGCAAAGGTTACGCGTACAGCACTGCAAGCTGCTGCATCCGTAGCTGGCCTTATGATTACCACAGAATGCATGGTGACAGAAATAGAGGAAGACTCACCTCCTGCTGCTCCAATGCCTGATATGGGCGGTATGGGCGGTATGGGCGGTATGATGTAAAGCTGTAGGCTAGATTAAAAAGTCCTGCATTCGCGGGACTTTTTTTTGCCAGTTTTTAGGGGAATGCAGTTTGATTTGATAGGGTCCAATCATGATCGTGGTCAAGCTGTGTATATGCCTGTAGATAATAGTTTTTTAAAAATTTCGCTGTTATTATGATGAAAGATTCGGGGATCCAAGACAATCCTCTATCTCGGGTAATAGAACTTATATTTACTAAAAAATAAAAAGAGGGAATGTACCATGGAGTTATTTACTGGTTATGGTCTGGATTACTTGTTCAGGTGGTTACATATGCTCGCAGGTGTTACTTGGATTGGCTTGCTTTATTACTTTAATTTTATTCAAACAGAATATTTTAAGGAAGCAGACCCAGATCATAAGGCAGGTGCGATTCAAAAGCTTGTACCAAGGGCTCTTTGGTGGTTTCGTTGGGGCGCCATGGTCACGTTTCTATCTGGTGTCGCCCTCTTGTCATATCGGCATAATATCCTGACCTATTCAATTGTAGTTGGTTCTCTACTTGCCACTATTATGTTTCTAAACGTTTGGCTAATTATTTGGCCGAATCAGAAAATTGTTGTGGCGTCGGCTGTTCAGGTTAGTGAAGGTGGAAATGTGCTTCCGGAAGCAGCTGATGCCCTTGCTAAGGCTGGTCTCGCTTCTAGAACGAACACATTGTTTTCTTTGCCCATGCTATGGTTCATGGGTTCTTCCGGTCATCTCCAGACTGGGTTGCTGGCCGATGCTAGTACTTTGTCTTTGAGTCTCGCCATTCTTCTGATACTTGCGTTGGAAGTTAATGCAATTTTCGGTAAACAGGGACCAATGACTTCAGTGAGAGGAGTGATACACTGTGGAGTAGGTTTGACCATTGTTCTTTATATTATTACAGCATTCTTATAAATAAAATATACAGATTCGCAGGGCTCCTTTGGGAGCCTTTTTTTGTACGTGTTGATATGTGGGGTAATATTTGAGCGAAGAGTTGCAAAATATTCCAGAGATTAAGCCAGGACAAGAAGACGCTCTTTACAGACGCAGTGGTAGCTCACGGACTCCAAAGCAAAGTAATTTTAATGGATTGCTCGTTTTCATAATTCTACTGATGGCTATAATTATGGCGATTGGTGGTTACACCGTCTACGAAGTCCAACAAAAACTAGACCAAGCTGATATTTTATTGACTAAAGGACAGGAGAGCATTTCAGATTTGAATGAGCGGCTTGCTGCGACAGGAACAGATGTGTCGAAAACGTTACAGAATATGCAAGGAGAAATCGGGGAGAACTTTAAGCAAATTGATATGTTATGGGGGCATGCCTACCGAACCAATAAACCAAATATTGAAAAAAATAGAAAAGCTGTCTCGTCAATTCGAAAACAATTAGATGACGATTTGGGAATGCTCAAAAGATCTGCGGTAAGTGTGGAGGCTAGTTTTAAATCAGTATCTGACGAGATGACACGCGCTAATCAGGAATTAAGGGAAGACACGCAAGGAATGACTACTCAGATATCGCTTGTTAGAGGACAAGTACAAGATCAAGAAACAAACTTGCTGCAGAATGAGAAAGATATCCAGCGTATTAATAACCAATTAGTTGAGATAGAAGAAGCTATTGACGCAATAGATAACCATCGAAGGCAAATCAATCAGCGTATTGTAGAAATGCAAAATTTGATTCAGTCACAATAGCTTAATTCAGTTTTTAGTAAATTTACCGGTTTGCCATTCATCTAAGAAGGATATTTGTACTAAATATCCTTGGTAACGGACAATTATTCCATCTTCACTAATTTCTTGGAGATAAAGCTCATCGGTAAGCATATCCTCTTCTTGATAGATTTGATTGTTGATGGTGACCGATCGAAGACTGGAGTCAGAAGAGAAAATATGGCTTGAAAATTTCATCTTTGGAATCTGGTTTTTTAGGTTTGATGGGAGCGCAGATAGAGGGATAGGAAGATGATTTATTTTGTCTAGAGGTATAGATACTATGCTTTCACGGATGTCTGGTTTGAACTTAGCTTCTTCAGATAGAGGGTTAACATTCTTAGCATTTTCATGCTGAAGTTTATCAATTTGTAATATTATGCCCGTACCAATCATGAAGGTAATCGCTAACCAAAACGGCCACCATGTATTATGGCTTTCTTTTGAGATTGACTGTACGGTATCTAGCGTCGGTATTTGTCGATTGCGCTCAGCCTGTTCAGTCTTTTTCAGCGCGTCGAGTATATAAGACATTAGTCTTCACCAATCGGAGGGTTATTGCTTTCTGATTGATATAACAGAGGTATATTGATTGCTTCTATACTGTTGAAATATATCCAAGAAAGAGGGTCAACGATACCATTGGCAGTAAGGTTTGCTCTTTTTTGAAAGAGCATAACTTTTTCCGAGGTCGCTTTATCAAATACATGACCGGTTGTTTTATCATTAGGATCATCCTCTAGAATAGAGAGCTGATAAACCAGCCAATCAACATCTGCACCTCTGTCTCCAAGAGAAATAGGACGTTGATAACCCGGAGGCATACGCCAAACAACAGTGAATGAGCCATCGAATGACTGATTAAGTTCCTCTTTAGAAACGCTATATTCTCGCTCGCGAGCGATAAGTGTTGCGTTATCTTTATTCAGCGAACTAATTGTTATCCAGCCTAAGGCGTTTGATAGATGGACTATTACTGGTCGATTGAGATTAGTAATTTCTTGGAGGTTGCTTGTTAGCTCTAAACAGGCCAGTCCAATAGGATTGATCGCCTTACAAGGAGGGAGGTTCCTATCATTTATGTAGATTCCCCAAAGGGCAAAAAGGTCATCAAAAGCGAGTCCTTTATCGCTGTGACCCGTTACTAAAGAAATAGGCGTGTTAACCTCAGAGTATTCCGAAACATTGGTAACGGGTGTTTCTATTAAATTTTGATTGTTGTCCTCGATCTCATCAGAATATCCGCCAAGAGGGACATACATAAATAGATATGCGGCTATCGCTAGTCCGGCTAGTCCAACTAGACCAGAGATAATCGTAATGGTTATCCGCGAGAATTTAGAATTATCAAGAAGAATTTCTTTACTAGCTTTCTTTACGATACGAGGAGAGACAACAGCTTGGTTTTCGGCGTAAGCTCCAAGTAAGCAATGATCGCAGATTAAATTGATAACGCGTGGTATCCCTTTACTAATACGATAGATACTATCCATCGCGGAACGTCTAAAAAAGTTTCCTCTTGCTCCGGCAATAGACAGTCGATGAGCAATGTACTGTCTAGATTCGTCCTTATTTAACGCCTCCAGATGGAATCTCGCTGTTACCCTTTGTGATAGCTGTCGAAGCGATTTTCTTGCTAAAGTATCGAGAAGCTCCGGTTGACCCAAGAGTATAATTTGCAAGAGCTTTCTCTGATTGGTTTCGAGATTCGTCAAAAGCCTCAGCTGCTCAAGGACACCCACAGATAAATTTTGTGCTTCATCAATAATGACCAAAGTTCGCCTATCTTCTTCGAGTGTTTCGAGAAGATGGGTATTAAGTTCGTCTATTAACTCTTTGGATGTTGCTCGTTGACGATAGGGTATTCTAAGTTCATTACAAATAGATGAAAGTAATTCGTTCTCGGTAACTTTGGGATTGACAATGAAGGCAGTGTCTACATCGTCTGGTAATTGCTCTAGTAAACACCGACAGACAGTAGTCTTTCCAGTACCTACTTCTCCCGTTAAAAGAATAAAGCCGTTGTTTTTTACACCATAGATTAAGTGAGCGAGTGCCTCTCTATGTCGATCACTCATATAGAGATACTGGGGATCAGGCGCTATTGAGAATGGCGCTGAGGTTAAACCAAAATATTTCTCGTACATGTTGCTTGCTTTAGAAAATAGGTCGTATTGTACCTAAATAAGAACTTATTTAAGCATTACAACGCAAACGCCAGTAATGATTATGACTCCAATCAGATTAAGAATTATACCCTCACGAGCCATAACTTTTATGGGGAATGCCCCCGTACTGTAAACAACCACATTTGGTGCAGTAGCGACTGGGAGCATGAAGGCACAGCTCGCACTCATAGCAGCCGGTACCATTAAAATAGCTGGCTCTATCCCTGCAGATAAAGCAGCCGAAGCTAATATTGGCATCATTAGCGCTGTCGTCGCAGTATTACTTGTAACCTCTGTCAAAAATGTAATTACTAAACAGAGTATGGCCAACATTAAAACAATATTCCAAGAAGCTATTCCAGAAAGTATTTCGCCTAGCGCGCTGCTTAACCCAGAGGCGACGAATGCCTTAGCAATAGCAATACCGCCGCCAAACAGTATTAACATCCCCCACGGGATTTTGCTTGCAGTTTCCCAGTCTAATAACCGGCTGCCTTCACCATTAGGGATCAAGAACATTGCGACCACTGCTAACAATGCGACGCTTGCATCATTGGCGCCTGGCAGATTGAGCCACGTTTCCCATCCTCCAAAAGGTTCTCCTCGTGTCATCCAAGCGATCGCAGTGAGTGCGAATACAAGAAGAACTCTTTTTTCATATGTTTGCCACTTTCCTACTGAAGGTAAAATAATAGTACCAGAGTGATTTAGTTTTCTGGTGAGATAGATTCCTATAATAGGTACGAAGATGACTACTACTGGAATACCCCAGCTCATCCAAACGAGAAAAGAAATTTCTAATCCAGTTGTTTGTTCGTAAACTTGCCGGAACATTAAATTTGGTGGCGTTCCGATAGGAGTTCCTATCCCACCGACACTTGCGGCGTAAGCTATTCCAAGTAGGAGTGGAACTGCCAACGACTTGTCTTTTGCTTTTTCAATGACGGCAAGAGCTACTGGTAGTAACATCAATGTGGTTGCTGTATTCGAGATCCACATGCTTAGCAGCGCAGAAGCAGCCATAAATCCAAATACTAATCTTCTGCTGCTAGAGCCACCGAATATATTCACCATACTCAAGGCGACTCGTCTATGTGCCCCACTGCTGGACATTGCGGTGGACAAGATGAAGCCTCCTAATAGAAGAAGTATAAGGGGGTTGCCGTAGGCTTCTCCTACTTCTTCTGGTTTTAAGACCCCAAACATGGGGAACCCTGCCAAGGGTAATAAAGAAGTTACAGGAATTGGTATGGGCTCAAAAATCCACCAAATAGCACAATTAACGGCGATAGCTGCAGTCCAGCATGCTCCTGTATTCCAGCCCGCCGTGGATAATAGAAAAAAGGCTACAGCTCCTAATGATGGCCCTAAGATGAGGGTGTATCTACCCAAGATAATTAAGCCTCGAAAATCCTTTATTATATGCATGGAATTGAAAACAGTCATGTGCCAAAGATATAAAGTGGCTATAATCTCCCGATGGCACCCACATTTTTCTGGTATGACCTAGAAACTACTGGTCTGGATCCTGTTGTTGATCGACCTATACAGTTTGCCGGTCTTCGTACTGACATGGATCTTAATCCTATCGAGTCGCCTGTGAATATCTTCTCTTTTCTAGGAAATGACGTCTTGCCCAATCCTGAAGCTATCATGGTTACAGGTTTAAGTATGTCTCAATTACGTACTAGTGGTTCGAACGAAGTTGAATTCTGTCAACAAATTATGTCCTCGTTTAGTAAGTCTGAAACTTGCGTTGTTGGCTATAACAATCTTAAGTTTGATGACGAATTTGTTCGGCAGATGTTTTATCGCAATTTTTATAACCCCTATGCTCGAGAATGGCGTAACGGAAACTCTCGATGGGATGTTATTGATATGTTTCGGATGGCCTACGCGTTGCGCCCTGATGGTATTCAATGGCCCAAAGATGATACTGGTTCGGTGACCTTCCGTCTTGAAGAACTCACGCGAGCTAATGATATTGAACATAGCGATGCCCATGATGCTGTTTCAGATGTTCTGGCAACGATTAATCTAACGAAACTGTTGCGAAAGATTCAGCCTAAACTCTTTGAGTTTTTTTACGCCCTACGAAAGAAAGATAGAATCGCTAAAACACTTAATTTGTTAGATAAAAAGCCAGTTATCCACGTTTCCTCACTATATGGGAGTAAGAGGTCTTGTATTAGCATTGTCTTGCCTATTTGCGAGCATCCAAGAAATTCTAATGGTGTTATTTGCTGTGACTTATCGTTGGATCCTAAAGAAATGATAGATTCAACAGCGAAGGAATTGTATCAGTTATTGTTCTCGTCTTTAGATGATCGAAAGGAGAGACCGGACAGAATGCCATTGCTAACATTATATATGAATCGCTGCCCTGTTATTGCACCACTTACCTCAATGAGTGATGAGGATGCTATCAGACTGGGTATTTCTATATCTGATTGTCATGCTCATGCGTTGCATCTAGACAATGCTGTTGGGCTTGTAGAAAAAATTAGGACTGTTTTTTCGGAAAGGACATTTCCGTTGACCGATGATCCAGATAGGATGCTTTACCAAGGAGCCTTTTTTGGTACGCAGGATAAGGATTTAATGGAACAGCTCCACGAAATGCAGCCTGAGCAATTACTAGAGTTGCAGGGACAATTTCAGGATCCTCGGCTGGACGAAATGCTATTTCGTTTTCGAGCGCGCAACTTTCCACATATCCTATCAGCGGATGAGCAGAAGCACTGGGATCGTTATCGTGTAGATCGTTGGGAAGGTGGAAAGTCTGTTAAAGAAATCCTAGAAAAGACGAAGAAAATCCAAGGAAAATCGCAGATTCCATGCTTGGTCGATCTAGTCGACTATATTGAAAATATTATTGTTGGAGTTTCTTTTTAGTAAATGTCTGCTATTACATTCGAAAACATATTTAAGTCATACAGGCAAACATTTGTTTTAAACGATGTGTCGCTTATTTTACCAGCCGGCCAGACTACTGCGATTGTAGGCGAAAGCGGTAGTGGAAAGTCTACACTATTACAACTGGTTAATGGCCTTGTGCGACCAGATAGGGGAATTATTAGGATAGAAGAGAAAGAACTTAACTATCAATATATATCGTCTGTAAGAAAAAAAATGGGGTATGTTGTCCAAGGAGCAGGGCTTTTCCCTCATTTGACTATTAGGGAAAACATTACATTGCTTGCTCGGTTGTCGGGTTGGCATCAACACGCAATAGATGAACGCTATGATGGGTTTCTGGAAGCTTTCGGCCTCAATAAAGATCTTTCTGAAAGATATCCCCATAGCTTGTCTGGAGGACAACAACAGAGAGTCGGACTTTGCAGGGCCATGATCCTTGATCCAAAATTGCTCCTTCTTGATGAGCCCTTTTCAGCCCTCGATCCTATTACGAGGGAAGCGATCTATGAGAAGTTCTTGCAGGTGATCAATAGGGAAAAATCTATACTCCTTGTTACGCATGATATGAATGAAGCGTTAAAGCTTGCTAGTTATCTGGTTATCCTTCGAAATGGAAAAGTAATCCAAGAAGGTGATCCTTATAATGTCGCGAATCATCCAGTAAACCAATATGTAGAACGATTCTTCGTTGGTGCTCATGGTTAAATATATTTTTCTCGCTTTTCTCTGTTATTTGCATGTCTCGTCCTCCTTAGCCGCGATTACGATTGGTACTAAAAACTTTAATGAAAGCTATCTTTTGGGTGAAATTATGGCTCAACTCTTGGAGGTTGAGGGCTTCGAAGTGGAGAGAAGGTTTGGCCTGGGTGGTACCCTTGTTTGTTATGAGGCCCTTTTAAGTGGCGAAATAGATATTTATGTTGAGTACACAGGCACCTTAGCACAAGTAATTTTGAAGCATGGAAATAGTACGCCAGAAATTTCCGACCTAAATAGAATATTAGCGGCAAAAGGCTTAAGGGTATTAGAATCCTTTGGATTCAATAATACGTACGCGATAGCGATAAAGGAAGCGCTGGCGACTGAACTCAAGATAGATAGAATTGCACAACTTAGGAGTCAACCAGATCTTAGGATGGCCTTTAGTCTTGAGTTCCTCAATAGGGAAGATGGTTGGCCGGGGCTTATGAGGAAATATAATCTATCTGCTAATCCCAGAGGGATTGAGCATGGCCTTGCTTACCAAGCAATTCATGAAGGAAAAATTGATATAACAGATGCATATTCGACAGACGGTGATCTCGAAAGATATCGGCTAACTGTATTGTCGGATGACCAAGGATACTTCCCGCAGTATCTCGCTGTACCTTTTGTTCGCAGCGGGTTGCCAAAATTGGCTCTTAAGGCCCTATCGCAGCTCGAGGGGTTAATAGACGATGAAAGAATGCGGGCACTTAATGGTCAAACAATAATCCATGGCAATACTTTTTCTGAGGTTGCAAGAACGTTTCTCATAGAGCAGGGTTTTACTCAAAGTCCTTCCAGCATTAACTCTATGCCCTCAATTCTCGATAATACTATTACTCATCTCAAGCTAACCCTTATAGCTCTAGTACTAGGTGTTTTACTGGGTCTTCCTTTGGGGATTATCGTTTTCAGATCAAATATGGCTGCACGTGTAATGGTATACTGTGCTGGCTTATTACAGACGATTCCTTCTATTGCTCTTTTGGCATTAATGATACCCCTTTTCGGTATAGGTGAAGTACCAGCTATCATAGCTCTCTTTCTTTATTCGATTTTGCCAATTTTGCGAAACACTATCACTGCATTAGTAACTATCGATCCTTTGTTAAAGCGAGTTGCAGAAGCGATAGGATTAACTTCAGCACAGCAATTACGTTATGTATTGCTCCCTATGGCACTCCCAACGATCTTAGCTGGTATTAAGACGGCAGCAATCATTAGTATTGGAACGGCAACTCTAGCGGCCTTTATCGGGGCTGGAGGACTTGGGGAGCCTATAGTGACTGGGCTCGCCTTGAATGATACCGATCTTATTTTACAGGGTGCAATTCCGGCGGCCGGTCTTGCGATTTGCGTTGAGCTTTTTTTTGAACTGCTGGAAAGATTACTAGTGAAACCGCATATGCTTCAAAATGAGTTTCCGAGTTGATCAAATAACACTACTTAATACTATTCGTATTTGTACACATAAACTCGTTTGGCACCGAAGGTTTTGGTAGCAATGCTCTCTAGCTCTTTTTGATTTATATCTGTGCATGCGAAGACTTCAATTTGCAGGACGCGATGTTCTGGCCAAGTATTCACCATAAGATGTGATTCCTCCAAGATTAGAGCGATAGTTATTCCTTGTGGTTCATATTTTGAAATACATTTTTCACGAACTGAGAGATTAGTATTGTCGATATAATCCATCATTTTTGTGCTAAGCAAATTCGCATCATCAATGCGATCCTTATCGCAGTCGAAACACCACAGAGTCACTTGTTTCCCTAAGGATGAGACTAGCTTTCTATCTCCCTCGGCCATGCTCTCGGTATAAGCCATTAATGTAGCTATATCATTCACCATTTTTTTCCTCTAGAATTTTTCCTGCTGAGTTAAATATGTTATTTCCACAGTTGGAGCAGCCTATTTTTTTTAGGGCTTCTATGTGGCTATACAAACAATTGTTGCCTACTCGATGATTTTTTCCACAAATACTGCAGTTGTAGGATCGTTGTGAGGGATTAGTATCCGCTGTGTATATGGCATTGTTAAAAGATGATGATAAATGTGCTCGTTGTGTACCACTCAGCATGCGAATCATCCTGCTGATATTACCGATAACTGTACCGCCATGATAATTATTAAAATTTTTGATGATTTCTTGAGGAATAAATCCGCATTGACTAATAATATGAAAGACTCCATGGTCAGTATCGGGGTCTTTATTTCCAAAGGAGAGAAATCCTTGCTTTCCAGAACCTCCTTCTAATGTCGCAGAAGCTCTGGTTAGAAATAATTCTAGTCCTGCTAGGGTATACGGGGGATCAGTGAAGAATGTTTGGAAATTATATTTGAGCTCGGTAGGCAATGAGATCCTTAGATCATGTAAATGACACTCTATATTCAGATCGTATGTTTCTGAAGCCTCATTTATGAGATCAATAATCCTTGAATCAATATCTACAACAACAAGCCGTTTAGGTTTTTCTTCCTTTTTTAATAGAAGAGCAATAGCGATAGAGGTAAGGTCGTCATCGCCAAGTATAATCACATTCCGACCCGAGAGCGCATCATGCTGACTTGCGTAAGTAGCACGACGAAAGGATGTTTCTGGTCTTGCATATGCTTGATCAAGCGCTACGTTTGCTTCAGGCCTCTTGGAGCCAATTTCTTTTAGTATTGATAATAAGTTTTGCTCGGGGCCTGATGTTTTTTGGATTCCTAAATCACTGACTAGCCTTATCCCTTTTAGGGTGAGACATATACCTTTATCTCGATAGAGAATATAACGGCGCTCTAATTCACGACGTACCGCAGCTACGACGGGTAAGGGCATATGAACTGTATTAGCTAATTCTTTAAGGGAAATATTTTTATTATGCGCTACCGCGGCTAGTATATTTCTTATCCCCTCAGCTCCCTCACGCAGGGCTGCTGCTACTGCTACCTGTTCTAGCAGTTTCATAACGAGGCGGGAATATCAGCAATATTGAGGAAACAGACGAGTGCACGATGTAGATATTCTGGGTCCTGCGCACCTCCTAGTTCTCGGATTGAGTGCATCCCGAAAGTTGGCACACCAACGTCTATAGTTTTTATACCGAGTTCGGTTGCAGTTATTGGTCCAATCGTACTTCCGCAGGATAGGTCAGAGCGATTAACGAAGCTTTGGTATGGTATCGAGTTTTTATCACATAAGTCAGCAAAATATGCTTGAGTTACACTGTTAGTAGCGTAACGCTGATTAGCATTTATTTTGATGACTGGTCCTTTGTTCAATAATGGACCGTGATTAGTATCATGGCGATCCGCATAATTGGGATGAATACCATGAGCATTGTCGGTTGAAACTAAGAGGGACTTGGACATTATACGAAATAGCGTTTCTCTATCCGGAAATAATCTTTCAATTACAGAACTAAGAAAAGGGCCATGGGCTCCAGAGTTAGAGTAGCTGCCAACTTCTTCATGATCGTTACATACCATGGCACATGTATACGAGCCATTAGCTAACAGAAGTGACTTTAGTCCGACGAAACAGCTAATTAGGTTATCCAGACGGGCACTTGCTATAAATTCATTATTTATACCAATAAGGTTCGGTAAATTGACATC
Source organism: Gammaproteobacteria bacterium (assembly GCA_002690865.1). Lineage (GTDB taxonomy): Bacteria > Pseudomonadota > Gammaproteobacteria > Pseudomonadales > Azotimanducaceae > UBA7455. The sequence continues at coordinate 222,992 of NZGG01000024.1, read as the reverse complement.
ATAAAATGATAATTCGTGTCCTAGTATCTTTCCTCTTATATCGTGTTCTTCGTAGAGCCTTTTCTCCAAAAGGGATTCAAAGGTTGTATGTTCATCTGCTTGCATTAGAACAGGTGGAAGATGTTTTTGGGGGTTGATGCTTCGTGTTTCGTTGGCCTTGCGGTCAAGATGTATAGCGAGACTTGGGATTATGCCTATTGGACGATCAAAATTTATAAGGCTATTGTTAATTGATGATCCATCAGAGTATGTCACTCTGCCTGCTAGGCTTAAGTCTCGATCAAACCAGGGATTTAGTAATGCTCCACCGTAAACTTCTACCCCAATTTGAAGATATGAGTTTTTATGAAGTGTTGGATTTGGTTTGACGCGCAGACACGGGCTATCAGTATGCGCGCCAATAAGGCGCATTCCTGCTTCAAGAGGATTGGTACTCCCCCGAATGAAAGCAACAATAGATGATTGATTCCGTATCGTATAGTAGCGCCCTGGTTCTGCAATATCCCAGCTTTTAGCCTCATCAAGCTCTTTGAAACCTTCTTTTTTTAACTGCGTACTAATATTTTCAACAGCATGAAATGGCGTAGGTGATTTAGATAAGAAATTTAATAGTTCGTCATTAAATGAAGGCATATATATTCCTTTGGGTTGCTCCTTAATTCTAACAGAGTCGTGCTGCTTGAATCTTTTGCAGAGTCTACTTGATATTTTAGTGTGAGGTTCCCTAAAATAACGCAGCGCCGATTTGAATTTAGCTTGCGGGCGCGATAGAAGTGCAGCTAAAGAGAATGGAACCTGCTTTAGTTGTGATGGAATAACTAAACAGGTTTTTTTTTGCCCAGTGTTTGGGGAGGAGGGGAAATGGGTTTTACATCACGAATTCTGCATTCTGATCGGCATGGTGGAATCGAACATGGTTCGATACATAAGCCTGTTCATACTTCTGTGACCTATGCCTATGAGGATGCTAGACAATTGGCAGCAGTATTTCAGGGTAAGGAATTTGGTTATTCTTATGGCCGTCAGGTGAATCCAACCGTGACTGCTTTGCAGGATAAGATTTCATTGATGGAGGGAGGGTCTGCGACTATTGCTTTTGCGACAGGCATGGCTGCTATTGGTAGCACACTATTTTCATTGTTGAGGGGTGGCGATCACTTAATTTCATCGTCCTATTTGTTTGGTAATACTAACAGTCTTTTTAACTCTTTTGCTGCTCATGGTATCGAAGTGTCTTTAGTTGATGCGACGTCAGTCGATGCTGTAGCTTCCGAAATTCGTGATAATACCAAGATTGTCTTTGTTGAAACCATTGCTAATCCGCGAACCCAGATATCGGATCTAATACAAATAGGAGACTTGTGTAAAGAGCACCAGCTTGTTTACTTTGTGGACAATACCATGACTACTCCTTATCTCTTCCAGCCAAAAGAGGTGGGTGCAAGCCTTTCAATTAATAGTCTAACGAAATATATTGGAGGACATGCTAATGCCCTCGGTGGTTCCGTTACGGAACTTAATAATTATGAATGGGGGGGCTTCAATAATATATATGATATTTATAAGGGAGGTGATAGTTCTGGCTGGGCAATTACACAGATCAAAAAAAAAGGTCTGCGTGATTTTGGCGCCGCTCTAGGTCCAGAAGCAGCACATCATATTTCTGTTGGCTCAGATACACTTGCTTTAAGAATGGATAGAGCCTGCTCGAATGCAAAAAGACTCACAGAGTTTTTATCTGCGCATCCAAGAATTAAACGTTTATACTATCCTGGGCTAGAGAATCATCCGGAGTACGAACTTGCAAAGGCTCTATTTAGGTATCCGGGAGCGATATTCAGTTTAGAGCTAAATAATTTGGACTGCTTCGATTTTCTTAATAAACTAAGGCTAATTGCCAGCAGCAGTAACCTTGGAGATACTCGTTCCTTAGGTATACCTGTTGCCCACACTATTTATTCTGAAATGGGTCGTGAGAGGCGTTTGGAGATGGGTATCGACGATTCGCTAGTTCGTTTTTCGATTGGCATTGAAGAAGCTGATGATTTGATCGAAGACTTTGAGCAGGCACTGAATTTCTAGTGCAATAACGTGTTCTTTTTTGCATATTATTGATTCTCTAGAATACACAGCCTTTACTATAAGGATTAAAATTTTGACACAGGCACTAATGAGCACGGATTTACCTCTTTCTAATAAGAGAACTGGTAAGGTCAGGGATCTGTATGACTTAAAATTACCTGATGGCGATGATGGAATTCTAATCATTGCTAGTGATCGGGTTAGCGTTTTCGATGTAGTTCTGTCCAATGGGATACCAGGCAAAGGTATATTACTCACAAAGATTTCGAAGTTTTGGTTCGACTATTTCGAAGATTCTATGAATCATCATTTGATTTCTACTGACCCTGCGGATATAGACGGTCTGAGCCAGCAAGAAAGAGATAGTCTCGAAGGGCGCATTATGATTTGTAGAAAGACCAATGTAGTTCCGGTTGAATGTATTGTTCGGGGTTATCTTACAGGTAGTGGTTATAAGGATTATCAGAAGACGGGACAGGTATGCGGAATCACTCTCCCTAAGAAAATGGTTAATAGCGATCGTATCGAAAGACCTATATTTACGCCCTCAACTAAGGCAGAAGAGGGCCATGATGAAAACATTAGCTTTGAAGAATCCTGTGGCTTGGTAGGAAGGTCTTTAATGGAGTCCATAAAAGACTTGTCTTTGCACATTTATAATACAGGACGAGACTATGCGAGAGAGCGAGGCATTATCATTGCCGACACGAAGTTCGAGTTTGGTTTGGTGGCTGGCTCTGAGGTTCCGGTCCTTATTGATGAGGTATTAACTCCTGATAGCTCACGTTTTTGGCCAGCAAAAGAATGGGAGCCTGGTAAGGAGCAAAATAGTTTTGATAAACAGTATGTACGTAATTACACGCAGACTTTGGTTGATAAAGGTGAGTGGGATAAAGAGTTCCCAGGACCGGCCTTGCCGCAAGACGTTATCGACAACACGATAATACGCTATGAAGAGGCTTATCAACGATTGATTACATGAAAACTTACTATCAATTGATTTCGGCACAATATTTAACGCCAGTGCCCCCTAAGCCACAGTAGCCATTAGGAACCTTCGCGAGGTACTGCTGATGATAATGTTCTGCGTAATAAAATGATGAGTCTGTGAAAATTTCAGTCGTAATTGTAGGGTAACCCTTGGTGCTCAAATTGCTTTGAAAAGTTTCTAGACTTCCCTCAGCCAAGATTTTCTGTTCTTGGGAATATGTATAGATACCAGAGCGATATTGTGTGCCAATATCATTCCCTTGTCGCATTCCTTGGGTTGGGTCATGGCTCTCCCAGAATATAGATAGTAGGGTATCTAGTTTGATGTAGCGTTCGTTGAAGACAACAAGAACCACCTCGTTATGTCCCGTAAGCCCGGAACAAACTTCTTCATAGGAAGGATTGGGCGTAATACCTCCTGCATAGCCTGCCGCCGTTACATATACACCATGTTGCTCCCAGAAAATTCTTTCAGCACCCCAGAAACAGCCCATACCAAAAACGATTTTTTGAAGATCACCCGGAAAAGGTGGTTTCATCGGATTGCCATTAACAAAATGATAATTGGGAACTACCATTTCATCGTTTCGACCGGGGAGTGCTGTATCTTTATTCGGTAATTTTAGCTTTCTCGAGAGTTTCATCTATGGGGTCTGATATTTGTCCATTAAATAGTGCTGGTAGTATATCCGATATTTGCGTCAGAATAGGTTAATGAAAAATTTTGATGTTGTCTTTGACAGGAAGGGAAGCACTAAATGGGTTAAATATAGTGGTACTGATATTTTGCCGATGTGGATTGCTGATATGGATTTCAAGGCTCCTGACTCTGTTAGCAATTTTTTAAAAGTGTGTGCAGATTCGGGAGATTTTGGTTATACCGACGCCCCAGACGAACTGCGAGAAGTGATCGTTACTCAGCTTAAAAAAAAGTATGACTGGTCGGTAGAAGGAAGTGAGGTAGTATTCCTTCCAGGAGTTGTCGCAGGACTAAATACAGTCTGCCGTGGATTGGTCTCATTAGATGAATCTATAATAACTGCTACGCCGATTTATCCTCCATTTCTTAAGGCACCAGAAAATTGCGGTCGGAAATTGACTAAAATTGATATGGAGCTAACCAGCGAGGGCTATCAATATCCCTTGACAGCGCTCCGAGATTCTATCAATTCTAAAAGTCGGCTTCTATTACTTTGCAATCCCTTTAATCCCATCGGGCGAGTTCTAACCTTTAAGGAACTCCAAGAGATTGTTCGTCTTTGCCTCGATAATCAATTATTAGTTTGCTCAGATGAAATTCATTCTGATCTACTCTTTGATGATAGAGCCCACATACCTTTAGCAAAGATCGATTCGAGAATTGAAGATAATTTAATAACTTTAATCAGTCCTGGAAAAACATACAATATAGCAGGTATTGGAGGTGGAATTGCGATCATTAAAAATCAGATTTTACGGGAAAAATTTTTGGCAGTAAGTGATGGTGTTGGAGATATTGGTCTTTTTTCGTACGCTGCGATGTTGTCTGCGTACCGCGATTGTGAATCTTGGCATCGTCAGCTCATTGATTATTTACAGGAAAATAGGGATTACTGCAAAAGTCGAGTTGAAGAGATACCAGGTATAAAAATGAATAAAGTCGAGGCTACTTATCTAGCGTGGCTCGATGTAAGAGACTTGAGGCTAGATGATGCTCTGTCTTTCTTTGAAAGGGCTGGGGTTGGTTTGTCGGATGGGCGAGAATTCGGAGGTAAAGGATTCATGCGGTTAAACTTTGGTTGCCCGCGAACAACCCTTGAAGAAGGTTGGGACCGAATAGCTCGTGCGGTCGATAAATATGTTGATAATCGTCACTATACTGGCTAGTAGCTACAATAAATATTTTCAAACTCTTATTCAGCAAGATTAACTAATGGAGCTTAATATGTCTGAGCCATTAAATGTTGCGGTATTAACCGTATCGGATACTCGCAATAAAGAGACTGATACGTCTGGTCAGTACCTTTGCCAGGTTCTCGGAGAGGTGGGTCATAATTTGGTTCAGTACGAGATAGAAATCGATGATATCTACCTTCTTCGTGCACGGATATCTAGTTGGATAGCTAATCCCTGTATAGAAGTCATGCTTATTACTGGGGGTACCGGGTTTACGTCTCGAGATTCAACTCCTGAAGCGGTCAGCCCGCTGCTAGATTCTCGAATTGACGGATTTGGAGAGTTGTTCCGAGCGATTTCCTTTCAGGAAATAGGAACCTCGACACTGCAGTCGAGGGCTTTGGGAGGGATTGCAAATGGCAGTTTGATTTTTTGTATGCCTGGATCACCGGGGGCATGCAAAACCGCTTGGCATGGTATTCTTAAAGATCAGCTGGATATAGCACATCGGCCATGTAATTTTGCAGAGTTAATAAGGAGGGGGTCTCATAGATGAGTAAGCCCTTAGAGACTGCTTATTATTTATCTGAGGTGAATAGCGTTATCGAAGAACTCCTTGGTCTTGTTAATCCAACGGGTAATCATCTAACGGTAGATTTGGATGAAAGCTCAGGGAAATACCTGGCACGGGATGTCCGATCTCAAGTATTTTTGCCGCCAGTTGCCAGCAGTGCGATGGATGGATATGCCGTTTGTGCTGAATCTATAACCTTGGGCCAGAGCTATGAAGTTAGTGATAGGATTGCTGCCGGTAGTGTTGGTCAACCACTTGTCCCCGGTACTTTGGCAAAAATTTTTACGGGAGCACCTATCCCTCAAGGATCAGATTCGGTTGTTATTCAGGAGGATACTAGTTCCAACGGCGATCTGGTCAAAATTAATAAACGGCCTTCACTGGGTGAGAATGTTCGACCTCAAGGTCAGGATATTAACAAGGGGCAGATTATATTTTCTGAGGGTCACCGTTTAGCACCCAAAGATTTAGGGCTGATTGCTTCAGTTGGTCTTTCAAAAATCGATATATTTCAACCACTGGAAATCGCAATTATTTCAACGGGTAATGAATTAATCGAGCCCCCATATGGTTTAGGACCAGGGAAAATATACAATGGAAATCGCTACACACTTGCTGCCCTCTTGCAAGAGCTTGGGATGAAGGTGATCGATATTGGGATTGTTGAAGACGATTTTGATGCTACTTGTATAGCGCTTGCTAAAGCGGCTGATCAAAGTGATTGTGTATTGTGTACTGGTGGCGTTTCGGTTGGAGAGGAAGATCACGTTCGGGCAGCAGTTGAATCTCTGGGATCTTTGGATATTTGGCAGCTAGCAATAAAACCGGGAAAGCCGCTAGCATTTGGTAGCGTAAATGGGAAACCGTTTTTCGGGCTGCCGGGAAATCCAGTATCAACGTTTGTCACGTTCTTAATGATCACTAGGCCTTATCTAATTGCTTTACAAGGAGGTGCTAAGCCTCTACCGATTTATTATTACGGCCTATCAGACTTTGAATTCCAGTCTGGTAGACGGCGTGAATATTTGAGGGTAAGGCTCACTGTAAAATCTACAGGCGAAGTTTGGCTGAGCAAATACAGCAATCAAAGTTCCGGAATTATGTCTTCAGTCACATGGGCTGATGCCCTTGCGGAAGTTGATATTGGGCAGCAGATACGGTTTGGGGACAAAATAAAGTATTATCTGATTTAGGTTTGAAAGGTGGCCAATATGGGATTAATTTTGCTTAGTCTAATTCTAGCGTTAATTTTCGGGTGTTGTTTTTGGCTGGTTATTGGGGAAATTTTTCCCTTGAACCAAGAAAAAAAGTGGCCTGCACTAAACAATATTATTTCCTATAGTTTATTTTTGGCACCCGCTGTCTACTTGATTATTTTTTCCCTGGCTTAAGTTGTTCATAATTCTGACTAAATTATCGAGGTCAATTGTTCTCGATATACCTTAGCTTTGGTTTTACATAGGCCTTGATTTGGTGAGCTAGAAATAGATATTGAACTAAATTGATATACATAATTAAAAATATGAAAAATATTCATCATCAATGATCGAATTAAGACACATGCGCACTATGGTAGCATTGAGGGATGCAGGCAGTTTGGTAGATGCTGCAGACCGATTGTTCTTAACTCAATCAGCTTTATCGCATCAGTTGAAAGACCTTGAAGAAAAATTAGGCTGTATGCTATTCGAGCGGAAGACGAAGCCCCCCAGATTCACTAGTGCCGGACGACTTTTGCTGAAACTGGCAGACGAGACTTTACCAATGGTTTCCATGGCTGAAAGAGATATAGTGCGATTGGTTGGCGGCGAAACAGGGAGATTGCACATATGTATCGAGTGTCATAGCTGTTTCCAGTGGTTGTTACCGGCAATAGATAAGTATCGAGTTGATTGGCCAGAGGTTGAGTTAGATCTTACAGGTGGTTTTAGTTTTGAACCTATCCCGGCGCTGAGTCGCGGAGATTTGGATTTGGTTATTACTTCAGATCCAATTGAATCGCCTGGCTTAAGATACATACCACTATTTAGGTATGAGGGGATGCTTGCCGTTGCCACTAATCATATTTTTTCCTCAAAGGCGTATGTTTTGCCAAAGGATCTACTGAATGAAACCCTGATTACATATCCGGTAGATAGAAATCGACTTGATATATTTACCCGATTTTTGGATCTGGAGGACATTGAGCCTGAATATGTCCGCACAGCCGAGCTTACGCCAATGATGGTACAGTTGGTCGCAAATGGACGGGGTGTTGCTTCTTTACCGAATTGGGCGCTTACCGAATACCTAGAGCGTCAGATGATTGCCACTGTTAAACTTGGTAATAATGGTCTGTGGAATACTCTATTTGCTGCTGTTCGGGAAGATCAGTTAACTTCTCCGTTCATGGTGGACTTTATTCGAACGTCAAGGGAGACTTCTTTTAATAATCTGACAGGGATCAAAACAGTACAAGATGATAGTAATTAAAAATCCCTGGGAGGGATCCCCCAGGGATTCGTCATACGTATGGGGAGCAAGCTCCGAGAAAACGCTAGTTTAACTCGGAGGCTCCCCTAATAGATTGACTATTGATGGGATCACCTCCTTATACTATCAGGGTATCGTCGGCGCGCTTTGCGGTTCCCCCTGGATAGAACCGAGAGCACGAAAAAACTCAGACTACAAAACTGCTAAAGTTATAAACCAGCAGTCGTCTTCTGTCAAAGACTTCCGCAAGCTAAAGTTCAGTCAAATTAATATTAGCTTACATGGATAAGGGATGCGATATAACTGAAATGACTTGTTCTTTTCTGCCTAGATGCTCCAGAGCTGTGAGCAGAAATCTTTTCGGGCGATCTGGGTATTATTCGCGTAAAGAGCGAGGGTCACTTTCCCCGGTTTTTGTTTGATAGTTCCTTCGATCAATTCATGCCACTCATAGTCCGTTTGTACAGTGGATGTCAGTCGTATTACGGAGGTTAACTTGATTCTCGCTCTGATGAGCCCATTGATTAATAGACGGCCTTCATATTGATCTGACTCGACCCTGAGTTTAGTACCGTGATATGTAACTGCAAGTTTGTGCATATTCTTTTGTCCTGATTTTGGATATGGGGATCCATGCGACAGCCTATTTGGCTTACGGTATCATGTTGTTTTATCAAATCTAAAGGATAAGTACGATGAGTGATATCGATGATATGAAACTCTTAGCGAAGGATATTGCTAACGGTTTAAGGAAACTTGGCCCTAATCGCGCCGTGGCATTGTCTGTTCATGTCTCTAAAGAGCTTTTGACAGACCTTGAAACTAAGGCGAATACATTAGTGGATCTTTTGGAAGCATCAAGTTAGCAAGGTAGTCTAATTTCTCCACGAATATTTCTGGAGTTTCCAGAAATAGATGATGATAGGTATTCTTGATGCTTATAATATGTTTTTTTGGCAAGACGCGCTCTAACCGTTGAATGCTTTGAGGCGTAAAAAATCTACTCTTTGCTCCATAGATTAGTCCTACGGGACAGGAGATAGCCTTGATCATAGAGAAAGCGGTAGGCAAGTTAGTTTTATTCATTTTTTTAAAAAGCTGTTCGTCCAATTTAAAATAATAGCCACTTGTCGTCTTCCTAACGGAATGGGCCCCAATATAGTCTAGGATATATTGATTTGCGCAGGGTTGGGAGGGGCGTAACTTAAACCGTTTTGTTGCTTCTTCTAAGGTATCGTAATATCTTTTGGTCGTATTTTTCGTCTTTAGGTAAACCGGATGACTGGCGCGTTTCTCCAAGCTGCTGTCCACTAAGATCAGTCGAGAAAAAAAATTGGGATACAGAAAAGCACATGAACGCGCGATGTTGCCGCCGAAGCTATGTCCTATGATCGTGATGGTATTAAGTTTTGCATCCTCGCAAACTCCTATAATTTCGTTGCAGAAAACTTCAAGAGAGTATTCTTTTCTATGCTCGCTATCACCTGAACCAGAGAGATCAACTGCGATAACGTCATAGTTATCGAGAAATCCTGGTGCAATGAAATCCCACCAATGGAGATGTGCGCTATTTCCATGCACAAAGATCAATGATGGCCTATCAATCTTGCTGTCTTTCTGCCATTTTCGATAATGTATTTTACAGCCACAGATTGTCACTAAATGATCAGAGCTCGATGCTTTAATGTAGTGATCAAACCAAGGTGGTGCTTTTGTAATCAAAGTGTCAGCCACAAATTTTTTCTCAGTATATACAAAGAGGTTTATGTGGGTATGGTTCTTTTCTTTATTGCTATAAATTAGCGCATACTTAATTTTTATGCATTAAATTAGTGCATATAGGTCCTTGCTAGCAACTAAAAGGTTCTTAAAAAATTAATATCGGTCAGTCAATACGCTGATTCCGCAATTGCTGCCCTTAATTGGCACCAACTTTGCTTTTCGATAAGTACTGAAATCGCGCGGCTTGGCACAGATGGTGCGCGAAACAAAAAGATCAAAATATTTTGGAGAGAGAAATGTTGAAAGTCAAAAATCTACTTCTGGCACTTGCCGTTGGGATCCTTGTCTTCCCGAGCCTTGCGCTCGCGAATGAGCTCAATACTGGAGATACGGCTTGGATGATTACTGCTACAGTTTTGGTCTTGTTCATGACGATTCCAGGACTATCATTATTCTATGCAGGTATGGTGCGAAGTAAAAATGTGCTTTCGGTACTGATGCAATGCTTCGCCATAACGGGTTTGATGTCGATACTTTGGGCGCTTTATCTTTATAGTTTAGCCTTTAGCGATGGGGGCTCCATAAATGCTTTTGTAGGTGGTTTGGATAAGGCCTTTTTATCGGGTGTAACAGTTGATGCGATGTCGGGCAGCATCCCAGAAACAGTATTTATGACGTTTCAGATGACTTTTGCAATTATAACGCCAGCACTTATAGTGGGGGCCTTCGCAGAGAGAATGAAATTCTCGGCAATGCTTATTTTTATGAGTCTTTGGGTAACAGTATGTTACGCACCTGTCTGTCACTGGGTATGGGGCGGTGGATGGCTAGGTAATTATGGCATTCTTGACTTTGCGGGCGGGACCGTTGTCCATATCAATGCAGGAATAGCAGGCTTGGTTGCTGCAATCGTCCTAGGTAAACGCACAGGGTACCCTACAGCTCAAATGCCCCCACACAACCTGGGATTAACTATTGTAGGTGCTTCTATGCTGTGGGTGGGCTGGTTTGGGTTCAATGCCGGTAGTGAATTGGCGGCTGATAACGTTGCAGGGATGGCGATGGCAGTTACTCAATTAGCTACTGCAGCCGCAGCTCTGGCATGGATGTTCGCTGAGTGGATTAAACATGGTAAGCCTAGTGTGCTCGGGATTGCATCTGGAGCAGTCGCTGGTCTGGTTGCTATTACGCCGGCTTGTGGATCGGTTGGGCCAATGGGAGCAATAGGCCTTGGACTAGTCGCCGGGGTCGGATGCTTCTATGCGTCTACTTTACTCAAGAGAGCAGTCGGCTACGATGATAGTTTGGACGTATTTGGCGTTCACGCTGTTGGTGGAATTATTGGTGCAATAGGTGTGGGAGTGTTGTGCGCGACCCAGTTTGGTGGAGCGGGATTCGGTGGAGATAACACTTCGATTACTTCGCAGGTCCTAGCCCAGGCCATCGGTGTCATCTCTACTATCGTATACACAGGCATTTGTAGCTTCATTATTCTGAAAATAGTGGACGCGCTCATCGGTCTTAGAGTCGATGAAGATCAAGAGGCGGAAGGTCTTGATGTTTCACTACACAATGAAAGGGGTTACATTCTTTAAAATTCTCCCTCTAGAGTCCGTCTTGGTTTTGTTCCAAGGCGGGCTCTTTCCCTTTAACTTCGCTATACATTGAGGACCGCTTAAGATTGCTGCTTAGCTCCATCACCATTTCTTAACCAAGAGTTTTCTACTTAGCTTAATGCAGACTGGTATCTCTCAGGCAGTTTTTATGCCACTTCTCCCAACTATTAGCCATTGATTCGACTTTTTCAGGATAGCGACTAGCAAGATTGTGAAGTTCGCAACGATCATTCTGCATATCATATAGCTCCCATGCTTTATACCCTTCTTCTATGGGTATTCCAGCTTGGATCCGTTTGGGCCCCTGCGTTACAATTTTCCAGTTCCCCTTCCTCATCGCTTTGGCTCCACCAATTAACCAAAAAAGCTCGCGACCTGAGACATTCAAGTCTTGTCCATCAAACAATGGGACAAGACTTTTACCTGTTAGTGGAAGCAAAGGACGATCGTTATATTCGGTTGGTAAATCTATCTCTGCTAGCTCTGCAAATGTTGGCATGAAGTCGATTATATGAGCAACACTGTGAATCAGTTCTGCCTTCTTAATTCTTGCTGGCCAGCTGGCGATTAATGGAGTTGAAATACCACCTTCATGATCAAAATCTTTAAATAATCTGAATGGTGTGTTGCTGACATTTGCCCATGCTGCGCCAACTGTTTGATAGGAATCTATAGTTCCCGGAGGTATATCAGGGGAACAGTGTATTTCCTCCGCACACCCTCCGTTATCGGATAAGAAAAGTATTAGTGTATTTTCTTTTTTATTAAGTTCGGAGAGTTTATTCAGGATTCGACCGATAGCTTGATCAAGTCGGTCCACCATCGCTGCATAAACAGCCATGGTCTCAACAGCATGATCACCAAGATTTTCATAAGAGACATTGGCACGTTCATCTGCTGCAGGCAAACCCCATCTAGGATCAATTAGTCCAAGCTCTAGTAATTTAAAGTACCGGTTTTGGCGAATATCTGACCAGCCTACAGAATATCTATCTCTATATTTTTTAATATCCTTTGGCCAAGCTTGGAGAGGAAAATGGGGAGCGCAATGTGGAATATAAAGAAAGAAAGGTTTTTCATCGGAACTATGTTCCTCGAGAAATTCAACAGCGTGATCAGTAATTGCATCAGTAGTATAAAAGTTTTTATTTTTTGGGTTGAATGGATACATAACTCTATCCTGATCACACCAGGGACGAAGGTCGTTATCATTTTTGCGCCCTGGTTCTGGCTCATTCGGTCTGCGATTACCGGGGTTAAAATAGTTGCTGCATCCGCTAAGAAGTCCCCAGTATCGATCGAAGCCCCGGGCATTTGGTCTGCGTTCTTTACTTTCCCCAAGATGCCATTTCCCCGCTGCCATAGTTCTGTATCCAGCAAGCTTGAGCATTTCTGCTATGGTGATATTGTTGCGAGCGTGGAGAGTTCCGCCGTCAGCTTTTTCGGTAACTTGTTCAGCATAAAGTCCGGTTAGTAGCGCTGCCCTTGACGGAGAGCATTTTGCATTCGTATAAAATTGTGTAAACCGTTGACCCTCTAGCGCCAGTTGATCAAGATTCGGAGTGTCAATCTCACCTCCGAAACATCCTAAATCTGAGAAACCTAGATCGTCAGCCATAATTACTACGATATTTGGTTGTTCAGTCATTTTTTTCGCCATATCGTTATAAGGATGAAACTAGCTCCTAAAAGTTTATTTTCATATTTAACCATAGAAAAATTATCTTCTCATTTATTCCAGATGCTGGCGTTTTAAGTACTCTTTGTTTAACGTAAGTTTAGCGGAGTAAATAATAATCTTGTGCTGTATGCCAGCACCTTTAGTAAGCGGAGAAAGGATTATGGTTAGCGGGCTTAAATCGTGACTCAGTGTATTGAAGAATCCGCTTTCCTTAGTTTGTTCAAGCCAGGACATAGAGTTTATGTTGGGGCTTATACTAATGAACCTAGAGGACTTATTGAATTGCTCGCAGCTGATGGGAAAAGCGCTGCTGGCGTAACATTCATTCAGCAACCACTGTTTATTAATCAGTTAGATCTTACTTCCTTAGCGCCTGATTCTAGGATGGTGACCTTCTTTATGACTCCCTCATTGCAGAAGAGTTTTAGTGAGGGAAGAGTAGACTATATGCCGATGCAAATGCGCGCCGTTTACGACTATATTTTGCATAGCCCTCCAGATATTGCCTTATTACAAGCAGCAAAAGACATTAATGGTCAACTACGATTTGGTCCTGGTATGGACTTTGTTCAGGCAGCTCTTGATGGGGCTGAAAACGTGGTTTTGCAAATCAATTCGGAGTTAACTGCTCCGATAGGTTGTCCCCTAGTGGATATGCAGGCGCCTTATTTTTTAGTAGAGAAAGCTTCTCCTTTGATTACACACCCTAAGTCTGAAGTAGATTTAATTGGATGTGATATTGCGAGGCTAGTTTCCTCAATTATCAGTGATGGAGATTGTCTTCAGACTGGAGTAGGGGTGATCCCCGCAGCGATCTTATCTTGTTTGAGGGATAAGAATGATCTGGGTTTTCACGGAGGACTTATTGATGACGGAGTCATGAATTTGGTAACCAATGGAAATCTGAATGGCAAGTTTAAATCTATCGATAATGGTAAGCATGTGACTGGCATTGCTTTGGGGTCTCTAGAATTTCTCGATTGGGTTGCAGAGGAGAATAGTATAATTTTTAGAGGAGCAAATTATACTCACGAGTTAAGCGTCATTGCTCAATTAGATAATTTTGTATCGATAAATTCTGCTATGGAAATAGATCTTTTTGGACAAGTAAATGCAGAATTCACAAATGGACGTCAAGTTTCTGGTACAGGAGGTTCGGTAGATTTTATGCGTGCATCAAAACGCAGTAGGAATGGACGATCAATCATTGCGATGGCCTCTACAGCGCGTGGTGGACAGATATCTCGTATCGTTCCCCGCGTGGAGATGGTTACGGCCTTAAGGACAGATTTAGATATAGTTGTTACCGAATATGGTATAGCAAGATTAAAAAATACGACGGTGGATGAACGTATAAAAAAGTTAACAGAGATTGCACATCCCAAGTTTCGAGATCAACTCGGTGACAGCTTTTCCCTCACGTAAAGACTAAGAGGTTTAGTTCTAGCAATACGAAATTTTTAATCTCCGATCAAAAAACTTGTAGCTAGATTTGTCAATTTAATTAAGTTGAATTGCAAATTCTTCAAGAAAAGGAAGAGGTATTAATTCAAGTGCTTTAATATGTGAATTACGCAAGAAAACTTTGGGGGCCATGCCTTCTTTGTATGCTTGAAGCCAACGACCTGCGCATAGGCACCAGCGGTCACCTTCTTTCAAACCAGGGAAAGCGAGGTTTGGACGCGCGGTTGATAAATCGTTACCTGAAAACCGAGAGTATTCTAAAAATTCTATGGTGACTTCAACGCAAACTGTATGCGACCCAATATCCTCATTACATGTATTACAGCAGCCGTCTCTAAAAAACCCCGTGGCTGGCGAGTCACTGCAAGGAAGCAGTTTCCCACCTAGTATGTTCAACGATTCTGCCATGATTAATGAACCCATAATATTCTCTGATTAGTTTTAGCGATAGGAGTTAAGTAGTCCCTTTGACCCTATGAATGTTCTCTAAAGTAATTGCTACAAGACTCTTATTCTTCTGAATACTAAAGTTGATTTCTGCAAGCAACTAAATATGAATATAGATTTACTATATCTACTAATACGTTGATTTTTCAACACCGGTGAAAGAGCTTAGCTAGATTGTTTAGTATTTTCTTTTCGCTGTCGTAACTTTCCCCCTCCGACGGTTTGGTTTAGGTAGTGCTAGCAAAAGCTTTTCTTCTGGCTGCATACTGATAATGTTTTGACCAAGCAGTGTTTCAATAGCAGGCAACATAAAAACGTCATTTTCACAAACAAGACTTATCGAAGTGCCTTTGGCGCCAGCTCTTCCTGTTCTTCCTATCCTATGAACATAATCCTCAGGATCTTCAGGAAGATTAAAGTTAATAACGTGACTAATGTCATCGACATGAATACCTCTACCTGCAACATCTGTCGCAACGAGCACCTTGATTGCTCCTGACTTAAACTGATCTAGAGTTCTTATCCTTCGTCTTTGGGGAACGTCACCATTGAGTAGTCCGGTATTAATATTATAGCGATAAAGGGTATCTTCCAGATCACGGGTTTGATCTCGGCGATTTACAAAAATTATCGCCTTAGTGACTTCCGTGGAATTCAGCAAGTTATACAGTACCTTGAATTTATCGTTCTCCGATGTCAAATAGACTTGCTGCGTAACCGACTCTACTGCAACTTCTTCAGGTTTAACGTGGACTAGGAATGGATTTAAAGTCCAAGTCGCAGCGAGTCGTTGAATATCTTCACTAAGCGTTGCGCTGAAAAGCTGTGTTTGACGAAACTCTTTATGGGGCGTACGCCTGATAATATTTTTAACATCAGGGATGAATCCCATGGATAACATCCGATCTGCTTCGTCAATCACGAGCGACTCTACTTTTGAGAGATCAATAATATTCGAACGACAGAAATCCAATAATCTCCCTGGTGTCGCGACGACAATATCAACATTAGTTTGCATACGTTGTTTCTGTTTTTCATAATCGATGCCGCCAACAACTGGGGTAATACTGATCTCTGTATGAATTGAAAGCTTTTCCGCATCACCAGCGATTTGCATTACAAGTTCTCGAGTTGGAGCGATAATCAATGCAAAGGGCGTTCCCGGATTTCTGTCATTTAGCTCAGGGTTTTCGATATGGTAAGTGATCATCGAAATAAGAAAAGCAGCAGTTTTCCCTGTTCCTGTTTGTGCCTGAGCGATTATGTCTGAACCATCAATCGATTCCGGAAGAACCTCTTTTTGTACCGGTGTGCAGTCACTAAATCCTAGTTCATCGATAGCTTGTAATAATTCTTTAGGGAGTTCTAATCTAGCAAAGTCGCTTGCGCTATTTGTAATTGAGTCTCCAAAGAGGTTTTTCATGAACTTCATTAAGCGCTGCCATCGGGTGTTATAAGTTGAAGATAAAATAACTTCCCATATCTTAGCACGAGCATGAATTTCTCATTAAGGTGAATTTTTGAGAGGAAAGGTAAGACTGATCCCATAAACGACAACAAACATCACGATATTACCTATTAAACCAGTGTAATAGAGGTCGAATGGATAAGAAAAGAACTCAGGTAGCAATGATCGAGAAGAAAGAACTGTCCATGCCGTGAATACCATAGTCGCGAAAATACCAAACATAATATGCCGATGGTCGCCGCGATGAGAAAAGAAACCAATTGCATAAATTGAGAGTAGCCCACCTGCGAGAAGAGATGTGAGAATCATTGCTGTATCTTGAATGGTCTTCGTCTGAGCCTTGCTAAGGATAATCGCTCCGACAATCATTAAGACTCCTATCACTAAACCTAATAGTCTTGCGACTCTTAGATAGTGAGAATCTAAAGCATGTTTGCTGATGAAGCGTCGGTAAATATCTGAAGTGGCTACAGTAGATATTGAGTTGATACTGCTGTCAAGTGATGACATGGCCGCAGCCAACACGGCAGCTAATACCAGACCGGTAATTCCTTCAGGTAAGTAATGAATAACGTAATAAGGCAATATTTCTTCTGCTTTACGGGTCCCTTCCAGGATCTCTGTTGCTGGTATTGCAGGGAAACTATCAAAGAATACATAAAGGGCGGTTCCTAAGAACATGAAAAAAGCCCAAGCAGGCAGACTTATGGCGGCACAAATATACATCGCTTTTCGGGCCTCTGAGGCAGATCTTGCAGCATTAAATCGTTGCACCGTGTTTTGATTGCTTGAATACTCAGTAAGCCAACTAATCAATCCAATCAGAAGCATCATAGTAATAGTTTTCTCGGTTAGATTTGGTAGCAAGGATACCTGCGTTAGCTGTCCGTCCCTAAGTTCGGAAAAGGCCAATTTGCCATGATTATTACCCACTTCGATGATTTGAGCAAAGCCACCGGGAAGAGCATCAGAAATAAGGATTACGCACGCTAAACCGCCAAACAAAAGTACTATTGTTTGTATTACATCGGTCCATATAACCGCATTAATTCCTCCTAGAACAGTGTAGAGCGCAACTGCGATACCGGCTAACGTTATGCATTCGTATAAGGAAAGACCAATAATTTGTTGTAGGACAAGCGCGACTAGGTAAAGGATTAAACTAAGACGAACGATTTGGGCTACGATGAATGATCCTGCCCCATAAATTCTAATAGAGGACCCAAAACGGGTTTCAAGGAATTCGTAGGCAGTCGTTGACTTACCACTTCTAAGCTTGGGTAGAAAGAAATAAGCAGCAACTAAAACTGCAATTGGCAACATAAGATTTGGAAGAAAGCGTAACCAGGCGGTTTTGAAAGCATCACCTGGATAGGCCAAGAACGTAATTGAACTGATTGATGTTCCTACCAGAGATATACCTAAGATCCAGCCCTTGAAACGTCTGCTGCCCACAAAGTATTCTTCTGTTGAATTATTTTTGGTTGCGAAAAAAGCCCCCATTAGTAATAAGGCGAAGAAATAGGTAAAAATAACAATACTGTCGACAAAGCTTAATGTCATATGTTGACCAGATGATTGACAGTCGCAAGCTCAATACAGAGAACTAAGACATCCATTGCTTTCTCAAGCTCACTCATAGGAGGATAAGTAGGAGCTATTCGAATATTACTATTATTTGGGTCGCGACCGTAGGGATAAGTTGCACCAGCCGGAGTTAGTTTGACACCAACAGCTGACGCTAGATTTACTACTTTATCTGCAACCTTGTGGGTCGTATCAAGAGAAACAAAGTAGCCCCCATTCGGTTTTGTCCATGTTGCGATATTTTTGCCAGCAAATGAGGTATTGAGTTTTGCCTCAACTAAAGCAAACTTTGGTTGAATTATTTCTTTATGTTTTTTCATGTGCTCAGTAATTGCCAACTCATTTTTAAGGAAACGCACATGTCTAAGCTGGTTGACTTTATCAAATCCTATCAGCTGAGCAGATAAGTACTTTTCAAAATCATCAAGGTTTTTGTGGGAAGAACTAAAAAAAGAGATTCCTCCTCCTGCGAAAGTGACTTTAGATGTGCTGGCAAACATCACCACGTTATCTGCGGTGCCCTCTTTTTCGCAGGCCCATTTTATATTTTCCAATTTTTCTGGTGTGTCACCTAAATGGTGAACGGCGTAGGCGTTATCCCATATAATCCTAAAATTATCGCCCGCTACTTTTCCTAGCTGAGCAAAACTTTGGACTGTTTTTTTAGAGTAGGTATGACCCGTGGGATTAGAATACTTTGGTACGCACCAGATTCCTTTTATAGATGAATCATTTTCAACTAATGAAAAAATTCTTTCCATATCTGGCCCGTCATTAGTTAACTTTACTGATATCATTTCAATACTAAACTGCTCACAAATGGTGAAATGTCGATCATATCCAGGAGTCACACATATAAACTTTATGGTAGAAGACTCACTGCGCCAAATAGGAAGCATATGTTCCACGTATTGATACATGAGAGTAAGACTGCTGTTCCCGCCAACCATCACATTGCTGGGATCGACATCTAAAAATAGCGCACCCATGTCTCTTGCTTCGGGGATGCCTCGAATACCCCCATAATTCCTAACATCAGTTCCATCTTGCAATAAGAAAAAATCTTCAAGGATTCCATCCAGCTTGTTTGAGAGGTTTAGCTGGGCGCTTGATGGTTTACCTCGTGTGAGATCAAGGGCCAGATTTTCTAGCCTTAATGCATTATAGTTTGCCTCTAATTTTTTTTGTTCTGAAGCTAATTGGTTGACGCTACTATCATTTATGGCCATGAATCTACCTTTTTACGTTTAGGCCTGAACACTCAGGAAGTCCTAACATTAAGTTCAAGTTCTGTACCGCTGCTCCTGATGCACCCTTACCGAGGTTGTCTAATACTGAGATCAGTACTATCTGGCTTTCCTTGCCGAATATGTAAATGTCTAGTTCATTGGTCCCGTTGTTTTTTTGGGGGTCAATAAATCCTCTATCTAGCGCATTTTCATCGTTTGGATGATGCAACGTAACGCATGGTTCAGATTCGTATCTTTCGTTAAGGCACTTGTAAATATCATCCATTGATCGGGAACAGCTTGTTAGCTGTTCAGAAAACAAAGGTACACTGACTAACATCCCCTGATGAAAGTGTCCTACACTGGGTAGAAAGAGTGGTTCAATACCCAGTCCTGAATGAATAAGCATTTCTGGTATATGCTTGTGTGTGAGGCCCAAAGCGTAGGGGCGAGAATGCCACAGTGCGTCTGGTCTACTCAACTGCTGTTCTTCATAGCGAGTAATTAGACTTTTCCCGCCACCGCTGTATCCTGAAACACCATTGATTATTAATTGACTGTCCCTGGATAAAATCCCTTGGTCAATTAGTGGTGCCGTTAATGCTATGAATGCTGTTGCCCAACACCCCGGATTTGTAACATATTGAGCATTTGAAATAGCCTCACGGTGCTTAGTTTTTAACTCGGGTAATCCGTAGATCCACGCTGGATCTACTCTATGAGCACTACTGGCATCGATAAAGCGTGTGCTTCCTTTACTAATCTCGAAAGATTCTCTCGCAGCGTCATCTGGCAGACATAGTATTACCACGTCTGCGCTGGACATGACGTCCCGCTTTACCTTAGGATTTTTTCTTTCGGCTTCAGCTACATTCAAGATTTCGATGTCGCTTCTTCCCTCAAGTCGACTCCGGATAAGGAGACCTGTTGTACCTATGTGGCCGTCAATAAAAACTGTATACATTTTTTGATCATAGTCGCGTTAACGTAGGACCAATACTTTAGCATGTTAATCTAAACATCTCTTAGCAAGCTGGTCCCGCAGTTTATTTAGAGTTTTGTAATCCTTTATGAAAGGAGCATCTTTTATTTTAGTTACGCTTACAGATGGATAATGTTCTCGCATCTCATGTATAAATCTAAGAGTCTTAAATCCATCAAACCATTCGTTTAAGCATCTGTTGAATGCAAGCGCTGAATTAGTTTCATTCCTACGTTTTTCAATCAAGGAATAGAACCCTAATTTCTCACAATACCTATCTAAATTAGGCCAATCTCTATATAAAATTCGGACATCTGTTGTTTCCCATATTAAGGAAAACGTTCTGAGGAAGTTGCGCAGTTCGGTAAAGATCCAAGGATTATAAAATTTATAATCTTCAAGAGGTTTGGAGAGATCCTGGATCTTTAGGAGAGCGGGACCGGTTCCGAATGGAACCCGTTTCGAGAGACGAGCTTTTATTTCGATGATTGGTGCTTTGATGCTTCGAATATTGCCGACTTTAGCGAGCTTATTCAGCAGATAAAAATCTTCCGCAGCATTTTTTTTAGGGAACCCTCTTACTTGAGAATAATATTCGGGACTCAGCATCATTACCGACCCAATAGTAGTGAAGCCGTATGGGGATCCACTCCATTTTATGCCGGCAGTGTAATAAAGCATAGATATTTCATATAGTAGTATCCCTTCTACTAAATGATTTGTCGCAGAGTGCCTAAATGGATAGATAAGCGCTGCATCCCCGAGATTCATGTTAGGTTTAAAGTAATTAGGAGGGAGGCAGACATCAGCATCTGTAACAGCAATCTTACTTTCGAGTATTATTTTTTTTGTAATTAACATTAAGGCGATGTCGGCCCCAATCTTTCTTGCAAGTCCAACACCATTTTTCTTTGGAATTATTGTTGATGGATGACAGCGATCCACGACAAGAATATCTTTGTCTTGTGTTTTGCGAAGAAAAGAAACCCTTTCGGTAAGTCGTTTTATTAAGCTTCGTTTACAGATATTATCAAAAAGCCTAGTGGTTTGATGGTCACATGTTAGGTAAGAGTTAATCACTATTATTATTAAGGTGTCTTGCGGTAGTCGTCTCCAGACTTTTAACAAATCGCTGTAGTTCTCTTTGAATGCGGGAATTACAAGACAGTGTCTATAAACCCCTAACGTTGACTGATTGGTTGCTAAAGAATCTGATAGATCTTTAGCTTCAGGTTCTGCATACAGCCTAAGGTACTGTGCAACGACTTTTTCCACACTAATGCTTAGTGGAGTCTAGGAAGAGTGGGTAGTAAATCAATAATATCACTTTCAATTGCAAGCCATTCGTGGAGGCGGGTTTTAATTGTTGTATCATCAAAAAAATTAGTAGCTTGATCTAAAAACAGGCGATGATGTTTTTCTTCAGATTGTGCGAGCGAAAGATAGAATTTAGCAATTTTTTTATCAGGTAGTGCTTCTGCAATCATTAGAAAGCGTTCCGCGCCGCGGGCTTCGATTATTGCTCCGCATAAGAGACGATCAAGTAAGTAGCTTTTACTTCCGGTTTTAAAGTGTGAGCGAAGATTGCCTACATAAGGGTCTTTACTATCGGAAGGAATAGCTAGCTTTCGTTGATTTATGATTTTGACCACTTGTCTAAAGTGATTCAACTCTTCTAGCGCCAAATCAATCATGGTTTCTGCTAGTGAAATCCGATCCGGATAGTGAGCTACCATAGACATTGCCATCATAGCTGCTTTCCGTTCATTAGCAGCATGATCTACCAAAAACTCATCAAAGTTTTCAATGACAAGGTTTAGCCAGGCTTTATTTGTTTTTTTTTTGAACTCTATATCAATCATGCTTACAGACAGTGAAGATTACTCCCTTAAGAATTATACCAGACCAGCTTTAGACATCATCTTTGTATGGTAAACATTATTTCTCGCTTAGCCAAAATTATGTCGCTGCAGCTGCAAGTAGGGTTTAAAAAAAGGGAAGCTTTAGCTGTTCAATTTTTGTTCAATTGATGTATTATTTCTCTAGGCCTTAATGGGACTAATAATGTTTTCTTCAGGTATTCTTTTGATCTAGACCTTGCTATCGCTATCTAGTATTTAACCGGCTAATAGGTAATTCAGATGAGTATAGAACTGATTGACACTGCCCGCTTTCATGGGTTCCGAGTTAGGCGTCAAATTGCTGGTAAGACTTACCAGGAGTACTTCTCTTTAAGGAAGGATGGAAAGAGACTTGGGCGTTCTGAAAAAGCAAAACTTAAGGCTTCGGTTGAGAAGAGGGATGCAGTTTTAGCAAAAATGCAGAAAAAGGCTAAGGCTGAGGCGGATAAAAGCGCTATCTTCGGTGGAGGAGGGAAAGTTCGAGGGATTCTTTTCCGTATAAAAACGGAAAAAAGTGGAACTCGCACGCCAGTATTTCAAATTGGGATCATGTCTGAGAAGTCTCAAAAGATAGTTAATACTACCGTATCTATTAATATGCATGGTCTGAAAGTTGCGTGGGAAAAAGCAGTAGATTTTTATGTTTTTCACAAACGTATATCGAAAAAGTCTGTGACCTATAGGAAGTTGCTGCGATGTAGACCTACGCGAAATCAAATTGAATTGATGAAACGTCGGAGTATCGGCTAGAGCGGAGTTATATAAGGAATGATGGGTAGTATATTGATAACTGGAGCCTCATCGGGCTTTGGTCAAGCGAGTGCCCGCAGATTTGCTGCAGCGGGAAGAAGACTTGTGTTGGCTGCTAGGCGCATGGACCGTATTAATAATCTTGTGGAAGAATTGTCGGATAAAACTGATTGTCTGGGTATTGAACTAGATGTGCGCGATCGGAAAGCAGTTTCGACGCTTGTGACCACCTTGCCAGAACCATTTTCCGATGTAGAAGTGCTTATTAATAATGCAGGTTTGGCTTTGGGTCTTGAGGGGGGGGACAAAGTTGATCTTGATTATTGGGACACCATGGTGGATACAAATATTAAAGGACTAATGTATTGCACCAGAGCTATTCTACCTCGAATTGTTTCTAGAGGGGGAGGTCATGTTGTGAATTTGGGTAGCGTAGCGGCAAGCTGGCCGTATCCTGGAGGCAACGTCTACGGAGGAACAAAAGCATTTGTGCAGCAGTTTTCACGCAACTTGAGAACAGATTTAATGGGTAAGAATGTTCGAGTTACCTGCGTGGAACCTGGTATGTGTGAAACAGAATTTTCACTGGTGAGGTTCGAGGGTGATGAAAGAAAAGCCGATGCAGTGTACGAGGGTATGAAGCCGTTATCTGCTGGTGATGTCGCAGAGATTATTTTTTTTATTACATCACTTCCATCCCATATTAATATTAATCAACTCGAAGTGATGCCCGTTAATCAAACATGGTCTCCTTTTTCTGTCCATCGAGATAGCTAAACTTGTCGTTAAGGCGTTTAGTAGTCTGTTTGTTTGTAGCTTCTATGTGTCCCTGTGGAAACGCTGTATACTCTGAGTAATGTTTATATGGTCTAAGATGGATGATTATTGTTCATGGTACTTTCCCGATAAAGGGCAGTCAAAGGGAAGATGCTCTGCGAATTATGCGACGAATGGCGGTTGCTAGCCGCTCGGAATTTGGCTGTATTTCCTACGAGTTTTATATTGGTCTGTCAAATCCGAATACTCTTCTCTTATTTCAGGAGTGGGAGTCAGTTGAGGCTCTGCATGATCACTTAGAGACGAAGCATATGGATGAGTTTCTTCGGGACATACCTGGAATACTAGATGGTCAAGTGTCTACTCGAAGATATGAAGTGCGAGTTGCTCAGGGAAGTTCGGTAGACCAACAGGAGTTAGATCATGGATCTCAGCATGAGAGTTATGAAAAGATTATACACTAACTGTGCCAGTTAGGTACCTGCCAAAGGTAAGATTTAGTGCCTAGGACTTTATTTTTTCTATTTTATCTGCTTCTGGCTTCTTGTGAGAAGGCTGATTTCTATGATTCTCATGGAGGGGGACATTTTTATGAGGATCTTGCTGGCAAATGGGTTGTTATAAATTATTGGGCTACTTGGTGCGGTCCTTGTCACGAGGAGATTCCTGAATTTAATCGCCTTGCAAGAGCTTATCCCACGAGTCTCAAAGTTTTTGGTGTAAATTTCGAGCCAGTGGATCCGGATGTGATGGAGGAGCATGTAAAAGAAATGGGTATTACTTTCCCTGTTTACTCAGGAGATCCTTACGAGCACTTCGGGTACGAGCGCCCATTGGTATTGCCAACGACCATTGTGATATCTCCGGAAGGATCTATTCATTCAGAGCTTGTTGGGCCGCAAACGCGGGATTCTATTCTCGCTATTATTGATTCAAGCTCTCTTTAACTAGTTCTATGATCTTTTCGGTAGCTCTTGCGACAGGCAGACTTCGAGTATCTCCGGACTTTCTTGACGTTATTTCTACTATATTATGTTCCAATCCTCGTTCACTTATTACTAAACGATACGGAATTCCTAGCAGCTCACTGTCCATAAATTTCACTCCGGGTCTATATCCTTCCCGGTCATCCAGTAATGCCTCGATATCATTAGCAATCAGTTGTGCGTAGACTTCTTGGGTTACTTGATTTACTCGATCTGATTTATGAGCATTGATTGGAATAATTACTATATGAAAGGGGGCAATTATCGTTGGCCATAAAATACCTTTTTCATCATGATGCTGCTCAATTACTGCTCCGACTAATCTGGATACACCCATTCCGTAGCATCCCATAGTCATCACTCTAGAAATCCCCTTTGCGTCGAGGACTTTAGCATTCATTTTTTTAGAGTATTTTTGGCCCAGCTGAAAAATGTGACCAACTTCGATGCCTCGTGTGAATTTGATTTTTCCTAATCCGTCTGGACTTGGATCACCCTCGGCAACATCTCGTAGATCATACACGTTAGTGTATTGCGTATCTCTTTCCCAATTCACATTTGTTAGGTGATAACCATTTTTGTTAGCACCGCAAATGAAGTTCCTCATAGCTGCTGCACTTCTATCCGCAATCACTGGTAGATTAAGAGAGACAATCCCGATTGATCCTATCGAGGCGCCACAAACAGAAAGAACTTCTTCCTCAGTAGCCATCGTTAGAGGTTGGCTTACTATACCAATTCTTTCAGCTTTGAGAGGATTTAACTGGTGATCTCCTCGCAATGCGAGTGCAACAAAAGGAGTATCTCTCCCTTTTACAATAAGAGTTTTAATTAGACGATTGGTAGGGGTTTCCAGGTAGCTGGAAACTTCCTCAATAGTTCTAGCATTCGGGGTCGCAATTTCCTGTATAGGTTCAATTTCTGTTACCTCATTAGGAGGTGACAAAGCTTCTGCCATCTCAATATTAGCTGCATATTTGCTCTCTGTGCTGAAAGCGATTTTATCTTCACCGGAATCTGCGAGAACATGGAATTCCATCGAAGCGCTTCCTCCAATATTTCCTGTATCTGCATCTACTGCACGAAAGGTTAGTTGCATCTTATCGAGGATTCTAGCGTAAGTATCATGCATTACTCGATAGGTATGCTCCAGGCTTTCTTGATCTATATGGAAGGAATAAGCATCTTTCATTATGAATTCTCGGGCCCTTAAGACACCGAATCTAGGCCGGGTTTCATCACGAAATTTTGTCTGAATTTGATAGAAGTTGATTGGAAGTTGTCTATGACTATTGAGTTCAGTCTTAGCTAAATCAGTAATGATTTCTTCGTGTGTTGGCCCAAGGCAAAATTCCCGCTGGTGACGATCTATAAATTTTAGGAGCATTCCTTCATCGTACTGAGCCCATCTTCCAGACTCTTGCCAAAGCTCCGCGGGCTGCACAACAGGCATTGTAACTTCCAAGCCCCCGGCAGTATTCATCTCCTGGCGGATTATATGTTCGATTTTCTGCAGCACGCGAAGCCCGATAGGCAACCAGTTATAAATTCCAGAAGCAACTTTCCTTATAAGGCCTCCTCTAATCATTAGCTGGTGGCTAATGATGTCAGCATCTGCTGGCATTTCTTTGAGTGTGTTTATGCTGTAATTTGATGCTTTCATATCTTCCTTATTTTCCAGATCTTTAAACTAATACTTTTGTTCTATTATCGGGGGTGCCAAGCTGCCTCTATACTTCTTTTTCAGAAAGGAGATAGATCTGAGCTAACCGATATAACTTTTGATTCTAGAAATCCTATCTACGGACCTCACGGACCACCCTTAAATTCGCTTGTGTCACACAGGGTAATGAAATTTTTAAAGGGAAACAAAATTAGTTAATTTATATATTATTGTCTTAACACTCGCAACATCATGATCGTTGTGCCGCTGCGTAGGTTCGCCATCGCATAGGTTTTCTGTATAATTTGCGGCCCTAATCCTATTGAAATACTGGGTTTCTAATGCCGATTTATGAATATCAATGTGGAGCATGCGGATACAAATTTGAGAAGCTTCGAAAAATCAGTGATGATCACTTACGGATTTGTCCAAGCTGCGGAGCTCCAAAATTATCTAAATTAGTTTCGGCTGCTGCTTTCCGGCTAAAGGGTAGTGGTTGGTATGAGACAGATTTCAAGACAAGCGGTAGAAGGAATGTCAGCGAGTCTGAGAAGTCAAATACGGTTGATAGCGACAGCAAATCATCTACGAAGGAATCAGATAGTA
Organism: Gammaproteobacteria bacterium; assembly: GCA_002690865.1. Lineage (GTDB taxonomy): Bacteria > Pseudomonadota > Gammaproteobacteria > Pseudomonadales > Azotimanducaceae > UBA7455. The sequence goes on along the minus strand of NZGG01000024.1, from coordinate 196,120 downwards.
AAAAAAATGATAGCAAAAAATCTGAAAACTCCTCGTCGGTAAGTGAGTAGTCCGATTGGTGTCAGTTGAGTCAGGATATTTAAAAATAAAGAGTTATTAGGACAGGAATGTAATTATGCATAGACACTATTGCGGCCTTCTTAGAGATGGTGATATTGGTCAAGATATAGAGCTATTTGGCTGGGTGCATCGTCGTCGTGACCACGGTGGTGTCATCTTCCTTGATGTGCGCGATCATGAAGGTATTGTTCAGGTAGTTTTCGATCCAGATACCAAAGCCAGCTTTGAATTAGCAGATCAGGTGAGGAATGAGTATGTGTTGCATATTTCAGGGCGGGTTCGTGCTCGAGCTGAAGCTGCTGTAAACCCCAAAATGTTGACAGGCTTGGTAGAAGTCCTTGGTACTGAGCTTACAATACTCAATGCTGCAGTCACCCCAGCATTTCAACTTGATGAGTATTCATCTGCTGGAGAAGATGTTCGATTGAAGTATAGATATCTTGATTTGCGCCGGCCAGATATGCAGGAAAAACTTCGCGTGCGTAGTCAAGTTACTCATGAATTAAGACGTTTTCTATCGGCGAATGGTTTTGTTGATATAGAGACACCGATATTGACTAGAGCGACTCCAGAAGGAGCTCGAGATTACCTCGTCCCCTCTCGGACTCAACCGGGGAGTTTTTTTGCTCTTCCACAGTCACCACAGCTTTTTAAACAGCTCCTAATGATGTCTGGTTTTGACCGATATTATCAAATTGCTCGTTGTTTTCGCGACGAAGATTTACGGTCAGATAGACAACCTGAATTTACTCAAATAGATATTGAGACGAGTTTCCTTTCGGAAAGTCAGATTATGACTCTTGCGGAAGGAATGATTCGTGAGTTATTTCAAACAATCATTGATGTCGATTTGGGTGACCTGCCTCACATCACATACAAGCACGCAATGCAGAGGTATGGTTCTGATCGTCCAGATTTACGCTTTGATCTTCCATTAGTAGATATCGCAGATTTATTAACAGAGGTTGATTTCAAAGTTTTTAGTGGGCCTGCGAAGGACCCTGGGTCTCGAATTGCAGCTCTCAAGCTACCTCGAGGAGATAGGCTTACTCGTAAAAATATTGATGATTACACTAAATACGTAAGTATCTACGGTGCTCGTGGATTAGCGTATATCAGAGTAAATGACCTGAGTTTGGGTTCAAAAGGGCTGCAGTCGCCGATATTAAAGTTTTTACCTGATGACGTGGTAAAAGAAATTTTAATTCGGGTTGGTGCAGAAGATCATGACCTAATTTTTTTTGGGGCAGATAATGTATCGATAGTTAACGATTCTTTGGGGGCTCTGCGTTGCAAACTTGCAGAGGACTTAGATTTGTATGAAAGGGATTGGGCAGGATGCTGGGTTACAGAATTTCCAATGTTTGAGCGTGATGGGCAGGGTTCTTGGACTTCTCTGCATCATCCTTTTACGGCTCCAGTAGCAGATGCGGGGTCCATGGAAGCTGATCCGGGGAATACTCTTTCAAGAGCATACGATATTGTCATTAACGGTAGAGAGATCGGTGGAGGCTCAATTCGTATTCATGAATCAGAGACTCAAAGCGCAGTGTTTCGAGTACTAGATTTGTCAGAGGAAGAGGTGTCTTTAAAGTTTGGATTTCTTTTAGAGGCTTTAAAATCTGGTGCGCCTCCGCATGGGGGCATAGCTTTTGGATTGGATAGGCTGATCATGATTATGACAAAAGCCGATTCTCTTAGAGATGTAATAGCCTTTCCAAAAACGCAAACGGCTACATGCCTACTCACTGATGCGCCGGGTAATGTAGAATCTGAGCAACTAAATGAATTAAGTATTTCAATCAGAAATTCTGACACGAACTAGGGTTCTCGATGGCTGGACATAGCAAGTGGAGTAACATAAAGCACCGGAAAGCTGGTCAGGATGCCAAGCGATCTAAAATTTTTACCAAGATTATCAGAGAGTTGACTATCTCAGCTCGAGATAGCGGCAGTAATATTGATGATAACCCAGGTCTTCGTGCGGTTGTGGAAAAGGCGAAGACAGCACAGATGCCAAAGGATACTATTGAAAGAGCAATTGCCAGAGGAGCGGGTGGCAAAGATGGAAACGAGTTAGTAGCTCTCACATATGAGGGTTACGGTCCAGGGGGTGTTGCTATCTTCGTAGAGACGATGACAGACAATCGCAATAGAACTGTGTCGGAAATAAGACATGCATTCACTAAATCCGAAGGTAATCTTGGTACTGATGGAAGTGTCGCTTTCCTATTTGACAAGAGGGGTCTTGTTGTTTTCGATTTGGTGATGGAAGTTGATGATCTTATAGAAGTAGCCATTGAAGCTGGTGCTGAAGATGTAACCCTCGATGAAGATGGCAGCCTTGAGGTCATCGCATTGCCCGAAAGTTTCCTGCGTATCAAAAACCTGCTTGAAGAATCAGGGTTTGAGCCAAGTTCTGCTGGTTTATCTATGATACCGCAAACGTTGATTGATCTGGATATACAAACCGGAGGAAAAGTTATTAACTTATTGGAAATGCTGGAAGATTTGGATGACGTAACGGGAGTTTATACAAATGCCAATTTCCCACGAGAATTGACGAATACTTGAGCATCTATTGCTAATCTTAAATGTGTTAAACTCCCAATGATTTTATATATTTAAATCATTAAATGACTCTGATTGTTGGGATCGATCCAGGTTCAAAAGTGACAGGGTATGGTGTGATAACCGTAGCCGGCTCTCGTCAGCAGTACGTTGCGAGCGGTTGTATAAAGACCTCGGATAAGAAGAGTCTGCCCCAAAGGTTAGAAGAGATTTTCTCTGGTGTTTCTCAGGTTCTGGAAGAATATCCTCCTGATGAGTTAGCAATTGAGAGGATTTTTATGGGACGAAGCGCAGAATCAGCGCTTAAGCTTGGTCATGCGAGAGGTGTTGCAATGGTGGCTGCTGCAAATAAGGGGATTCCAATTTTTGAATATGAAGCCCGCAAGGTTAAGCAGGCTGTCGTAGGTAATGGTGCCGCATCGAAAGATCAGGTGCAGGTTATGGTCAAAACTCTTCTTGAGCTACAAGATAATCCCCAAAAAGATGCGGCGGATGCTTTAGCTATAGCGCTAACTCATATAAATACACAATTTACCTTGGCACGAATGGAAGGTTATCCTCGAACTTTTAGGAAAGGTCGTATCATTGATTAGTAGGATAAGAGGAGTTTTGCTGGAAAAACGTATCGACCAAGCGTTAGTAGAGGTAAACGGTATTGGATATGAAGTTGAAATATCACTACCAACCTCTGAGCGACTTGGGGACTTGGAAGAATGGGTAACACTTTATACCCATTTGATAATTAGAGATGATGCCCACACGCTATACGGTTTTCACACAGAAAAAGAACGAGAGCTTTTCCGCTGCTTAATAAAGGTAAACGGTGTAGGTCCTAAATTAGCAGTTAGCATTCAATCAAGTATTGATTCAGATTCTTTAATACGTTGTGTACGTGATAATGATCTAAAAGCGCTTGTTTCGTTGCCAGGCATTGGTAAGAAGACGGCAGAAAAACTTATGATAGATATGCGTGATCGTCTGAAAGATTGGGAATCGCAGGACTCACTTCAGCGGACGAATGCAACACATAATGATGTGATTGCTGATGCAGAGTCAGCTTTAATTGGTTTGGGTTACAAACCGCAAGAGGCCGCAATTGCATTAGCAGGCATTGATGAAAAAAATGTAGAACTTTTGATCCGATTAGCTTTGAGACGATTGGCGCTTAATGGTAGGGGTGATTCATGATTGAGGAAGACCGGCTGGTTTCTGCAGAAAAAATAAATCATGACTTGAAACAGGATGGGGCTATCAGGCCTAAGACCTTCACAGAATACATTGGGCAGGCTGAAGCTAAAGAGCAAATGCATATCTCTATTACTGCAGCGTTAGCCCGAAATGATTGCCTTGACCACACGCTTATTCTGGGCCCGCCTGGGCTGGGTAAAACGACTATGGCTAATATTATCGCTCATGAGATGGGGGTTCAGATTACCTCTACATCAGGGCCTGTGATAGACAGGAAGGGCGATCTTGTGGCCCTCTTGACCCAAATGGAACGTGGCGACGTTCTTTTTATTGATGAAATACATCGATTGAATTCGACTATAGAAGAGATTCTTTATCCGGCGATGGAAGATTTCCAAGTGGATATTACAATTGGTGAGGGCCCAGCCGCGAGATCCATTAAGTACGATTTAAACCCGTTTACATTGGTTGGCGCCACAACAAGGACTGGTCTTCTTACTTCCCCCCTTCGCGATCGCTTTGGTATTGTTCAGCGTTTGGATTTTTATGATGTGAAGGACCTTGCAATTATCATCGAGCGATCGTCGAAATTACTTTCCGTTTCTTGCAACAAAAAGGGCGCAGTTGAAATCGCACGTCGCTCTAGAGGAACACCACGTATTGCCAATCGATTGCTTCGAAGAGTTAGAGATTTCGCAGAAGTTAGAAAATCTGGCAAAGTAGATGCGTTGGTAGCGGATGAGGCTCTTAATATGCTTAATGTTGATGCCAACGGTTTTGATACCATGGATCGGCGTATTTTGATGGCTCTGATAGATAAATTCGATGGTGGCCCCGTAGGTATAGATAGTATTGCAGCAGCCATTGGCGAGGAGAGAGATGCTATTGAAGAAGTTTACGAACCTTTTTTGATACAACAGGGCTTTATAATGCGTACTGCTCGTGGTCGCGTTGCTACAAAGACGGCCTACAGATATTTTGGTATTGAAAGATTACTGGAATCGGATACCGTGCTTGAGGATATTTTTCAAGAAGAAGAGGATAAATGATTGGTTAACGATTCCTTGTCCATTATAGATTTAGTAGTCAATGCAAGTGCAGTGGTTCAGGCTGTAATGGCTATTCTTATTATAGCTTCGCTTGTTTCTTGGATTATCATTTTCCAGAGAGGATTCACTCTAGCAGCAATACGTCGTGATGCAGTTCGGTTTGAAGATGATTTTTGGTCGGGAGAGAAGGATCTACGGCAAATATATTTTGACCTTGAGGATAGCGGTCATTCTAGTGTTGGTGTAGAGAGTATTTTTTCTTCTGGATTCAAAGAGTTTACTCGTTCAAAGCAAGAGGGACTTGCTGCGGAAAGAATTATGGAGAATGTCCAGCGTGCAATGAGAGTGGCTCTTTCTCGTGAAGAGGAACGCTTGGAGACCCACTTACCCTTCCTTGCGACGGTTGGTTCAACAAGCCCTTATGTGGGGCTTTTTGGTACTGTTTGGGGAATTATGAATTCATTTCGTGGTTTGGCAACAGTAAATCAAGTTTCTCTTGCCGTGGTAGCGCCAGGTATTTCGGAAGCGCTTATAGCTACTGCGATTGGGCTATTTGCCGCAATACCTGCCGTAATTGCTTACAATAGGTATAGCGCGCAGGCTGAAGTCATCATGAATAGATTCGAAGCGTTCACAGAGGAATTTAGTAGTATTTTAAATCGAAGTATTCTTGAAGTCTGAAGATTGCTTATGAGTAAGGCTAAACGCAGAAAACCAATGTCAGAAATTAATGTAGTACCTTACATTGATGTTATGTTGGTATTGTTGGTGATATTTATGGTGACCGCCCCTCTTATGACCCAGGGTATAAGGGTTGATTTGCCGCAGTCTAGTTCAGAACCTATCGACGTGGATGCAGATGAAATAATCTTAGTCGTTTCAGTCAAAAGCGACGAGACTTATTTTATCAATATAGGGGATAAAGAGAGGTCCATTTCCCTTGCGTCGATAGGGGAGCAAGCCGAGAAAATAATAAAGGCAAACCCAACAGTTAAGGTGTTTGTTGAGGGAGATAAGTCCTTGGCATATTCGGTTATTATAAATTTAATGAATGTGTTGCAAGTTGCTGGAGCCACTAATGTTAACTTAATTACTGCGCCATCCGCTTGAATTCTTCATTTGTATATCTGTTTTCGTGTGTCTTAGCACTTACAATACATTTAATGGTTGCTGGATTGTTGATCATGAATTGGTCTGAAGCTGCGCCTATAAAACCCTCGCCTTTTGACCCTTATTATATTCGAGCAAGCTTGGTTGTGGAAAACCCACATGTAGCTAAGGAAGAGCTTGAGATTAAGCTTAAACGATCAAGTAGGAAGGTGTCTTCAAGGGAAGCTCTGGATCAATACAGCGTGACTGATAAATTAATGTCTACGATAGATGCTCAGAAAGGAAATCAGAGAAAAGATTCGCATGACCGAAAGAGTGAAAAGGTTAAAGAAGAATTATTAGACTCTGATTCCACACCCATTATAAAGTTGAAAGAACCCTTAATGATTCTTGGGATGAGAGAAAAAGACGCTCGCATGGCAGTTACCGACAATGAGAAAGCACAGGTTTATATTGCCCAAATTCAACGAGATATAGTTCAAAACTGGTCTCGTCCTCCTAGTGCGAGGAATGGAATGCAGGCTCAATTGCGAGTATTCCTTGTCCCTACGGGGGAGGTCATTGACGTTATTTTGGAAGAGGAAAGCGGTAATGACGCATTTGATAGATCTGCGGTGCTGGCAGTGAACAAGGCAGAAAGATTTTCGGTCCCTTCCGAATCGAGGCAATTTGAAAAAAGTTTTCGTGAGTTTACTATTCTTTTTCGTCCAGAAGATCTAAGACTGTAAATGGTGAGTTGATTTATGCGTTATAGCCTAATCTTAATATTGTTTCTCTGTACTTCTGTAATTGCTAGTGAGCTTCGAATAGAGGTAACTCAGGGACTAGATAAACCGGTCCGCATTGCCGTAGTACCATTTGAACGAAAAGGTTGGGGGCGGCTTTCTGAAAAAGTTAGTGATGTAGTGAATTCTGATCTGCAGCTTAGTGGTCGGTTTAGCGCCACCCCAGTTGAAGGGATGCTGAGTCGACCTCATCGTGCTAATGAGGTGATCTATCGAGATTGGCGTCTATTGAAAGTTGAATATTTGGTCATTGGTTCTTTAACAACTAAGGGCGATGATGTGAGGGTCGAGTACGAGCTTCATAATGTACTGGAAAAATCTCGTGAGATCAGAGAGACGGTCTTTGCTAATCGCGATGAGTTGAGAGATATAGGACATCATATTAGCGATCAGATTTTCGAAAAACTTACCGGTATCGTTGGGGCATTTTCAAGCCGAATTATGTACGTCACGGCCTTGGGCGCAGTTGATAATAGAACTTTTCGATTAAATATCGCGGATGCTGATGGTTATCGTGTCGAAACGGTGCTGGAAACGAAGGAGCCTATTCTTTCTCCTGCGTGGGCCCCTGATGGGAACCGAATAGCTTATGTTTCTTTTGAAAAGGACAGTAAGCCAGCGATTTATTTGCACGATTTGCCCAAAAAATCCCGAAGGATAATAACTAATTTCCAGGGTCTGAATGGTGGACCAGCCTTTTCACCAGATGGAGAAAAGCTAGCACTTGTTTTGAGTAAATCTGGTAATCCGGATATATGGACCTATGATCTGCAGACTAGAAAAATGGCACAGATTACGAGACATTATGGAATTGATACAGAGCCATCGTGGTCTGCAGATGGACAATCTCTCGTTTTTACCTCAAATCGTGGTGGTAGTCCCCAGATATATAAAATGGATTTGCGCGACCTCAAAATTGAACGTTTAACCTTTGAAGGCGATTATAATGCGGGTCCCAGCGTATTAGCCGATGGCAGCGGCCTTATTATGGTTCATCGTCGTAAAGATGTTTATCATATTAGCCTGTTGGATCTTCGAAGAGGAGGTTTGTCCGTGCTAACTCAAACATCGCTTGACGAATCCCCGAGTATCGCACCTAATGGAAGTATGCTAATTTATGCTACTCAAGAGGCTGGACAGGGTATTTTGGCTGCGGTTTCAATAGATGGCGGTGTGCGCTTCAAATTGCCCTCTAGCGAAGGAGACGTAAGAGAACCGGCTTGGTCGCCTAAGAGGCGAAAGACATTAACCTCAATTTTTGATTAATTTCGGGGTCTTTGAGCATGGAAAGTAGTAGCGACGATGAAATTACACTGCTTTTTTGGTTTAATCACTTAAAATATATGAAACGCAATTATATATAGGAGTAGAACATGGGAACACTAAGAAAGCTGGGCTGGCTGACGGTTGGCCTCATGTCAATTATACTGGCGGGTTGTGCGAGTAATGAACCTGCAGATAGTGGTTCAGATGCTGCTGTGTCAGAGGTGACCACTGCAACGCCAGTGCAAGTTAAGGAGGAGGCAAAACCAAAGCCGTCGATCAGGGGTGCTAAGCTAGTAATCCCCACAGAATCTGGTAATGAGATATTACAAGGTCGCTTTTTCTTTGCTTTTGATCAGGCAATTGTTAAGCGAGCTGGTCATAAGGAGCTTAATAAGCATGCTGCTGCGATGAAAGGTAATCCGTCTCTTCGTGCTCGGCTTGAGGGGCATGCGGATGAGCGAGGTACACGGGAATATAACTTAGCTCTAGGTGAACGAAGAGCGAATTCGGTGCGAGCATATTTGGTTGCTCAAGGGGTGTCATCGTCACAAATAGAGGTGATTAGCTATGGCGAGGAAAAGCCTTACGCGACGGGTTCAACGGAAATGAGTTGGACCTATAATAGACGTGTAGAGATTATTTACCGCTAGTACGGAATAAACGGATGAGTAATTTCCGTGGGACAACGCTTGGACTGTATGCCTTAGCTTTTTGTGTAAGCAGTTTATCCCCCGCATCGGCTCAGTCGAACAATAGTCCTATTATTGTGGAAGAATCATCTGCAGCTTCATATAAGGAGCCGTTTCTTGAACCCTTTGCTCCACCAATCAGCGACTCTGCAGTTGATGAAGCAACAGAGACTCAATATCAAATTCAACTATTAGAGAGGGAGATCATGACTTTGCGTGGTCTCTTAGAGGAAGTCACTTTTAAAGTCGATCGCATGCGATCGACTCAGGATGATCGTTATTTAGAGCTGGATTCGCGATTTCAAAATATGGACGCAGAGTTTAAAACTTTGCGTACCATAGGAAACTCCTCTCCTAGTTCCGCTGAAAAAAATATGACCGCGACTGATGAAGTTGCTGAAGTCCAGGATGAGCAGACTTTGTATGATATTGCTCATGATCTGATTAGGAATAAGCAGTATGACCTCGCCATCTCGCAGCTTCGGGCAGTTATTAATCGTTTTCCAGAGGGGAGCTACGCCCCAAATGTCTATTATTGGTTGGGGCAAGTGTACGCCGCTAAGTCGAAACCTGATCTGGAGAGTGCGACTGAGGCTTTGGAGTACGTAATTCAGTTTTACCCTGAACACAGAAAAGTTCCAGATGCGGCATTTAAACTGGGTCAAGTGTATAATCTTCTTGGGGACTGCAAACGTTCTCGGGATTTGCTTGAGCAAGTGGTCACTGTCCATCAAGGGAAAACAGTAGCGACGTTAGCCGAGGCGTATCTCAGAGATAAGGTAATTTGTCAAAGTTGATATATATTCGTTCTGCTGCTCTAGGGGGATCAAAAGATTGTAGCTCTTCAGATAAACAAAAAGCGGTGGACCGTTATTACTGATGAGTAAGGTGTTAGGGAGGGACGAATAGATATTGATTTTTCTATTGAGTTAAAGCTAGATAAGGTTTTTGATACTTTGGTCAAGTTGGAACTCTAGTTTGACCTGGCGAACTAGATTAAGCATAGGTTAAAACTTGGATAGAGAAATAGTAGTTCGGTCGCAAAATCTTGCTGATGCTGTGCCTTTTTACGGTGAAGGGGATCCTATTCCGGATTCGCGAGATCTGTCTGTCAAAGACGATACGAGTGGGTTTGCCGCTGTAGTTTCGCTTTTGGCGCGTAGTTGGCCATATATCTCGCCACAGGTTCTAGGTCGCTGGTGGATACCAGGTGTTGGCGTCGAAGATCGTGTTGCAGAACTTATCAGGGGCCGCGGGTATAGCTTCGTTTATATGCCGCTGCTGGTGACCATCCTGGCTGTGCTGTTCCCCTATCTGAGTCTCACGCCTGTTACTTTAGAGTATCCCTATAATTTTCTCTATGCGCTAATTCTATTGGCTGTGATTTTCTCATGGCCGCTTCCAAACTTGACAGGAAAAATCCAAACAGTCTCTCTCGTGTTGGTCGTATTATCAGTGATTATCGCAAATATGATTTCTCTAGTTCTGATAGAGGGATCTGGTGCTAAAGTCTATGTCGGTGCTATTTCCTTAGCCTGTTTGCTTGGCTGGTTCGTCCAGTTTCGAATAGATTCAACTGGCTTAAAATTTAGAATTCGAGTTGGATCTCATCTTATTTACTACTACGGTCTTGAGGCGGTCAAAGGTGTAGGTGTTTTACTTATTGGTTTGGTGACTGCAGAAATTATCAATCAGTCAGTACTTCAAAATGAGCCCCTTATGCCGGGTTTATCTGTATTACTGGGCTATCCCGGTATGTCAGCTGATGTTTTATCTATTCTTTCAGAGGAGCAGAGAATGGATCTGCGTTGGGCACCAGTGAAGCTGGAACTGGCGTGGTTCCTGATTCTCTGGCCTCTCGATCTTTTCCTACTTTATTATATCATCTGGGTTTTTCAGCGCATCAATCATGATCTTAGACTCGCCTTAGTAGATCAGTGGCATAAATTGTCACTGCGACATCATGCGGATCATCGAGTGGGTGATTCTATCTGGCGAATTCAATCAGACTCGGAAACTGTTACTCATGTTCTCAAGGTGTTGGGTGAATTAGTTGTGATGACTGTTAATGTCGTGGTCACGGCTGCTCTAGTTTCGATTTTATCTCCTACGCTTGGATTGATTATTTTGTTTGCCCTTGTGCCAACATTTTTAGTTGCGCGCTGGGCAATGCCCAGGTTTCGAACACGCTCATTAGTGCAGCGTATTGCCAATGCGGATCTTACCTCTATGGTCCAAGAGTCTTTTCGATCTATTAAGTTGGCAAAGGCTTATCAAGCGGGTGCACGTTCTCAGAGTAGTTTTGAAGATGACTCAATGATTGCTTTTAATGCTCAATACCGTAATGAAAGGCTAGGTTTTAGAGTTAGGGTAATTACAGAGTCTTATTCGGCTGTATTGATTTTGGGAGGGGTTTGCTTCATGGCCCTTTGGGCTGGTAAGAGTGAACCAACATTTGCGACTGAGTTGATTGCCTTGGCCGGTCTTACGTTTGTGGTTTGGAATCTTTCTGCATATCAGTGGAGTCGGGAGCGTTATGAGGGAGCGATAGGGCTAATCGTAGAAATAATGCGAATATGGGGCTGGGCCCAGGATGTTGCTATGGGATTGAGGCGTGTCTTTGACATTTTGGACATGGAACCAGAGGTTCGCGATAGTCATGATGCAATTCCTTTTCAAAAGTTCGAGCAGGAAATTCGCTTCAAAGACGTTGTTTTTTCCTATTCCTTCGACAGGCCCGTCCTCAACGGCATCAATTTATGTGCAACCCCGGGGACTATTACGGCGATTGTAGGTCCGACAGGGTCGGGAAAATCCACGCTGGTGAATTTGATACTCAGGTTATTTGATCCTGATAGAGGTGTTATTTCAATAGATGGACATGATATTCGGGGATATTCAGTGGACTCTCTACGGAAGAATATTGCGATTGCACTGCAGGAGAATGTGCTTTTCGGCATGACTATTAGAGATAACATCCGCTACGCTGTGCCCGAAGCAGACGACGAAAGCGTAAATGAAGCGGTTAGGGTTGCTTGCTTGGAGGAGACCTTGGAAACCATGCCAGAGGGTCTTGAAACGATGCTAGGTGATAGAGGAGGACGTTTGTCTGTAGGCCAGCGTCAAAGGATCTCGATAGCTAGAGCAATTATTCGCGACACGCCTATTCTTTTGCTGGATGAGCCAACTGCTGCGCTAGATGCAGATACTGAACACCAGGTGCTGGAAAACCTAAGAGAATGGGCTAAGAATCCTGATTCGCCCAGACGAGCAATTTTCCTAATAACTCACAGGGTATCGACAATTCGTCGTGCAGACGAGATTCTCTTTCTGGAGTCAGGCAAGGTCATGGAAAGTGGTGATCACAAAAAGCTGATGTCCATGGAATCTGGACTTTATAGATCTTTTGTTCGTGCTGAATCTGGGGAAGTTGAAGGTGACTGATACTTTCACTAGAGAGAGTAAATTCTCGCTCGGGAAGCTGCGTGAAGATGAAGAAGCACTGGATGAGAAAGCGAGCCTAGTTGACTCTGAGACCGATATTGATAACCGAACAACGGCACGGTTGATTTGGCGTTGTTTGTTACTCATAAGGTTTTATTGGAAGCGGTTCGCTGTAGTTTTATCCATGGGTTGGGTCATACAGATAATCACAACTGCGGTCGCACCTTGGATTGGAAAAGTGCTTGTAGATCAGGTTGTCCTCGGCAATCCGTTACCAGAGGATGGGTCTGGCTACCCCACATTTTTACTGCCAGTAATCCAGTTTTTGTTGGATAAGTCGGCTGTGACTATTTTATTTTGGTTGGCATGTTGGACTTTGGCTGGGATTGCTTTCCGTATTATTTGGCATTATGTTGGCGATCTTATCGAGCTTCGGATGCAACATTCTCTATTACATATGGTTCGTTCTCGCTTATTTGAGGGTCTCCGCTTATTACCAATAACTAAATTAGATAACCAACCCATCGGAGATTCGGTCTTCCGGGCAATGCATGATGTGCACTCAGTACCTTCGGTTGTCCGATGGATTGTACAAATTTTGGGGTGGGCTGTAGTTACGATTATTACTGCTGCCTATACAATGACAAGTGCTTACCCAGACTCTCCGATTCTAGTATGGTTGGCTGTTGGTTCGATGCCTATTTTTCTCCTAGTTACAACGCCTTTCTCTAGAATGATTCGTCGACGAGCGCAGGCAAGTGCTGCAGCGGGAGCAGTGTTCGTCAGTACGACAGAGGAAGGAATGGATAATATTCAAGCTGTACAAAGTTTGGGTGTTAATGAGATTGAAAAAGAACGATTTGCGCTTGCTAGTGCAAATTCTTTTCGGCGAGATCGTTATCTGGTTTTGGTTAACAATTTAGTTACCAAATTGGGCGAAAGTACGGGCAGATTCCTCTTTTGGGGGGTTATGTTGTATGTGTTGGGTAAGGTGGTATCAGGAGAGATGACCCCTGGGGATTATGCTGTCGTGATTGGATATTTTATGGCAGTGAGCGAGCCCGCTGGAGTTCTGGCTTGGCTGTGGATTGGTTTGCAGGAACCCGCCGCCAAGGCGCGTAGGGTTTTTGCAATGTTGGACATGGAACAAGAAAAAATCGTCTCCTCTAAAGGGGCTGCAAAAATAAGCGAGAGTCTCTTGTTCGAGGATGTTGGTTTTGTGTATCCAGATGGTCGGAGAGCTCTTGCTGGTGTAAGTTTTAAAGCTAATATAGGGGAAATAATTGCGCTTGCCGGGCCAACAGGTGCAGGCAAGACAACTCTGGCTTATCTAATCGCTCGATATCACACAGCTAGTGAGGGCTATATCAGGATTGATGGTCAGGATATTAATGATGTTTCCATCGATGATTTGCGTAGTCAGATAACGTACGTATTCCAGGAAACAGAAACGTTGGCGGTCTCGATTGCCGATAATATTCGGTATGGCAAACCTGATGCGACTATTCAAGAGGTGATAAGGGTTGCGAAAGTCGTGGGAATTCACGATTTTATCAATAATTTGCCAGAAGGCTACGAGACTTGCTTGGGTACAACTAATAGCAAACTATCAGTTGGTCAGAAACAGAGGATATCGATTGCTCGCGGTTTGATTCGGGAGACGCCAATTTTAATATTGGATGAACCTACATCGGCTCTTGACCCAGAGACAGAGGCTTATCTAATTGCAGCTCTTCAAGAGGCTGCTAGAGGTAGAATTGTATTAATCATCGCTCATCGTCTGTCTACGATTATGCACGCTGATAGAATTGTTTTTTTAGAGAACGGTCGGGTACAAGAAGAAGATAGCCATGACAACCTTATGTCTAAAAAATCTGGCCGTTATAAAAGATTTGTCGAACTGCAGAGTCGGTAGAGACGAGGGGGATGTGAGCAATGAAATATTAAGTCATCTCCGATTTGGTGGGCCGTCCGCGACTCGAACGCGGGACCAACTAGTTAAAAGCCAGCTGCTCTACCAACTGAGCTAACGGCCCATTTCGGGAGCCGGTATCTTAACCATTTGCGATAAAAACTCAAGCTAGGTTTAGTTGCTTAACAATTTTAGGCGCTAAGTCTTCACCGGTTAACTCTTCTATTGTCATTAATCCCCCTGGATTGACTACATTAAACTCTATTATCCAAGGGTAAACCATATCAATACCGACATAGTTTGCTCCCATGCCTTGGAGCCATGCACCAATTTCATTACAGTAAGCAGATTCATCTGGAGTTAGATCGCAGACCTGACTGGTCGCGCCACGGAGAAGATTAGTACGGTGATCACCGCTCGCTAAACGTTTATATTGGCCTACTATTTTCGCTCCTGCGATTAGGACTCTTTTCTCTCCGTATTCAATTGCTGATATGTGTTCCTGTATCAGTGCGTACTGATTACCCTTGCGACCGCAAAGGTTTTCGAGTATTGCCCGATTATTAGAATTACCTGGACGTAGTAGAAAGACATCTCGACCTAGACTACCGGCCGGTGGTTTTGCAATCCAAGCTTTTTCCGATGATTCAACGTGCTTTAGCAGCTTATCAGCTTTTGTTGATGCATGAGTTTCAGGATGTTTAAATACCTTGGTATTGCTCGTGATGAAGTACTTGCTCTTTAGATGCATGATCGCTTCAAGAGAATTAACAAAGTGGATATCGTATTTTCCTGTATAAAGTAACTGATATTTGTCGAGGAAAGATTCTTTTGTCCCAAGTGAAAAAACCCAAAGATGGGTAAACTCTAGTAAGTTGAACTCTTTTAAGTTGAAACGTGAGTGGTCTGTGATGGGAGTCTGAGTATACTTCCATCCCTCGGCGAAAACTTGTGATTTACATAGCGAAAGTGTATCGATTAGCAGGAGGGTGACGGCGACTCCCCTTTTGTTTAGCTCATTGGCAATTCTCAAGTAATTTGAATCGATATGACTTTCTTCAAAGTTTGGGATAAAAAATGCAATTTTACTCATTAGCGTCCGACCTCTTCACGATGACGTATAATGACTGTTATTTAATGAATTGGAATTAAGATTGACTAGTATCACTTTTAATATACCGCTGCACCAGAGCCATCTTCTAGCTCAGACGGAAATTGATGATTATAAGAAAAAAATTAAGTCTTTACTTGACCAGAAAAACGCTGTTTTAGTGGCGCATTATTATACTGATGATGCGATACAAGAGATCGCTGAAGAAACTGGTGGTTGTGTTTCTGATTCGTTAGAGATGGCTAGATTTGGCAGTGATCATCCAGCGACCACTCTAGTTGTGGCGGGTGTCAAGTTTATGGGTGAGACCGGAAAGATACTGAGCCCGGAGAAACGTGTTCTTATGCCCACCCTCGAAGCTACTTGCTCTTTGGATTTAGGGTGTCCTGCTGATGAATTTGAATCTTTTTGTGACGATCATTCTGATAGAACGGTGGTGGTGTACGCGAATACTTCTGCAGCAGTCAAAGCTCGTTCAGATTGGGTGGTCACCTCTAGTATTGCTTTAGAAGTAGCTGAGTATCTAATGAGTAAGGGCGAAAAGTTGTTGTGGGCGCCTGATAAATATTTGGGTAGTTACATTCGAAATGAAACCGGTGCAGATATTCTCATGTGGGATGGTTCCTGCATCGTGCATGAGGAATTTAAAGCGAAAGGACTGAAAGATCTAATGAATGTTTATCCCGATGCTTCAGTGTTGGTCCATCCAGAATCTCCGGAAGAGGTAATTGCTTTGGCGGATGTGGTTGGCTCCACTACACAACTCATAAAAGCTTCTCAGGATCTTTCTACCGACCAATTTATCGTTGCCACTGATAAGGGCATTTTTCATAAAATGCGAACTTTGTCCCCAAACAAGCTTTTTATCGAAGCTCCTACCGCGGGTAAGGGTGCTACTTGCCGCAGCTGTGCCCATTGTCCTTGGATGGGAATGAATTCTCTGGAATATCTTGAACAGACTCTAAGAGAAGGTAGCAATGAGATCTTCGTTGATAAGGCTTTAGCTGAAAGGGCACTTCTTCCACTTAATCGTATGGTTTCCTTCGCTGAGAGTAATAAAATCCGATTAAGAAAAAAATAGTTAACGATCTACATTTTTGAGGGTTTCGATTTCTTTTATTCGGGTTTTAACTTTCGATTCTTGTTGAAAGTTGTTTTCCACGAGAGGGATAGTGTAGGAGAGCTGCCTAATTGCTTGTTCTAGATCACCAGTCAATACAAAATATTCAGCTCTGCTCCAGTGGACCGCAGGAATATCCTTTGCGAGACCTGCCGCCTCTGCTAAGTGATACCAAAGGTAAGCATCTCTTTTTCGTTTAGTTGTAAGATCAGTGAGTAATTCTTGGGATTCCTCTGGTGAGGTGGTCATCAAAACATGAGCAAGTGCCATCGTTAGAGGATAGTTTCCAGGATTAATTGCTAGTGCATCGTAAAGCAGCGCCTCAGCAATTTCGTAACGCTGTAACATTATAGAAATATTAGCTTCTGCTATTTTGATTGGAATTTTATTTGGGTAGATTTTTAGCAATATGGCGAGATTATCGCTTGCTTCTTGGAACTTTCCTTCTTCCGTTAATGCAAGTACAAGACCGTAGATATTTGCATGCTTGATTGCCATTACCGGGTTTCTGATTCCAGCTAAAAAGCCTGGCATTAGTTCGCTTGGCGATTTTCCGCTAATGGCTGTCGCGTGAGCCTTTACTAGCTGAAAATCAATATTCAGTGGGTAGTCTTTACTTGGATAGTTGATAGTTTGGTTGTAAGCATCGGCAATTCTTTCCTGTGTTACGGGATGTGTTCGAAGAAATCCTGGAGATGTATCGGATGTGTATCGAGCTGTTTTTTCTAGTTGTTCAAACATATAAGCCATGGCACGAGGATTCATCTTGGATTCGATAAGAGTGTTTATTCCGATGCGATCCGCTTCAGCCTCTCTCGCTCGACTATGACGTAATTGATTTGACACAGATACTCCTTGAACGGTATTCAGCATTGCGGCGCCAGCTTCACCGCCTACGGTAGTCATCACTAAAACACTTGTCAGGATGCCAGCCATGGTGAGCATAGTCGATTTTTGTTGTGCCTCAAGACCCCTTGCGTAGTGACGTTGACTCAAATGAGCGATTTCATGAGCTAATATAGCCGCTAATTCTTGTTCGGTTTCTGAGTATTTAAAAAGGCCATCATTAATGCCAATAATTCCCCCAGGTACAGCAAATGCATTAAGTGAAGGGCTATCGATGATAACAAGATCTAGTTTTCGATCTTCTAATTGACTGTTAGAGATAAGTTTATAGGTAAGATGCTCAAGATAGTCTTGTATAATTGGATCATCGAGTATTGGGGCTCGGTTCCGCAATGTACGCAAAAAGCTTTGTCCTAATTTTCTTTCTTGGGCAGAAGAGACTACAGCTGACAGAGGATCGCCCAGTGACGGTAAATTTTGATTATCAGCATAATTTAGACTTGATATTGACATGGCCAATATCAGCGTCAGCCCGCTTGCCAGGCCATAATTTCTCGAGTTTTCTTGCAATCTTCTTACAACGGTTCTGATTTGACTACATTAGACCACGGATCAGCGAAACGTTCTTTGATTACGATGATCATTCAAGTGCTATAATAACTAGATTATGAGAACAAATGTGCTTGAACCGGACGAAAAACTTGATACGAGTGGGCTGACATGCCCTATGCCATTACTGAAGGCTAAGCAGGCTCTGAATAATATGGATAGTGGCTGTATACTTGAAGTAAAAAGCACTGATTCAAGTTCTGTAAGGGATTTTGAGGTTTTCTCTATGCAAAGTGGCAATGAGCTTATAGAAAGCAAAGAGGTAGATGGCGTGTTTAGTTATCTTTTACGGAAGGGATAGATAGTGTTCGATGTAGTCCGTAGCTGGATTGATACTCACTTGTCTGACGAGGAAGCACTGCTTTTTGTCGCTATTCTTATTGCTTTCTTTGCAATTATTATAACTATGGGCGCCATATTGGCGCCATTACTTACTGGAATCGTGCTTGCTTACATCATGCAAGGCATAATCACAGTGCTTTCTCGCTTTCAAATACCCCGTTGGTTAGCCCTTCCAGTAACATTTCTGTTATTTCTTGGAGGTTTTATTGGCTTTCTTTTTTTTATCATTCCTTTAGTCTGGCGACAATTACAGAGTCTCGTGGACGGTTTACCAGCAATGATTGCCAGTGCCCAGGAAGTTCTTGATGGGTTACCGGACGAGCTGTTCGGTATTATACCCGAACAGCAGGTGCGTATCTGGATAGAAATGATGGGTTCGGAAGCGACCGGTATTACCCAATGGTTGGTATCATTCTCACTGTCATCATTACCGGTATTGGTTGCTGTTTTAGTTTACGTTCTTCTCGTTCCTATACTTGTGTTATTTTTATTGAAGGATAAGGAAGACATTATTAGTTGGTGCTTATCATTTTTACCTCAAGAGCGGCCGTTGATTAATAAAATTGGGAGAGAGATGAATCAACAGATGGCTAACTATATTCGCGGAAAATTTATAGAATTTCTGATCGTAGGAATTGCAAGTTATCTATTCTTTGCACTTATTGGGTTAAATTATCCGATTTTGCTAGGATTTCTGGTTGGTTTATCAGTCATCGTTCCTTACGTAGGTATGATTGCAGTGACGATCCCTGTCGTAATTATCGCGTATCTCCAGTTCGGTTGGACCTCAGAGTTTTTCTATGTGTTGTTAGGCTATGGAATTATTCAAGGAGTGGATGGCTTGGTACTTGTCCCTTTGCTCTTTTCAGAGGCAAATAACTTGCATCCGATAGCAATAATTACTTCCGTGCTTGTTTTTGGAAGTTGGTGGGGACTTTGGGGTGTTTTCTTTGCAATACCATTGGCTACTCTTGTCAAGGCCATAATTAATGCATGGCCATCTGGGGTTAGCGAGTAGGTGATAGGATAAAGTGTCGTAAAGTCCTATTGTTAAGGGCTTTGACCCCCAGTAAGATTACTAACTTTGGTGAGGAGCTTTTTACATGTTGAGAGGTAGCATTGTTGCGCTAGTCACCCCTATGACAATTGACGGTAATATTGACTGGGTGGCGATGGATGGCCTATTGGAATGGCATATCGAAATGGGAACAACCGGGATTGTTCCGGTTGGAACGACGGGAGAGTCAGCGACAGTATCGATCGATGAACATTGTAAGATTGTTCAGCATGTTGTTAACACGGTAAGAAAGCGAGTCCCTGTGATAGCAGGCACTGGGGCAAATGCCACTTGGGAGGCTATTGAGTTGACGAAAGCAGCAAAGGAAGCGGGTGCTGATGCCTGCCTATTAGTTACTCCTTATTATAATAAGCCTACCCAGGAAGGCTTGTATCAGCATTACAAAGCTATTGCTGATACCGTAGACTTGCCCCAAGTTCTTTACAACGTACCTTCTCGAACAGCTTGCGATATGCTTCCTGAGACCATAGCTCGTCTTGCAGAGCTTGATCAGGTCATTGCCGTGAAAGAGGCCACTGGAAATATAGATAGAACGAAACAGATTCTGCAAATCTGTGATTTGGCAGTCTTTTCTGGAGACGACCTAACAGCCTGTGAGCTGATGCTAAGTGGTGCAAAAGGAACAATTAGCGTGACAGCGAATGTGGCGCCAGAAAAAATGGCTGCAATGTGCAACGCAGCTATATCAGGACAAGCGGAAGATGCGACTTCAATCGATAAAAGTTTAGCGCAGCTGCATAATAATTTATTTCTTGAGGCGAATCCAATACCTGTCAAGTGGGCATTAGCAGAGATGGATCGCATACCGAGAGGTATCCGTTTACCTCTTACTCAATTATCACCTGAGTGTCATGATCGAGTCCTTGATGCTATGCGAATTGCGGGGATAACAAAGTAGGCTGTTTAGAGGTTTTATGGATCGATTATTCCAATTTTTTTTATTAATGTTTTTACTTTGCAGTCTTTCCGGTTGTGTATTTAAGGATACAGGTGTTCGTAGCCGCCTTGAGCAAGGGGCTACATCGCCGGTAATTATCCCTGACACTATGGATCAGCCAGTTTTTGTTGATTTAATGCCGATACCCGTAATAGAGATTGATCGAACTTCAATTGACTATAAGGTTGGACCTCCAGAGTCCCTAAGTACTACTTTTACTGTAGACAAGGTTGTCATAAAAAGACTGGGTGAGCAGCGCTGGATTTTTCTGGATGTTCCGCCACGTTCGGTTTGGCCTCATGTTGTTAGATTCTGCGAAGAGAATAATCTAGTTATCGAGAGTGCAAATCCTGCTTCAGGAGTTATAGAAACAAAATTGTTAACGAGTAATAAAGGTCAGGGAAAAACAATATTTGAAAGCATAAAAGTAGGAGCGCCTGTCAGCAATTCAAAACAACAACAGCATAAGCTTCGATTGCTAATAGAGCCTGGAGTCCGATCGGGTAGTACGGAAGTTTTTATAACGCATCGCTTAGTGGGTGTGGGTACCATAAGTGAACAAATCGACTGGGGTGAAGTATCAGATGATATTGAGCTAGAGTCCTCAATATTGAAAGATCTGGCCTATAATCTTGGTGATCACGTTACTAACGAACAAACGATATCTCTTATCGCTTCAAGTATAGAGGATAGTCGGACAAAGTTAGTATGGGATCAAGAGTATCCTGTATTAACCTACCGTCTCGATTTCAATAGAGCTTGGGCTACTGTAAGTGCGGCAATTGAAAATGCAAAGATACAGGTTGAGGATCTAAATCGTTCGGAATCTTATTTTTACGTTTATTATACTGAGGATCATGAGGCTAAAAGTGGGTTTCTAGGTGAGCTGTTAATGCGTAACAAGGAGGCCGCTGAAGAAAGTAATCTCTTTCAGCTTCGGCTAGTAACTATCGGAGATGAAGTGCATGTTTCGGTTTATGATACTAAGTCCAGGTTAGCTGAGGCTCAAATTTCTCAAAAGTTATTGAAAGTAATAAAAAAATATTCGTCATGATGCAAGGTTCTATTTAGCGTGCGAATAGCTTCTCTTGGAAGTGGAAGCCGTGGGAATGGAACCTTAATCGAAGATGGAGATACTTGCCTACTTGTAGATCTTGGTTTTTCATTAAAAGAAACTTTGTCCCGGCTAGGTCGTCTGTCAAAGTCTCCTGATGATATTAATGCTATTTTAGTCACTCATGAACATACCGATCACGTAAATGGGGTGTTCCCTTTCGCTGAACATTTTGGTATTTCTGTATGTATGAGTTCGGGTACTGTTCGGGGCTCTAACCGGGAGGGACATTCGGGGGTCCAAATTTTTAATATCCATAATTCATTTACAATAGGGGCTATTGAAATCGAGCCAATTCCCGTTCCTCATGATGCTCGAGAACCGAGTCAGTTTATTTTTACGGGAGAGAGTAAACATCGTATTGGTCTGTTAACGGATATTGGACATATTACAAATCATGTTAGGGAGCGATATAAAAACTGTGATGCTCTATTCCTTGAGTGTAACTATGATACAAAGATGCTTGCTAATGGTCCATATCCTTCCAGCTTAAAAGGCCGTGTAGGAGGGAATCAGGGCCATTTAAGTAATAGCCAAGCTGCGGAATTATTACGGTTGGTAAGGAACGACCTTCTTAAATATGTAGTAATTGGCCATATTAGTGATAAGAACAATACTCCAGAACTCGCTATAGACGTTACTCGAGAGGCATTGGGTGATTGGTGTGGAGAACTGTTTGTCGCAGATCAAAGAGAAGGACTACACTGGCTAAATATCGGTTGAAAACTGTATGTATATACATTACTGTACATAATTACATAAATTAATAAACAAGATTAAATCTATGAAAGTGAGGCATTTTAGCTCTCAAGATATTTGGCTTCTGAGCAAAGGGGATAAAATACTATATCGTGGTAAATCAAATCCTTGGCATTCCCCTGGGATCGTAGCAAGCGCACTACTTCGGGACGGAATAAAAATCGTGTAACTGAGGCTAATATAAAGAGTCCTTTCTAAAAACACTAGATAGAAAAAGTTCACTTAAAGGGTTACGCTACGCGTTTTTTGTTTTGGGGATCTTATGGATAAGGCAGCAAACGTTGTAGAAGTTAGTGCTGAGAATTTTCAAGTAGAAGTGGCTGAAAAGTCCTCCCATACGCCCGTCCTCTTAGAATTTTATGCTGAATCGGCAGAGGCGACACAAGATTATTCAATGATATTGCATCAGTTAGCTGTTGAATATCAGGGGAAGTTTTTGTTGGCCCGAGTTAATGTTCAGAATAATCGGCAGCTAGTCCAGCAGCTCCAAGTAAGAACACTGCCTACCGTAAAAGTAATCTTTCAGGGAAAAATGTTACAGGATCTAGAAGGGCCTCAAGATTTAACACAGCTGCGAATATTATTAGATAAGATTACGATCAGTCCTTTAGATAGAATTCGTGAAAATATGGAGGAAATGCTTACAAACGGGCAGCGTGCCGAGGCTATTGAGATGCTCCAACAAATCATTAGTCAGGAGCCAAGTAATTTTGCTTTGCAGGCTGAATTGTGCGACTTGCTTATATTGGAAGGTCGCATAGACGAAGGTAGGCAGGTATTTGAAAGGATACCTTCCGATACGGAAGGTATCGAAAAGCCTTCTAATCGATTTTATTTTCTTGAGGTAGCCGCTTCCCTTCCCTCGATAGCAGAACTACATTCTGAGGTTAATAAGGATAATGATAATCTCGCTCTTCGCATGGATTTAGCGTGTGTGCTGGTTGTGAGTAATGAACTAGAAGCGGCTTTAGGACAATTGTTAGAGATTTTGAAACGTGATCGAGAATGGGAGGAGCAAAAGGCCCGCACCACAATGATAAGAGTGTTTGATTTGCTAGGTAAAGGAAGTGAGATCGCGACTTCATATCGAAGAAAGATGTTTACTCTGTTGCACTAAACTGTATAAATTTTCAAAAAAGGCTCGTATCCTTCTTTGAACGTCTACTTAGTAAGAGGTAGTGCCTTACTTAGGGTTTTTCTAGTTGCGGTCGACGATTTGATCTTTGGATTATTGCTTGCAGCGTTTTGTTAAGTGCGAATTTGGTATAAAAATTAGCAAAAAATTTGGTTGAGATGTCTATTGGAGATATAACCAAACAGTAGGAATAACTTTTAGCTATTGTTTCTTCGCAAATGTGAACTCTCTGAGTTTTGTAGGCTATGTTCCTGTTGTTCTTTTGAGATTTTCGTTCTTTTTTACCAAAGCCATGCTGCCCCACGAACACCGCTAGAATCTCCATGCAGGGCAGGGACGATTTTATTATTTACTTGATCTGAAAATACATACTTATCGAGATGTTTTTCTATGTGCCCATAAATTGATTTTGTGTTAGACATCCCGCCACCTAAGACGATTACGTGTGGATCCAGAATGTTGATAATGACTGAAAGCGCGAGGGCCAATAAATTATGGTATTGATCTACTATTTCGCAGGCTGGGGCTTCTCCCTTATTTGCCTTAAGTACCACCTCTTTGGCGCTACACTTTTGTCCTGTTGCTTCTAAAAAACTTCTTTGGAAAGCGGGGCCTGATAACCATGTTTCGACACAGTCGACCCTCCCACAATAACATTTTCTTCCAGGTCGAGGTTTAAAGTCACCTTGGTAGCTGGCAAGAGCTAGGGTGTTATGACCCCATTCTCCACAGATAGCATTGATGCCAGCTATAAGTTGCTTATCGATACAGATTCCACCGCCAACTCCTGTACCAAGGATAACTCCAAAGACTGAAGCATCATTTTTTGCAGCCCCATCGTTAGCTTCTGAAAGGGTAAAACAATCAGCGTCGTTAGCGATACGCACTTCCCTACCAAGCTTTTGTTCTAGATCCTCACGGAGACGCATACCATTTAAAAAAGTACTATTACAGTTCTTCATGAGCCCTGTAAGAAGAGAGATGGCTCCTGGTGTGCCAATACCAATCGGAAGATCATTTGGAGCATTGAGGGAGGCTATGATTCGTGAGATGGATGTGAGCGTTTCCGAATAACTGTTCTTAGGCGTTTGTAATCTCTCGGTCAGAGTAATTTTGCCATCCGCGTCCATAAGGATGGCCTCTATTTTCGTTCCCCCTAAATCAATTCCGATGCGCGCTTTTTTATGGTCTCTATTCATTTCAGAATACTAACGATTGGCTAACAACAGTCTTTGAAGGTAGTTTGGTTATCATTAACTACTGATGGACCACAATCGAATAGTCCGAAATGTTTCGTTTCTTTACCTTGAATTTTAAAAAAGGGACTAAATCGAGATCGTGAGAGCATTCTTGCAGTATTACTACAGATTAGCATAGGCCGATCTTTCTCAAATACATGATGGTCATCTAGTAAGAATTGATTTGGTGTTTCTTGGATTCCTCCATTGTACCAAGCAACTTGGCCGTAGTCCTCACAGCGATCTTCAAGTTCTATTTTGAAAGCACGTATTGTCATCGAAAAGAATTCAATACCAGCAAGTTTTGACTCAATATCATCGTTATTTATTTGGATTTTCGCTGTACTCATCACACGATAATCATGGTAGCCAAGGCTGGCTAGAAGCCGGCGAAAGTCTTCCACGTACATGGCTCCACCAAGACACTCTCCAAGCAGTACGGAGTCTTGCTGCAGACTTTTAGGGATTCGTCTAGAGCAAAACACGTCTGAGAAGTATAGTTCGCCTCCAGGTTTCAGAACTCTGAAGATTTCCTGAAAACCTTTTTTTTTGTCAGGACACAAATTAAGCACGCAGTTAGATGACACTATATCAATACTATCATCCTCAATATTGATAGCTCTAAGGTCTTCAATGTATCCCTTATGGAAGGTTGTATTGGAGCATGAATATCCAAATTCATTACGATGATAGTCTAAATATTTATTTGCTATCGCTAATTGAGAAGACGTCATGTCGATACCGAGAACGTGCCCATATTCGCCTACTAATTTGGAAAAAATGAATGAGTCACGACCTGTACCACATCCAAGGTCTAGCACAACTTTACCCTCGACGGCAGCGGGTATAGGCGAACCACAACCATAGAATCGATGCGTAACCTCGGGATGTATTAATCTGGATATCTCCAAGATGTAGTCAGGCATCGATTCGGCAGGACAGCAGGCGCTAGTTTTCAAGTCCTGGTTTGATTTTAGTACCTCAGTATAATAATCCTTGATCTTACTAGTGGTTTGCTCGTCAGAGCTATTCATACGCTCCCTCCCATTTTTTCTGGCGAAACTTGTTTAAAAAGCTATAACTAGGGTTTAAAACTCTGGAATTCTATACCATTTTTTTACATCTTTGATTACTTTCAGGTTATTTTTAGCAACAAACTGAAGTTAGATAACTTATATCTCACAGCAGATCAGGTCCTTAAAGTGAGATAAGTTCGCCAAAACTTTACTTTTATAGCTCAGCCCCATAATGTGCCATTCCTTTATAAACTTTAAAAATTTAATTTTAGGAAACTACATAATGGCAGATTCAATGGAGCAAGAAGCGCTTATTTATCACAGGGAACCCGTGGCTGGTAAGTTAGCGATTCAGCCTACAAAGCCGCTCTCGAATCAGCATGATTTAGCGTTAGCTTACTCGCCGGGAGTGGCATTTGCCTGTACAGCCATTGAAAAAGATAACAAGACTGCTGCTGATTACACTGCGCGAGGTAATTTGGTTGGGGTGGTTTCTAATGGTACTGCTGTTTTAGGCCTTGGTGCTATTGGTCCACTTGCTGGTAAGCCTGTTATGGAAGGTAAAGCTGTCTTGTTTAAAAAATTTGCGAATATCGATGTCTTCGACATTGAAATCGATGAGACAGATACTGAAAAGTTGATCGACATTATTGCTTCGTTAGAACCCACTTTTGGAGGAATAAATCTTGAAGATATTAAAGCTCCAGAATGCTTCATCGTGGAGCAACGTCTGCGGGAAAGAATGAGTATTCCAGTTTTTCACGATGATCAACATGGTACTGCAATTGTATCGGCAGCCGCTGTTTATAATGGACTTAAGATTGTCGGTAAAGCTTTGGAGAATGTAAAGCTAGTGGTATCAGGTGCGGGCGCCGCAAGTATAGCCTGTGTAGATCTATTAGTGAGTATGGGTCTTAACAAAGACAATGTGATTATGTGTGACAGTAAGGGAGTGATCTACGAGGGTCGGCAGGAAGGGATGAATGAATGGAAGAAGAAATATGCTGTTCAGACTAATGCTCGAAGTTTAGATGATGCGATGATGGATTCTGATATTTTCATGGGATTGTCTGGTCCAGGTGTACTCAGTGCAGAGGCGGTTGAGACTATGGCTCATAATCCTCTCGTGCTAGCAATGTCTAATCCTGTCCCTGAAATTATGCCCGAAGTAGCGCGGCAGGCAAGGCCAGATGCTATCTTGGCGACTGGGCGCTCCGATTACCCTAATCAAGTAAATAATGTACTTTGTTTTCCTTTTATTTTTCGAGGCGCATTGGACTGTGGTGCGACGACAATCAATGATGAGATGAAGCAAGCCTGTGTGAAAGCGATAGCAGAATTGGCTACTAAGGAGCCGACTGAAGAAGTAACAAAAGCCTACGCGGGACAAACATTAAAATTTGGTAGAGACTATTTAATTCCTAAACCATTTGATCCCAGACTTATTGAAGAAATACCAGTGGCCGTAGTAAAGGCAGCAATGAAGAGTGGGGTGGCGACTAGGCCAATCGAAGATATGGGTTCTTATCGTCGTAAGCTCCATTCATATGTAAGTAGTAGCAGAATATTCATGCAACCTGTGATTGAGCGAGCGTTGACTGTGCCTGATGCGAAAATAGTTTTTGCCGAGGGAGAAAATCAAGATGTATTGTTAGCTTTGCAATCTATTGTTGATGAAGGTATCGCAAGACCTTTTGTTATCGGCAGGCCTAATATTATCGAGCGAAAATTAGATGAGCTCAGTCTAAGGATTTCGATAGGAAAAGATATTGAAGTTGTAGATCCTTTAGCCTGCGATAATCATGAGGAATATTGTCGTTACTACCATAATAAGGTAGGACGAAGTGGCGTTTCTGTAGAGGCTGCACAGAACTCCTTACTAAGTAATAACACTGTACTGGCAGCTGTAATGACTGCCCTTGGTGAGGTCGATGGTGTTATTTGCGGTAAGGTGGGACGTTTCGATCATCATCTTCGGGACATCACTACGGTGCTGTCTAATCAGCAAATGCCTATGACATCTTCAGTTTGTGCAGTATTACTCCAGGACGGTCCTTTATTTATCGCTGATCCCTTTGTAAATGTTGATCCTAGCGAGGACCAGCTAGTAGTTTTGACGCAAAATTGCCTTGATTTTATACGAAAATTCGGCATCGAACCAAAGGTAGCGCTATTGTCACATTCAAATTTTGGCACTTATGATGATGAGGGTGCGCATAAGATGAAGATTGCTGCTGAAAGACTACGAGTGTGTAATCCTGATCTAGAAATCGACGGGGAGATGCATGCAATATCTGCCTTTAATGAACAATTGAGATCATCGATATTTAAAAACAATCGCTTAACTGGTCGCGCTAATTTATTAATCATGCCAAATATGGACGCGGCGAGTATAGCACTTGGTTTATCTCGCTCGATCTCTAATGCTATTATGGTAGGTCCATATTTAAATGGCTTAGATAATGCAGCACATATTTTAATACCGTCTGTTTCTGCGCGAGGAATTTTCAATATGGCTGCACTGACTGTGGAAGATGCCATCCGGCAACGAGCGGTGGCTAACATTAATGGTAATTCTGTGGGGTAACGAAGTTCTGCTGATTGCTGATGGTTTAAACCGAGGCTTATCTAATATTTGATTAAAAAATTACTGTGCGACAGAGCTAAGAATAAGTTCCTTCTCTACCAGATAGTCTAGTATCTCAAGCATTCTTACTGATCCAACCTTATCCGTTATCGTAATAACGTATTTACCATTGACAAGAAGGGTAGGTACGCTTGCAATCTTCAAACTTCTCGCGAGTTGATCTGCAGCTGCTAGTCTGCGTTTCACGTAAAGCGAACTGGCAGCTTCCTTATAGCCAATGATAGATTGTTCTTTGGCCCACTCTGCGACGCGCGCAGGTGAACTTATATTTAAATTCTTTTCGTGCACTGCAAAAAAGAATTTTTTATGGTGTTCCTCAAGTACATCCAGCCTCTCCAATGTGTAGTAGTGTTGAGCCAATCGTCGCCAAGTTTCGTTTGCTGGGAGAGGTGAGAGACGAAATTCGACAATGTTTTCGTTTTCTTTTGCCCAGTCGGTGATTAGTGGGTCAAAATGGTAACAGACGATGCAAGCGTAAGAGAAAAATTCTACTACCTCTATTTTATTTCCTCGAACGCGATAGTTTTCTTCAAGCTCTATGTAGTGTTTGCCTGGCACGAATTCGCCTAACGGCACGTCTTGCGCGACAATTACCGATAAGTAAACGAGAAGAATGACAATGCCTGTTAACAGTAAGCCCACAAATACTTTCTGCTGTTTTAGGAACTTGGAATTAGCCTTTGCCATTCCGTAAATTTATCTAATTTTATAGGTGGCGGCAATCCCAAATGGTAATAAATATCACCTCAACTTCACCGCCGCACGACGCACAGGTTCTCCTTTTTGATTATGAATTGATAGAGTGATCTGTTGATTGGCCCAATCAATTTGAATGAGTCCAAAGTTTGCACCGTAATAACTCGCTCCAAGACGAAATGGCCCAGGTTCATGCTTTAGCAAAGGTATTAAACTGCCTAATGGTTTGTTGAGAGACGAAGAGGTCACTTCCCAGAGAGTATTGGACATGACATCAGTACGATTATAAATTGCCCCTGAGTGCCTATCTCCGGATAAAAAAAAGACGTTTTTTACCTCGCTTTTTTTTAGTAGGTTATAAAGACGCGCTCTTTCATTGGGTAGTGTTCGCCAAGCTTCCCACCCATGTCCGTCCGCAATTACTTGTATGGAGGAAACAATCAGTCGGATTTGGGCAGACCTCTGTAGTATTTGCTCAAGCCAAATCCATTGGTCTCGCCCAAGCATTGTTTTCTGTATTGAGTTGTCTGGCTGGTATTTTGCTTTAGAAGTTTTTTCCGAAAGTAGTAGCGGCGACCGAAAAAATCTCGTATCCAGAAAAATTAGCTGTACTCTGCGGCCTATCGGCCCTATCGTTTTTGTAAAGTAAATACCGTCTCTTGTTCTTCGTATATCATTTTCTGGGACCCACACATATTCGAAAAGCTGCTCAGAAATTTTTTTTAGAGGCCAATCACTACCCGCGTCATTTAGACCATAGTCATGATCATCCCAAATACTCATGATTGGTTTTTGCTCTCGTAACCTTCTGAACTTGTCAGAATTACTCAGCTGAAAGTAGGCCTTTCGGAGAGATTTGAGAGAAGGATCATAGGTTTCGCTATCAGGATAAATATTGTCTCCCAACATGAGCATAAGGTCCGGATCTTTGTTTCTTATAATATCAAAAATTGCGTCTTGATTACGTTGGTCAAAACAAGATCCAAAAGCGATCTTAGTAAGAATCTGATTTTCCGTGATAGATTCTGAGTACAGGGGCTTCGCTGGAAAGAAGTCATTGGCTAATATCGGATTAAATGATAATAGAAATATTAGGCAAGGTAATTTCTTTTTCATCTAAGTTCTTTCTTGTAGATTTTCTCAAAAAGCTTATCGAGATTTTCAATTTTTGCTTGAGTGCTTCTTGGAGTTTCCATATGCTTTGTTAATAGTCTTCCTGAGTTTCAATCTGATCTGTTTAAGTCTTAAGAATAAGAAGATCGAAAATTTTTATTACACCTATTACTTAAAAAGCCACCTCTCGACGCATTACGCGATCGTAGAAGTCGCTATCTAATTTTCGATAATTACCTGTCGAGGGATCCCGAACGAGTAACTCCTGATCTACTTCTTCGAGGTGAAAAGATTGTTCTCTTAATTTATTTTTTTGTAATTTATGAGTAGTTGTTGTTGGCAATTCTTCAAGAACACGAATGAAAATTGGTCTTGCATAAGAGGGTAAATTTTCATTCACATAGGAGGACAAGCTTCCTAGATTTATCTGAGCACTACTGACGACATGTTTAAAAACTACAGCGGCCATTCCCGCTCGACCGTCTGTACCCGGAATCTCTATACCGTATACGTTTGTATAAAGAATATCGTCATATTTATTAATGATTTCTGCTACTTCGTTTGTTGATACATTCTCGCTTTTCCATCGAAAAGTATCACCAATACGATCTACAAACTGGTAATGGGTCTGTCCGTAAGCGAATCCCACATCCACAGTTTTCATAAGATCACCTGTATTGAAGTAGCGATCGCCTGCCATAAAACAATCATGTAGTACTTTTTTATCTGTATCTGCTTTTGCAGTATAGCCATCGAATTTTGATTTTTCCGTAACCTCGATCAATAATAAGCCTGTATCACCATCTTCCACTTCAAGACAATAATCGTGTTGATCCTTGACGATAGCTTCATTTGCGACGTCATAATGGACTATTTTCATAGGAGAAATTCCCAAGCCTACTGTGCAGTCTTTATTAAAGACGTTTGCAAAGCCACCGTTTCCTTCGCTAGCTGCGTAGAACTCTCCGATCCGCTCGATATTAAAACGTTCCTTAAATTCTATCCAGATATCTGGTCTTAATCCGTTACCAACAATACTTCGAACAGGATTATCACCATCGTTCTTTTGGGGTGTTTGAGAGACTAAGTAGCGAATAAACTCTCCGATGTAAATAAAGCTAGTACATTGATATTTGCGTATTTCGTCCCAGAACGAGGTGATAGACAAGCGTCGTCGAATAACAGTCCCCGCTCCAGCGCTAAATGCAGCTGCTAAACCAAGTATTAGTCCAGTACCATGGTAAAGAGGTAAACAGTTATAAACTCTATCTCTGCGATTTAGTCTTAATAAGGCTTTGTGGGAGAGGCCTGCCCCCGTAAATATTTTCCTATTAGGAACTACTGCGGCTTTCGGTAGACCTGTTGTCCCGGACGTGAATATATAAAAAGCTACATGGCCTAAAGTTATCTTATTAGTTTCAGGAGGATTTTCTCCATCCATGGATGCATCGGTGGAGTCGAGTTTGGTTGCCCACTCTGGTATTTTCGAACTTTCAGTGTCGGGTATGCATAAGTAATCGAGATTATCTTTCAGATCGAGATGATCTAGAACTTCTTCAAGTGTATTAGATAGCTCCGCACCGAAGATACATTTTTTTGATTTCACAAGATTGATGCAATGGATTAATGGCTGCTTGGTTAGATTAGTATTGATCAGCCCTGCAATTGCCCCCAATTTGCAAATTGCGACTATGCTAATGACGAATTCAAGACGATTCTGCATGAAAAGACTAACGCAATCTCCTGAGTTTACCTTTAGCCCCTTTAGATAGTTAGCCACACGATTAGCTTGTTCATTCAGTTCTTTCCAAGAGAGACCTTTTTCCTCAAAGAGGATAGCTAAATCATTTGGGTGTAACCGGCTATTACGTTCCACTAAAAGCGAGAAAGACATTACTTCATCGTCAGAGGGTGGTTTCGCAATTGCTTTGTTTAATATGACCCTTAAATCACCAATGATATCGGTTAGTGACCTCATCGTAGCCCCGTATTATTTGATTTATTTAATATAATTCGATAATACGTCTGCATAGGTTTTGTAACAAGAGACAAAATTAAGGAGAAGCTCTAATGGCAGAGAAATTTGTTTTAACCACCCTGGCTCAGGGGGTTGGCGAAATCATCTTGAATCGACCAGCGAAGCGTAATGCCATCACTGGACCGATCGTTCATGATTTGGACACCGCTCTTCAGAATTTGATGGCTGATAGATCTTGTACAGTAATTATTATTCGCGGTGCAGACGGAGTATTTTGTGCTGGGCTAGATTCGGCGGCTTTTAACAAAAATCCAGCGCCTGTTTGGCGCCGACATTTCCAAGAAGATTGGGCTAATCTCCACAATAATTTTTTTATGTGCCCAAAGCCAATAATTGGAGCAGTAGAACAGTACGGGATAGCAGCCGGGGCAGCGCTTGCTTTTGCTTGTGATTTTCTTGTTGTAGGCGAGCAAGCATTCTTACATGTTGCTGAGGTGCAAATGGGGCTGATGGCACCAATTAACGTAGCCTGGTTGGCTATTAGATACTCACATGCATTAGGTCTCAAGATGGCCTTGCAAGGTGAGCCTGTTTATGGCCGAGAATTATTTCAGCTTGGCATTGCAAACGAATGCTGCGAGGATTCAGAAGTATTGAATATAGCAAGAAAGCTGGGCTACAGATTAGCGAAATACGATAGCGAGACGCTACGAAACATGAAATTAGCTTTGAGAAAACCAAAAGGCATTACTGATTTTTATCAAGTATTAGGAGAAGTTAAAAATAGTTAAAGATTGTTAACAATCTGACTATGGCGTAGGTAAGGCTGCTGGATTCCTTAGGTAGGATATTACACGCAGTTACATGGTTGTCTGGGAAATTGGCTGAACAATGCTGTTTTTTAAGGTTTTTTTGTATTAAAAAGGGGGTCAGATGTCGACAAAATCGCTCTATTAGAACTGTTTTCACCTTTTTTTGACGGTTGAACTGAAGTTTTAGCCCAGACTTATGCACATTTCGTGGGGTCAGTTCACGAATCTATTACCCAAGCATTATATTTTTTGAGCTGCCATTTTTATATCACCTAAGTCATTGAAAAATATGATAATTAAATATGTTGTATAAAAAATGATCAATTAGGGAAAAGGTTGTTTTTGGGGGCTTCGAGCACTATTTTTGCTAGTTATCACCAGAGTTATCCACAGAAATTGTGGAAAAGATCTAAAACTATGTAAGTTAGTGGTCACTACGAGATTTCTCGTCGCTAAAAGTACCGGATTTCTCTAATTCTCCAAGGATAATACGTTATTCTGTAGAAGTTTGGGTAGCTGTAAACTTATAAAAATTCGTATGACCTTTAAAACTGAGCAATGATTATGAGACAGTTTTTAATAAGAGCTAAGGGGGCTCCAGTTGATCCAAAAAAATTTTTGGCTTCGACTGGAGTCAATGGCCACGTGGAGTATCTCGCTAACGTCGTACAGCAGACTCTGTTGATATCGCAAGGCCATCGAGCTGATACTCAGCTTACGCTGGTTCTGGAAAAGTCTGATAACTACTCTAGAGCTATAGAAATTGATGGTGCTAGTCTCGGCAGTCTTTCGGGATGGCAGGAAGCAAATATCTTAGAATTTTTCGCTGAGGTTCTAGCTTGCGGTAAGTATTTGAAGAAGGATGAGATGGTTCCTTTCATAGGAGGAGTCAACATAAGAGCTACCAGTTTTGAACGTTTAGTTCGTAATTATTCCGGTAAGATAGCGATGCTGGATCCCAAAGGAAGTGATATTCGATTAGAGCCGCGATTAGAAGATTTACTATTTATTATGACCGACCATATTCCTATGGAACGAAATACACGCAAGTATTTACAAAGGCTGGGTGCCAGATCGTTTTCCTTAGGACCCGTGATTTTACATTCATCGCAGTGTGTCGCCCTTGTTCATAATGAACTTGATCGTCAATCGAATTGATTGAGGGAAGTCTTCTATTGTTTGCCTCTTTTGATTGAGGAATAATTATAGGTTATTTTCTGAGGCAGTTTAAATGTCTAATATTTCTTCGCAAAGCAACATAAAATCAATCGCAATCCTTGGTGGGACAGGAGATTTAGGTGGAGGACTTGCCAGGCGGTGGTCGCGCGCTGGCTACAAAATTCTAATCGGCTCCCGCACTGCAGATAAAGGCAAATTGGCTGCAGAGGGCTTACTACAGGAGTTTCCAGAACTAAATGTTACGGGGCATGAGAATTTGGAGGCAGCATCTAACGCTGACCTTGTGGTTTTAACTGTTCCTTTTGCACATCAGATCAGTACATTGTCAACGGTAAAACCCGCACTAAAAGGAAAAATATTAATTGATGTAACAGTTCCTCTTATTCCTCCAAAAGTGGGTACTGTCCAATTACCTAAAAGCGGATCTGCGGCTCAAGCTGCACAAGAGTTTGTCGGCGATGAGGTTGCGGTTGTCTCTGCTTTCCAAAATGTTGGGGCTCAGCATCTTAATGAGGATCATGATATTGTCTGCGATGTTCTTGTGACCGGTGATAAGCGGGTCGCAAGAGATACTGTAATTCGTTTGATCGAAGACTTAGGGTTGAAAGGTTGGCATGCAGGCCCTTTAGCAAATTCAGTCGCAACGGAAGCGCTCACTTCTGTACTTATAACTATTAACCGACATCATAAAATCAACGGGTCTGGTATTGTCATAACTGGTCAGTCCGCTTCAAACTAATGAACCTCAGTTTCTTCAGTATTAACGGTATACCCATGGTTAAACCGGGTGATGACCTTGTGAACCTTATTAATGATGGCTTGATCGGTATGAACGAAGCTTTTCAAAATGAGGATGTGCTTGTTATCGCACAAAAAATTATTTCAAAAGCGGAAAATCGATATGTCGATTTGACGGAAGTTGTTCCAGGTGAGAGAGCTAAGCGTATTGCTTTAGATGTTGATAAGGACCCGCGGAAAGTGCAGGTTATTCTAGATGAGTCCAATGAAGTTGTTCGTGCCCGGTCGGGTGTACTAATCGTTGAGCATCGGCTTGGCTTTGTCCAAGCGAATGCGGGCATAGATCAATCAAATATTACGAATGATGACGGAGAGGACGAAGACTTATGTTTACTTTTACCCATGGATGCTGATGCGAGCGCCAAGCGTATTCGATATATTATTAACCAGCGTTTCGGTGTCAATGTAGGAGTAATTATCAACGATAGTATGGGGAGGGCATGGCGCATGGGAACCCTTGGTTTGGCTATTGGTGTCTCAGGGTTTACTGCTCTCGAAAGTTACATTGGGGAAAGGGATATTTTTGGGAAGGAACTCGCGGTCACTCAGGTTGCCGCAGCTGATGAAATAGCTGCTGGTGCTTCGCTTGTAATGGGTCAGACTACCGAAAAAACTCCGGTAGTGATTGTGAGAGGTTATCATCCTTTGGAGCCGAAGCAAGAATCTATGCGAGGTATTGGCCCCCTAATACGCCCTAAAGAAATGGATCTGTTTCGTTAATTCGGTATATGGAAAAGCTTTATGAAAACTTCGAGTGTTTAGCTTTGTCTGGAGGTGTCGGCGGCGCTAAACTAGTACTCGGTTTGTCGAAAATACTTTCAGCAGAGCAGCTAACGGTAGTGGCGAACACAGGTGATGACTTTAAGCACCTGGGCCTAAATATATCTCCTGATCTTGATACGATTATGTATACGCTAGCAAACCTGAATAACGCCGAGCTGGGTTGGGGGCAAATGGGAGAAACTTGGCAGTTTCTCCAAGCGTTAGATCGGCTAGATGAGGAAACTTGGTTTAAAATTGGAGATAGAGACCTCGCAACACATATTGTAAGAACTTTAAAACTGGATTATGGCTTGACGCTGAGTCAAGTAACAGAAGACCTTTGTCGTAGCCTGGGAGTCAAGCATTCTGTGATACCAATGACAAACGATAGGGTTGGCACAGTTGTGCATACCGATACTGGTGAAAGCATACCCTTTCAAGAATATTTCGTTCGTGATCGCTGTAATCCAAAAGTTAGGAATTTCGACTTTCAAGGTATAAAAACAGCTTTTCCTAGTCCTGGTTTTTTGAAAAGCTTGAATTCCCCAAAACTTAGATTAATCATTATATGTCCATCAAATCCCTTTGTTAGTATTGATCCAATTCTTCAGGTATCTGGTGTGTTAGACCGAATTGTAGAACGTCGAATACCAGTAGTCGCTATATCGCCAATTGTAGGTGGGCAAGCTTTAAAGGGGCCTGCAGCAAAAATGATGAGGGAACTCGGGAAAACCCCCTCTGCGAGTACTGTTGCTGAACATTATTTGACTGTTTACGGAGATATTTTGACTGGATTTATAATTGATGAAGAAGATCGTATTTTGGAATCAAATTTAAGTGGCATGGGGCTTCAAACTACCGTCACTAACACAGTCATGATAACGTTACAGGATCGAATTAATCTTGCACATGAGTCATTGCGCTTTGCAAATGGCTTTAAAATATGACGACTACGGCAGTACTTCCAGTTAAACAGCTTGCAGAAGCTAAGCAGAGGCTAAGTGGCCTTCTCTCCAGCGATGAGCGGAACCTGTTGTTTCGATCTATGGTTGAGGATGTTTTGGTTTCCGTTGAAGTATCTCCACTTATTGACGAAATTTTAGTGATAACAAGTGATATCCAGCTAGGAGAAATGGCTTTTAATTATGGAGCATCCGTAATGCAGGAGTCCGGGCGATCGGGTCTAATAGCTTTGATGAATGCGGCAGCAAATCGCCTTGGGGATTCATTCAAAGATACGTTGGTCTTTGTTCCTGGGGATGTGCCATTGCTAGCCCCTGAAGATCTTGAGGTAGTTCTAGATGGTTTTGGTTTGAGTAACCATAAAGAGATTGCTATCGTACCTGCAGATGATTTTGGAGGATCGAATTGCATTGCGTGTTCTCCTCCTGATTGCATACAGTTCTGCTTTGGAGAGAATAGCTTCCGGCGACATTTAAAGATGGCAGAATTGCTCGAAGTTGTGCCAACAGTCGCCCATTTACCGCGTATCGGATTAGATATTGATACCCCTGCTGATCTAATGAAACTTGCCCAGGTGCTTTGTGATAGTGAGCAGGATAAGGTTACTTTTAGGTACTTATTAGATAGCGGTATTTTTGAACGAGAGTATTCTGAGTTGCTGAGGCTTGATGATAAATGAAAGACGAAACTGGGGAATTACATATAAAGATTAGTAACTCGTTGCCCTCCGATGAAGAAGTCTTGCAATTATCAGATTTAAGAGAAGATGTTTCTGTGGTGAAGACAGCATCGAGCATAAGAAACCAGGAACATCCAAGTAATATCTCTTTTTCGAAAAAGGTCTTTATTCCATTGACACATCTTTGTAGGGATGTTTGCCATTACTGCACTTTTGCGCAAGTGCCCCGGCAGATCAATACCCCCTATCTAAGACCTGAGGAGGTTTTGAGAATTGCTGAGAGCGGGGCACAGGCAGGCTGTAAGGAAGCCCTGTTTACTCTTGGTGACAAGCCAGAGTTGCGTTACGAGGCTGCTAGGAAGAGTTTGAAAGAGTTGCATCAGGAATCAACCTTGTCTTATCTAAGAGATATGGCGGATCTTGTATTCAAGGAGACAGGATTATTCCCTCACTTGAACCCAGGTTTAATGAGTGCTGAAGAGATGAAGGAACTGCGCACAGTTTCATTATCTATGGGTATTATGTTGGAGAGCGCGTCTTTGCGTATGTTAGAGAAGGGCATGCCGCACTATGGGTCTCCTGATAAAGTCCCAGCGAAGAGACTGGAAACAATTATTCTTGCAGGAAAAGAAAA
The DNA here is from genome assembly GCA_002690865.1 of Gammaproteobacteria bacterium. GTDB lineage: Bacteria > Pseudomonadota > Gammaproteobacteria > Pseudomonadales > Azotimanducaceae > UBA7455. The sequence continues at coordinate 158,480 of NZGG01000024.1, read as the reverse complement.
GGTTCCTTTTACGACTGGTATTCTAATTGGTATTGGGGAAACACGGCGGGAAAGAGTTGAGTCGCTACTTGCGATAAGGAGTGTAAATACAGGTCAGGTTCAGGAGATTATTATCCAGAATTTTAGAGCCAAAACCGGAACGTTAATGGTCAATGCTCCAGAGCCACACGTCAAAGAATTGTTATGGACAATTGCAATTGCGCGCATCATCTTCGGTCCTACAATGAATATTCAAGCCCCTCCAAATCTGAGTCCTGGTGTCCTGAGTCAAATTGTCGATGCGGGTATCAATGACTGGGGTGGGGTTTCTCCGATTACACCAGACTTTGTGAACCCTGAAGCGCCTTGGCCGCATCTTGCAGATCTTGCGAAAGATACTTCAGATGCTGGTAAAGTTTTAGTCGAGAGACTAGCGCTGTACCCAGCTTATGTCCTCGCTAAAAAGGATTGGGTTGATCCAAACATAGAATCTGCCCTTCTCAACGCGATCGATGGCGAAGGATTTGCGAGGACTAATGATTGGGCAGCTGGTTGTTCAGTAGTTCCACCAAAGAGAGAGATATCTAAAGTAACAGCTCTTCCAAGAGCTAAGATGACACCAGAATTAGAAGAGATTATAAGTCAATCTTTATCTGGAGAAGAGTTAAGCGAAGATCAGATAGTAAAAATGTTAAAAGCTCGTGGTGATGATTTTACTCATATCTGTCAAGCAGCAGATCAGCTCCGACAAAAAGTTGTTGGGGAGGAAGTTACGTATTGTGTTAATCGTAATATAAATTATACGAACATCTGTTACTTTAAATGTCAGTTCTGTGCATTTTCTAAAGGGAAAATGAGTGAGAATCTTCGTGGTAGGCCTTACGATTTGTCTGCGGAAGAGATTATGCGAAGAACCTTAGAAGCCTGGCAGCGAGGGGCGACTGAGGTATGCCTTCAGGGTGGTATTCATCCAGAATATACTGGTCAGAAGTATATTGATGTTTGTCATTCTATCAAGCAGGTGAATCCAGAAATGCATATCCACGCTTTCTCGCCCTTGGAAGTTTGGCATGGCGCACATACTCTGGGAATAAAGGTCGAGACTTTTCTACAGGAGCTCAAAGATGCTGGTCTAGGGACATTACCAGGTACAGCGGCTGAGATTCTAGATGATCAAGTTCGTTCGGTTCTCTGCCCTGATAAAATTACGGCTATGCAATGGCTAGAGGTTATGGAAGTTGCCCATTCGCAGGGAATACAAACTACTGCTACTATAATGTGTGGTCATATTGAGCATTATGAGCACATTGCGCGACACCTATTGCTCATTCGTCGTTTGCAGGCGAAGACGGGAGGGTTTTCAGAATTTGTAATTCTGCCATTTGTTCATATGGAAGCTCCAATTTACCTGAAAGGATCAGCGCGTAGAGGTCTGACTTTAAGGGAGACTATACTGATACACGCAATTGCACGCTTGGTGCTGAATCCATATTTCAGAAATATCCAGGCGTCTTGGACAAAGCTTGGCCATGAGGTTCTAAAAACGTGTCTTCGCGCTGGAGTTAATGATTTGGGTGGTACCTTAATGAATGAGACAATCACGAGGGCGGCGGGAGCAAGTCATGGACAAGAAACTGCTCCAGAGGAAATGGAGAGAATAATAAGGAGTATTGGTCGCACGCCAAGGCAGAGAACCACAGATTATAGGGAGGCAAGTGATTTGCATCGGGCTAGATCATTCGGAGCGTCAAGTTTAAAGGAGCCGATATATACCGTAGCTAAAAAATACGAACGAAAAAATAAGGCTGAGAAACGAGAATTATATCGACCTGGTTTTGAGAGAAAGGTTACTGGGGCGGATATTGTATAGCCCTAACATTTAATAATAGGAAGAGGAGTACTTAATGGTTATGCCCCAAAGAATCGCGCTAACGCTGTCCAATTCGGCTGGTGCTTTGGCGACAATTAATGATGCCCTTTGGGCGGAATCAGAAGGCTATGATGATGTTTGGTTCGCTGATACCGGTATGGATTCCTTGACTATGGCAGGTGCTGTAGCCGTTCAAACAAAACGAGTACGTATAGGAACAGCTATCATTCCAGTATTTACTCGCACTCCAGCAGTGTTTGCAGCTACAGCTCATGTTTTGGATCAGGTTAGTGATGGAAGGTTCATTCTCGGTCTTGGTTCGTCTAGTCAAACCATGATGGAAAACTGGAATGGCCAAGTGTTTGAGAAACCTCTTACTAGGGTGAGAGAAACTGCTCAGCTAGTACGAAGTATGTTAGAAGGTAATCGTTCTGATTTTGACGGGGTAACATTGCATAGTAAAGGCTATCGCCAGCCGCCGCTGCCAGAGGGGAAGCCACCCATTTATCTCGCGGGCCTGAGAGGAAAAATGCTCGAGATGGCGGCTGAAATAGGCGACGGGGTGATTCTTAATTTGTTCCCTCGCTCTTTTTTCCCCACTATGCTTGAACATATCCGCATTGGTGCAGAGCGCGGTGGTAAAAAGCTAGAGGATATTGAAATAGTATGTCGTCATCAGGTGGTTGTAACCAAAGATTTAGCTGAGGCAAGAAATAAGATGAGGACACAATTCGCACCTTACTATGCCACGCCAGTTTATAATAATTTTTTGGCGTGGTCAGGGCATGCTGATAAAGCCCGAGTTATTAAGGAAGGATGGGCCGAGCGTGATCGAAACAAAACTACTGGCGCCATGGATGATGGGTTGGTCGATGAATTAGCGTGTATTGGCAGTGCGGGAGATTGCCAAGATCGTATAAGAGAGTACGCTGCTATGGGCGTTACTACTCACATAATTTCCTGTCCCTCCGCTGAAGCTCTTCAAGAAACAAATGAGACTTTTACTTCGAAAAACTTTTCCTTATAGGTGTTGAGTATACCAAACCCAGTGGGTGCAAAGTTTGAGCTATAAGCTTTCGGTAGTAGGAAGTATCGACGATATTGGGGTCGAGCACTGGAATTTGTGTAGTAATCCTGAAAGCTTGCCTTATGACCCCTTTCTTTCTTTCAATTTTCTGCACGCTCTCGAAAAGAGCAATTCTGTAGTAGCGTCTACTGGTTGGGTGCCTCATCACCTAAAACTTGAGGATGTCGAATGCTCCCGTACATTAGCGGTAGTTCCAATGTACTTAAAAAATCATTCGGCAGGAGAATATGTATTTGATCAAGCATGGGCCGATGCCTTTCAGAGAGCCGGCGGAAGATATTATCCGAAGCTTCAAATAGCCATCCCATTTACACCAGCGACCGGGCGTCGCTTACTAATCCGAAATGATCAAAATCACAAAGAAATCGAAAGATATCTCGTAGGCGGCTTGGCGCAAATTGCAGATCAGGCGGGAGTCTCATCAGTCCATATAACGTTTGCAGAAAAATTACAGTGGGAGCGAACTGGAGATTTTGGTTTTCTGCGTAGAACTCATAAACAGTACCATTGGCAGAATCGAGGGTATGATGATTTTGAGGGTTTTTTGAATGATCTCTCTTCTAAGAAGCGTAAAAATATAAGGAGAGAACGCAGAGACGCTTTGTCTAACAATATTACGATTGAGCTGCTTTCTGGGGAAGACATTCGTGAACATCACTGGGACGCGTTCTACAGTTTCTATATTGATACCAGTAGCCGAAAGTGGGGATATCCTTATTTGACTCGAGAGTTCTTTTCTTTAATCGGGGATTCGATGGCAAAAGATATCCTACTTGTGATGTGTAGACGTGATGATCGGTATATAGCTGGTGCGATTAACTTCATTGGTGGAGAATCTCTTTTTGGACGTAACTGGGGTTGTATTGAAGAGCATCCTTTTCTTCATTTTGAGGTTTGCTACTACCAAGCAATCGAATACGCTATTCGTTATGGTTTGAAGACTGTAGAAGCCGGGGCTCAGGGTGACCATAAATTGTCGAGAGGTTATATGCCTACCAAAACTTACAGCGCGCATTGGATAGTTAACCCTTCTTTCCGCAAAGCGGTTGAGGACTTTTTGGAAGCGGAACGACAGTGGGTGCAAGAAGAAATTCATTATGTTGAGGATCACTCGCCTTTCAGGAAAGCTTAGTTCAGGTATTCGAGGCCTCTGTGATACTTTTAATAGAAGAATATAGTAGTTCCTCGAATTCTTGATTAGATTGCTGCTTACTTAATCCCTCAGTAAGTGCGCGTGAAAAACTTGCTATCACCCCTTGTTGCTTAGCTAATCGTTTATTTGATTCGTCTCGAGAATAACCTCCTGATAGCGCTAGAACCCGCAACACACTCGGATGTTTTACGCAATCAAGATAGAGGTTATCTTTATTCGGTAGAGTTAGCTTCAGCATTACTTTTTCATTTTCACTAAGTTGGTCTAGATGTTTAAGGATTTCCGTATTCAAGATATCTTCAATTTTTGACTTGTCAGGAGCATTGATATCAATTTCAGGTTCAATAATTGGAACCAGGCTGGCTTGTGTTATACGCATCGCTGTTTCAAATTGCTGTTCTACAAGCCTTTTGATGCCAGATGTATGGGAAGTTTTGATTACAGATCTCATCTTGGTTCCAAAGATTCCTTTATCTTTAGCGGTAATCAATAGTTGATCTAAATTATTGATGGGTTTCATCAGTTGTGTCCCATCGTATTCTTCGGCTAAACCACTATCAATTTTAAGGATGGGAACAATATGTTTTTCTTCCCACAAATACTCCGCAGTAGGGCGATTTTCAATTTTATTATTCATTGTATTGACGAAAAGAATTGCGGCAACAATATTATCGCCATCAAATCTTTTGCTTGTGATTATGCGGACCCTCATCTCGTGCACCAAAGCAAACATCTCTGATTCACTTGACCAATTATCTTTTTGGATCCCGTAAAGCTTGAGGGCCTTGGGTGTACTGCCTCCACTTTGATCTAATGCTGCAACGAAGCCGTTAGCATGACCCATTCTGTCCATTTGTAATTGGTTTATCACTTATAGTTATCCTCTCTGTTATTGAAATCCATCATAATAATTTTGAGTCTTAAGAAAAAAGAGTCATCATAACTATGCGAACTCTTTTCTGAGTATGGTATCCAACGCATTGGCGAACGATTGCCTATCACTCAAACTAATGGGCGGAGGCCCTTTAGTTTGAATACCGGCAGAACGCATTGTATCCATAAAATCCCTCATATTTAAATGAGGACCAATATTTTCTTTAGTGTAGAGTTCTCCACGTGGGTTGAGGGCTCGAACTCCTTTAGCCAATAATTCTGATGCAAGCGGAATATCGGCTGTGATTACAAGATCGTTAAAATTAGTACGTTTGATAATCTCGTGGTCAGCAATATCAAAGCCCTGAGGTACTTGAACAAATTGAATTAGTTTACTCTTTGGAGTCGGTATAAAGTTATTTGCAACTAACGTTATTGGAGTCTGAGTTCGAGTAGCTGCGCGGAATAAGATTTCTTTAATTACTTTCGGGCAGGCATCTGCATCTACCCAGATTTTGAATATCAGGTCCTTATCTCCTAGCTGCGATACTTTTTCATGAAGACCATTTGATCTGTTTCATTGACCACAAATGATACATTTTCGATCGGTTATCTCTAAAGCCTTAATTATAGTGGTATTTCATTGTTCATGCCGTAGCTTGTTTCGCTGTTTCTAAACGATTCTTGAGCTTATCTAATTCTTCTGAAAGTTCAGCAGGTAGCCTATCGAGGTATGTTTTGTAGTAAGCCTCAATCATGGGAATTTCTGCTAACCATCCATCTGTTTCGACTCTAAGAAGCTGATCAATTTCTGCGTCAGAGAGCTCAAGACCGGAAAAATCTATTCCTTCGATCATTGGGAGATTTCCTATTGGTGTCTCAGTTATTTCTGCATTACCTTCACAACGTTCGAAAATCCATTTCAAGATTCGAGAGTTTTCTCCAAAACCAGGCCACAGGAACTTCCCATTGTCATCCTTGCGAAACCAGTTGACGTAGTAGACCGAGGGGAGTTGGGCATTGGATTCTTTGCCTAAATTAATCCAATGTTGCCAGTAGTCGGCCATGTTATATCCGCAAAAAGGCAACATCGCCATAGGATCTCTGCGCAATTCGCCTATTGTCCCTGCAGCGGCAGCTGTTTTTTCTGAGGATACTATTGATCCAAAAAATACACCCTGATTCCATGTATTAGCTTCATTTACGATAGGGACTACAGTCGCGCGTCTGCCACCGAATAGGATCGCGCTTATGGGGACCCCCGCCCGGTCTTCCCATTCTTTTGCAATTACTGGGCATTGTATTGCTGATACAGTAAATCGAGCGTTAGGGTGCGCTGCCGCTCTTCCGCTATTTGGAGTCCAATGTTCACCTCTCCAGTCAATTAAATGTTCTGGCGGTTCCTCTGTCATACCCTCCCACCAGATATCACCATCGTCAGTTTCTGCAACATTTGTAAAGATACAATTCTTCCCAAGACTCAGCATCGCATTCGCGTTGGACTGCATGCTTGTTCCTGGTGCAACTCCGAAAAAACCAGCTTCGGGATTGATGGCATATAAACGACCATCCTTACCAAACTTCATCCAGCAAATATCATCCCCTACTGTCTCGACTTTCCAATTTGGGATGGTTGGTATAAGCATTGCTAAATTAGTTTTACCACATGCACTCGGAAAGGCGCCGGCAATATATCGAACTATCCCTTCGGGATTAGTAATTTTTAAGATGAGCATATGTTCTGCTAGCCACCCACCTTCGCGGGCCATTGAAGAGGCAATTCTGAGGGCAAAGCACTTCTTTCCAAGGAGGGCATTACCTCCGTAACCTGAGCCAAAAGATAGGATTTGACGCTCCTCCGGGAAGTGCGCTACATAAAGCTGATCTGGGTTGCATGGCCATGGGACATCAGCTTCACCTTTCTTTAGTGGTTGCCCCACCGAATGTATACAAGGAACAAAGTCGCCATCGCCTAGCTGATCAGAAACTGCTTTTCCTACACGGGTCATAATATGCATAGATGCCACGACATACGGTGAGTCAGTAATCTGAACCCCAATATGAGCTATCTCAGAGCCGATAGGACCCATTGAAAAAGGGATCACATACATTGTTCTACCTTGCATACAACCATCGAACAAGTTGCTTAGCTTCATCTTCATGTCGTGGGGAGACATCCAGTTGTTATTTGGTCCGGCGTCGCTTTTTTTCCTTGAGCATATAAAAGTGCGGTTTTCTACCCTGGCCACATCATTGGGATCTGAGCGGACGAGGTAGCTATTTGGACGCTTTTTTTCATTTAATCTCTTGGCGGCACCTGAGCTAATTAATAGATCCCACATTTGGTCATATTCTTCGGGGGTTCCAGAACAGACAACAACATTGTCTGGTTGGCAGAGGCCTTTCACTTTTTGTAGCCATACCTCAAACTTCATATTTTCTACCATAAACATAATTGCCTTTGTAAGGATTTCCCGGGCCTATAAGACAGAGGTTGTAAGGATAACTTATTCGTATTTTAGGCGCTATAAATGAATCGGTTGATAGCTAGGAATTACGAGCATATACGGTTGATATTTGTTAGACATGTGCGCATGTATGAACCAGCAAAATTGATTACAAAGTTTGCACAAGGCTTTTCTGAGATATCACAATCCAGATAATTGATCTCTGTTACGGAGAGCATTGAAAACTATGGACCGTAATGACTTAACAGGAATGGATAAAGTGCATCTGGTGCCTAAGAATAATGATTTTCGTAAGAATGGCGTATCGACGCATAATAAGTTTCTCACTGCGCACACAGGCGTTCCGAAACATTAGTTTATTTCATGAATCTAAAGTAATCCGGTATCCTTTAATCGCGTGAGTAATTAGGTGCTTGGTATGACATATATTCTTGATGGGATAAAGGTGATCGAACTAGCATCTTACGGTGCTGCCCCGGCCGTGGCGACAATACTTTCTGATTTTGGGGCTGATGTTATTAAGATCGAAGCGCCCACTGGAGATGATCGCCATCTTTCTGATGGCAACGGCGAAACAGAGTACTACCGATTGCTAAATTCGCGCAACAAAAAAGGGATTTGCTTAGATCTTAGTAAGGCTGCTGGAAAGGATGTTCTCCATCAATTAGTAAGAAGTTCTGACGTCTTGCTAACTAATTTCCTGGACCGTGAAATGGAGCAGTTTGAACTCGAATACGAAACTCTTCGAAAGACTAATCCGAAATTAATATACGCTCATGTATCTGGATATGGCAGGAAAGGGCCGGATCGGGATCAGCGCGGTTTTGATATGGTCGGATGGTGGGCGCGTACTGGGATCCTAGCCGCGATGAGATTCTTGCGAGGGGAGACTGCGCCTCCAGCTACTGGTGTTGGAGATCATGTAACCGCTCTTGCTCTTTCGAGTGCAGTTATGATGGCTTTGTATCATAGGGAAAAGACAGGGGAAGGTAACTTTGTATCTACATCTCTTGTTGCGAGTGGTTGTTACGCAAATGGTGTAGCCTTGCAGCGAGCAATAGCTGGGTATGATTGTGACGCTGCTTTGGGGAAGGCTACTCGCATTGGGAGTTCACTATCTAATCTTTATCGAACACGCGATGATGAAAGTGTGGTGCTGATAATTACAAATTTAAAAAAAGAGTGGTCTAGTCTTGTAAAAGCATTAGGTCACAAGGAGTGGCTCAAGGACCCAGAGTTCGTAGATATTACAGATTGGCACGCGTACACACCTGATTTAGAATCACGAATTTCATCAGCTATACGTGAATATAATCTCAAAGATTTATGTTGGAGGCTGAATGAATATGGGCTTGCTTATTCTGCTGTAGAAAGAGCTGGTGACGTCGTGTGCGATGCACATCTTATAGAGAATGGGGTTCTAGTCAGGACTAATTCTGAATTACCTGATTACAGATGGACGGTTAGTAATCCTATCGATATTGAGGGTTTTGAGAAAAGACAGCCAGCTGAAGGACCTGCAATTGGTGAACATAGTGAACAGATTCTTAAAGATTTCGGTTTCAGTGATAATAATATAAGGGATTTGATTGTTGCTGGTGTCATAGTGCAATCCAGATAGTAAGAGGGTGCAGCTAGTGCAGTGTTCTGTTCCTGGGTTCTAAAGTTAAGAGTCGTTTACTGATCTGCTTTCTTAAATGTTTATCTGTTGATCGATACAACACTTCCGTGTACGTGTGTTGAGCCAGTTCCACATTCCCTTGCATTTCGTAAATGGCCCCAAGCTGCACGCTAAACTCTGTGGCATTAGGTATTAGCATGAGCTGGCTATCAATACAGAATTTGCTTTGAACCCACGCTTTCTTTCGCCAGAAAATCTTCTTGAGGTTATCCAATAAACGGACGAGAATGTCGCGCTTACTGGCGTGGGCAAAATATTCATCTTCGAGAATTGCTTTTGATCCTAGGTGCTGCCTAAGCAATTTAGTACAATCCGCTTTGCTGAGAACTCGTCCTGAAAAAGGGTCCACAATAACTGGCTCCTCCAATGCATAACAGACCAAAAAGTGTTGAGGGAAGTTCATTCCGTGGACCGGTAACCCAAGTCTTGAACCTAACGCTATGTGGATCAAAGCTAGACTAATCGGTATACCTATTTTCTTATCGATTACCCGGTTTAGATAACTGTTCGCAGGATCATAATAATCTGTGATATTGCCTGAAAACCCCTCTTTAACGTGTATAAATTCAATGAGATTACTTACTGAAACCTCGAGTGATTCTTCTTGAACTCGTTCAAACTTATTTTTTAGGCTCACTATTAGTGAGAGGTAATATTCAATATCAATATTATCTTGCATTTCTGCAGCGATTACTAAGGCTGCTTCATCCAATCTAATTTCTTCATCAGGAAGGCTTACAATCTCTGTAAATCGTTCTTGGAATTGAGTAACCATCACTTCATCTTTGCAATCTTGTAGGCTTTATTCAATGGGGTTTTTTCGTTGTTTCTCTTTTTCTTTTAGTTTTTTATCTCTATGTAGGCGGTTCATCTCAGATACATCACTGCCGATGTGTGTTTCGCCTCTTTTTTTTGCAAGCTTCACCTGTTTTTCCCGCTCTTCTAAACGCTGTCTGCGCTTATTAGTTAGGTTCTTATAACAGCGATGACAGCTAATTCCTTTGGAGAAATAAGGTGAATCTCTGTCTTTTTCCGAAATAGGGCTACGACAGGCATGACATTGATCATATTGGCCTTGACCAAGTTGGTGATTGACCGTCACCCTATCATCAAAGACAAAGCATTCCCCTTTCCAGAGGGAATCAGTCTCTGGTATTTCCTCCAGATATTTTAGAATCCCCCCTTTTAAATGATAAACATGATCAAAACCTAGGGACTTAAAGTAGGCAGTTGATTTCTCACATCGTATTCCGCCTGTGCAGTACATTGCAACTTTCGTGTCTTTGTGTAGATTTAGTGATTTAGCGAATAGAGGAAATTCTCTGAAGGAGGTTGTATGAGGGTTTATTGCACCGGTAAACGAACCAACCTCTATCTCGTATTCATTACGTGTATCGATTAGCATTACATTGGGATCAGAAATTAGGTCATTCCACTCGCTAGGCGGAACATATTCACCCGCATAATATTGCGGATCGATATTGGGTATTCCCATCGTTACAATTTCTTTTTTTAATTTTACCTTGGCTCGGTTGAATGGCGCTTTTTTAGCTTTAGATTCCTTTATCTGTAATTCACTAAATCTGCTGTCTTTCTTTAGGAATTTAATCAATTGATCAATACTCTCTCGCGATCCTGCTATAGTGCCATTAAGGCCCTCGCTAGCTAGCAGCAAACTGCCCTTAACCTCACCACTTTTGAGTAATGCTAGTAGCTGTTTCCTCAGTTCTTCGTGGTTATCAAGGTCTGTAAAGCAATAGAGAGAGCAGACGATAATCTGGTCTTTTTGCTCTTGATAATCTTGTTCTTTATTTTTTTTATACAAGGTGCATTTAACTCTGGGATAGGCAGGATTAATTATTATCTAAATAATCCGGACGGTGTTGGGAAGATTCTCCTTAATTAAGCGAGAAATATTAGCGAGCGATTTAGAGTTTGCATAGCTTTTTCGCGTCACTAAACTAACACGTCTCATCGCTTGCTCTTCTTTTATTGGTTTTGCGATGAGGCCCATACCTGTCATATAAGGTCCGGAAAGCGCTAGAGCAGGTATCAACGTGCAACCTCTGCCATTGCTAACTAGCTGAAAAAGAGTTTCCATGCTCGTTGCCCGAAAGCCATGCTCAACTGATGATCCCTGTTGACTCAAGAGTTTTCGTACTTGCTCTGATAAACAATGAGCATCTGATAATAAAAGGAGGTTCTCCTTTTTAAGTTCTCTAAGCGGGATAACATCCTCATGATAAAAGCGATGGTCGCTTGGATGCACTAGCCAGAAAGGCTCATCAAATAAGGCGATGGTTTTTAGGTGAGTCTCTGCAACAGAAGTGGCAATGATTGCCGCATCTATTTCATGTTTGTCCAACTGATTTATTAGTTCGGCAGTGATAGATTCTGAAACTATTAAGTCCAGCTTAGGAAACTCTCTAGAGAGGGGGTTAAGGAAGTCTGGTATTAAATAAGGTGCTATGGTGGGTATCATTCCGAGACGGAAGTCGCCTACCATTTGGTCCTGATAATCACTAGCAATCGTTGTGATCTGATCTATCTGTTCTAAAGCCCTTCTTGTCTTTGCTATTACAGCTGAGCCTGCACGCGTAATCACAACTGATTTGTTGTTGCGCTCAAAAATAACAATCCCTAGTTCAAGTTCCAGTTTCCGAATCTGTGCACTAAGGGTTGGTTGGCTGACATGACATGCTTTTGCTGCTTGACCAAAGTGTTGCTTGTCGGCAAGGGAAACTAAGTATCTTAAGTCGCGCAAATTCATAGATGCAGACTATCATATTAATTATAACAATCAATTTTACCTATAGTATTTTAGGTATAATACTTGCCTGTGAAAACAATTGGAGATTGTAATGGCTCTTAAAGGTTCGAAAACAGAAAATAACTTAAAAGCGGCATTTGCTGGAGAATCGCAAGCAAATCGGCGTTATCTTTACTTTGCTAACAAAGCTGACGTGGAAGGTTACAATGATGTCGCCTCTGTGTTCCGGTCGACTGCGGAGGGAGAGACTGGGCATGCCCATGGGCACCTAGAGTACCTCGAAGTTGTGGGGGATCCTGCTACCGGTCTACCGATAGGGCCCACTGGTGAAAATCTCAAGGCAGCAATCGCCGGCGAAACTCACGAATATACAGATATGTACCCGGGAATGGCTAAAACCGCGAGAGATGAAGGTTTCGATGAGATAGCTGATTGGATGGAAACACTTGCGAAAGCCGAGCGTTCTCATGCTAATCGTTTTCAAAAGGCTTTTGATAGTCTGGATGATTAGCGTTTAGTTAGCGAGTGATACTTAACTAAATAGTATGGCTCGCTAATTTAGATCATCAGCGCCTTCCAGTTAAAGTAATTAGTAGAAGCGTTTTTTAAGTAAGATAGGTAGGAATTTACTTTTGCTATTATTTGGACTGACTTAACACACTAAATTTGCTGACCATATCCTGACCAGCTACCCACCTTTTTCACGTTATAATCATCCATGAAGCTCGAATTCGAGTATCTATAATCACTGGGTCGGTAAAAAAGGTCAAAATGGGCGAGAAAATGGGAAAAGTTGTTTGTGGAGTGTTCCTAATTTATTTGGTCGTCGGGTGCGCAGACAATGGTGATGAGGTGGCGATAGAATTGAGTCCCTCAGAGCAAATTTGTAATGCTGCAAAAGAATCTCGTAAGGCGGTCGCTAGCAAAGCTAGAAATCTAGGTTTGTCACGAACAGATCTCCGAGAAATCGTTTGTGAGGATGTACCTCTTCAGCAATTCATCAAGTCTTACAGCGAGAGTAGTAAAGGGACTCTGGTTGAAGAAAAAAATCTGAAGAAGTCAGAGGTTGCTGGTAAAGATAAGAAGCGAGAAGGCACTCCCAAGAAAGGCGCGGAGTTAAAGAGTCGACCATTACCTGTTGCGGTAGCGAATGTTGAATTGGGACGCGTTGATGCTTTCTATTCATCTTCTGCGTCGCTTCGAGCTGAAGAAGAAGCTTCGGTGGTTGCGCGTACCGAGGGCATCGTAAAAGCGTTGTTTGTAGAAGAGGGTGATCGTGTAATGCTTGGTACCCCCTTAGCCCAATTAGATACCAGGAAGCTTGAGCTAGAGGTCGCTAGAACGAGAAAGAATATCGAAAGTTTTGATCGTGCTTACGAGCGAGCCAAGACATTATATGAAAGCAAGATGATCTCGCCGGATGCTTATGACCAAGCTCTATTTAGCCTTGAGAGGGAGCAGGCATCGTTGAACCTTCAGTTATATGAGCTAGAGGAAGCAACAATAAGAGCCCCAATTGAAGGCTTTATTACGATGAGGCACATTAAACTTGGAAATACTCTAAGGCCAAGCGATCTCGCGTTTGAAATAAAGCGTGCTGCTGTAATAGAAGCAACAATTAATGTGCCGGAGAAAGAAATTCTTAAACTGAGGACTGGACAACTAGCTGTTGTTTTAGTGGATGCTGTAGAAGGTTCAGAGTTTACTGGTATCGTTGATCGTGTTTCCCCCGAAGTGGACTCTAGTACTGGTACCTTCAGAGTAACTGTTTCTCTTGAAAATAAAGGTAATAGGTTGAAACCAGGAATGTTTGCGCGAATAAACATTCGTTACGATACCAAAGAAAATGCAGTGCTTGTTGCAAGAAATGCTGTGGTAACACAGAAGAGTGAAAATGCAGTTTTCGTTGTCAGGTCTGGTCGCGCAATTCGGCAGGCAGTTGTTCTGGGTTATGTGATGGGGGACAAGGTTGAGGTCCTGAATGGGCTGGTTGAAGGTGATCAGGTGGTAGTTACTGGACAGAGCGGTATGCGCGATAAAGCGCTCGTGCGTGTAGTATCCCTATAACGAAGGTCCTACGAGAATGGGAATAATTTCAGGATCTATTAGGCGGCCAGTGACCGTCGCTATGGCGGTTTCAGCGATAGTATTATTTGGCTCGATCTCCTTAGATCGTTTAGGCCTTAATTTGCTTCCAGAGCTAAGTTATCCAACACTTACTATTAGGACAGATTTTGATGGTGCTGCACCTTCCGAAGTAGAGGAACAGATCACACGTCGTATTGAACAGCGCGTTGGAACGATAAATGGGCTGCGGAAAATGCACTCAATTTCAGCGGCGGGTAGATCGGATGTCGTACTCGAGTTTATTTGGGGTGCAAAAATGGATCTTGTATCGATTGAGGTGCGGGAAAAATTAGACCTTGTTAACTTACCCTTGGATGTTGCGCGTCCTTCTCTACTTCGACTGAATCCAAACTTGGACCCCATATTTCGTCTCGCATTAACCCGTGAAGATACTTCAGTCGATCCAGTTTATGATTTACAGGCATTACGTCGATTCGCAGACGATTATTTGAAACGTCGTTTAGACCCCGTTGAGGGCGTTGCCGCGGTGATCGTAGGTGGTGGCTATGAAGATGAAATCGCCGTTCATGTTGACCAAGAGCGATTAGCTCTTTTGGGTATTAGTATACAAGAGCTCGGCCAGCGCCTGCAGAATACTAATGTAAATCTCTCTAGTGGGCGTTTGGTTGATGGTACACAAGAATATCTCGTGCGCACCGTGAATCAGTTCAGTTCCATGAAGGATATTGGAGATACTATTGTCTTTCGGGATGGTCCGCGATTATTACGTCTCCGTGACGTTGCTAAAGTAAAAGAAGACCATAAAGATCGCGATTCAATAATGCGCGTCAATGGTCGAGAGGCAATCGAGATTTCTCTCTACAAAGAGGGTGATTCAAATACTATCGCCGTTGCTGAAAATATTCAGGAAAGGCTGGACGATATTCAAAAACAGTTACCAGAAAAGTTTAATCTCGTCACTATATATGATCAGTCGACTTTTATTAGTGCTGCTATTGATGAAGTGAAAACTGCTGCAGTAATTGGATCCATATTAGCCGTTCTAGTTTTATTTCTTTTTCTAAGAGATCTTCGCAGTACGCTCATCATTACAACAACAATTCCTATATCGGTCATGGCTACTTTTGCATTAATGGATCTTGATGATATCAGTTTGAATGTTATGAGCCTGGGAGGTATTGCGCTCGCCGTAGGTATGTTGATGGATAACGCAATCGTGGTGCTAGAAAATATTTGGCGTCATCGAGAAATGGGTGAACCATTGAAGGAGGCTTCTAGTAAGGGTGCATCAGAAGTCAGTGGTGCAGTTTTTGCTTCGACGATAACTACTATCGCAGTGTTTCTGCCCCTTGTTTTTGTAGATGGTATTGCAGGTCAATTGTTCAAAGACCAAGCGATGACTGTAGCATTTGCGCTGATTGCGTCGCTTATACTGGCCTTCACTTTAATACCAATGTTGTCAGCAATTGGTGGGCGTGAATCTCACTATGCTGCCGCTTCTGAGCCTCATTCATCCTCATGGATAAGTCGACTCATTCTTCCTCTCCGTCTTGTTTTTGTTGAATTACCTCGGCTCTTATTGATGATTATTATATTCCTTATCAAGAAGTTAATGGTGATATTGAGCTTTTTAGGTAGACCTATTCTAGATGGCTTTGACATAGTTTATGAAGAACTTGCCAAGTACTATGGCGCGTTATTAAAGTTATCGTTGAAGCATAGAATCCTTACTATTTTACTTGCTGCCTCGGCATTTATTGGTAGTCTCTTTCTGGTGCCCACATTATCTCTCGAGTTGATTCCGCCGCTTTCTCAAGGAGAATTTTCAATTAAGTTGGAAACGGAGCCAGGAACAAGGCTGGAAAGGACAGATATAATTTTACGTGATTTACAAACAGCACTTAATCAGAGCGATATTATAGATAAGACATATGCTATTGCAGGCACCGGAGGTCGTCTTGATGCTTCTTCTGTTGGTGGTGGTGAGAATATCGGTGAGCTCAATGTGGTCATGAGCAAAGGTACCGATATCGAAGATGAAGAGCTTGTTATGGACTTGTTTAGAGATAATCTCGCAGATATTCCGGCAACGGAATATACAATTAGTCGTCCTCAACTTTTTTCTTTCTCTACCCCTTTAGAGATTGAAGTCGCAGGCACTGAATTAATTGAGATAAAGAGGGTCGCAGACCAATTGGTTGCATATATGAAGGAATCAGGGATTTTTAGAGATATTGAGTCTTCTATGCGAGCTGGTTATCCAGAGATTCAGATTGAGTTTGATCGTGAGCGCACTGCTACGTTTGGTCTTTCGGTACCTCAGGTTGCAAATCTTGTTGTTGATAAGGTTAAAGGTGATGTCCCTACCGAATTTACTTGGCAGGATAAAAAGATTGATATTCGTGTGAGGTTGGATGATAGAGACCGTGATTCAATAGAAGATATTGAAAATATGGTGATCAATCCTGACAGTGAGCGAGACGTAAGATTATCGGCCGTTGCTAGTGTATACACGGATATAGGCCCAGTTGATATTCAACGTGTAGGACAGCAACGTGTAGCGCTAGTGAGTGCCAATGTTCTCGATGGTGATCTCGGCGTGGCAGCTAATCAAGTGCAAAAAATGCTTTCTATTATCGAGCATCCTAGAGGTGTAAGTAGTCGAGTAGGTGGACAAAACGAAGAGATGGAAGCTTCGTTTCAATCTTTAAGATTTGCACTTTTATTGGCTTTGATTATGGTTTACCTAGTGATGGCATCGTTGTTTGAATCCTTGCTCCATCCATTTATTATAATGTTTACCATCCCTTTAGCCGCTGTAGGCGCAATTTTTGGTCTGGCTCTTACCGGTACAAGTATTTCTGTCGTAGTGTTCATTGGGCTAATTCTTTTGGTTGGTATTGTAGTAAATAATGCGATTGTGTTGATTGATCGTGTGAATCAGCTTCGTGAATTAGGTATGACTAAGAAGCAGGCAATTATCGAGGGTGCAAACCAGCGTCTGCGTCCAATCATGATTACAACATTGACTACAATTTTGGGTTTGTTGCCTATGGCAATTGGTATGGGAGAAGCCTCGGAACTTAGAACACCCATGGCAATCACGGTTATTGGTGGTTTGTTTGTTTCCACTTTTCTGACATTGATCATTATTCCTGTGGTGTATGACTTGATTGACCGCAAAGTTATAAACCGAGAGAGTTTGGATAGTGGTGCCGCCTTGGATTCTCAGTCGTGATGATCTCAAGGTTATCCATTAGAAGACCAGTTACTGTGGTAATGATATTTATTGGTTTAGCTATTATTGGATTATTTTCCGCCTTTAATTTGCCCATCGAGGACTTTCCTGAAAACGAATCGCCGTATATTGGAATGCGTATTAATTACCCAGCAACGCCGCGAGAAATTGAACAAAACATTACTCGCCCTGTGGAAGAAATTCTCTCAACAATGGCTGGTGTAGAGCGGCAGTTTAGTTATACCGGGCCAGGATCGCTTAGTCTGGGTATGCTGCTTGATATGGACCAAGATTCAAACGGTAAGCGAATAGAGGCGAAGGCATTAGTTGAAAATATTCGCCATCTATTGCCCAATGACATGGAGCGGATTCAAATGAACTCCTGGGATTCGAACGAATCACCGATCCTTAATGTACTAATAGTTACTGAAGACCTGAGTAAGGATCAAGCGTTTGACGTTCTAGATATAAAGGTAAGATCGGAACTCGAGCGCCTTCCTGGCGTAAGTTCAGTAAGTCTTTATGGGACTGTTCAGAACAATATTCGAATCTCTGTTGACCCAGGTCGAGTAGAAGCTCATAACCTTGATCTTAAGGATATTCAACGTCGATTGCAGCAAGAAAATTTCTATTTGTCAGCAGGAATAATTGATTCTGGTAAAACTCAATTTCGAGTGTATCCGATGGGCGAATATAAATCTCTAGAAGAGATTCGCTCTTTGCCAATGAATGATGCTGGCTTGGTGCTACAAGATTTCGCTACTGTTAAACTTAAACCAGACGAGGATAATAATCGTCGAAAAGCTAATGGTGTCGCATCTCTCGGGATCTCGGTATACAAATTACCGGAAGCCAATCTGGTTGCTGTCTCTTCCGCCATCTCGTCTAAGATGGATCTCATTAAGCAAGATAAGCAGTTTTCGAATACAACTTTTTATCCTTTGGATAGTACGGCCGACATCGTGGTTACGTCCGTAACAAGTCTTCGCGATAGCGGTTTTCTGGGGGGTTTGTTATCGCTGATTGTCTTATTTTTGTTTCTGCGCCAAGTGAAAATTTCACTCCTGGTTGCAATGACGGTACCGCTTTCATTATGTGCCACGCTCGGTGTGATGTACTTTTCAGGCACCACTCTGAATATATTATCGCTCGTGGGATTAATGCTCACGATTGGTCTATTGGTAGACAATAGTGTTGTAGTGTCCGAAGCAATTTCATTGAGACGTCGCGATATTGGTACGAATCCAAGATTAGCCGCCGACAAAGGGACATCAGAAGTTGGTCTGGCTATATTGGCCGGTACTCTTACAACAGTAATTGTCTTTGTCCCTTCATTTATGACGAGCAACCCAGGCATTGCGACAATGCAACAAAATGTGGCGATACCTCTTTGCAGTGCTCTTATCGCTTCGCTACTGATTGCTCAGACGTTAGTCCCTGCTGCTATGGCTAGAATTAGCCTCCCCAAGGAAGAGAGAGGGCATCCTATCATTGATGTTATCGCGCGATACTATGAACGATTGGTTCGTTCCACGCTTAACTTTCGCTTGCTAAGTTTCCTGATTGTAATCGCGATAGCTTATAGTGGTTGGTTTGCTTATCAAAAAGTAAATGTCGATATGAATCCTGAGCAAGAAGTGCCAAGAATAACCCTTGAGATGCGCGTCCGTGGTTCCCCAGACATAGATTATATTGAAGCATATATTGACCGCGTAGAAGATTATCTGCTTACAAATAAGAAGCGCTTTGAAATTGAAAATATTTTTGCCTCCTATGACACTGATCGTGGGGATATTAAGATAAATCTAGATAAGGACGGCTCTTTATCACCAGGCGTCATAGAAAATATGATTAGAGAAAATCTTCCTGAAAAACCAGATATTCGGATGTGGTTCGCTAACAAGAGCCGCGGTTTTGGTGGTCGTGGTGGAAATAGTGGGGGTCTCGGGATAAGACTTATTGGTGATTCTATGGAAGAGCTTCTTCGTGTTGGAGATGAACTCGTTACATTGTTTGAACAGAATCCGATATTAACTAATGTTGAGCACGATGGTGAATCAAATCGTAGCGAGATTCTGATTAAGTTACGGCCAGAGCAAGCAGACAGTTTAGGATTGAATGCCAGAGAGATATCGGAAGCAATATCAGCAGGGCTTAGTGGCCGTAATATGCGTCGAGGGTTTATCGACGATGGGAAAGAACTCAGCATTTTGCTTGAGTTAGAGGGACGAGAAGAAGCTGATATAGAGATGTTAAAACGTTTCCCTATATTCATTCCTGCAGGGGCTACTGTACCTCTAGAGACAATTGCGGATATTTCATTTGAGAATACAGTTAGGCGGATAAAACGAGAGAATCGGGAAACCTCGCTTAATCTAAATTTTGGAACTCGTAATAATGAAACTCCTAAAGTTGTAAAGGAAGTCATTAATAATGTGATGAATAACTATCAACTGCCCCCTGGATATCGCTGGGAACTGGGTGAGGATTTCAAGCGCGATAATAAAGATACTCAGGATATGATCATTAATTTTATTGTGGCAGTGGTATTGATCTATATGTTAATGGCGGCATTATTTGAGTCAGTTTTGTTTCCGACCTGTGTCATTTTTGCAATCGGCTTCTCTGCAGTAGGCGCTTTTTGGACTTTGTGGTTAACTGGTACCACAATGACCGCACTGGCTTTAACGGGCATGTTGCTGCTTGCAGGTATTGTGGTCAATAACGGGATTGTACTGTTACATCGGATTATTCAATTGCGCTCAGACGGCATGAATCGTATGGAAGCAATTGTTGCGAGTGGTCGCCAACGACTGAGACCCATCCTAATGACTGTATGCACCACGACAGCGGGAATGTTGCCACTTGCAATTGGTGAGGTAAGGATTGGCAGTATTGGTCCAGCCTATTTCCCGATGGCGCGGACGTTGATAGGGGGATTGGCTTTTTCAACGATTATTACTTTATTAATATTGCCTTTACTTTACGTGATGATGGATGATATGAAAAACGCCACAATTAGATTTTGGTATGAATCATTACGACGCGTTGAAAAGTTTCGCTGATCAGTTAGGCGAAAATCGGTAACGAAGTTTCATTACAAGCATTTCAGTATTAGGCTCGCTGAGTGAAGTTCTTAACAATGAACTGAATTCCTTGCTGGTCTCTTCTAAGAATATATTGCTGCCTCGGTTATAAACAATGAAAAGATCTGATAACGGTGCTATTTCCCATCGATAACGAGCTTGAAATGTTGCATTACTAATCGTGAAATTATCTTCCAGATCTTCCTGAGGGCGAGGGACTTCATTTAGCCATTCGCCATCATTGGGCATTTCCCAATATTTTTGATCATAAGCTTTGATGCCAATCCATTGAAATCTAAGTTGCAGTTGTTGGCGAGCAGAAAAGAATGCACTGAATGTAATGGAAGGTTTCCATTCTTCTGACTTATAGGTAGTAAATTTTCCTTCGCCATTATGCAGAAGCCATCCATCTTCTTGTGTATAACCTGCCCTAAGACTCAAACTATAGCTGCTAGAAGGTTGAAAAGTTATACGGCTTTTTATCTGTTTTCGGGAACCATCTCCTCCCGACTCTTGCCTCATCCAATACTCTAATTCATAGGAGAAGGACTCGGAGCTATCAGTTTTCCATTGACCTCCGCCCTGCCAGTTTGATGAACGTTTAAAGCTGCCGAAGCCACGACTTGTGCGATCGTCCCAATACTCGGGCCCGTAATTTATAGCTAGTGATAAATTATTATTATTATCGAATTTCCATTTTCTTTTAACAAAAACATTTCCTTCCAAATTTTGATGATCAAGATTACGACGGTGAATAATGTTGATTTCAGATTCTCGTTCACGTAGCCCTGGGATATTCACTTCTTCTATTTCATACTGATAACTAAGTACAATTTCATCTGTTCTTTTGAGATAACCAAGGTCATTTAGATTGAGATTTCGATCAGTATAGCCCAGCCCTATCTGGTGTGTTTTGCCATATTCGGGAGAAAATTGAATATTCGACAGCAAGCCATACCCAAGTTCATCATCTATATCACTCATCATTATTTGCCCATCAATACTAAGTTGACCATCATTGCTCAAGAGACGGGCATCGATACCGTGGGTTATTGCACGACGATTTGGGTGCGAAGCCACTGTGCCAAGCCACCCTACAGAGCGGCGTCCCTCACCGCTTGTATCTTCGTAAATGACCCGAGCGATACCAAGGTCACGCCCCGAAAAAGTCGCATTTAATGCATCATCTGATGTTAGATCAGTCTCATCCTCCATTGCTGTAAGGATGCCATAGCGAACAGCGCCAACTTGGCCTGTGGCCTTGACTGCACCGATTAGTTCTACCGGTTTTTTTTGGTCAAATTCTGAAACCCCGGTGAGGTCGTCTGGACTACCTTGACGAGAACTCAGGTTTGCACCAATACGCCGAGTATTCAGTAGAGAGGTTGAGTTATTTTTCCCACCACCAAAAGTGGCGAAAAGGGCCTGACTTTCTAAGAAAAAGAGACGTTTTTCGGGGAAAAATGTCTCAAACGCCGTTAGGTTAACTACTACATCATCCGCTTCGACTTGGCCAAAATCGGGCTCAATAGCCGTACTTAGTTTGATATTGGAAGATGGACGCCAGAATATATCGAGTCCTGAACGATAATCTGTGGAATCTGTTGTATTATCTAAAGAAGTTGAGGCATATGGGAAAAAGCTAATTTCCTTGGACGGCTCTAAGCTTCTTATTTTATAAATTTTGAATGCAGATAAGAAACGATTTTGCTGCATTGATAAATAGGGGCTAGACCATCGCTCTCCTAATTCACCGAGATCGCGTCTGACATATATACCGATCTCTCCTGTTTGAGAATCAGCTGGTGGCATATCCATAATCGCCCAAGGAATGTATAGCTCTGCTGTCCAGCCATTGTCTGTTATCTGAGAACGACCATACCATGCGCCATCCCAATCCCTTTTATAAGAGCGTTCGGGCAAAATAATTCCATCGGATACGGAATCTCCTAGGCTTACAGAAAACCAATAGCCATAAAGCCCTCTTCCTGAAGGATCGATAGCAATTTGTATACTATCTCTGGAGAGAAAGGAGTCTCGTGATGATAGTCGCGCTAACAAACTATCTCTGGGTTGCTCATTCTGCATCCCTATATAAATTCCTTTCTTGGTATAAAAATAACTTACACGAGTTTCATATCTACCCGGAGTACCGAGATCAGGATCAATACGGACAAGGTCATCGTGATAAGGAAGTTCATCCCAGACGACTTCATCTAAATTACCATCAACAACGATATCGATATCCGTAATATTGCGGTAAGGTATTTCTGTTGTTGTAGGTTTTGCGTAATTCTGATTTGGTGTCATGCCAAGAAAAGAAAGTGCCACTAAGATGGCGATAAAGCGCTGAAGCATTTAATATCTATCGAAAAAGTTCGGGGCGAAGTATAGTGAATTCTACTAGATAAGTCAATCGTATTGACGACTATACTAAGGTGCGTGAGTCGTTTCCTTCAGAAAGGTAAGTTTTATACAATTGAATATCAGCTGCAACAATTTTACTAAACAATATTAAGTGATAGGAAAAGAAAGTGTCATTTTATGAATTAAGACAATATCCAATTTATCCTGGAAAGATGGACGAATGGGTTAAATATATGGAGGAAGTCATTATCCCCTTTCAGGTTAGCAAGGGGATGGTGATAACAGGAAGTTTTCGCTCCGAAGATGATCTGACTTATGTTTGGACTCGCCGCTTTGAGAGTGATAAACAGCTAACAGAGCTTTATGAAAAGGTTTATAAAAGTGATACTTGGATACACCAAATAAGCCCAAGGATTCCTTCGATGATTGATCGATCAGGGATCAAGATAGTTAGATTGATTGCTACTCCAAAGAGTACTGTGCACTAAGAATAATGTGATTGGTGCCAAGACTTTCTTGCTATAGCTATAATATATCAAATCTTCTGGGTGGCTATGATCCAGATATGGCGATGTCTGAAAAGCGTATATGAGGCATCAAAGAGGTTCTTCCTTGATCCCAAAATAGCTCAGTACCAACCGCTGATATTTTCTTCAGCATCTCGTAGAAGTTTCCGGCTATGGTTATATTGCGAACTGGTTGCAAACGCTCACCATCATTCATTAAATAGCCAGATGCACCAAAACTAAATTGCCCAGAAATTGGATTGGCACCGGAATGTAGTCCAGCTAGATCCGTAATAAGCAAATATTCACCTGCATGCAGGGTTGATTCACTATCATTTCCTTTGTCGATATACATTTGATGTAGACCTATTCCCAGAGTTGATTTGGGCGAACGACTGGCATGGCCTGTTGTCTTGACGCCGAAATGTTTTGCTGTAGCGCTATTATGGGCCAAGGTTTCCAAATAGCCTCTCTTGATCAATGGCGTAGGAGCCGTAGCTGTACCCTCAGAATCGAACAGGGCATAACCAAACCCATCTACCAGAAGAGGGCTGTCGCTTATATTGAGTCGCTCGTCTGCAATTAACTCCCCAATTTTATCGCGCATTGGATTTACACCATCTTTTGCAGATTGAGCCGAAAACATCGAGGAAAAAATACTAAACAATGCGGGTTGGTATTCTTCATCAAGAATCACATCATAGTGTCTTGTTGGTATTGCTTGACCGTCCAGAAGACTTAAGCACCGGTTATAAGTCTCTTCAACAATTGTCTGGTAATTAAGCTCACCAAACTCACGTGAAACCTTGCCTGAACCTTCCATGACAGTCTTCTCTTCATCTTCCATAAGCGCATGTGCAGCTGCACTACAGTAGCGTTGTTTAGAACTCGCATGCAGGCCAGAAGTAGTAAACACAGAACGTTTGGAAATAGTATCGCTTACTCCATTGTAGGGAACATTTTTAATTTTTTTCTTTGCTAGAAGCTCTTCCTCCATGGAAAGTGTAAAGGCGATTTTGTCTTCAATAGTAACGACGTCGCTAGGACACAAGATTTCATCGTTGGTTTTAAGAGAACCGCTAATATCCAAAATTTTTTCATCAGGTTCGACTTTGGCGAAACTAGCATTGAGCAGTGCTTGATCAACCATTGAGTTAAGAGCGTTTTCATTTGATGCTTCACTGTAAGCAGTCCCAACATGACCATCTTTTATTATTCTGAGTCCAAAAATAAGAATTGAGCTAACTTTATGTTCTTCTAATTCTCCTGCTTGTGCCCTAAGGGAGAGGGTTTTACCCTCATCTATTATCAAATCGCCATCAGCACCGTGGGCTTTGACGCGGTCAAGAATATGAGAGGCACTCTTTTCAATATTCATTTATGCATTACCGCCAACCAAGATGTCGTCTACCTTAAGGGAGGGTTGTCCCACTGTAGTCGGAACAGCACCCGAGACAGAACCACACATACCACAAGCCAGTTCAAAATCTTTACCAACCATTGATATTTCTTTTAGTACGGCCGGTCCAGTACTGATTAAAGTTGCAGCTTTTACTGGATATTGAATTTTTCCATTTTCGACGTAATAACCTTCCTGAACGGAAAAATTAAATTCACCTGTACCCGGTTGCACAGATCCTCCACCCATATGAGAGGCATAGATGCCTTTATCAATTGAAGAGATCATCTCGTCAAGTTCAGTCTCTCCAGATTCAATAAAAGTATTTCGCATGCGTGATGCTGGGGCGAATCGATAGGATTGACGTCTCCCAGAACCAGTACATTCAAACCCTGTTTGTGCTGCCCCTAATCGATCGGCGAGGAAGCATGTTAACTTCCCATCCTTAATAAGCTGAGTCCTTTGAGTTTCAAGGCCCTCATCATCAATATTTATCGAGCCCCATTCATTGGTCAAAGTGCCGTCGTCAACTGCATTTACTAAAGGATTAGCTATCATTGCTCCCATCTGATCATGGAATACGGAAGCTTTTTTGGCTACGGCAGTAGTTTCAAGCAGGTGACCGCAGGCTTCATGAAAAATTACACCACCAAAACCGTTTCCTAGTACTACCGGCATTCTTCCTGAGGGACACGCCTTAGCTCTTAGATTGACTAGCGCTTGCCGTGCGGCCTCACGTCCAGTTCTTTCAGCGTCTATTTCGTCCTTAATTTCCCAACCTTTTAGCCCACCGTTATTCCAGGATCCTGTTGCTTGCTCGCTACCATCTGACGCGTAGGCCGTTAGACTTGCTCGAATGTAGTGACGAGTATCATCTGTATGCAAACCCTCACTGTTGAAGATCTCTATTTGTTGCTCACGTTGTAGGCACGAGCCTCTAGTTTGAGAGATTATATTACTCGCAGCGCGAGCTGTTTGATCTGCAGTGAGAAGGAATGCTATTTTACTTTCTATACAAGCATCTTTTGATAAGGTATTCGTTGCTGGATGGGATTCCTTGATTGTTCGGTAATCAAAGTTCTGTTTTTGGGTTAAAGGATCGCGAAGGTCTTTTGTAGCCAGTTCTGTGACGATACGTTTAAGTTCGTCCTCTTCTACCTTATTCGTATAACCATAAAGTACTTTGTGTCCGTAAACTAACCTTATCCCTATGCCGAAGTCGATACCTGATCTAACGGCCTGCACTTCATTACTAAGGGTTCCTATAGTGTTTACGTGATTTTGTTCAACGAACAGCTCGGCAAAGTCTGTCCCAAGCGACAAAGCGTAATCCACGACAGAATTCGCCACTCGAATATCTAACATATTGTTATCCAGAGAGTTTTAACTTCATTAGTCTATAGATATCCTGAGAACAATCATACTATCCAGTCATTGATTTAAGCGAAGTAGTTTTCAAAGGTTATTGACTGACTTAACCAGCAGACCCGTTTAGAATTAACGTCTGATATTCCTGTTTTAACTGGGTGGTTCATGGCGATTGGGCTGGGTTTGGGTTTGTCGAGATATCCTTTCGAAAACGCTGATGGATATTGGCGCTGGGTAGAGCTTTGCGAACGAGGGGAGGTTGACTCTATTTGGCAAACTGACCGCCTTGTCTCTAAGGACCCTATATTAGAGTGTATTGCGGTCACAGCTGCTTTAGCGGGCGCAACAGAGAATATTCGATTTGGTATGAGTGTGGCTTCTATTGCCTTCCGAGACCCACTATTGACTGCAAAGCAGCTAGCGACCGTTGACGTTTTAAGTAAGGGTCGACTACTTCCAGCTTTTGGTCTCGGAAGTACCTTTTCGGCGGATTTTAAAGCAAGTGGTACTTCTACTAAGCGAAGGGGGAAAAGGGCAGATGAGGCCCTGGAGCTTATATATAGGCTATGGTACGAAGAGGATGTAAGCTACATTGGCGAATTCTTCCGGTACGATCATGTTACTATTTCTCCTCAGCCCGTTAATGGACGTATTCCATTGTGGATTGGTGGGTCAAGTGAAAAGGCTATAGAGCGCACTGCTAAGTACGGTACTGGCTGGCTAGGAGGTATTGAAACACCAGAGCAATCAGCGAAGATTATTCTTGGTATCAAAGAAGCGTTAAAAAAAACAGGACGTAGTATTGACGATGATCATTATGGGGCGAGCTTTTCATTCCGATTTGGCAATAAAGAAGAACTTATATCAAGAATTGCGCTGAATAGACTGAGTAATAAAGTTAAAGATCCGTCAAGATATATGGTGATAGGAGATAAAGAAGATATCCTCCAAAGGATCAACGAATATATCGATGCAGGATGTTCGAAGTTTGTTATGTTACCGATTGCGAGTGATGGAGAAGAAATGATGAAGCAAACACAATTGTTTATCGATGAAATATTGCCTCTTTACTAATATCCTCCATCCGCAGCTGGCTACTGCAAAAAGCATTAAGTTTATATTTCGCTTATTTAGAAAATCTGAGGAGTAGGTTTTTGTCTGGTGAAAAATTGAAATCTAAATCGGGAATATTTTATTCGAAAACCTCCTCTGGCGTTATCGTTATGTTTCGTGGTGAGGAGGTATTCAGATACAAGACTGTGGAAGAGCTCATAGAGGTGCATATCAAGGCTATTAATGCCCTTGAAGAGAAACAAGAAGCCGAGTTGGAAAAGAATTACACCTTGTAATTATGAAAGTCTATTCATTATGTTTTTAACGGATTTTTCGTAACCCGCTCTATATTTTCACGCTGTTCCCTTATTGGTGAGTAGGCTGAATCCCAATAATATGGGTTAGCTTTAAACAGATCTATTCAGGATCAATATACTGAGGCGGTCGTTTTTCAAAGTTGGCTTTTACAGTCTCTATCTGGTTGGGGCTACCAATAAGTTTTTTCTGCAGTTTTTCTTCTAGCGCAAGTCCTGCATTCGGAGCCTCGTGCCATGTGGTTTCAAATAACTCCTTACTATACCTGATAGCATTTGGTGATTTGGCGGCAATAATTTCTGCCATCTCTAAAGCTGACTTCAGAGGCGAATCACTTATCTGGGTGACAATGCCAAGTTGAAGTGCTTCTTTTCCATCAAAAGTACGACCCGTAAAGGTTAATTCTTTGGCGACATCTATAGGGACAAGCTCTCGTAATGTTTGGGAAATGCTACAGTCTGGTATTAGTCCCCATTGAATCTCCATAATAGAAAATGTGGCATCCGGAGCTGCGATGCGGATATCAGGCCCCATTGCAAGCTGAAAACCACCACCAAAAGAGGCGCCATGAAGTGCTGCAATCACTGGTACGGGAAGGTGTTTCCATACCATGCCAATTTTTTGTGCCGGATTTCCCGGAATTTCATCAGAGGAAGAATTTTTCGATATTATTGAACTTTTCTCGCTGCCTATAATATTTTGGAACCCAGCAAAATCAAGACCTGCACAGAAACCGCGGCCATTTCCGGAAAGCACGATCGCCCTTATCGTTTGATTCGTACTCAATGTTTTACCGGTTTCTGTAATGGCATCAAACATTTCGGGGGATAGGGCGTTGTACTTGTCTGCTCGATTTAATCTAACGTCTGCTACGCCGTTGGCGTTGATATCTATTGTGACTAACTTAGACATGATTTTTCTCCGAAAAATCAGCACTAAATCATGTTTAAAGACTTACGGTCAATTAAGTTGAATCCTGCCTTACTCTAATTAAGCCTTCTTGCATTACTGAGGCAAGTATTTCACCTTCAGCAGAATAAAAGCTGCCTCGAGTAAACCCGCGAGCACCGCCTGCTGCTGGTGTCTCTCGCAAAAACAGTATCCAATCAGATACAGAGAAGGGACGATGGAACCATATTGCATGATCCAAGCTAGCTATTTGCATATTCTGAGAGGGAGACATTTTATGTGGAATCATTGCAGTAGATATCAGTCCCATATCTGAAGCATAGGATAGGAGAAGTTGATGCTGTGGGTCTCCCTTGGATAGAGTCTCATGCCGGTACCTTATCCAAGAAGCGCCTCTATTCCCCTTTATATTTTTAATTGTTCGAATTTCAAAAGGACGTTTCCTATGGGACCAGTGCGTTGCTTTCCCTTTTTGTTTTGCTACTTCATGATCGTCTTCTAATTCTTCGGCCCGAGGCAATACCATATCGAGATCTATTTGATGAGACAGACCATCTTCTATGATTTGGAATGAAGCATCCATACTGAATATTGCCTCGCCTTTCTGTATTGCTTTTATTCGCCGTGTGGTAAAGCTTTGGCCAGTGCGGATAGGATCCACTTGATAAATGACCTGATGCTCAGTATCACCAGGACGAAGAAAATAGCCATGAAGAGAATGACAGACTCTTTCGCTTTCCACTGTCCTGTAGGCCGCGCTCAAGGCTTGTGCTAGTACTTGACCGCCGAATAGCCTTTTGTTTTGCCGATACTCGTTCTTCCCTCGGTAGATATTTACTTCAATAGTTTCTAAATCGAGGACTCTACTCAAGTCGGATATTTGCTCCTCCATTATTTCACGGCAACAGTAATGACATCATTCTTCACCTCAACAGGATAGCTAACCAGAGGCTCCCAGGCCGGTGCAGCTTGAACTGAACCATCTGCGAGACTGAATTCTGCCCCATGGTACGGGCAGGTAATTAAGCCATGCTGCATACTCCCGCCCTCCATAGGCAGGAATGCATGATTACAGTAATAGTCGATAGCATAATATTTACCAGCATGCTTACAGAGCAGCAGATCTAAACCATTTACATTAATGTGGATTTGACTCTCTTCACCCAGTTCAGAGATGGAAGCGACAGCATGATATTTAGACATAAAGGGCCATTTTATAAGCAAAATTAATTAAATCAGATTTTGGTATGGACTTCGATAACTGGCTAAAGCTAACGTTACCATATGTTATCTTTTTGTGGCATGTAAAAGAGGGAGATAAATATTTATGTACGATTATATAATCGTGGGTGCGGGTTCGGCGGGTTGTGTGCTAGCGAATCGACTATCCGCAAATCGAAAGACTCAGGTTTTGCTTCTGGAGGCCGGCCGAAAAGATTCTTCTCCATTTATTCATATGCCAGCAGGTATTGCTCGTTTGCTTGCGACTAGTGACTTCAATTGGGCTTTCCAAACGGAAGAAGAATCCGAACTTGAAATGAGGAAACTTTATTGGCCGAGAGGTAAAGGACTCGGTGGATCTAGCTCAATAAACGGCATGATCTATATGCGGGGGAACTCTAGAGACTACGATCATTGGCGACAGCTCGGAAATAATGGCTGGGGTTACGATGATGTTCTACCCTATTTTAGGAGATCAATGAATAATGAGAGAGGTGAGGATGCATATCATGGCATTAATGGTGAGCTTAATGTTTTGGATGAAAAAGCTAATCTACCAAGCCATAATTATTTTATTCAAGCGGGTATGGAGGCTGGCTACGTTTACAATAAGGATTTTAACGGCGCTACTCAGGAAGGCTTTGGCCCTTTTCAACTAACAAAAATTGGCAATCGAAGATGCAGTGCTGCCCAAGCTTTTCTCTCTCCCATTTTAGATCGTGATAATCTCACTGTAGTGACTGAAGCGAAGGCGTTAAGTATTGATTTTGAGGGTAAAAAAGCTGTTGGCGTAACCTATCTAAAACGTGGTCAGAAATATCGAGTGAAGGCAGTGCGCGAGACGATCATTTCGGCTGGTGCCGTGCAAACGCCACAATTGTTGCAATTATCAGGCATTGGTAATCCAGAAGATCTCGTGCTACATGACATTCGCTGTCTGCATCCGTTGAAGGGCGTTGGGAAGAATTTACAGGATCACCTCGATATTATGGTGCAATACTATTGCAAGGATCCGGAACTTTCAGTCGCAAGATATATTAAGGTCACTAATATGATGAGAGTCTTGCTGCAGTATATGCTGCTCGGTAATGGACCTGGTGCGGAAAACGGCTGTATCGCGGGAGCATTTATAAAAAGCCGAAAGAACATTGAGATGCCCGATTTACAGCTTCATTTTATTCCGCTGATACTTAGTGACCATGGAAGAAAAAGATTTACGAAACCGGGTTTGTCTATTCATGTTTGTCAGTTGCGGCCAGAGAGCCGGGGTGAGATTAGACTTGCCTCTGGAAATCCCTTGGATAGTCCATCGATTAAAGCTAATTATTTAAGTGTTAGGTCTGATCTTGATACTCTAGTAGAGGGAGTGAAACTTGCGAGAAAGATTTTTCAGACAGACAAGTTTAGTTCGTTTTTAGGAGATGAGTTTGAAGCAAGTAGAGACGCTCACAATGATGAAGACATTGCCGAATTTGTGCGAAAAAATGCAGAAACGATCTATCATCCGGTTGGTACTTGTAAAATGGGGAACGACGACTTGGCTGTCGTAGACGAACGCCTTCGAGTTAAAGGTATAGAGTCGCTAAGAATAGTGGATGCTTCTGTGATGCCAACACTAATTGGAGGTAATACAAATGCCCCAACGATAATGATTTCAGAGAAAGCAAGTGACATGATCATTCACGATAATAGTAGTTTCGACAATAGCTATCGTAAATCTGGTAGTTTGTAGTCCTCTTTTTCTAAATTTTTTCGGATTGCCTTCTTGTCTATCTTGCCGGTAGACGTCAACGGGATTACTTCACAGAAGATGACTTCGTCGGGAATTTGCCATTTAGCGAAAATAGGGTTGCAATGTTCCAGAATTGATTGGGCGGATAAATTTGCATCTTCATCAAGAATAATCAGTGCAACAGGACGTTCATCCCATTTTGGATGCGGTTGGGCAACAACTGCTGCTTGACGGACACCAGGTAAAGAAATCATGTGGTTTTCTAAATCAACAGAAGATATCCATTCGCCACCGGACTTAATGAGGTCTTTTGAACGATCCGCAATGATGAGGTACTCTTCAGCATCTATCTTTGCTACATCGCCTGTCACGAGCCAGTCACCATGAAATTTTTCAGGTTGGGGGTCATTGAAGTAGCTGCTGCAAACCCATGGCCCGCGGATCAATAATTCACCCACTGCCTCGCCATCGTGTGGTTGGATGTTCCAATCTTCATCAACAATTTCTAGTTCTAAACCTGGCATTAGCAAACCTGCTTTCGATATGTTCTTGAAATGGTCGTCTTCAGTAAGATTTAAGTGAGAACGCTTTGCTATTTTTCTAGATAAGGTTGCGAGAGGATTGGTTTCAGTCATTCCCCAACCTTGGATGACCTCTACTCCTAATACTTCCCAGTACCACCGCATCATCGATATAGGAGGGGCAGAGCCGCCACAGGTTACTCTCGAAAGTTTAGATAAATTATATTCTTTGTGATTCTCCTGAAGGCAAGCTTTGACTCCTTGCCAGATAGTAGGTACTCCAGCGGATATTGTAACTTCCTCTTCTGCCATTAGCTTTGCTAGATTTTGTGGTTCCATAAATCTATCGGGCATTACTTGTTTACATCCCAGCATAGATGCGGTGAATGGTAGTCCCCAACCCATTGCATGGAACATGGGAACAATATCGCACACCGAGTCTAAAGCGGAAAGATGCATTGAATCGGTCATGGCTTGTGCCATAGTATGTAAGTAGGTCGACCGATTGGTGTACATGATACCCTTCGGTTTACCTGTAGTTCCACTTGTGTAACACAGGCCCATCGGAGCAGTCTCTTCGATCTCAGGCCATTGATATGTAGTCGAGTGATCGGCAATAAAATCCTCATAATCAGCTGATTTAGTGAAGGACGACTCGCTATCACAGATAACAATAAGTTCAACCTTAGGAATATCTTTTAGTATTGGCTCCAGTAGGGAGAAAAGATCATTATTAACGAAAA
This sequence comes from Gammaproteobacteria bacterium, assembly GCA_002690865.1. Classification (GTDB taxonomy): domain Bacteria; phylum Pseudomonadota; class Gammaproteobacteria; order Pseudomonadales; family Azotimanducaceae; genus UBA7455. The sequence goes on along the minus strand of NZGG01000024.1, from coordinate 126,053 downwards.
TTACTCTGTCTTCTGCATGATTAACGATGTAGATGAGGTCTGTCGAACTTAGTCGGATATTTAGAGTGTGGAGCACTGCACCCATAGATGGGACTGCTTGATAAAGTTCTAGGTGTCGATAATTATTCCACATGAAACTGGCAATACGATCTCCTTTTTGTATGCCATATTGAGTGAGAGCCCCAGCGAGTTGATTTGATCTGTCCCAGGTAGTCTTCAGTGTTTGTCGATGAGTCCCGTTTTCTTGCGCCGTTACAATCTCTTCATGGGGGTCAAGTCGCGCACCCCGGCCAAGAATACGAGACATGAGAAGTGGCGTTTGTTGCATGGTCATGAATCTATCTCCAATGCGGTTAGAACATCTCTAAGGTTTTATAATTAAAATTTCCCCTGAAGCCTTTACAGGTTTTCTCAGAAATTTCTTCACGACACTCACTTCTTTGAATCGTTCCTTAGCTTTTTCTGCTAGATCACTAAATGGTGGACGGCATGGATCAGAAATCATAATAGTGCTTACTCCACCCCTTTGTGCTCGCTTGATTAGTTTTAGTAAAACCATAGTCATTTCGTCCCAAAAACAAATATCTGCGCCAAGGATAAGATTGAATTGAGATAGATATGCGATTGTTAACTGCTCAAATTTCTTTTTCTCTGCCGTCATTTTTATATTGTTTTCCCTAGCGTGCAGGTCTAAGTAAGGTAGTACGTTCTCATCTGCATCTATACCGTGAACATGACAGCTGAATTTTTTTGAACAGAATAATCCAAGCAGTCCCCAACCACAGCCAATTTCTAAAACTCGAGTTGATCTTGGTATTGGATGTTGACGAAGATAGTCCATAATTAGGAAGCTTGAGTTCCAAAATTTATTGCCATGGATTTCTGCGATATGACCATCTCGTTTCAGTCGTCTAATCTCCTTATGACGAGCATTTAAGATTTTTAAACCATAGGTTTTTCGAGAAGTGCTACTAGACATATTCATTAACTGCTTAAGGCACAAATGCATCCAATCCTTGTTGATAGTTCCTAAAGGATTGTGCTGCATTGCGATTAACTAGGAATCTGCCATACATTGGATGGTGTAGGCTACGAACTTCATGTTCGATATCAAAAAGTTTCTCACCGGTATTTGGATCAATGATAGTTTTGAAACGATACTGGTGGGCGTCACTTTCCTCAGTTATTAAGCTATGGTCATCGAGATAATTATGAGGAGTCGAAAAGTCCACGACATATATAGCTATATGATGGCCATCATAGTCCACGTTATTCTTGACTTCTTTAAAACGTAAATTTTGACCTCTACCGATCGTAATTTGGCACGAGGATTTTCTTGTCAAGGTCCGACAATTGAATAATTCCTTATAAAATCGCGCAATACCTTTTGACGTTCCTGAAGGCACGTTAAATTCGATGTAGGGGATGCCAAGTCTCATCGTATAGAGCTTACCTGATTCATAACATTTGATTTTATTACCCCATGGACAGGTCACTGATAGGAATCCTTTTGAACGCTTGAAGGAAAATTTGGTCCCCCTTAAACGTTTTTCTACAGAATATAGGCGCTCATCTAATGCATTAAGATCGGGTAGAACGATTCCGATATGCCCTCGGATTACCTGAGCTTTATTCGTTGGTAAATGGAACTGCTGGTTACCAGCGTTTATCCAGACATTATTTGGGCCAAAATCTATGTAGGGGTCTCTTGTAAGGCCTAAACCATTAACATAAAAAAGAGTTGCTAGAGACTGATCTGGAACAGTGATGTTAACGTGTTCCATCGCAATTATATTACCCACATCTTCAGTAGTGCGATCGTAAATCTTTCCGGTTGCCATAAATGCTCCGGTTTAAATATGAAAGTATAACAGTAAGACGGTACCTGGACTCAAGGTCGTTGTGCGGCGCCGCTAGTCCTTCGCTCAAACCTTACGAGAAATAAGATTATAGGATACGGTAGTCATTTAGTGCTACGAAGGTGCCTCCATTACGTGCACAAAGTTCCCGCATTAATATTGAGAAGCGGATAGCTGATGCCTGATATCGCGGGGGAAGAGAAAAGAGAACTGGGAAACCAACTGCATGAATCCGGACAAGTCGATTTCCCTCAGAGTCAGCTCGATTAATTTTGTCCACTACCTGTACAACTTGCTCTACGGATCGACCTTGAAAATCATCACCAAAAACGTAAATACTAATTTTTCGTCCAGGTTCATAGAAAGTAGATATCGCTCTTGTGATCCCTTCAACGGGACTTGAATTACTGAATACATTCCAGTTTTGCAGGCGATTTATGATAGCACTGCGCCTTGCTGCAGTATCGGGTATCCACTCATTTGCGTACTGTGAGAACATATAATTACCCATATCATTCATCACCTGTATGCCTTTGAGCTTGGGATATACTTCAAGCGTTTCTGAGACTTTCTGTAAAACTAGGGGCCAAGCATTCGTATACATACTTCCAGATGTATCAATAATAAAAATTATGTATTCGCTATCGACCGGTATGCCGCCAATAGTGTTGTCTTTTATGCCACGCTCATAGTCTTTTAGTAGACGCTGCATTTCTTCGGTGAGCTTCTGTTTCGCGGTAGTCAGCCTTCCAGTTATGGTGTCGTTGACCTTCGTCTTCCTGACAATAATTTCATATTGTTCTTGAAGCTGATTAAGTTCTGCTTGCATTATTTTTAAGTGATTTATTTCATCGATTTCTAAATCTTCTTTACGGATCATTTCTGTTCGAAGAACTCGTGTTTCACTGCGCTTATTCAAGAGATCTTTCTTTAGATCAATGAGATACTCTTCTAAGTTATCGACCTTGTCTTCAACGGTAATTGGATCGAAAACTTTTGTTAAAACGAGGAGAAGTATAAGCGCGCCAAAACCACAACTAATGACATCCAAAAATGAGGGGCTAAGTCCCTCAATTTCTCTACGTTTTGTTTTCATTATGGCCAATCCTCAGATGGGGAAAGAAAAGATCCTGTAGTAATCTGGGCCAAGCGCCAATAGGCTGCTGTAGCCAAAGGATCTCCTTCCATCGGAAACAAGATAATATTTATAGGAGTATTCACTGGCGCCTGAGAAATCGCGTCCGCAAATAACTCGTTCCTTTCTTGACTCGATACTACGCCGCTTTGCGGCGGATTGAAGCCTTGTGTCGGTAGTCCATCGACGATCAGAAATATATTGTCGGGGGGCGGATCAAATAAGTTAGCTTTAGCCAAAGCGCGATGCAATGAGGTCCCTCCGGCGGGAATGATTGTGTTTACGTGAGCGATGGTTTTTTCGATATTATTTTGGTCTTGTACTGATAACCATTTATTATCTTGTTCGGGTATAGCGGCCCTAGCAACCTGATTGAAAGTATATAGATGAAAATTTGCTTGCTTAGGAAGGTTGGCTATTAACCACTCGATGGTTCTGACAGCTCTTCGCCACTTTTCTGATTGAAGCCTTACTTCTTTGGGCAGGTTGCGCATTCGGATGATATTGACTATTGTGTTATCTAACATGCTTGCTGAAGCATCTAGAAGGATCAGAATATGTTTTCCTCCGACTTTTAATCCAGTCAAATATTGTCGGTCCCCCTCTCCTATGAAACTATACAGGTCTTCACCTCCCTCTATATCGTCGGATTGACTAGTCTTAAGAAGAGCAGTTTCTTCTTCAAGTTGTTTTAATTCCTCCTTTAATTTTTCAAGGTCATTTTGACTACTTCCCGACTGAGATACCATTTGTTCTTCAGTGATAGCGATAGCTTCTCTAAGTTGTTCGGTAAGACCTCGAGTTTTTAAAACTTGAGTATTAGTCTCTTGGATAGCTTCCTGAATTTCATTGAGATTCTGTTTTTCTTCTGCAATTTCCTTCTCTATTTTTTTTATTTCTTCTCGAAGTTCTGTATTTTGATCAAGATTAGTTTTTTCAGAGGCATTATTAATAACCACGAAGAGAAGGATAACCGCACCAAATCCACAGGACATGATGTCGAGAAAAGAAAGACTGAAAATATGTGATTCTCGGCGTTTTGCCATCAGCTTGACGAGATCACAGTCATAAGGTGGTCTCCCAAGCTTATTATATCTCCGGTGTGAAGAGATGAGTGTTCAGCTGCAGGGGCATCATTAATTTTTATGTTGGTAGCATTATGGACGTCTATATAAAGATTCGGGCCTTTGGGGTAAATAGTGCATATCGGATTGGATAAATCCTGTTTCAGCCCGTCTGAAATATCATCAGATAATTTGAACGCCCGTCCAATTGCGGTTGCGTGATCACGGTACAGTAGATGACTTCCCCGGTACTCAGTCGTTGGCTCATCTACAATTGATTTTGCCTTAATCGGTAAATTAACAACATGAGTGATGCTATCTCCTTCTGATATTATCGTCTCAGAGTGGTTAAAGGCCCCTTGAATCGCAGCATTTGAAGATAGTTCAATTACATCAATTTTTTCCAAAAGGTCTAATGTATTCTTAATTCCGGGTATTTTATTGAAGCGATGAGATAAGAGTAAGGTGGTAGTTTCATTTGTACTGGCCTGTTTGCGAATAGATTGTATTATTTGAGGAAAAAGTGGTGCGCAGGCAGGCATAAGTTGATCAATGGAGATAGTTGTGGACTGCTTTAGCCCATCAATATTTAGATTAAATAAGTTGTTACGTTTAGTTTTAAATTTGGTTATCCAATCAGGTAGTTGTTTGTAAAGCTCCTGTTCGCTTTTAGCATTGTGAAGTGGGTCATAGCGCGAAGTTTGTATAAACTGATTCGTAACAGCGTTTGCCCATCTGTCAAGTAATGTAGACATCCCAGTCTCGCAAACCGTACTATCATTGGTGCGCGATAGATTAAGAGTATTTGAAATTCTGGTTAGAGTTATGCGATGAAGATGTATGTCTAGGTAAAGGGAAACATCTCTCAACCTTTGGTCGCATGCGGCTGCGATAGGTAAATCAACGACACCAGCTGTTGGTATTCCACATTCCTCTGCCATACCTAACAGTAAACTAAGGCTCGACCGATTGTAGAAACTGGGCACTACAAAAATGACACTATCCACACGTTCTTTTATATCCTCCCATAGTGACTCTAAATGCGCAAAAGCAAGATCTGCGTTATGTCGAATAGCATCTCTAGCGTTGGGGATGGGATTTGTATTTAGCTGGTTCCAGAAGTGATTACTTGTCCAGCTCGGTAGCAATCGGGTTAAGTTCATAGCGTCAGCTCCGACTGAGAGCTCACCATTATTATGAATAAGAGCATATCCTGGACTTATTATCGTAATTTCATCGTCACATGAAACCTGAATACCTAGATCATTTAACTCAATGATACCTATCGCCACTTCATCATCCTTTATTAGCTTTGGAGGTGCTGGATCAATCGTTTATCGCAGTATTCTTCTGTATCTAGCACAATTCTTTCTTGAGTTAATTGGAGATAATGCAAAAGGAACATAACAAGAATACTGATTAGAAGGGCGACAAAAGTTGAATTAAACGCTACTCCAAGACTTTGAGTGACCCCAGCGATGTCACCCTGTGCAGCTTTGTGCGCTTGTCCCAAAGCTTGGCCAATTCCCCTAACGGTCCCTAAGAATCCAATAGACGGAATTGCCCATGCTATGTACCTAATCATAGAGAGCTCTGAGTCAAGTCTCTCGGATTCTGATTCACAGATGGCCCTTATTGAGCTAGAAACGTCCTGTATATTTCTGGTTGATCTGAATCGATGGAGAGCAGTCAAGACTGCTCTCGGAAGCAGATAATTTTGCTGTCTTTCTGGTAACGCCTGCACGGGCCGAGAATACTCTCGAGCATCCTCAGCAAGAATACTCGTTCCTTGATTAATTGGTACAAGATCAATTTCAAGTATTTTCCTCTCATTTATCGACGATAAAGCTTTATAACCCATCAAGGAAATAGCCCACAGCATAAGAATGAAACACGATTCCTGTTCTAGATCTTTGACAACTACGTAGACTGATCTTTCAGGCATGTAGTTTGGATTTGCATTGATTTGGATTGCTTGCTCCTCCAATACGGCAGCGGCATTTGGTCTTACAACGGAAACATAGAAGGCATGGACAAGGATAATTGCAATAAATAGCGAAAATACGTGGAAGATAAACTCAAAGGGTACTTGTTTTTTCATAATGCTCCTTAAATATCTACCGGAAAAGGTACTGCATTGTCTGTACTTATCAATTCGCTTGGTACAAAGTTCTGGGAGATCTCTCCAAGGTCTTCCTGCTTAAGTTTCTCCCCTCGCGTAGATGATTCTTTCATCTCAATAGAGACCTCATCAGCCAGTTTTTCTGGGCCTCTTGAGTTAATTTGGGGTGTTTTAATTTTGATCTGATCATCTAAGGTAATCTTCTCTTCAGCGGCGATCACTGAGACAAATAGACTAAGACAAAAGACTAAGAGAGTAAATTTCATTCTACATATCTCGCTATCCTAAATCCTACATCTGGCCTTCCCATTTTGCCATAGTCTCTATAGGTCCACCGCAACTCACTGAAGCGCCCACTGGTGAAATTAGCCCCCCTGATTACGTAATAATCGCCTGTTTTGGGTCCTATTGGATCGATAAGAAGCCCACGCTTTGAGCTTGTTGCGTAGATATCATTAACCCACTCTGAAACGTTTCCGTTAAGGTCTTGTATACCAAAATTATTTGCCGGGAAACTACCAACTGGCGCTGTCCCGCGATAAGTGTCGTTATAGCCCGAGATGTAGTAGGCAGACATGTTTGCTGAAGATTCGTCTGCATAATTTCCGGCATTTGAAGTCGGAGGCATATGATCTCCCCAAGGAAATCTAGTCGAGTCCTTACCTTGTTGGTATCTGGCAGCCCAAGCCCATTCTGCTTCCGTAGGGAGACGAAATCCGGTATTCACTGGTTCCTTCAGACGCCAGACATTATTCACTTGTTCATAAGCAACCACTAGGTCGTTACGCTCGCTCAGCCAGTTGCAGAATAAGATCCCTTGTTCCCAAGTAATGTTCACTACCGGTCTGTCATCATCACTTAGTAAGGCTCTGCCGAGCTCTCCAGAGTTGTGTGAAGGGTCAAATTCTTTGAAGGCTAAATTTGTGATTTCGTTCGTGCCAAGATAATAAGGTCGATCTAGTCGCACCTCTTTTTCAATTTCATTTGACCGTCGTCCCGGTTCCCTTCGGCTTGCTCCCATTTTAAATTTATCTGGGATAATTAGGTTTGCAGTGACATTATTCATGGCTGTAATTAATGAAGGGATTGCTGCGAATTTAGCTTGCGCTTCTGTTTGTAATTGGACGGACACCTGCTTCGTTAAACCGGGTTTTGGGATTATTACCATTTTGTGAGTGGCGTACCCAGGCTTAAGTACCTCAAGGGTATGCTTTGTTGCCGAAAGGTTGAGGAGCCTAGAAGTACTATTGAGTAATTGTCCATCAAGTAGCACTGTTGCATTTTTAGGTTCTATCTCCAAACGAATGATCCCTGTGACCGGTGTCAGATTTATATTGAGTGAAATCTCTTCACCGGATTTGACATCGATTGATTGTTTAATTGGTGAGAAGCCAGCTTTCGATAAAAGAATCTCGTAGCTTCTGTCTGGTATCAAAGCAGTTGATAAAGGACTTGGTCCTTGATACTGCCCATTGATTGTTATGTTCGCTCCAGCAGGAGTTGTAATGACAGATAACTTCCCGTCTGATTTGATGAGATCTATTTGGTCTAAGCTTACCGTCGAACCAGCAGAAGCAGTTATATCAGACTGCCAAAGCTTGAAACCCGCTTTTTTTATTTGAATTGTGTGCTTGCCTTGGAGTAATTCTATTTCAGAGGGAGTTTGTCCAAGAATTTTCTTATCGACGATAATATCCGCGGATGACGGGTTTGATGAAATCTTAATATCAGCCCAAGCAGGGGATAACTCTGCCGTGATTATTTGCTCTATATTGCGCCCCTCTATATGAATTTCTGATTTATAAGGGAGGTAACGCTCACTTTGGAAAAAAATATCGTGTAATCCAGCATCCACTTCAACCTTCAGTGGTGTTTGCCCTTTATAAATCTGATCTACAAACACATTTATGTTGGAGGCCGGTACCGAATTAGCAATTAGAAACCCGGGCAGCTTCTGCATGACAACGTCAATCGTTTGATTGGGCTCTTCACTAATTGTTATTTGCATTTCAAGTTCTTTGTATCCCTCAGCTTGAGCGCGGATACTATAGTTACCGGGCAACATTAAAAAACGCTCGCCCAGTTCATAAGTAAAGAATCCGCCATAAATTTCTAAGGAGTTGGGACGAGGGATGATGTTTACTTTCAATGCTTTTGCTTGAAGTGTAAACAGTGTCACTGAGCATAGCACCACGAAGAGTATAGCTAGACAAATTGACAGTGGATTGAAAATCCAATACCTTTTCCCTTTTGTTTTGTGCGCTCTCTTATAGTTAATAACCTCTAACTCGCTATTCGCGCCAATATTTTGATCATTCATTGTCTAGATTTTTTCGTTACATATAATGTTGATAGGTTCAACCGGCATATTAGCCAGTAATTTTAGTGTATATTGAGTATCCCGATATCCTCGTCGCTTACCAACGATTGTATATGTCCCAGGATATAGCTCTAGTTCTTGGTATTTGATTTTACCAAGTCGACTCGCCTGATATACAAAGATGTCCGTTTTCCCATCTGAAGAAATAAAGATTTGAATCGGTATTCGGGCTACAGAGATTAGTTTTGAGAGGGTATCTGTCTGTTTGAAAGTAATATGGCTTCGAGAGGCGTATATACTTGCGGCTGCTATTGCTCGTTTGGCATCTCTTAATTTCTTATCATCTTTCATTAGAGTTGGATCATCGATAAAAAGTTGAAGTCGGTTGCTTAATTCGAGTCTCTTATTTGCTTCAGCGACACCATTTATTGCAAAAACTAGCGAGTCATCAAGCTGCAGTACAAGCTCGAATTTCTTAATCGCTTCTCCCCAGAGCTCGTCTCGCACATGCTGTTCTGCCTCTAACCTCAGTATATCGATTTCGTCCATCATTTCTGTAAGTTCAACTTGCAGCATTCCGTCCTCAGGCTCCGATGATCTTGGAAAAATTGTCTTGGCTATTTCAAATGCTGTTCTGGCTTCCTCATAGTTTTTTTGCGCGAGTTCTGTGAATGCCCGGGACATTATGATTTCAAACTCACCCTGTTTAATGAGTCTTCCGACTCGCAAAATGCCTTCAGTTGCTGGCTTCCAGAGTGAATCTTTATTTTTTGCTTCTTCGTAGAGTTGGAGTGCAGAATTAAGTTGGTTTTGTTGCTCTGCTGATTTCGCTAAGTTAATGAGTGAGAGTACGGAATTCAGATTCTCAGACCGTTTTAGTTGTGTTTTTAGAAAATCATCTTCTTGATCGATCGCTGTAGCTATTCTAAAAGTTCTTATTGCGAGATTGGCTTTACCGTTCTCTAATGCCATATTTCCAATCTTGGTATTCTCGATAAGGGTTTTGCTGGCAGATCCATACAGGTCTTCTAGGTTTTTCTGAGTCTCCTTATATGTAGTAAGGGCTTCTAGATATTGTCCTCGTCTGAAAAATTCGTCACCCAAAATAGTATTCTTAGTCAGTAAATCGTAAGAATCCTTCGCCCAAAGCTCTACTTTTAGGTCCTCTAGCTTGATTTGTAGACGGAGTATCTGATTTGTTAGTTCCAGACTTTGTTTTTTCGCAAGCTCTATCTGAGCCAGCTCGAAGGGTGCGTATAGGTTCGTCTCGCCACCCTTCCCAAGGAGGCTTTCCCCCTGAATAATTTCTTCAATTTTTCCAACGGGTTGCTCCATCGGAACGGCTCTATCCTTAGGTAGGTAAAAGAACACGAAACTCGCTAAACTTACAAGTATTAAGAGTCCAATAACTGCGGCGTTCACGGGGATCTGGTTATTCACCGATCTATCGTTGCTAGCAATTTTTGAAGTACACTTAATCGGTGGGTCCCGTCGTTTTGCGAACGAAGTATCGGGTGAAATTGATGAATGATCGGCGACTCCTTCTGCGTAGCTCGAAAAAGATTGTTTAATCTCTATAAGATCATCGAGTCTTTCGTAGTCAGAAATCTCAAGCATACCTTTGATAACTGACCTTAGTTCCCGAGGGATTAGATTAAGATCCGGTGTTACCTCGCTTAGTTCTTCCCCAGCTACGAATCGGTAGATAAGAGCACCTAGAGAGTAAATATCATCGGTTCGGCTACTGGTTTCCTCAGCTTTCGGAGCCAGGTATACGCTATTGACCTTCCCTAATCGGACACCAAATCCACTGATCCAGAGATGTCCCGTTTCATCTAGCATTATTTTATTGGGGTTCAGTCTGCCATGAATTAGTCCAAGACTATGGGTAAAAGCTAAGGCGTCAATGATCAAACTGATTGTTGACCAATTTTCTGAGAAGGAGCCATTGCCTAGAGCAATAGGGCTAGCGTTCCTTAGGAACTGTTGACTCAGATAAGGAATGCTTTCTGTAAATCCTGCCTCGAATGTTCGGAGAATATTTTGGTGAATAAGACCCTTGCTTTTTTTGATGTACGCATTAGTTGCTGACAAATCTTCTTCGGTCACAGGGCTCTTATATAGCTTCAGACAGACTCTTTCTTTTAAATCCCTATCGAAAGCCAGCCAAGTTACCGCTGCTATATCTTCACCAAGTAAGTCAAGCAGGGTAAATTTATCAAAGTCTTGTTTTTTTTTAGGATAAGCCATAACGTCTCTAATCGTAGTTATTACTCTTCTGTCATCATGCCGATTTCCTCAATATATATTTCTTTTAGTATGCTGCGCCACTCTTCATATTGGATGGCTGCTGATCCTTTTAGTTCGATGGTTTTACCTTCTATCTCAAGAATCGATGGACCTATTTCATTACCTAAGGACTGACCTAATTCTCGTAGTGATTGTGCATGTATCTCTGCATCTTTTCGTCTATTAAGTCCGCTTCTGATAGCAGCGATTCCACCAGAGACTGCGCCTGAAGAAGCGAGAGTTTCTGCATATGTCGCACTCTCACTCCCAGCATAAATGCCAGCAGCAACCAAGGCAGCTCCGCCGATAAGTCTATTTCTTGATTGTTTTTGCAGCTGTCGAAGTAAAATTGCCTCTTCATAGGTGGAAAGACGCCATTCGTCGTAGGACTCGCGCATATCCATATAAAAACGACTGTAGTAGTCATCCATTGTATCGACGAATGAGTGCTCGCGTTCTTTAATCTTTTCTATGCGTCGCAGCATCATGTCACCCTTTGCTGGTAGCTGAATTAGCTTCAACTGCCCGTTCTCCTTGGTTAGGTAATCTTTAAAAACATCAGGAGCCAGGTCTGCTGCAAATTTTAACTCCGCAACCTGCTGAATCTGACTCATCTGATCAGCAGCCATTTTTTGTCTTACGAGAAGAATATCATTGGCAATTTCATTATAAAGATCCTGGAACGGATCCTCTTTTATGACGTCATATGAAAATTTACTCGCAGTATCTTTATACGTCTTGTTAACCCAACTTTTACCCGTTGCGTCGACCACCCAGACGTGTGTTTGAAGTTGTTCGCCATCAGACACGATAATTTTTCCTGTGACTTGTAAACCTACAGTATCTGTAGCTTTGGGTGTCACCCGGACGGCACCCCAATTCCCTGTCAGCTCTAGCGTATCCTTAAGATGATAAGCTATGTAGCCGGACTCTGCTCTCCTAACGTCCGGTATTATGAGGCCGCTTACTAATGCAGATTCTTTCGAAGGTATATTGGGATTAAAAGGCGTGATCCCGATATCTAATAGACGCTCTTCTACCGTGGTGCCGATTGATTGGATGGCTGGAGTTGAATTAGCAGTGATGACCTTTGTAGACGTGCACCCAGCGATTACAGATATGCTTAAGAAGATAAGTAAGGCAGTAAATTTGATAGACATGTTCCCTCCTAAATTAAATACTTGTCTTATAGCGTCGATATTCTTCCCAAAGCTTCTCTTTTATATCCGGATTTTTCTCTGCTATTGCGGCTTCTCTCAGTTGTTTTGCGACGATGTCATCTCCCTGAGAATCGGGAATGTCTTCAGAGGTCTTCGCATCTAAAATATTTGATCCTCCTGCGGCTTTTGCCTCCTTGGATGATGTGCCTGCTCCAGCGTCGCTTGACTCTCCAGGTTCTTCGGAAACGACACTATCTTCAGATCCTCTTATGTCTTCGGTGGAATTGTTGGGGCTTGAACTTACACTTGCTTGCAAGGGGGCAGGCGTTTTATCCGAGAGAGTGCGCTTTACCACATCGATAGTGTCATCAAAAGTGACAAGAGACTCTTCGAGCTCCTTGTCCAATTCACTAATTCGTCCGTCTGTATCACTTCCGGAATTATCATCACTAAAAATCGGCTCCTCAGGGGTTGCAACTGAACTTGGTAGTTCAACCTCGAAAATTTCTGATGCGAGCACGATAGCCAAGTTGGCCTCTTTCAGTGCAATCTCGGTTGCTGAAATAGCTGCCTCTGCATCACCGCTGTTCAGATTTTTGTTTTGAAGAGTCTCTTTCAGATCCGCAAGATTTTCTTCTGCAATGATTATCGCCACTCTCGCGGTTGAAAGCTCAATCTCCGCCTCTGCAAGTTCGTCATCATTGACAGCAGTTTCTACCATTAATCCTGCTGTTTGCAGGGCGACCCCCGCTACTTCCAAAGTGTCTTGCGCATCCCAAATTTCATCAGGTAATGGTTCGTGACTACCGCCCGAAGTCGACTGAGATTCTGAAGCTAGTGTTGGCTCGGTGGTCAAAGTAACTTCTTCATCGTTCATCGTGTTGTAGATGGATGGATTGGAGTCCCCGTCTGGGATCAACGGATCAGTATTACGATCGCCGAGGTTTTTACTCGCTTGCTTAACTTGAGCACCTCTTTCTTGTAAATTTTTCCCTATTTGCTCTTGTACTTCTTTCCCATCACTATTCTCAGAGGAAGAGCCCGGTCTTGAGCTTGGATTAATTGGTTCGGAGGGCGCGGCGCTAGGCTCGGGCATAGACGAAGGGCTGGGAATAGATGGTGAGCTTGGTGAGGATGGGGAACTAGGCGCAGGCATCGGTGGTGGGGGCGGCTGTGGCGGCCGCGAGCCACAGGAAGTCAGCAGCATGAGCGCGATGATTTTGAGGGCTGTTAAACACCGGTTATTCATAAAAAGCATACGCCTTTATATTATATTTGGATTCTTGTGAATTCGTTAGCATCCCACATCCTTTTCTTGTAATCGGTTCAAATCTGTATATAACCTCAGAAAAATGCCAAAAGTCTACTCATTCGTCTTGTTTGGTTCTAAATCTATATTATCTTCGACCCGTTGAGGAGAGTAATTCTTCCCAATGCCCCGATTTATAAAAAATAAATCCGTAAACAACTAGGGATAGGAATCAGCGCCAAGCGCGGGTAGTATTGGGAGTGTCTGCTTGCATCGTAAGCAAGAACGAGGGATGACTTTACATTGGGTTATCTGGCTCCTGGATAATAATTCGTGCAGATTGTCAGCACCGTAGGGGGATATAATGTTTAAAGGTTGGTCTAGGCCCACAGGTTTTTATGCGAAAATCATACGCCCTCCCCTTATTTATTTGCCGTTGTTGCTAATCTTATTGACTCATGGCGCCTGCACGAAAACAGTTTTGGTGAAAGGTTCTTTACCAACCCCTTTAGTAAAAAAAATACCAGCCCGAGTAGGAGTTTATTATTCCAAAGAATTTCGATCTTATCTGCACAAAGAAGATTTGCCTCAGTCTGGGACATACCACATAGACTTGGGAGATCAGAACCTCAACTTTTTTAGAAACCTTTCTACAGCTCTTTTTACTGAAGTTATAGAAATCGATTCCCCTGAATTATCTGATGAGCAACGATTAGAATTGGATGCGATATTTATCCCTAAGATAGTGGAGTATGGTTTTCTCGTCCCTGCTATTTCAACACTGGCATTCCATGAGGTCTCAATAAAGTATGAAATACAGCTGAAGGATCGATACGGAAAAAATCTTGGCGACTGGGCTTTTGTAGGTTACGGAAAAGCAGAAAGCGAAAGATTTGGATCTGGAGCTGCAGTTAAGGAGGCTACAGTGCTTGCTATCCGAGATGGCGGCGCCAGACTGGCTACTGAAATAGCACCCTTTTTGTCATCGGTGCTGGATGACGCGGAGGTAAGGCAACGAAAGGAATTGATTCGATGATTATAAGAGGCGCCATTCTTCTCTGTTTGGTGCTAACTGGCTGCGTGTCTTCAAGGATTGAACAGTCGAGATCTACAGTCACGGGTATAGATTTTGATGAAGCTATGGTGATTCTTGGAAGAGCAAGCTATAGCGACAGGGAGACCAAAGTCAGTTTTACAGACTGTATTGAATCCGAACTTTCTACGGGAAAAACAGCCATTCGATTAATTCCACAGAATCAATTCAAAGATGATTTATATCCTTGGTTTGAACCGAGAACAGCGCCTACTAGCGCATCCGATTTGAGCCGACTTTTTGCTGAGCCTGGAGTGAGAGCCCGTATTGATGAGGCTAAAGTACGATATCTTGCTTGGATAGAGGGAGATACCCTAACCACCGACAGAGGAGGCTCTATGAGTTGTACCCTTACAACTTTTGGAGGAGGATGTTTTGGTATGAGTTATTGGGAACAAGATGCATCTTATCAGGCTTCAATTTGGGACGTTAAACAACTGACAACTGCTGGGAAAATAAGTGCAGATGCTTCTGGAACTTCATATATTGCGGGGCTGGTCATCCCTATCCCCATAATAGCGAGGCCGGGCAATGCAGCATGTAAGGGATTGGCCGCTCAACTTCGTGAATTTATTTTAGACGGCAGTTGAGTCCTGCTAATCTGTTCGTGGATTAGCAGAATTTGCTACGAGAAACCTTTGTTTAAATACGAGTTTTGACGTTTCTACAATTTTTCCTTTGATAATTTCTGGTCGGAAACGAGTTTCATAAAGATGAGTGCGTAAGCGTCGAACTTCATTATTAGGCACATTCTTAGTCAACAGCCGAATGTTGCTAACGCGGCCATTGGGCTTAACAGCGTACTCAACTTCGATGAAGAGTTCCTCGTCAGAATCATTTGCAGTAGTGGGTCTCTTGTCAAGATAGATCATTCTCTGCGCTCTCGGCCAAAGACGCAGTGGTCTTGCAAAAATATTTACTCTTTGCTCTTTATATTCTTCGCTTTCCTGAATTAATTTCCAGGCTCTAAGATATAATTCAGAGGCACGTGAATCTGATGTCAGGGTATAGAGATCCCCAAGCCTGATGATTGCGTTAACTCGATCCTGGGTGTCTGTGGCAGGATTGTTTTCTATTATTCGAAGAACGCGTTCAGCAGCTTCCTCTGACTTTTTATTGACGCGTTGAACATACCTAGTTCTAGCGATTCCCTCAAGCGGCTCAATAAGTCTAGAATCACTGACCCCATAATTGTTTTCAATAATTTCTATGGCTTCCTCATACAAACTGATAGATTGTCCGAATAGCGATAGCCGAAGATGACTCAGTTGACCATCTCCAAATTGCCCACTAGATGCACCTCTATCGGCATAGTAGCGTCCCAGGCTTATTAACGTTGGGAGTAACTCTGTACTCTCAGCACCATAGGTTTTTTTTAAGACTTGAAGAGTAAAATATTTTTGTTTATCACTATTAAGGTAGTCACCTGTTCGAGAGCTTATCTCAAAAAGTTTTTCGACGATGGGCAATTGACTGACAGTGTATACGCCGTCGTCGCGGTGGGTAATGTGTTGTGCGCGCCTCAATTGTTGTTTGGCTTCATCCAGCTTTTCCATTGTAATCAAGGTGGATGCCTTAGCTAGAATTACGTTTATAAGTTCAGGACTAAATTGGGGGAGGGCAGGTTCCATAAACTTGAGTGCCGAGGTGAATACGGATAGTGAATCCTCGTATTGTCCTGCGTAGTTAAGAACAACGGCTAAGTTGCCAAGAAGCTTTCCGTAAATGATGGGTTCGGCTACGACAAGTGAAGAGTTATCATCGATGATGTTTTGAGCAAGGTTGATAGCTTCTTCAAAATATCGGTCTTCCAAAAGATCTTCTATGTCTATGTAAGTGATTTGGGATTTTTCTGAAATAGTTATAGAGCCAACCAAGTAATCAAGTATTTCTCTGTCTGCCAATACCTGATCTGATGTTACTAGTAACACTAATAAGCCATGGATTTTTATTTTATTCATCACAGCCAGGAAGTAAGGTTTAGGAGTAAGCATCAAAAAAACGTTTGAGTTATTTTTACATGATTGCTGACGACGGGCTTGCCAGCCGATAGGGCAGGCCTGAATATCGTTTTCGAGAGTGCTTTTTTGATTAGCCGATTTATCTTTATTGGAGCATTTGTCTCAATAATTTCAATATTCGCCAAGCTTCCGTCAATATTTACTGTGAAATCGATAGTTATTTTTGCTTGCTTAAGCTGCTCACCACCTCGGTTTGAAAATCCCAGTAAGTAGTGCACTTGGTTGCGATAGAATTGAAAAGGATAACCAATTAGCTCTAGCGCTTCTTTTTTGGTGTTCGTGTTATGACTGGAATAAGTAATATCGAAGTTTTTTTTATGCTCGGATACACGAATAAAAAACTGCTGCGGTGGCTGATTATCTGCTAGTAGCTTTTCTTCTCTCGTGAGCCTTACCAAACTTGGACCAATTTTGTCTTCATTAGTTTTGTATATTGTTACGAGGCTTTGACGCGCGTTATCGAGGGCTTTACTCATCACGATAGGCGATGGATCACTGTTTCGATAATCAAGTAGGGCGTAATATTTCCTTGCTTCTGCGAATTTGCCGTTAATCATAAACGCATCAGCTAATTCGAGATAGATCTTGCTTGTTATATCTAAGGGTAGCTTCGGGTTCTGTTTAACGATCTCCAAAGCAGTTTCTAATCCATTCTCCGAACAGCAGATGCCCTGTAAGCGTCTCGCTTTAGCCATCATTAAGTGTGCTTCAATAAGTCTTGGATCATTCTGTAAACCCTGCTTATCCATTGTATCAATAGCTTTATTTAAAAGTTGCATGGATTTTTTTAACTGGCCAGACCTCATATACCACTTGACTAAATCATATGTAGCCGGCAGTAATTCTGGATTATCTTCACCATACAAGCGCGAGTTAATGTAATAGGCAAAATGCTGCTGACTATCTGCTTGTAGTGGTTTGTCCTCTTCAATAGATATCTCAACAAGTTCTTCGATTATGTTTAACTGCTTGAGAGTGTAGACTCCCTCATGCCGACGAAGTAGATGGATTGCGTGATTCAGAGCTCCAGCAGCATCTTCTTTCCTGCCCTGCGCACTCAGAATTCGTCCTTTTTCCTGCAGAGGCTCAAGTAACTGAATACTTAAATTACCATTCAGTGCTTGAATATCATTAATAGATTTTTGATATTTTTCTAAAGCAAGCTGAAGTTCCGAGTTATCCTCATCTTGTGGGGCGGTTTCGTCAATTCTATCTTGATTGGCTGATAACGCTGTCAGCCAAAACGGTAGACAAAATATGAGAAAGATACTTGTTTGTATACGTTTCGCCATTAACTAACACTAGCAGAAGGTTTTACGTTTTGCTTGTTTGGATTAACTATTTGAAGTTGATTTCGGCATTTTGCTGTTTTGTGACGTATAACGAGGCTCTATACCTTAGGTATATTGCTCCGCGAAGCACTTAAATTTATCCAAGACGATGTTAAGTTGGCTGACTTATGAAGACAAGCATTCGTGGAAATTAGTAAAAAAAGGATCTGTCAAATGTAACTTAACGGAGATGGTGCTACAGTGAGAATATGAAAAATCAAGGTTTAATATCTTTAGTTTTGCTTCTTGCCTTTGTTCCGGATTTATCTGCGATATCGGAAAAAAAAGAGATTGAATTAGGCAGAGCAGAGCATAAGAAAATTATCAGTCAGTACGGTGTTTACCGAGATGAAAGTCTACAAGACTATGTAACTATGGTCGGGGAACGCGTGGCTGCTGTAAGTAGTCGTCCTAACCTTGACTATCAATTCACAGTTCTTAATGATGCAGCTATTAATGCTTTTGCCTTGCCTGGAGGCTTTATCTATATTACTCGAGGTATGCTCACGCATATGAATTCCGAATCCGAGTTAGCGGCGGTACTAGGTCATGAGATAGCTCACGTCACTGAAAAGCATGCGCTTAGGCGCAACCGAGCGAGCACTGGCGTCAACTTTTTAAATTCGGTAGCTGCGGCAGCAGTTTATTCTCAGATGGGTTCTGTGGCTTCTTCAGGACTAGGAGAGTTAGGTAGTTTGTATGGAGGAGTCTTGATCACTGGTTTTAGTAGAGAGTATGAGCTTGAAGCGGATGAGGTGGGTGCCAGTTTTATGGCAAAAGCTGGATATAATCCCGAAGCCATGCTTCGTACTATTGATATTTTAAAGGCGAAGGACAGAATTGAAATTGAGCAGGCCCGTCTAGAGAAACGTAAGCCTGAGATTTATCATGGTTTTTTATCCACACATCCCGACCATGACACTCGGTACAGACAAGCTATTGAGGCATTAAGGGATCTATCGATAGAGTATACTGAGTTTGTTGAAACGGATGAATTTCTTCAGAAATTAAATGGCCTCGCTTACGGAAGTAATAGACAAGTCGGCGTTATTCGGGGGAATATTTTTTATCACCCCAAATTAGGAATCAAACTCAGATTTCCAGATCAATGGCGCATTGCTTCTGCTAGGCGCGGTATCCAAATCCTTTCAAGGACAGGAGATGCCTCGTTCTTAATTGCCTCAGGACGATTTGAAAAGAATACGACACCAGAAAACTATGCAAGTGTAAATTTGGGGCTTACAGTCCGTAATGGCAGAAAGATTACTATCGGAGATTATCCGGCCTTCTTAGGCGTAGCGGACAGAGGGGACTCGGTTTTTGGGCCAAGACCATTGCGCTTCGCGATTCTTTTCGATGAAAGAAGACGTTTAGCCTATGAGTTATATGGAAGTGGTAAACACGATCTTCGTAAAATTGCTAATGATAAAGATTTTATTGCAACGATCTTCAGCTTTGGTCCTATGGGTCGTCAAGACTATAAGAAAGCAAAAGTTCCGCGTTTACAAGTTGTGAGAGCAGAAGATGGTATTACTATGCAAGTTCTAGCGGAACAGTCGCCAATTACTAATTATGCTCTGGATAAACTGAGGGTTATTAACGGGCTCTATCCGAATGGGGAACCAAATCCAGGCACCTTAATTAAGATTGTTGATTAAGGGCTGACTTTTTTCAGTCTGGTTATTAGGGGATTCTGCTATTCGATAGTTGTTCGTAATTATTGTGCTAAAGGGAAATAGTAAATATGTTTAAAGATAAACGAGTCATAGTTACAGGTGGTGCTGGAATATTAGGTCAGGCAGTCGTCGATTACTATCAGACTGGTGGTGCAGTTGTTGCAGTTCTTGACTATAGCGACGAGCTATTGGACACGACCTACCCGAAGAAAAATGATAATAATTTGTACTTATCCTGTGATCTTACAGATCGAGCATCAAGCGTTGATATAACGCGTTCTGCCATTAAGAAGATGGGTGGTGTTGATATTCTATGCAATATAGCGGGTGGATTTTTGATGGGTGAAGATGTCCATGAAACTAAAGAGCAAACTTGGGACTTCCTTTTTGATTTGAATGCCAGATCTATTATGAATATGGCGAGCGCGGTAGTCCCGAGCATGTTGGATAATCATGGTGGTAAAATTGTTAACGTTGCTGCGCGGGCTGCTAATGCCGGAGGAGCAAAAATGGGAGCTTATACAGCCAGTAAAGCAGCGGTTGTTCGGCTAACAGAAAGTATGGCGCTGGAGTTGCGGGAGCAAAATATTAATGTCAACTGCGTAATGCCAGGAATAATCGATACTCCACGGAATCGTAATGATATGCCAGACGCGGATCATGCCAAATGGGTCCTTCCTCTAGATCTCGCTAAAGTTATTGGGTTTTTGACCTCAGTTGATGCCAGTTCAGTGCATGGTGCTAGTATTCCCGTTGATGCATTAAGCTGATGATAATTACAAGGATACTAGATGACGGACACTGAAAATATTAAACCATGGGTAAGAAGAAAGGTCACACAAATAGCAGACTGCAAGGTATTCAAAGTCTGTGAATCGAAATCCGTTTCTCCTTTAACCGAGCAAGAGCATCCATTTTATATCCTAGAATCTTCAAATTGGGTGAATGTGGTTCCCGTGACACCCTCAAATGAAGTGGTGTGTATTCGACAATTTCGTCATGGATCGGAAAAGATTTCTCTTGAAATACCAGGAGGTCTCGTGGATCCCGGTGAGGATCCAATAGCTGCAGCGTCGCGCGAGTGTTTGGAGGAAACCGGCTACTCGACTGACGAACTTGTTTCTCTAGGCGTTCTTAATCCTAATCCAGCGATCTTCTCAAACGACCTGCATACTTTTGTGGCGATGAACGCGAAACCGGTAGCCGACATTAGCAATAGCAACACTGAACACACGGAAGTACAATTGATCCCCATGGAGCAAATATCCGATCTCCTTGTATCCGGTGAAATCGATCACGCGCTTGTGGCGGCCACCTTATGGCGTCTGTTGTATCTCCTCAAAAGCAACTAGAATTTGAACTCAGTATCGATTTGGAACCTGTCATAGTTCTGGTTTTTGCCACTCATATCCTTCTTATTGTCAAAATAGGTAAGAGCGAGTTTCCAAGTCTTGTTGATCGCGAATTTGCCCTTTAGAACATGGCCTTTTACATCTGTACCACCGCCGCCAACATCAGAATCCCCGACAGCCCCGAAAACAGCATCTGCCTCTAAATCTCGATAGCTATATCCAAATTGCCAGCTAGCAGGTTCGCTAGCTTTACCAATTATCAGTCCCGCTTCAAATCCTGTATTTAGATCGGTTGCTGCTTTATTGTGGACATAATCAGCGTAAAAAGTTGTGGGCTGATTAGCGAGGGAGGTTTTTAGATGGACGAAAACTTCAATTTCTTCGTAGTCGTAATTGTATTTACATCCTAACAACGCTTCAGAATCAGTACACATGAAGCTATTACCAAAAAAATCGTCATTATCTCCTCTAAAGACTGTTCTACCTTTAACAGGGAAGTCATAAAATCCAGCTCCAATAGTAAGGGCTGAAGAGTTGATTTCGGTAGAGTACCCAATCTGGGCACCCAACATTGCGATTGGCTTGTCTACTTTGGCATCGCTCTCTAACCAATTGAGTCCGGTGTTGATGAAAATTGGCCCTCTATTGTAAGTGACCGCTAATCCTTCTGGATTATAGTCTCCATCCCACATCATTGTGTTTTTTTCTAGCCTGTAAAATACATTTTTAAATTTTCCCCCTATGACACCAACCCCATTCCCCATTTTCCAAGAGAAGTAGGCGAGGTCCAAGACCACTCCCTTTGAAGTTCCACCATTACCCAAAGTTTGGTTGGTTGACGTGGGATCGGATCCGCCACTAGCTAAGCCAATCCCAATCTCAATATCCTTAGTGGGGTTGGCAACGCCACTGATTCGCGCACGCACTCTGCTTCGCTCTCGGCCTGGTTTTCCCTCAGTCTGAATGTCCTCGTATCGATATCTCAGATCCCCTTTTACGTCAATTTTATTGTTTGACGTGAAGTTACTTGAAACTGCTTTCAGCTGATTGTTTTCATCTTCTAAAGCTTCAATTCTTTCTAACAATGAAAGAAGCTCTGTCTTTACTTGTTGTATTTCGTCTGCGGCAGCTAGGTTTGCAGCTATAGATAGACAAGTAATTAGAGTTAACCTAAAGAATGTTAAAAACATGTTGAATCCTTATGTACTTCAGAAATTTTTTCCGGCAATCTACTCACGAATATTGCTAATGACAACTGCTCCCAAAGATGAAGTTAAAATTTAGCAAAGCCTTTACATAATCTTAATATTAGGACGATTTAATTCTATGCGCCAAGTTCTAAGGAGTTGAAGAATGAAAAAAATATTATTTATAGCCGCTGTAGCTCTCATAGTAACTGCTTGTGCTGATCGAAATGAATCTACGTCTGGTAATGAGCAAGCAGGGCTATCTGGTAAGGTCCGCTTAGATGGCTCTAGTACCGTATTTCCGATAAGCGAGGCGGTGGCGGAAGAGTTTGGTGCAGTCGAACCTGGAGTACGGGTTACGGTAGGAGTGTCGGGCACTGGTGGAGGCTTTAAGAAGTTTATAGCTGGTGAAACTCACATAAATGATGCCTCCAGATCTATCAAACAGAGTGAGATAGAACGAGCATTAGCTGCGAATATAAAATTTATAGAATTACCCGTCGCCTTTGATGGACTATCCGTGGTGATAAACCCTAAAAATGATTGGGTTGACTACTTGACTGTGGAAGAACTAAACCTCATTTGGGCTCCTGGAAGCGATGTGGACGAGTGGAGTGACGTGCGATCAGAATGGCCAAGTGAGCCCATTCGGCTTTATGGCCCCGGAACAGACTCAGGTACTTTCGATTATTTCACTAAAGTCATAAATGGCGAGGAACAGGCCTCACGAGCAGATTTTACGGCGAGCGAAGATGACAATGTCTTAATCCAAGGTATTTCTGGTGACTTACTTGGCCTTGGTTACTTTGGTTATGCTTATTACAAGGAAAATCAGGATAAGGTGAAAGTGGTTCCAATTGACGGTGGAGAGGGGCCAGTTGTCCCTACAGAAGAAAGTATTAATCTAGGGATATACTCGCCTTTGTCTCGCCCGATTTTTATATATGTAAGGGCTAGCTCACTTTCTGATCCAGCTGTAGCAGAGTTTGTGAAGTTTTATTTAAACAATGCAGGAACACTTGCCTCAGAAGTCGGCTATATTCCGCTTCCTCAAGTGGCCTACGAGCGAGGGCTAAACAGAGTGGAGAATCAGGAAGCTGGTACGGCTTATGCCGGCTCTAACAGAATTAGCACACTCCTTACAGACTAATGGAGACGAATCTTCAAGGGCGCCCCAGGTTAGGAGAAAAACTTCTTGAAGGTTCATTCTTCTGCTGTGCCTGTATTTCAATTGTGACCACAGTTGTAGTGATCTGTATATTGGCGTTTGAGACCTATGGATTTTTTGTTGAAATCCCGATAACGGACTTTTTATTTGGGACAGAATGGACACCGCTACTTCAACCTAAGTCCTATGGTATTTTACCTCTACTGTGTGGGACGTTGATGATAGTCGTTGGATCTTCTCTCGTGGCCTTGCCAGTAGGTATTGCTGCTGCTGTATATCTCTCAGAATATGCTAGCGATCGAGTGCGTAATATTGTGAAACCTGTCCTCGAAATTCTTGCTGGTATCCCTACTGTGGTTTATGGATTCTTTGCGCTAACGTTTATCACTCCAATGCTGCAAGCTATTTTTGAAAGCACTCATGTTTTTAATGCGGCTAGCGCAGCAATTGTGGTTGGTATCATGGTCCTCCCCATGGTGGCGTCTATGTGTGACGATGCGCTCCAGTCAGTTCCTGATAGTCTTAGAGAAGGGGCTTATTCTTTGGGTGCGACTTCCTTCGAGGTTACTACGCGTATTGTGCTGCCAGCTGCACTGTCTGGTATATTTGCGTCTTTTGTCCTCGCTATTTCTCGAGCAATTGGCGAAACCATGGCCGTTACCTTGGCAGCAGGCGCGACGCCTAACTTCACATTGAATCCGCTCGAGAGTATTCAGACCATGACTGCGTATATCGTTCAAGTATCTCTAGGAGATACACCGGCGGGCACGCTAACCTACAAAACGCTTTTTGCTGTCGCTGCATTGCTATTTACCCTTACTTTGGCCCTAAATCTTACAGCTAGTGCGGTTATGCGTCGTTTCAAAGAGACTTACGAATGAAGAATAGTGGTCTCAATAGTAGACACCTGGCCGCAATGATATTTCGCTGGATGTGTATATCTGTCACGGGCCTTGCAGTGATTATTTTGGGTATCTTGATCTATCAGGTGACGATAATGGGTTTGCCTTGGCTTGATATGCAGTTCCTGGATAGTTTTCCCTCCCGCTTTCCAGAAAGAGCAGGCATCAAATCCGCATTTTATGGAACGCTCTGGTTGGTCAGTTTGACAGCCTTGTTCGCTATACCAACCGGAGTATTAGCGGCAATTTATTTGGAGGAGTATGCAAAGCCAGGCAAGCTCACCCGATTTATTGAGCTTAACATTGCTAATCTAGCCGGAGTCCCTTCAATTGTTTATGGTATTCTGGGGCTTGCACTGTTCGTTCGTTTTTTTCACCTTGAGCGCAGCGTCGTTGCTGGGGCATTAACTATGAGCTTACTAATTCTGCCAGTCATCATTATAGCGTCCAAAGAATCGATTAAAGCAGTACCGCAATCCCTCCGACAGGCCGCGTTCGCTGTTGGAGCAACGCCTTGGCAGGTTATAAGATACCATGTACTACCAAGCGCTCTTCCGGGTGTACTGACGGGTGTTATTTTGGCATTATCCAGAGCGATTGGAGAGACAGCGCCGCTAATAATGATTGGAGCATTAACTTATATCGCTTTTATCCCAGAGGGACCTATGGATGAGTTTACTGCTTTGCCAATTCAGGTATTTAATTGGACAGCAAGACCGCAGCTAGAATTCCATGAATTAGCATCAGCGGGAATTATTGTTTTACTCGGGGTCTTACTAATAATGAACTCAGTCGCGGTCTATATCCGTATTCGTGGTAGTAGATCGAAGATGTAGGTTATTGATATCATGAGCCAAGGAGCAAAATCCTTTGCCATGATTACTAGGAAAAACATGGAAATAAGTGAACAAAAACTGACGGTTCTAGATATCCAAAATGTTTCTATAAGCTATGGGGGAGACCTGGCAGTTAGGAATGTTTCGATGCCGATTTTTGAAAAAACAATCACTGCAATTATCGGTCCCTCAGGATGTGGGAAAAGCACCTTATTAAGATCGTTTAATCGAATGAATGATTTTATAGAGAATGTAGAGCAGAGCGGCAAGATTACCTTAAATCGACAAGACCTTTATGGGGCAGGAGTTGATCCGGTCGAGGTCCGACTTCGTGTTGGTATGGTTTTTCAGAAGCCAAATCCATTCCCTAAGTCAATTTTTAGAAATGTCGCTTGGGGACCAACTATCAATGGTTTGTCTGGTGATATTGAAGAGAGAGTAATTACTGCGCTGCAGCAGGCTGCGCTTTGGGACGAAGTTAAGGATCGTTTACAGGACTCTGCTTTGAATCTGTCAGGAGGACAGCAGCAAAGGCTTTGTATCGCGAGAGCGCTTGCGATGAAGCCTGAAGTTATTCTGATGGATGAACCCTGTTCCGCACTAGATCCAGTCTCAACATCGAGGATAGAAGATCTACTGTTCGAACTTAAACGGGAATATACCATCGTTATTGTGACGCATAACATGCAGCAAGCAGCAAGGGTCTCGGAGTATACAGCTTTCCTAGAGAATGGGATCTTGGTCGAGTTTGGTGATACTGACCAGGTTTTTACTAGGCCTGAAAATCATCGAACGGAAGAATATGTAACTGGAAGGTTTGGGTAGGCTACTATGAAACATTTGGATAAAGATCTCTTGCGGCTAGAGAATAGAATCTCTGAACTTGGCCGGCTGGTGATTGATTCAACGAATGGATGTATCCAGTGTATAGAAACTTTCGACAAAACTTTAACGGCTGAGATTCTCGCTGGCGAAGATCTTATCAATGAGATGGAAGTGGATATTGAAGAAGATTGTTTGAAGATCTTGGCACTGCATCAGCCTGTTGCCTTTGATTTGAGGTTCATCATAGTGGCTCTTAAGGTAAATAATGATCTGGAACGAATGGGTGATCAGGCGTTAAATATTGCAGAGCGAATTAATTTTCTTTCTGATCTGGATCGTTTGGCTCTCGATTTAGATTTTAATACCATGGGCAGTATTTGTAGGAATATGGTGGAGAAATCTCTTGAGGCCCTTAATCTTCGGGATTTAAATATAGCTCAAGAAGTCGTAAATATGGACGATGAAGTTGATGCATTGCATGCGCGAAACTACCGTGTTTTGCAGCAAGCGATGGAGAACGATCCAAAAATAATAACACCGGCAATATCCTATTTGACAATTTCAAACAATCTGGAAAGGTTAGCGGATCTGGCGACTAATATCGCAGAAGAAATTATCTTTATGGAAGGGGGTCAGGTAATAAGGCATCAAGCAAGTCAAGAGTCGTGGTAACCTGATAGCTAAAAATAAACTGATTAGTGAGAATCCCCTCAGTTAAATAATAATTGTAGGAAGTGATCAGAGCTTGTTTGATCAAGCGATCGATCTCTTTCCGAGTAAAGGGTTAAATAACCTAAGGAAGATTGGAAGGGAGGTTTTTTATTCATAACTCTCTTATCTGATAGCATAAGCTTGTTTATTTGATCAGGGATTCGATACTTGGTTCATTATACTCATCACATTCCTGATCCTTGTGAAGAGGAGGTTCTCACTAAGTATGTTGATGATCATATCTTAGTTGTCGAGAAGCCATCAGGCTTGCTAACTGTGCCGGGTCGTATTGTGAAAGACTCTGTTCTGCGGCGTGTCTTGACGTCATATCCAGAGGCTACAATTGTCCACCGGCTTGATCTGGATACCTCAGGACTGTTAATACTATCATGTTCCAAAGAAGCAACTCGCGAGCTGAACAGACAGTTTCGGGAGAGGGAGATTGTAAAAGAATATGTGGCCACTGTATTTGGGGTACCTAATAATTCAAAGGGTGAGATATCTCTTCGTATTAGACCAGACCCTGTAAATCGACCAATGCAGATCATTGATCAAGTTGGAGGAAAGCCCTGTTGCACCCGTTATGAAGTATTGAGTACGGGAGCTGGCAACAGTGAGCTTCGCCTTTTACCTCTTACTGGACGTAGTCACCAATTGCGTATACATCTCGCATCAGTTGGACATCCAATACTCGGTTGCGATCTTTACGCGCATGAGGAGGCACGCCGATTGTCGAATAGGCTCCTGCTTCATGCCGCTAAGTTAAAGTTTCGTCATCCCATAACCCAGCAGGCCATAACACTTTCCAGCCAAGCACCTTTCTAATCGCGGTCTGGTATACAAAGAGGGAATATTGAATCCACCTTTATGAGAGCTGTAATATTATTTCAAAATGGTTTTGTCGCAAGTAAAATTGCACGAGTTGGTGCAGGATACTTTTCAATAGTTAAATCTTTATCGTTGGGATCCAGAAAATCATCAAGAGATTGAAACTGCATCCATTGTGTTTTTCGTTGCTCGTGGAAACCAGTCCTTGTAGTGTCTACTGTTCGCACGTTGCTCATACCTAAGTTTGTTAACCAGGTTTCTGCGGCAGCACTGCTGGGTATGGACCAGACATTCGCCATGCTCGCATAGCGGTGATGAGGGACTAGTACTGTCGATGCATCACCAGGAACGATAAGGGTTTCCAAGATTAATTCTCCTCCAGGCCTTAGGAAGCTTATGAGTTCACGTAAATGTTCGATTGCAGAACGACGATGGTATAAAACCCCCATGGAAAAAACTGTATCGAAACTATTAAAGCTGGGCAGTTGTTCAGAACGGAGTGGTAGGTAGAAGGCATTATTTTTTGGAAAGAGTTGTTGTAATGCTCTAAACTGGTAAAAGAATAAACGCGTCGGATCAATACCGACCACATATTTTGCACCCTCTCCTAGAATCCGAAAAAGGTAATAGCCATTGCCACACCCTACGTCTAGGACCTTTCTGTTGTGCAGAGGTGCGATATGTTCGATTAGTCTTCGCCATTTGAGTTCCGATCTCCACTCGGCATCAATATCCAAACCAAAAAGGTGAAATGGACCCTTACGCCATGGCATGAGCATTTTCAGAGAGCGCACCAGACGTCCTTGGTTGACTTTGCTGCTACTAGATACCCTGACTACATCTTCAGAAAAAACAGCCTCTGGGTTTGAGGGAGAGGGCATGTTAAATAAAGCTTTTTCCCAGAACGAGTCCTTACCATGTGGTTTAAAATATTTTTCTAATGAGTTTCTAAGGAAATCTAAGTTCTCTCGTGTAACGAAACTTTCAAATGGTAAGAGAAGTTTGTCTGAATATATGAGAATGGTTGAACTCCGGATTTTACTTTGCGCGAAATGAGAAATTCATTTCACAGCGATAAGACCTACAAAGTTCAGGCACTGCGAAATTAATTGAGCCTTCGTAAAGCCACTTCGTTTGGCACGTTTTTTTAATTCTGAAATCGTATCAGGAATTAAGACATTTTCTAGTGCCGCTCTTTTTTGTACGATTTCTAATTCACTGTAGCCTTGGGCACGTTTGAATTCAACATACAGATTATTTAGCATTGATTGCTCGTACGCATCATCAAAATTTACCTTTTCGCATAGAATCAGGACCCCACCCTCTATCAATCCGTTTGCAATTTTTTTTAGCACTGAGTCCCGATCTTTTACTGGTATAAACTGTAGAGTGAGGTTCATTACGACTACGGATGCATTTTCGATCTTGGTATCACGCAGATCTTCATGTCGAATTACGATGTTTGATTGCCTATTTACTGGTTCTATATTTGTTTTACATTGTTTTACCATAGCCGAGGAATTTTCGACCCCAATAATCTGGCAAGTTTTTGGTAAACATTTGTATATCTGTTCTATTGTTGCACCTAGCGAGCAACCCAAGTCGTAAACATTGGTGTTGGGTTTGGCGAACTGCCGGCTTATCAGCTCAATGAGGTCTAGGGTAAATGAATAGCCGGGAATCGATCTCTGGAGCATATCTGGAAAAACATTGGCGACCTGTGTACTAAATTCAAAGTCTTGCAATTCGGCAATGTGCTTTGCGTACACTTTATCTATTTTTGAGCTTTTTCTTTTTTGCATTTGTGGTTTTTCGATGAAATAGTTTAATTCGATATTATTATTCTATGAATGTTATCTGTGAACGGTTGATAATTCGAGATACATGACTAATATATTTTCTACTGATAATTAATCAAGTCCATCCTCTATAGATTTTAGTATTCTGAGACTCAACATTGCAGGTTTTCCAATGGAATAGCTGAGTTGGCAAGAGGAGGTTTGTCTTCATGGTACGAAACTAGTCACTTGGGCTTATGGTGACGAGGCTATGAAGGAGATGGGTGGATACTCCAAACGAACTGGTGAGCAGACAGTTGTCTTGCTGGATAGTATTATCGTTTGTAAAGGAAAGATAATTACCGAGTGCTCAGGTTGACACCGCTTATAAATAAATCTCTTTTCCGACGTGATCAGAGTATATGGTTGTGCTGCGGTAATTTTGTTTAAAAGATATCATTTGAGTAGAGATTAGGTGTTCCCTGTATCGCGTGGTGGTCGAGACTCTTGTGAAAATGTTGCAAAAGCTTGTAAACGTTGTAATGCAGGGAAAGGAAGTTCAGTGACCAGAGCGTACAATATGGATTTATTAGCTTTACCTTAACGTCCGAGTCATGCCGGGTATCTAGCGCTCTCATATTGTGGTCGTATTTTGGGTAATCAGAAAACATTTTTGAGTAAACGATTTTCATCGAATAGTAGGTTCTTATCGAGATAGGTAAGTGAATTACTGGTCTCTTAAGAGTTGACCTCTGCCTATCTAGGTCACTAAACTTTCTACCCTCTATTTATAATTTGAAATAAGGATTTTCCTTGTCACTGCGTCCCTGCCGAATTCTGCATACTTCGGATATTCATCTGGATGACTATTTGGGTGCGAAGGGGGATGAGAGTTTTGCGCAACAGGGACTCATAGATGTGGTAGATAAGTCGCTAGAGCTAGATGTTGATCTTTTTTTGCTCGCTGGTGATTTATTCGATCACAATCGTGTGAAGAACCCTTGTCTAGAATTCGCGACTGCTCAGCTAGCCCGTATTCAGTGTCCGATAGTTATGATTACCGGTAACCATGATTGCCTAACTGACTATTCCGTTTACCACAGATATGAACCAGAATTGGCTGGAGAGCATGTTTGTTTTATCAGGGAAAAAGCCGGTGCAGTTATTGAATTCCCTGAACTCGGCGTAAAGGTCTGGGGAAAGGGTATCGTTGATCACCACCCCGAGAATAAGCCGTTAGAAACTGTGCCTGAAAAAGAAAGTGGTAGTTGGTATGTTGGATTAGTACATGGTTACTATATAGATCATGGCGTTGATGTCTATTCCTCTGTTATAACTGCAGAGGAGATCGCGGCAAGTAGTCTTGATTATCTCGCACTAGGCCATGTTCATGTATTCAGTAAAATAAAGCATGGACGGACTCAGGCAGCTTATCCTGGTTCGCCTAATATCAATCAAGGAACGAGAGAAATGACAGCTGCCTATGTGGAATGTCTGCCTGAAGAAGGTGTGAAAGTCAGTCGATTAGAACTAGCTAGTCAGGATAAATTTGTTGCCCGCAAGATTAAGGAATCAGAGATACCACCATTCTTAGGCTGATTTTTTTATGGGGAGAACTTCATGAGAGGTAGGTCTGCAAAAAATCCAGTCTCTGATATTCGCCAGATAGATATCATATCGTGCCCTCGAGTCGTTTAACCACCACCAATATTTTTGACGTTATTACCCAGACCTCCTTGAATAACTCTATTCAAAAGGTTCAATACCTCGATCATTCAGCAGGTCGATTTTTACTCGAGATTTTTTATCATCGAGGTAAAAAAATCGAGTGTCTCAAACTGAAGCTCAAGATTGTGAGGAAATGTAGGCGAATCTAGATTGATACAAAGTACTCCTTCAAACGTGTCGATCTGTTCCGCGTAGGTGTCTCCGTAAACGAGGATATTAGGTCGTTTTTCAGGGAACAGTTTATCTATCCATCGGGAGACTGTGAGGTATAGCGGTGTTTCTGGCGCAGGTACCTAATGCATCAAGCCAATTTTGAATCCATTTAATTCTATTACCCAAATACCCTTTATTTTGGGATCATCTGGAAGTAACAATCGGTGATCTGATCCATCATAGCCATTACTGCGAGCAGGTTAGATTGGCGCGATTTTGTTTAGTCAATCGATTGCGCTCCGGTGATGAATATCCCCACTATGAAGAATACACTCGACGTTAAGGAATTTTTCGTAGATGTACGGCCATGGTTCTGGCATTGCTTCAGGGATATATGTGTCGGAAATTAAATCTATTTTTAATCTAGTTGGGCTCTATTTTACAATTTTTTCTTTGACTTTTAGTTTCTGGGAAAACTGCTCCGACTAGATAATGCTGATTAAAAGAAAGACATAACTTGGTTTTTATTTTCATAATATTTTGCCATTCTAGATCAACTTTATTCGATTTTTGAAAGTACATTCCAAACAGTTCTGGATAGCCAAGCAAAGCCGGTCATTAGTATCAGGGGTATAAATATTGTTAGCACCAACTCGAATTTATGCTCCGCAACTTTGTAGTGAACATGTGCTCTGAGCAAATTGATATATTCTTGAGCTACTTCATTTGCTCGATTCTTGTTAGTACCGTTATTTAATATTATGGTTTCGCCATTTGCTATGGTTATTTCGGTGGCTGCGTCACTATCTAGATCGTATGATTCATGCTTTACTCGGTAAAGAGTAGTTTTGAGTCGTGGCGGTGATCCCTTGATAATTTTAACAACTGCGCTACTAGATTCCTTAGATAGTTTATCTTTAAGGTTTCCATAGAGATGAGGATTTTCAATGGTTGGCCAGTCGTGCCAGAAGATGACACTGACGAATAGTGAATAGGCAATACCGAATGCGACGAAACCTGATGCCCAGCGCATTGTAATTCCTCATTTTAGCCGACTTGATATTTAGCTTACCGGTTTTTTAAAAGAATTATCGGTGTCTTTTGTGCAACCATCCAAGATCGCTGAAAAATATAATGAGGGGGTCAAATGTAATACTGCTGCGTACTGGTCAGATGATGCTGGCTAAGCTGCTCAATCCATGTTGTGTATCTGGCTCTTCAGAACCTCTATTTTAACTTGGTGTGATATCGCTAAACTATTACAAAGCTATTGAATGGCCAAATCGTGAGCCCAATCGTATTCGTCTTCTGCGAAAGTTTGTAATACTGTTAGTACCTCCGCAGAATCACTTAATAGTTGTTCGGGTCTTCCTCGGCTTTCAAAATTGACTCGAATTAATGGTTCAGTCTTAGATTGACGAAGCGAGAATCTCCAATTATTTGACATTTCTAGGCTTAAACCATCAAAGTAATTAATATTGACTGCCGATGATTCATATAGAGAAAGAATCTTAGAAAAAGCAGGATTCATATTTGGGATGGATAGACTGATTTCGGATGTACAACAAACGTTTTCTCGATGTTTTTGTATTAGGTCTTCGAATTGAATTCCTGATGCACCTATAATATTGACCATTTTTAGCCATGCGAACATCCCTGAATCGCAACCAAAAAAATCTTGAAAATAATGGTGCGCAGCAAGTTCACCACCATAGACAGCTTTTGATTTCCGCATGTGATATTTCATAAATGCATGCCCGGTTTTTGACTTTACCGATTTGCCTTCATATTGGCTAATGATATCGAGAGTATTCCAGCAAAGCTTGGTATCTAGGACTACGCTGCCACCGTGGTGTTGAGATAAAAAATGTTCAATCATTATACCAATCACATAGTATGCAGGAACAAGTTTGCCGTCCCTAGTAAAAAAGACGCAGCGGTCACAGTCTCCATCCCAAGCAACACCAAGCGAAAAATCTTCAAGACGCATATATTCTTGCATTTCCGCAATCATTTTTGGTCCTGTGGGGTCGGCTCCGTCCTTTGGTATTGGGCCTGGGTTTCCTCTAAACCAACTTGTAGATAGTGAAAATTCCTCGCTAAGGTTTTCTGCAAGCGTCATCGCGGTTCCATTTAGCCCGTTGAGAGCAATATTCCCAGATCGTAGACTCTCCGACGTAAATTTGGTCTTCATGAATTCAATATATTCGCTAAGCAGGTCAGCTGAAATGACAGATCCATTTTTAACCTTATTTCTGTGATTGTGCTTCATAAGCGCTTTTACTTCTCTTAAACCTGAGTCAAAAGTAACTGCGACTCCATGCCTTAATACACATTTAAAACCGTTATAGCGATCAGGATTATGACTGGCGGTGATAATAATTACTGCCTCGATATGAGAACGAGTGGAAGCGAAGTAACCAAGTTCGGTGGCGCAGAGCCCAAGATCAAGCACTGTGATTCCAGATTCCTTGAGTCCCTGATTGATAGTCGATTGAAGAGCCATACTGGAATTCCGCATATCACGGCCAGTGGCAATCCTTCCTTTTAGATTGAAGTGGTGTACAAATGCATGCGCGAAAGATAGAGCAAACGCCTCATTAATTTCGTCCGGATAGATTCCGCGAATATCACCTAAACGAAATGCTCCCAGATTTTCAGTCATGCATGAGATTATAGCTGACCACGCCTACATAGCTAATAACTCTGGATTTAATTCCTTAGCTGAGGATTTATCCCGTGTCTTTTGCTCTCAATCGCATAAGCTCGACTTGCTCGGCTTGTGCTTTTTTCCAAATGAGGCTTGTACGATCACTTGGACCGAAAGCGCTTGGCGGCATCAGAATATTTTTCTGGTTTTCGGTAAGTCCCTCATAGTGATCTGAGTTATAGTAGCAGGGACTCCAAGCCACCGCGTGAGGACAGTATTTATAAAACAAAGTTCTTCTTTCTTTATCACTTTCTGTATTCCATGGCACCGTCCCGTGCTGGCACGCTTCAGTGAAGATGATAGCGTCGCCGGCGGATGCAGTGACGCGATCGACGAAGTCGGGAATTTCTGATGCGGAGAGCCCTGGTGATCCCGATGCTGCTTTTTTGCAAATCTTCGGTACCTCCACATTCGACTTATGACTTCCTGGTATACATGCGAAGCCGCCGTCTACTGGAGAAACTGTATTTAACTCAAATGCGACTGCAATTAGGCCATTAAAAAATCGACCGTTGCTGTATCGGTAGTAGCATTGACCTCCATCGGTTGGCCCTACTTTATCTAATACGCCTCCGGCGCCCTGGCCCCCACCATGAAGGAACAAGGGGTGGCTAGATTCCTTATTTGAAATGAGCATATAGTCATGGTCAAGTCGGTAATTAACTCCGAGTAGTGTCTCTAGGTAAGGTGTAATAGTGGGGATATCAATAAGATCAATAAAGGGACCTCCCCAGTCAAGTAAAGCAGGCGAGGACCACGCCATATCGTCTTCATGCGTAAACCACGTTCGATCTGATCCGCGCTGATTATTTCTTTTTTTTCGACTACCTTTTGGAACGTTAAGGCCAGTGTCCTTGCCATCAACAATTATGGATAAACTCTCCACTTGTTCACTAGTGAGAGCGTTTTTCACAACAAGATAGCCTCGTAAATCAAAAAGATATTTTTCTTCGTCGTTCATAAATTCATTTTTATTAGAAAGGTTGCGTAAACGATTACAATTTTATCGGAAAAAGTAAATACAAGATTTTATATCCAGACCAATCTCTAATCTCACGAGTTTTAATTTGATGCCCATTAACTTTCGCTTCTGGTGTAAGATCAGAGTTTTCAGCGAAAGGTTAGTCAAATGAGTGAGCTTCCTCCCGCCCCAGATAAAATCCGTATTCGGCAAATCGCTTTGTGTGCCCCGGATATCAGACCTGTTGAAAGGCAAGTTGAGCATTTTTTGGATATCACACCCGCTCATCGTGATAAGCCTGGCCCACCTATTTGGATGTATAACGGCGTTTTCCCTGTTGGAAACTCATTCTTAGAGATACTGCAGCCAGAGCGATCGGACGCACCAACGACGAAATTTCTTGAAAAACAAGGAGGGCCTGCAGGATATATGCTCATTCTTCAGGTCGATGATTTAGAAAAAGCACGTGCTCGAGTCGATGCTCTTAATATAAGGATCGCTTGGGATATGGAGGTGGCGGTTAGACATGGGGTAAATGTTGGGGCTCTCCATCTCCATCCAAGCGATACTCGAGGCCCACTTACCTCTCTTGATTGGGTCGATGATTGGGATGATTGGGCTTGGGCAGGTGCTGCATGGAAATGGCATAGGCGTACCGATGTGGTGTCGGGTATTTCTGCTGCAGAGATTTCGTCTGTAGATCCCAATGGTGTTGCTGCCCGTTTTGCGCAACTGCTGGGGAAAGAAGTGAATGACGACTGTTCAATTGCTCTTGAGGAGACAAGGATTCGATTTGTTAAAGCACCTGATGGAGCTAGGGATAGACTAACTGGTATCGATATGACCGCGTCGGACCGTTCGCGTGTTGGTGAATCATACGAGGTTGCGCGGACAATCGTGCGCCTAGTTTAAGAAGGGGATCACAGGAAGAGCTAATCCTTCTTGTGATCCTCACGCAAAGTATCGAATTGGTCACGGGATATATAAGTCAGAGTTTCAGTGGTATCCATTCGGCCAATTGGACCGTGGCTATAAGTAGAAGCGATCACTTTGCCATCGTTTGACAAAACAAACTCGCTAGGTTGTATGAATTCCATCCGGCCTATTGCACTCCACCAAGAACCTAGGGCCTCAGACTGCTCTTTCGTTATCCCATAGGCAATCTGAAACTCAAGTGTCTCCGCTACTTTCAAAGTATTTTCTTCAGTATCTGCAACTGCGGCAATAATCTTAGCTCCCTGTTCTGCGAACGCGTCACGGCGCTCGTTATATCCGTTTAATTGACGGATGCAATAAGGTCACCAATATCCTCGATAAAACAACATAATTGTAAGAGGAGCATCTAGATCGCGGGGTAGTATTAAAGATCCGCCACCTGCAATATTAAGTTTCATCTCTGGGAAGAAGTCCCCGCTGATCAATTTTTCCATTTTTTCTAGCTACCCAATCTTTGCTTCGAAGGTGTAATTTCTGATATCGAATATTTTTACGATATATTCTTTATAACGTCAATGCCTCAATCTGTGACCTCCATCTAGATTGAGTACTTCCCCAGTAAAATATGAACCGGCACGGCTGCAAAGCATGATGGCCACTCCTGCAATATCCTCCATATCACCATATCGGTGGGCTGGAATACGTTTTAGCTCTGCCTGATATCTCTCTGCTTCGGAATCTTGCCATGCCCCTCGAGTCATTTCCGAGAAAAAGCGTCCGGGAGAAACGGCATTGACTAGGATATTCTCCTCGCAGAGCGCGAGAGCAAGTGTTGGTACAACGTGTTCGACCGCATTTTTACTCGTTGAGTACGCTAAAACTCCTTCAATCGAATAACTTGCTGCAACTGACGCTATGAAGATTACTCGCGAAGGATCTGTTGCTGTTGCATTGACACCTAATAGATCACGCAGTTTTTGTGTGAGAAAAACTGGGGATTTAACATTGAGATCCATCGTGATATCCCATGTTTCTGGTTTCAATTCGCTGAATGGGCCACCTGTCCCAATACCAGCATTATTTACTAAGACATCGATGCATTTTTCTTTTTCGCGGAGGCTACCAGCTAGTGCGTCTACCCCCTCGATCGAACTCAGATCGCCAGTAATAGGAATGCATTCGCCTTTCGCTATTCCAGAAAGTTCTTTTGCTTTCGTTAATAACTTCTCTTCGGAACGGGCAGTTATATAAACTCGTGATGCTCCTGCTTCTAAAAACCCCTGTGCCATATAGCTACCGAGCCCGGTTGATCCACCCGTAATTACGCAGACTTTTCCTTCCATGGAGAAAATATTCTCTATCATTTACGCCTCTCAAAATAGCGATAACTTCTTTGGAGTTATCAGTGAATGGCCACTAACATTAATGTTTTTTCAGCTATTCATCCAGAAAAAAAGTTAATTTTATATTCATAAAAGTCAATTAAATATTAAGCGTAGCCTGATCTCACCTTATTTTTACACTTGTACTCTATTTTTTTAAACTTTGGGAACTTATAAAATGAGAATAAAATTTCTAGGATAGTCGATTGGCTCAAAGCCGCTTATTATTAAGGAATAGGTAACTGATTCTATTTCATGGTCTGCCCCATTCGAAGAACCCAATATCCTCAAGTTTTAATCTGAGCTCTTCAACTGCAGATGCTGTCAACCTATTCAATGGCAGTCGAGTAGGACCGCACTCCATGCCTACCATGCTCATTATTGCTTTTTGCCCTTCAATCCCACCAAACGGTGCGAATGTGTTTACCAAAGTAACTGATAAATTCTGTAGATACTTGGCCTTGGCTAGGTCATTGTTTTGCCAAGCCTCGATTAGTTTAGAGTAAAGCGGAAGGGCGAAATTATAAGTGCTTCCTATAGCTCCGGAAGCTCCTACGGCAAGTCCGGCTAATAGCATTTCGTCGGTACCAAAGAAGACTTTAATTTTATGATTTGAAGTATGCAGTATGGATTGTAAATCGTGGAGTTTTGGATCTGTAAATTTGATTGCATACATTGAAGGCAATTCATTACTAGCAACCTCAATAAATTCATTAAGGTTTAGTTGTAATGTAGACTTTCCTGGGAAATGATAATAAATAAATGGTAAGTTCGGCGCGCCCTCAACAATGACTTTCAAGCTATCAATCAAAGCGCCAGTAGAGGTTGGCTTAAAGTAAGTAGGAGTTATTGCAGAGATGCCAGTCGCGCCTATTTCCATAGCATGTTTAGCCAATTCTCGGGCAGCAAACAAACTATCCTGACCCACATGGATAAATACAGGGACTTTCCCATTAGCAGCACTGATATAGGCTTCTGCTACTGCCATTCGCTCATCATTTGTCAATGAGATTCCCTCGCCAGTTCCACCACAGACATACAATCCTGCCGCGCCCTCTTTTAGTAATTGGGACACAATTGATGGAATCGCAGAAATATTTAATTCACCATTATTCTGCATGGGAGTAAAGGTTGCTGCTATTAATCCAGACCAGTCTTTAATATCCAACGAATGCCTCTCTTTTCATCTTGAAATGTTCTCAAAGTTATACATAAAGTACTAGTAGTAATGGAAATCTTTCTACATTTACGGGATTATTGTCACCAACATCCCTACAGGTAGCATCACTATGAAGTCAGAGCATCCAGATGAGCAAAGATATCTGTTGCTTGA
The DNA here is from genome assembly GCA_002690865.1 of Gammaproteobacteria bacterium. Taxonomy (GTDB): domain Bacteria; phylum Pseudomonadota; class Gammaproteobacteria; order Pseudomonadales; family Azotimanducaceae; genus UBA7455. Next base: position 87,944 of record NZGG01000024.1, on the reverse strand, counting down.
TGATCGTATCATTGAGAATACAGAAAAAACAAAGCTGATACTGGGAACTGTCAAGAAACATAGTAGTAATCCATTATTTGGAGAGGACAAACCTTGGGAGGTTCGTTTTGATAACCTCTACGCTAATATTATTTACGATGATGAGGAAGCTATATATAAATGTTGGTATAGCCCTTTTATTGTTGATAATTCAGCTTTAGGGATGACTATTGAAGAGCGTCAAGAAAAGTATTGGGCTCCAAAAAATCGGGAAATGGCCCTCTGTTATGCCACATCGGTTGATGGAATTGTCTGGGAAAAGCCTGAGTTAGGACTTGTGGAGTTCGAAGGAAACACAGCAAATAATATCCTGTGGCGAGGCGAAGTTCGGCGAGGTGAAGAGGGAGAAAAAGTATGGAGAGGCCCCCATGGGACTGGAGTCTTCAAAGATCTGTATGAATCAGATCCTAATCGACGTTACAAGGCATTACTCAAGTCGAACATCTTATCAATTGCTTACTCAAGAGATGGTCTTCACTGGGCCCCTGCGATTGCTTGTCCAGAGGCAGATAGCGCAGGGGATACGCACAATAATGCTTTGTGGTCTGCCGACCTAGGGAAATATGTCGGTATTACCCGGCAATGGGGGAAAACCAGTGAGAAGCATGTGCGTCAGGTTGCAAGAACTTCTAGCGATGACTTTGAGAATTGGGAAAAGACTGAAATCATATTAGAAGGCCTAGATACGAATAAACAACTTTACTCGATGCCTATTTTTTATCACGCGGGCGTTTATTTAGGAATCGTGGCGATTCATGACCAGGATACTGATCGCGTTTGGGCAGAGCTCACTTGGAGCCCAGATACCAGGAAGTGGCAGAGAGTCTTACCTGGGATACCTTTTATATCTAACGAGGGTAATGAATTTGATTATGACTGGGGTTGCATCTATACAGCAGCGAATCCAATCTTTCTTGAAGATGAAATCCGAATTTTTTATGGAGGTAGTGATGGCCTTCATACGGGTTGGAGGAATGGGTTTCTTTGCTTAGCAACTTTACGACCAGATGGGTTTGCCGGTTACAGAGCAAATGAAGAGCCAGGCTCAATTATAACAAAGCCAGTCATTAACGGAGAGCAATTCAAGGTTTCGGCTGATATTCAAGAACAAGGCGAGCTTGTAGTGCGATTATTAAATCAACAGAGTGATATCATTAATGAGAGTCAGGTTTTTACTGAAAGTGTCACAGATAAGAAAATTATCTGGCAGATGAAAATGGATGTGGATGATGTGAAGGATGGAAGGCTTCAGTTTATTTTTCGCAACGCGACGATTTATTCATTTTGCGCACAATAATTTAACAATCTTTATAGACACTTTTCTGCATCTTAGAGAATTTGTCGATACAATAAGGGAAGTAGTATCTCCGCCCATAGCTCAGCTGGATAGAGCACCAGGCTTCGAACCTGGGTGTCGGGAGTTCGAATCTCTCTGGGCGGGCCAACTCCTGTATTTCTTTTACACCAAAGAGCCATGAAAAAAATTGATGGAACCAACCAGCGGTCGCGCCATCGTGACCTAACAGCAGGTCCTATAATACGGCACATTTTTCGTCTTGCTGGTTTTCTCATGTTGTCGATGATTTCTTATAACGTCGCAACTTTGGTTGAGACCATTTATATCGGTATGGTGGGTACGAATGAGCTGGCTGCTATTAGTTTCACTCTCCCAGTAGTAATGACATTACAGTCCGTAGCTTTTGGTCTCGCCGTTGGAGCAGGATCGGTGGCCGCTCGAAATATTGGGGGTGGCGATATGCGGAGGGTAAGAAGGTTAAGTACTCATTGTCTCGCAGTGGTAACCGTACTCTCAATTTTAATTGGTGTTATTGCGTATTTCTTTCTGATGCCCATATTTAGCCTTTTAGGTGCAAGTGAGCAAGTTCTTCCGCTTATCGTCTCCTATATGACAATCTGGCTTATTGGTATGCCTGTCTTTGCTATGACTAACGTTGGTATAACTTTGATGAGGTCAACGGGCGATGCTGTTAGACCAGGTTATCTTTCCGCACTTGGTGCGTTATTACATATAGGCATCGCACCATTGTTTATTTTTGGTATCGGACCTTTACCCGAACTGGGACTTCAAGGCGCGGCCTTAAGTTTTGTGGTTGCTCGATTTCTTGAAATATTGGTATTTTTTTATTATTTCGCATTCCGGGATAGGATGATGTTGTTTGAGTTGGAGGGGTTCAAGCAATCGGTCAAAGATATGTTACACGTCGGACTACCTGCAATTGCCGCAAACTTAATAATGCCAGTGTCAATGGCAGTAATTACTCGATTGTTAGCAGGCCATGGAACGGCCGTTGTTGCCGGATATGGAGTAGCGATGCGCATTCAATTCATGACAATAATGGTGATCTTTGCGGTTTCGATGAGCCTCTCCCCTATAGTTGGCCAAAATTGGGGTGCTGGGTTTTATAATCGGGTTAAAGTCGCTACCCGCACAGCTGATCTGATTGTTATTGGGTGGGGGATTCTTTCTTATTTGATACTGTTAGTATTTGGAAAGTTTTTCGTTGCTCTTATTAATAGTGATCCTTTGGTTCAGACTGCAGCCTACGATTATTTGCGAATAGGGGCTTTGGCTGTGATTTTGATGGGGCTTACTTTTAATGCAACGCATTGTTTTAATGCTTTGGGGAAACCGATGCCACCTTTAGTTATTTCTCTTTTAAGAATGATTATTATTCATATCCCGCTTGTTTTGGTTGGTAATTATCTGTTCGGTTACATGGGTATATATATAGGTACCGTTATCACTACCATTGTAGTAGCTCTTATTTCTTGGCGCTGGGTTAATCGCACAATTGATGGGCGCATTGAGCGGGCCTTAGCTCAAGAAAAAACTGCACCGATAGCTTGAAGAAAGTGGACGATAATTACAGTGGACTATATGAATAGATTCAAGGTCATTTGAATCATGACAGCGTATCTGATTAAGAGAGCTTTACTAATTATTCCAACTTTGTTGGGTATAATTTTAATCAACTTTACGATTGTCCAGTTTGCTCCGGGTGGCCCTGTTGAGCAGATTATAGCTGAGCTTACAACTGGCAGTATCTCCACCACCTCGAGTATTTCTGGTGGCGGTGATAGCGGAGCGACCGCTCAAATAGACATTGGTGGATCTAGTAGGACTGTAGCGAGTTACGGTCTGGACCCAGAATTGATAGCTGCTCTGGAGAAGCAATTTGGGTTCGATAAACCAGCTCATGAACGATTTTTCAATATGTTACTTGATTATATAAAACTTGATTTCGGAGTAAGTTATTTTCAGGATAGACCAGTATTAGAATTAGTGATCGAGCGTATGCCTGTCTCAATATCACTTGGCTTGTGGTCCTTGTTACTGATTTACAGTATTTCGATCCCTTTGGGTATTGCCAAGGCGGTTCGAGATGGATCGAATTTTGATATCTGGACTTCTACTATTATTTTTGTGGGTTATGCAATTCCAAGTTTTTTGTTTGCGATTCTGCTTATAGTTCTGTTTGCAGGTGGGAACTATTTTGATTTGTTCCCTCTTCGAGGTTTAGTTTCTGATAATTGGGAAGAACTGAGTTGGATTGAAAAAGTTTTAGACTATCTTTGGCATCTTGTTTTACCAGTTTCAGCACTTACTATTGGTGGGTTTGCGACGCTTACTATGCTGACGAAGAATTCATTTCTTGAGGAGATTAGTAAACAGTTTGTATTGACAGCGAGAGCGAAAGGGATCTCGGAACGACGAGTGTTATACGGACATATTTTCCGGAATGCGATGCTTATTATTATTGCCGGTTTTCCGGCAGCGTTTATAGGCATTTTTTTTACTGGGTCATTACTTATAGAGGTCATCTTTTCGCTGGATGGAATGGGCTTGCTTAGTTACGATGCGGTTGTCAAACGCGATTACCCCATTCTTTTTGGTACGATGTTTATTTTAACTCTCATTGCTTTATTTATGCAGCTTGTTGGCGACTTGGTCTATGTTCTTGTAGATCCTCGCATCGATTTTGAAACGAGAGATTAAGCCGTGTCTCCGCTTAACCATCGTCGTTTGCAACAGTTTAAAAGTAACAAGCGTGGGTATTATTCATTCGTTATCTTCTTGCTGCTTTTCTTCATTTCACTATTCGCGGAATTTATTGCTAATGACAAGCCGATCATTATGTATCACGAAGGTCAGTTTTATATGCCTGTTCTATTTTCCTCTACCGAGCAGCAGTTAGGTGGAGATTTACCCATCGAGCCCATGTATAAGGAACCATATATAAGAAAGCTTGTGATAGAAAATGGTGGTTGGTTTATCATGCCACCGATTCCTTTTAATTATAAAAACGCAGATAGATATATTGAAAAGGCGGCGCCTGCGCCACCATCTGTAAGGCACTGGTTAGGAACCGACGACTCAGGTAAGGATACATTAGCGAGACTCATCTATGGTTTTCGGCTTTCGGTCTTATTTGGAATTACTCTTACTATACTCAGTTCAGTAATCGGTGTTACTGTGGGGGCAATTCAAGGATATTTTGGTGGTCGCATAGACCTTTTTGGACAGCGCGTCGTTGAAATATGGACAGGCCTCCCTATTTTGCTTATTTTGATAATATTGGCGAGTGTCGTTACACCTAATGTGTTTTGGTTGTTAGGAATCTTGACGTTATTTAGTTGGATGCCATTGGTCGGAGTTGTTCGAGCTGAGGTGTTACGTACCCGCAATTTCGAGTATGTGCGCGCAGCGCGCTCATTAGGGGTTTCGGACTCGGGAATAATTCTCAGGCATGTGTTGCCGAATGCGATGGTAGCGACATTGACATTTCTTCCCTTCATCTTGAGTGGAGCCGTTACTATGCTAACTGCACTTGATTTTCTTGGTTTTGGACTGCCTTTAGGATCTCCCTCGCTCGGGGAACTTTTAGCACAAGGAAAAGCCAATATACATTCCCCATGGCTCGGGCTAACAGGTTTTTGCACTTTAGGTTTGATGCTTACGCTATTAATATTTATTGGTGAAGCCGTTCGGGATGCATTTGATCCGCGTCGAACAATAGCTACTAATTATCATGTTTAAGATTTGTGCTCTAAAAAGTCCAGTCCAATATGGTATGTGATACAGTGATCAATATTGCCATTAAGAAGGTAGTTCGTAGATCCTTAATTTGAAAGCCATCAATTAACTGGTCAGTGATCAAGAGCAGTAGTGTATTAATGATTAACTTGAAAGTACCTATCGTAACGATTATCAGAGGCATCGTTAATAATGATAATAATGTACCCAGCGTCTCGTTGGCTAGGGCATATGTGAGCGCTACTAGTACTGCTGTACTGTAGCCCGATACTGTGATTCCTCGCATTGATTTGGCGAGGACGAATATTACTAAACCCAACGATAGTATACGAAATATAATGTCTAACATTGATTGGCTTTTAAAACTCCCCTTTCAATCGTTGAAACATCCTACTACCTATACTTTAATAGAGAGTAATACTTGGGTTGACTCGAACTGTGGGTAGTGAGGAATTAGGACTTAAGCGCAATATTCTGCTACTAATAATTTTAAATGTACACTGAGGAATCACTTATGCTCGACCTTCATTTTTGGCCAACACCCAATGGTAAGAAAGTTACTATTCAGATGGAGGAATGTGGCCTCGAATACAACCTCATACCATGCAATATCGGCAGGGGTGATCAGTTTGAACAGGAATTTTTACGTATTTGTCCTAATAATCGCATGCCAGCTTTGGTTGATCACGATCCCGTTGATGGAGGTGACGCTATTTCGGTATTTGAATCAGGAGCCATTATGTTATATCTAGCTGAGAAAACCGGTCAGTTCCTGCCTCAAACTTTGAAAGAACGATATAACGTTATTCAGTGGGTCGTCTGGCAAATGGCCAATCAGGGCCCAAAGACAGGAGAGTGTGGTCATTTTCGTCGAGCGCAAGGTAAAGGCGATTTGAGTTATGGGGTAACTCGGTTTACCGATGAAGTAAATCGACTTTATGGCATTTTAAATAATCAACTATACAATCAGCGATATATTTGCGGAAAAGAATACACAATAGCCGATATGATTTGTTATCCATGGACTGTTGGTTGGGCTACTCAAGGGCAGGATATCGATGAATTTAGATACTTCAAGCGCTGGTTCGAAGAGATGGGGGAACGACCAGCAGTAAGGTTAGGTATGGAGGCGGGTAACGAGATGCCTGAAAAAGTCCCAGATATGGGGGAGGAAGAGAAAAAGCAGCGCGTAAAAATGTTATACAACCAACGAGCCAGACCAGCACCTAAAACGGGTGGGCTGTTATGATTAAAAAGAGGAGTTTTATAATCAGGTCAATCGCCGTCAGTTACTGCTCCCAGTGAGGCTGAACTTACTAGACGCGCGTACTTAGCGAGTATTCCTCGTTTTGTATAGGGTGCTGGTTTTTCCCATTTCGATCTTCGTTTGTCTAATTCATCATCCGATAGTTCAACAGATATGGTATGGTTTTCAGCGTCGATGGTTATCTCATCGTCATCCTCAAGCAGTGCGATTGGACCTCCATCGAAAGCTTCTGGAGTAATATGGCCTATGACGAATCCATGTGATCCACCTGAAAACCTTCCGTCAGTAATAAGAGCCACATCTTGCGATAAACCACGACCCATTATAGCGCTTGTAGGAGACAGCATTTCTCTCATCCCGGGACCTCCTCTAGGTCCTTCATACCGCACGACAACAACATCACCCGCTACGACAATACCTTTTAGAATTGCGTCTAGAGCCGCTTCTTCTCCTGCAAAGCATCGTGCTCTTCCTGTAAATTTCAAACCTTCATGACCGGTTATTTTGGCAACTGAGCCTTCTGGTGCTAGGTTGCCTCGTAGAATAACTAGATGGCTATCTTTCTTGATCGGTTTAGATAGTGGTCGGATGACCTTTTGACCGGCTGGATAAGATGGAACATCGATAAGGTTTTCAGCAAGCGTTTTCCCCGTGACTGTTAGACAGTCGCCATGCAGTAAACCCTCATCTAAGAGGGTTTTCATTAAAGGCTGAATACCACCAATTTGGATAAGTTCACTCATAGCGTATTGACCTGCTGGTCTCATGTCCGCAAGCACGGGCACCCTTGAACCAATCTTTGTAAAGTCATCAATAGTTAGCGGTATCTTGGCTGCATGCGCAATTGCGAGCAGATGCAGCACAGCATTGGTTGAGCCCTCAAGGGCAATTACAACAGTGATTGCATTTTCAAAAGACTTTCTCGATAAAATATCTGAGGGTTTAATGCCCGCCTCAACTAGCTTGACGACGGCCTCGCCGGCGGCATAACTATCAATTCGTTTGTTGTTAGATACTGCTTCTTGCGCGGAAGAATTCGGTAGTGATAGACCTAAGGCTTCGATTGCTGAAGCCATAGTGTTTGCCGTATACATGCCACCGCAAGAACCAGGTCCTGGAATTGCCGTGGACTCAATCTCTTTTAGCTTGACCTTGTCGATATTGCCGGCCGCATATTGACCTACTGCCTCAAACACAGAAATAATATCGCGACGTTCCTTGCCCATTTGTATGGTGCCACCATATACAAATACTGCTGGTCGATCTAATCGCGCGATAGCCATAGCGCACCCAGGCATATTCTTATCACATCCTCCTATCGCTACAAATCCGTCAAATCCCTCTGCTCCTACAACAGTTTCTATGGAGTCAGCGATAACTTCCCGAGATACTAGCGAATACCTCATGCCTGGGGATCCCATGGAGATTCCATCTGACACGGTAATTGTATTGAATGTTATGGGCTTGCCACCAGATTCATCAGCACCGAGCGCCGCTGCATCGGCAAGCGTATTGATATGCATATTACATGGTGTGAGATTACTCCAGGTAGAAGCAATTCCAATCTGAGGTTTTGTAAAATCTTCTTCAGAAAACCCGACTGCATATAGCATTGATCGTGCTGCAGCTTTTTGTACTCCATCGACAACAAGGGAAGAATATCGACGTGGATCTTTTGATTCAGTCATGGCGCTATAGATACCGAGTGTAAGAACCAATATTATAACATGGCATTTTTTATCTCAGAAACAGAAAGCATCTCATGCAAATTAGCCTTGATAAGCAAGTCAAATCTTGATTAATGAAGAGCTTGGGATGGGTCAATCTAAAGTAGTTCCTTTATTCTGACGGATCCATGTCTCGTACATTTCAGCATAATAACCATCTTTATCAATTAGATCTTTATGCGAACCAATTTCAGCTATACCTTGATCCTTTATTACGGCAATAATATCGGCGCGCATTGCTGTAGCAAGACGATGTGCGATGATAATTGCTGTTCGACCTTGGAGTAAGCTATCAAGAGCCCGTTCAATTTTAGATTCGCTTTGTTGATCTATATTTGAAGTTGCTTCATCAAGAATTAGTACTCGAGGCTTACTTAAAAAAGCTCTGGCTAGAGCAAGCAGCTGGCGTTCACCGGAAGATAATGAGGAGCCACGCTCGTGGCAGGGGGTATCAAGTCCTTGTGGCAATCTGTCGATAAGGTCCTCTATCCCCACCGCTTTGCATGCTGACATGATCTCTTCATCTGTGGCATCTATATTTGAGAATCTTATATTATCTTTGATCGAGCCATGGAATAGGAAAGGTTCCTGAGGCACTACACCAAGCTGACTATGTAAAGATTTAATACTTAGGTCTAAGAGATTATGGTCATCAATTAGGATGCCCCCTTCATTTGGATCATAGAAGCGGGCGATTAATTTTGCGAGTGTCGATTTCCCAGCACCAGTTGGTCCAACAAAGGAAATGCTTTTCCCTGCTTCTATGTGCAAAGATACATTTCGCAACACTGGTTCGCTTGCACCGTAACTAAAGGTTACGTTTTGTAACTTAATATCACCACGCATATCTTCGATCTCGATAGGATCTTCTTTTTCTTCTACGGATGGTGGTGTTGCTAATAGATTGCTCAGCTTAAGTACCGCTGCATTGCCAGATTGAAATTCGTTATAAAGGCCTACTAATGCGTTGATTGGTTTAAAAAAACGGGAAACCATATTAGCAAATGCAACAAGAGCTCCTAAAGTAAATGCACCTTGTGGATCTAATGTTGGGTTGATATCAAGTAAAATTAGATACCCAACTGCCAAGATTATGATAGTAGTAGCAGAGTCAACAAACATCGTTGCAGATGAGTAGATTGCTGATGCTCGTGCCGTATAATTATTTGCGTTGCGGTAATCTCCTACGCGGTTTCTGTGATTGATTATATTGTGTTTCATTCTGTTAAATGAAATTACTAGCCGCATGCCAGAAAGACTCTCCTGCAGATCAGAAAGGACATCTGCAATTCGATTGCGAACATTTTCGTAACCTTTGGCAGAGACCGTTTTGAACCATGTAGTCATGGCTAGCATTATCGGAGCTGCAATGATGAGGAGAATAAGGGTCAGTTCGACATTAAATGACAGGAGGATGCCTATTATAAACAGCAGAGATAGTGTTTGAGCCACGAGATTGACAAGGCCATTTTGTAGCAGATTGGATAAGGCTTCGATGTCGCTAGTCATACGAGCCATTAAACGGCCAGCTTTTTCTTCAGTGAAGAAATCTAGAGATAAACGCTGGAGATGAGCAAATACGCGAATACGCAATTCATACATGAGTAACTGTCCAAGTCTCCCGACATATCGCTGACGGAAACCGCTAACAAAACCAGCTACAAACAAAGATGCTATCCAGATTACAGCTACCCAAATCAATACACTGAAATCTTTGGGTATAATTCCATCGTCAATGGCTACCTTAATAAGGTATGGTCCTAAAAGTAGCAATGCCTCGGTTGTTCCAACTAGCCCAAGAGCCCCTAGCATTCGGTATTTGTATGGCGCTAGAAAATTGAGTAGAGAAAATGTTTCCTGATCATCTGTACGGTGACTGAATTCCAGCTCAAGATTATTAAAATCCGGTTCGTCTTGCATCAATGCATTGGTTTTTCCCATCATTTCTGGTGGGATGCCAGCAAAAGGAAGTCCAGCCGCAGTAGAATGTTTTGTGCCAAATCCTTTCATTATTATGAAGAATCACCTTCTGGTATATGACTTTGCTGCGATAATATTTCGTTATAGCGAGGGACGGATGCTAATAACTCTTTGTGGGGACCAGTGGCAATGACTTTTCCTTCGTCCAGCACAATAACTCGGTCTGCTAGGCTGATAGTTGAAAGTCTATGCGCGATGAGTATCGTTGTACGATTCGTCATTAAATTGATTAGTGCTTCGTGAATTTCAGACTCGACTTTCACATCAATCGCGCTGGTTGCATCGTCAAGAACCAGAATTGGAGGGTTAACCAGTAATGCCCGAGCTATACCTATCCTTTGTCTTTGGCCACCGGAGAGAGTGTAGCCCCTTTCACCCACGACAGTCTCGTAGCCTTTTTCCATTTGCTCAATGAAATCATGTGCCTGCGCAGCTTTTGCTGCGTTCATGATTTCTGTCATCGAGGCATTAGGTTTTCCATATGCTATGTTGTCGTGGATACTGATTGAAAATAAAAACGGCTCATCTAGAACCTGTCCTACATGATAATGCAAGCTTTTCAGAGCTAGTTCGCGGATGTCTGTTCCATCAATCATGATGCTGCCACTAGACAGTTCATAGAAACGGGAAAGTAAGCGCACGACTGTCGATTTCCCAGCGCCAGTGCGACCAACAATAGCGACTGTTTCGCCAGATTGCACAGCGAAATTAAGACCAGCTAGTACGGGCTCATCTCCATAGGAGAAGTGCACGTTATCGAACTCAAGTTGGCCTTTAGGGTTCTTAAGAGTAACCGTATTTTTAGGATCAGTTATTTCGGGTTCTTTGTCGAGGATTTCGAATATTCTTCCTGCTGAGGCTTTAGCACGCTGTTCCATTTGTAACAATACACCTAAAAATCGAAAGGGTGCTTGAATTATCATTAGATACATATTGAAGGCAACTAAGGATCCTAGTTGGATCTCGCCTTCAATAACTAACCAACCACCATATATCCAGACTAAAACTTGGCCTACGACAGTTAAATGCTCTATCACCGGGTTATAAATCGATGAAATATCGATATTACGGATTTGAACCCATTGAAGTTTTTTTGCAGCTCTAGCAAGAAGGGTAAGCTGATTTTTTTCTTGGGCAAACGATTTGACGATACGTTGGCCATTTATATTTTCATCTACGATAACAGCAACGTCAGCTTGGCGCGCTTGCGTTAGCCATGACAAAGGAAACATAATGGCCCGCAGTTTCATACTGAGAATATATACAATTGGCGTCGTTACTAATGCAGCTAATGTCAGCGTGAAGCTCACTGAAAGCATGTATGCTGCTGCAAACATGAAGCTAAGTATTGAAGTTAAGAGCATGGGAGACATCATCAGAAACATTTGGATGGCTTTGATGTCACTGTTTGCGCGCGAGATTACTTGACCTGTTTGAATATTGTCATAAAACGAAAATGATAGCGTTACCAGATGATTATAGATTACTGAACGAAGGTCAGCTTCGAGTTGATTTGAAACTCGACTCATCTGATAGGTTCCAATAAAGCTGAAGACAAACCTTAGAGCAGAAAGCGTTACCATTAGAATTACGAGCGATAAAAAGTGATCGGGCTGCTGTTCAGTTATCGCTTTAGGTAATTCATCGATAACTTTGCCTGTAAGGGCGGGAAGAGCAATGCTGACTAGCATCGTTAGCACTGTCATCGCTATACCGACAGAAAAGGCCCATTTGTTTACCCAGAGTATAGGGAAGACGCGTTGGAACCAGTTTTTTTTTCGATCAGCGTCAATTCTGGCCCGCGGATTATCAAACCTAGCCTCGACGTTTATGGGTTCGAAATCAAATGGACGGGTTGCCTTCTGATCATATGCAGAATCAGCAGGAATGGTACTCAAAGGAGTTGATCGAAAAGGCACACGCTCGAATGATACTCTTATCTGCGTCTTGAGGAAAGTAAAGTTGTTGGCAATTTGACAAATTCTAAAAATACATTACTTTACTTTCTCTGACACTAACCCATGTCTTCTTCGTCATCGGATAACTCAAGATACCTTTTGAGGCGATAGGTGCCTAGGTAGAAGAACGGAGTATCCGCTATAGCGACGCAGAGTTTGAACAGATAGTTGTGCCCCATCATAACCAACATAGCGCCGGCAGTGACGGTGCCCGCTATAAATTGTGCTCCAAAGGTAACCGTAATTACCATGAAAGAATCAACACCTTGACTAACTATGGTACTGGCATTATTTCGAAGCCACAGATGCCTGCCTTTTGTTAGCCTTTTCCAAAAATGAAACATATAGACATCGCAATACTGGGCTGCCATATAAGCCATCATTGAAGCAAAAACCGCCCCGGATGTTAAAGCATACATGATCGTAAATAACTCTACAGAGCCCTCTACACTGGCTCCAGTAGGTAGCGCTATCTCCTCCGCGAGCTCGATGACTTGCCAAGCCGGTTTTAATGTCTCAGAGGAGGGCATCATATTAGCAAGCCATAGAGTAGCGATAATAAAACCATTTAGCAGTAGACCCACCGTCACCAAGAAATTAGCACGGGCCCTACCGTAAATTTCGCTTATCAAGTCGGTACAGAGAAAAGTCAAGGGGTATGGGAGCACACCTATTGCTAAACTCATGGGCCCGAGTTGCACGAACCTGGTGATACCTAAAATATTTAACATGGTCATCGCACAAAGAAAAAAGCCCGCGAGTACGAGGAAGACTCGCTCTCTTCTCTCTCTTATCCCCGCATTAATCTCCAAGTATTTCTCCGTTCATAAGCTTTTAAGACTCGATTTGTCCTAAATTTGCATGAATAGCTGCCCCATTTAAAACTGGATTTTGAGCGGCAAACAAAATCGTCTTTGCGATTTCTGCAGGCTCGATCAAACGTCCAAATGTGGATAAGGAGGATAAATTATTGAGAACTTTCTCATCGTTATTCACATGAGTACGGAGCATTTCTGTATCGGTAAAGCCTGGACATACACAACATGTATGGACTGCAGTGCCCGATAAATCCTGACAAGTGGAGCGCATCATACCAAGAATCGCGTGTTTACTCGTGACATAGCTAAAAGAGTTGGGGACGGCTTTTTCGGATAGAGTTGATCCAATATAAATGATCGAAGATCCTGAATTCATCTTTTCAATCAGATGCCGGTTAAAGATAACTGGTGCGACGACATTTGTTCTTAATACTTGCGATAGCTTTTCCGGATCCGTCCCTTGTGTACTATCAAAAACCATTGCGGCCGCATTGTGAACTAGGCAAATTTCTTCCCCTCTTCCCACTATTTCATCGAGTATAGCCCCGACTTTTTCATTAGCGTTTAGGTCACCCAAATCAATCATGTGGCTCACGAATCTGTCATCGGGCGGAGATGTACGTGAGAAATTAATAATTTTGTATCCAGAGTCACAGAAAAGCCGAGCCGTCGCTAAACCGATCCCTTTACTTGCGCCTGTTATCACAAGAGTTTTCATGTTAGTTTCCAAGAGGAGCATCCGCTTTGACCGGGGCTGGATGACACTTTGACCGTCATCTCAATAATGCCCTTATTACTGAATTCATCATGTTTAACTAAGAGCTTAAGTATGTAGTGAGAAAACTCCTCTACAGTGGTATTCGAAATCGGAAGAATGATCAGGTCCTTTGGGAGAAATAGAAGCCGTTCATTGCCAAAAATGGCAGCGGTATATTCTTCTCCCTCCTCTAACCTAAGATGAGGGGAGTTAGAGGGAAGAATTACATGTTCATCAAGTTCATCACATATCTGCCGCAATAATTTCTTTATTATGCCATAGTCGAAAACCAGTCCGTCTTCACCGACAGGGGCAGTAATTTCGCATTCGACCTGAAAGTTATGGCCGTGAAGGTTTTCACGTTCTTTTTCACTAAAGATAGTAAAGTGCGCCACAGAAAAATTGAGCGCTTGTTTTCTTATTTCTATGCGGCTATAACGAGACACTAGTTTCCTTCAAAAAATAATCAGAATTATTATTGGATCCAATATGGTTTGCGTTTTTCCCGGAATGCAGCCATTCCCTCAGCACCTTCTGCCGATTGAAACATTCTAATACTCCACTCTGCACACTCCTCGAAGTCCTCTTCCAGCGTTGCTTTGGTTTTCCTGCGAACCAGTTTTTTAGTTTCAACGATCGCCTTTGGTCCTCCGAGATTAATCATATCAATTTCTTCTTGAACCGCGGAATAAAGGTTCTTTCTTGGCACAGCGCGATGGGCGAGTCCAACCTCAACTGCACGGGCGCCATCGAATCGTTCACCAGTGAGGAATAACTTCATTCCATGATGCGTTCCTAATTTAGGCAAGCATACGATAGAAATATTGGCTGGAATCACCCCAATCCTAACTTCACTGAAGCTGCAGATCGTTTCCTCAGCAGTAACGACTATATCTGATGCTCCGATTAGACCCAGTCCTCCAGCAAATGCGGCACCGTTAACTGCAGTGATCACTGGTTTGTCGCTATTTACAATATAGCTGAGCACCTTTGGATAGGGGATGCTCTTGATTCCCTCAATCTTTGATCCCGGTGGATTTTTTAAGTCAGCCCCTGCACAAAAAGCCGGATCAGTTCCGGTAAGAATAATACAGCGAACGTCATCATTCTCGTTCGATTGTACTAGATGATTGTATAGCTCAGTTACGAGAACAGCGGATAATGCGTTGCGGTTTTCTGGACGATTGAGCGTTATCCAAGCGGCCCCATCTTTTATTTCATATTTTGTTGCCTCGGTACCTGTCATTTAATTCTCCTTCAACGGGCGCAGATTGAGGTGTTTAAGGGCAAAGGATATCAAACCATTAACAAAGATAGCCAATTATCACTAACACCGTGTTGGATTATGATCATTAACGATTAAACGAATCAATTATCTCGTTAAGTGTTTTAGACGGACGCATTGCAGCAGCAGCTAGTTCTGGATCGGGACGATAATACCCTCCTATATTGACCGGTGCTCCTTGCGCATCTAACAACTCATGGAGGATCTTATCTTCATTGGTGATTAGCTCCCGTGCTAGACTTGCAAACCGTCCCTTCAGGCTTGGGTCTTCATTTTGTTTTGCAACTGCTTCTGCCCAATATGTCGCCAGGTAATAGTGGCTGCCTCTATTGTCCAATTCATTTACCTTTCTAGAGGGTGATTTATTCTCCTCTAGAAATTTTCCGATAGCCTCGTTCAAAGTGTCCGCAAGAATTTGAGCAGGCTTATTTTGGAACGATTCGGAGAGATATTCTAGAGATGCACCTAAAGCGAGGAACTCCCCCAACGAATCCCAACGCAGATGGCCTTCTCTTTCAAATTGCTGAACGTGCTTAGGAGCTGATCCTCCGGCACCAGTTTCAAATAATCCCCCGCCATTAATTAACGGGACGATAGATAACATTTTAGCGCTTGTTCCAAGTTCTAGAATGGGAAAAAGATCTGTTAGGTAATCCCGAAGGACGTTACCAGTGACTGAAATAGTATCCTCTGATCTTCGCATTCTTTCGAGTGAAAAAGCGGTGGCAGCTGCTGGTGACATAATTTGGTAATCGATATTAGTTAGATCATGTTCTGGTAGATATCGTTTGATCTTATCAATTAAGATTTTATCGTGGCTACGATGTTCGTCTAGCCAGAAAACGATCGGCGCTTTCGTTACTTTTGCTCGGTTTACCGCCAGTTTGACCCAATCCTTTACGGGACTATCTTTTACTCTACACAATCTCCAGATATCACCTTGTTCAACATTGTGCTCAATAAGCGTGTTAGTGCAGCTATCGACAACACGAATAAGCCCATTTCCCGGGGCCTCAAAAGTCGTTTCGTGAGATCCATATTCTTCCGCTTTTTGAGCCATGAGACCTATGTTTGATGTTGAGCCCATCGTCGTTGGATCAAAGGCACCGTTTGCAATGCAATCCTTTATAGTCTCGTCGTAAACAAGTGCATAGCACCTGTCTGGAATGACGGCCTTCATGTCATGTAATTCACCATCTGGCCCCCACATTTTGCCTGATTCACGAATTGCCGCAGGCATAGAAGCATCTATTATAATATCGCTTGGAACATGGAGATTGGTAATACCCTTGTCCGAGTTAACCATAGCGAGGTCTGGTCCTTCCATTAGACATCGATCAAGGTCATCGTGAATGTTCTTCTGTTCTTCTTTAGGGAGATTTCCAATTTTTTCATAGACATCACCGATACCGTTATTAGGATCGACCCCGAGTTCTTCGAAGAGAGCTGCGTTTTTTTCGAAGGCTGAGTTATAGTAGGCGCGCACAGCATGACCAAATATGATGGGGTCGGAAACCTTCATCATTGTAGCTTTTAGATGCAGAGAAAATAGAACGCCATCCTCTGTAGCCGCTATTTCTTTGCTCAGGAAACTGCAGAGTGCCTTTTTACTCATGTAAGCAGCATCCACAATCTCTCCAGCTTCGACGGTCAACTGTTTTGCTAGCGTTATATGTTGCTCTCCGATGAACTCAACTTTTAAAACATCATCTTGTGCCATGACGATTGATTTTTCGGTCTCGAAGAAATCGCCATTGGTCATGTGAGTTACATGTGATTTAGAATCTGACGCCCACTCTCCCATCGTGTGCGGATGCTTCTTTGCATAATTTTTAACGGCCCGGGCTGCTCTTCTATCGGAGTTTCCCTCTCGGAGTACTGGGTTGACGGCGCTACCCTTGACCTTGTCATACCTCGTTTTAATCTCTCTTTCTGAATCATTTTGAGGTTCCTCAGGGTAGTCTGGCAGGTTATAGCCTTTATTTTGTAGTTCCTTAATGTTCTCATGCATCTGTGGATTTGATGCGCTTATGTTAGGCAGTTTTATAATGTTCGCTTCTGGTTTTTGAGATAGAGAACCCAACTCAGAGAGGTCATCATCAATACGTTGGTCTTCGCTTAGAAGCTCTGGAAATTCTGCAATAATGCGGCCCGCTAAGGAGATATCTCGTGTTTCAACTTCTACGCCAGCTGCATCACTAAATAGTTTTATGATAGGAAGGAGAGAAAATGTAGCGAGTCTTGGAGCTTCATCTGTTTCCGTATAGATGATCTTAGGTGTTTCTATCATAAGCAGCCTTTTTTGTGTTGGTGTCCCGCGGATAACCTTACTTATATCCGTTCGCCTCTAGGGCAGATGTCATTTCAAACCTTGAAAAGAGTGGGATTACAAGATTTTTTTCATCAGGTTATAAAAACTTGAATTATAGTTCATAAATAGAAGATTCGCATTTACTGAGTGTTAAGTAGACTAATCTTTATGCAAATTTAACGAAATTGGCTGATGCTATGGCCCTGGAACATCGCCTATGGTATTTTCCGCGATCATTAGAATTGGAAAGAAAAATGACCCCATTTACGCAAAAGTCTTTTATTTGTGGCGACTTTCGATACCCCAGGCAAATGTTAGGTGAACAAGTCTACGAGGGGCACTTATCTGTGCATGATGATGGTATGGCAAAGGATCTGGGTTTGAATGGTGCTCCAATCGAGGGACCCACTCATTTTAGTCAGTTTGTGCCGCTACTATACGAAGTATTTGGCGATGCCTGGTTTGAGAGAGGTTGTATAAGCGCTCATTATCAGAATATGGTCGTTGAGGGCGAGGAAGTTCGGGCCTTTGTCAGCCCGAGTGAGCAAATTTGTGACGTTTGGGCAGAAAAACGTGATGGAACACCGGTGCTTAAGGGCACAGCGAGTATCGGTCCAAAATATCCAGATTCTGAAATTGATAATAGATTAGCAAATCTCAGACCAGTTGAAAATTTGGTCATTCATGCGGATGTTAAGGTAGGTCAAAAGATTGTAGAAAAAGAGCCAGTGATCATGCAGCTTGATCAGATTATGGGTGATATGTATCCCTTCTCTTTAAAGCAGAAGTTACAGTGCATTACTGAAGATTGTGCTTGGTACAGCGATTCTGATGCCTCTCCATGGGGGAGAGCTGTAATACCTGTAGAGATGATCAGCGTGCTCACTCATTATACTTCGCGGCGTAATGAAATTCCTGTGAAGGGTCCTGCTGTTGGTTTGTTCGCGGATCAGGAGATTAAATTGATTAAAGGACCTTTGTTTGTGAATCAGCCATATCGGTTGGAACGAGAGGTGATTGCACTTTCAGAGAGTAGGAGAGTGGAGTCACACTGGCTCCGAACATCAATCTTTGATGGCAGTGACCTTGTGGCTGAGTGTATCTTAAATTCTGCAGTGCTCAAGAATTCCTATGCACCCTATGAATCGGAGGCTCGGGCTTTGGGTAAAAATATCGAGTAGGTAGATCTGGAATGTCACGGTTCACTCATGTTTTAGCGATTGGGACCTCTATCCATTGGATATGGCTGCCAACGTTCTAATTCCACTCTAGGCATTACAGTTGGATTTACCGGGCTCATCGGCCATTTTCCGCGTAATGCCAGCGAGATTTCCCTTGCAGCTCTATATCTTGTAGCGGGACGCATGCGGCTTGTCGCAGAGGCCACATGCGGTGTAAGCATTACATTATCCATCGTAAGCAGTGGGTTATTCATATCAATAGGCTCCTGTTCTAGGACATCGAGACCGGCCCCCGCTATTTCGTTATTGCGCAGCGCTTCGGTTAGGGCTTGTTCATCAACCACACCACCTCTACAGGTATTGATGAGGTAGGCTGTATCTTTCATTTTCTTGAGCGCTTGCGCATTTATTATGTGATGTGTTTCGTCATTCAATAAGCAATGAAGTGATAAATAGTCAGAGCGTGTTAGCAGCTCAGAGAAGGTGACTGGTTCAACGCCGTCGTTGGTCATCTTCGTTTCTGAGACATAAGGGTCGTGAGCGATGATATTCAATCCAAAAGCTTTAGCTCGGCGCGCAGTGGCCTTAGCTACATTTCCATAGGCTAGCAGGCCTAGCGTTTGGCCGATAAGACGAGGGGTCGGGGTCAAGCTCGGTCGACCCGAATACCATTTGCCCTTCTGAATAAAGTCCTCCTGAATTTTTAGTTGCCGATAGGATCCGAGGAGCAGAGCCATCGCGTGGTCCGCCACTTCCTCGATAAAAATGTCAGGAGTATTCGTAACCACAATGCCATGCTCTGTGGCAGCGTCAACATCCACCATATCAACCCCAACGCTACCAACACCGATAATCACGCAGTGATCTAGAGATTCTATAATATTTCGAGAAATTCGAAGTCCCCAAGAAGTTAGTAATGCATCTGCATCGTGAGCTCCTTCGATGAATGATTCTTCGCTGCTACTGTCGACTTCCACAATCTCCGCAATAGCATCGAGAGCCTCTAGCTCAGCTGCATATCTTAAACGCAGTTCTTCCGGATTTGCTTGCCGTGGAAACTGAGCAACTACTTTTTTCTTCACTGGTACTTCTCCTGATATTGAGCTGGTGATGATTATATAATTAAAGCACGCCTTTCGATTAAAGGCGAAAAAGCAATAATTAGCCGCCTTGAAGCCGTGGGAGAAGAAAGACTTCTGATCCAGCGGGCAGCTTTTTCGAAGGACTATCCCGATATATTTCGCCATCAATTGAAACGGCGATGCCTGTATCCATATGGTCCTTCATTGCGGGATAGGTTTCTAGCAGTCTGCTGAGCAGTTCACGAATAGTATCCGCTTTGATCTCGACTACTTCTTCTCCATTAACTGCAGAGCGCAATGACCCTGTTAGATTGACTTGCATTTTTTCTCTATCAATACTTAGGGGGCAGATTAAAAGAAGATTCAGCTGCCACTGACATTCAGAAACACGCTGTGGCAGCTGTTTATTCTATTATTATGCCTCGGCCGCTTCCTCGATCGCTTTAAGTATCCGCGGTGGCGACATTGGTACATGCGTCATACGAACACCTGCTGCGTTAGAAACTGCGTTACCAATTGCGGCTAATGGCGGGACGATAGAGGTTTCGCCTACTCCCCGAATTCCATAAGGATGATTTGGATTGGGGATTTCTAGTATTTCTGTATCGATAAATGGAAGATCTGAACATACAGGGATACGATAATCTAAAAATCCAGCATTTTGTAATCGTCCATCATCGCCGTAAATGTATTCCTCATTAAGAGCCCAACCGATACCTTGCG
The DNA here is from genome assembly GCA_002690865.1 of Gammaproteobacteria bacterium. Taxonomy (GTDB): domain Bacteria; phylum Pseudomonadota; class Gammaproteobacteria; order Pseudomonadales; family Azotimanducaceae; genus UBA7455. The sequence continues at coordinate 67,760 of NZGG01000024.1, read as the reverse complement.
CAGCGCCGCCCTGAAACTGTCCTTCTACATAATCTGGATTAATAGCTTTACCAGCATCTTGGATCACTGTGTACCGAATTATCTTGGTTCCGCCAGTCTCAGGATCTACCTCGACATCACAGATGTGACTAGCGAAAGAAACGCCCGCGCCATCGGCGACAACTTCGTTATGTCCGGCGATTGGTCCCCCAGTAGCGGCTGCACGCCCTGCTATCTCTTTAAGGGTTAAGGGAGGTAAGTTGTCATTCTTCTTACCAACCGCTCTGGCTTCCCCTTCTACCCATTCGACTTCTTCCACGGGAATATCCCACGTTTGAGCTGCTCGTTCTTTCATTTCCTCAATTGCTTCTCGAGCCGCAAAAATAGTTGCCATGCCTGATGAGAACGTGCCCCGACTGCCTTCTGTGGTGTCGTTATGTCCAAGCGAGGAGGTATCCGCTATATTCGCTTTTACTTGATCGTAGGGAATTCCGAGTTCTTCTGCGCAAATTAGAGACATGGATGCTCGCGATCCTCCTACGTCTACTGTCCCCAGCGTTAAATTAACTGTTCCGTCTGCGCTAATATTGATATCGGAGCAGGTTTGACCTCCAAAGTTGAACCAAAAGCCACAAGCCATACCACGACCTTGGTTTTTCTTTAGTTTGGCTCTCATATGAGGATGATTTTTTGCTGCTTCTAAAGTCGGTCCAATCCCAATGGGTCCGTATGTGGGTCCATACGAAGCTCGCGTACCCTCTTTGGCTGCATTCTTAATGCGCAGGGCTACAGGATCCATCCCAATGGCCTTTGCCACCAGATCAACTGTGCTTTCTACTCCGAAAGCGGCCATTGGTGCAGACGGTGCCCGATATGCTGCAACTTTTGGTCGATTGACGAGTACATCATATCCCACAGACTGAACATTCTTTAGATCGTAACAAGCGAACGCCGTCATAGCGCCTAGCTGTCCCCATTGGCCACGGAAAGCTCCATCTTGGTATCGGATGTGCGCGGACCCAGCTGTGATAGTTCCATCTTTCTTAGCGCCGATCTTAATATCCATAGAGGTTGAGCAGGTGGGTCCACTGGCCTTAAATACTTCATCTCGGGTCATAACTGCCTTCACTGGACGATTTGCTTTACGAGATAGCGCTAACGCTATTGGCTCAATCCAAACGTGTGTTTTACCTCCAAAACCGCCTCCGATCTCAGATGATGTGACCTTGAGCTTAGCCATATCCATTCCGAGTAGCGCAGAACACACTGTTCTGTAAGTGTAATGTCCCTGAGTTGTTACCCAGAGCTCCCCGTTACCATCCGGTCCCACCGAAGCGAGGCATGCATGAGGTTCAATGTAGCCTTGGTGAGTTTGTTCTGTTTTAAAGCTCTTTTCGATTATCACATCAGCTTCATTAAATCCTGCCTCGATATCACCATGACCAAATGTCGATACTTTACAAATGTTTGATGGTTTCGTTGGCTTTGGATCCACACCCCGAGTGAAGATATTTTCTCTCACCAAGGGAGCATCTGATTTCATGGCTTCATCTACATCGGTTACATGCGGCAGCTTTTCATAGCTTACTTTAATTAGTTTGAGTGCTTTCTTTGCAGTCTCTCTATCAATAGCCGCCACCGCTGCTACAGCATGACCATCGTAAAGTACCCGGTCTCGGGCCATACAATTCTCGAGCACATCGAGTTGCGCACCATTCGTATGGTCCGGGAGGTCGGCACTTGTAATAACTGCCTTGACTCCTGCGAGTTTTTCTGCTCTCGAGGTGTCTAATTTTTTTATTTTTGCGTGTGCATGGGGAGACCTTAAAAATAGGGCAACTAGTTGCCCCGGAGCTGCAGCATCTGCACCATACTTTGCACGTCCAGTTACCTTATCAACGCCGTCTGGACGATTTACGCGGCTACCGACCAATTTGAATTTTTGATTTGTAAAGCTTTGATCATGAGTCATGTCAGATAATTCCTATCGCTAATATTTAGAAGGTTACTTCTTTTTCCTGAGATCTTTCGATGCTGCCTGAACGGCCCGCACAATCTTGTCGTAGCCGGTGCAACGGCAAAGATTCCCCGCCAATGCATAACGGATCTCTTCTTCTGTTGGGTTATTATTCTTATCTAATAGTGCCTTGGCTGCGACTAGAAAACCCGGAGTGCAAATGCCACATTGCAAAGCTGCATTATTAATGAACTGGTCCTGTAAAGGATGCAGCTTATCACCATCGGCAAGTCCCTCTACGGTACCAATTTCTCTTCCATTTGCTTCTACACCCAAAACAAGACACGAGCAAACGAGCTCGCCATCTAAAGTAATGCTGCAAGCACCGCAGTCTCCTGTTCCACAGCCTTCCTTGACCCCAGTTAGTCCAATCCGGTCCCTCAGAGAATCCAATAGGGATTCATCTGTTGGACATGCAAATTGAACAGCATCACCATTTACAGTTGTATTTACTAATGTGCCAGTCATTACTTACCTCCTGCTCGCTCGAAAGCAATTTTTGCTGCTCGTTTTGCCAAAACACCAGCTACCTTAGTTCGATACTCTACCGTACCGCGCTTGTCACTTATTGGATTGCATGCTGCTGAACATGCATCCGCCATCTTCTTCAGGGACTCTTCATCTAGTTTGCTGCCTATAATGGCTTTAGCAGCTTTTTGAACAAGTACAGCGGTGGGACCTACTGCACCCAAGCAAACTCTTGCAGTTTTCACCAGCCCTTTTTCTAGAGTCAAGTTTACGCCTGCACTCACTACCGCAATATCCATCTCGGTTCGTGGGATGAATCTTAGGTAAGCATCTCCTGATTTGCCCGTTCTTTTTGGAAGGTTAATCGATTCTATTATTTCACCCTTCGCAAGCGAGGTTCTTCCAGGGCCAGTGGCTATTTTTTCAACTGGGACAGTTCGCCTTTTCGTTGGGCCAACAACAACCGCTTTTGCACCGGCTGCTATCATTGCAGGAACGCTATCTGCTGCCGGCGATGCATTGCACAGATTGCCAACCATTGTGGCCCTGCCCTGAATTTGATCTGAGCCTATTAGATTAGTGGCTTCGACAACACCCGGCCAAGCTTTTTTGAGTTTTTTGTTGGAGTTCAAGCGAGAGCCTGAGACCGCGCCCCCAATCTTTGTGCCTGAATCAGTAGTTTTGATATCTTGCATGGCTGGGATATGTTTGATATCCACTACGAGGTCTGGATCACTTAGGCCAGTTTTCATTCTCACTAAAAGATCTGTTCCTCCAGCCAGAACGAAAGCTTCCCCTTTCTCTCCCGCTATCAGACTTGCTGCTTCTTTAGTCGTGGTTGGTGCTTCGTATCTCATACTATTTTATGCTCCCTATAAAGACTATACGCCGATGCATCACTCGGGCTCTTGGGTCGTACTCATACTAGTTTACATGAAATTTGCGAGATTAGTGAAGATGGTTATTTTCGATTTTCCAAGCTTTGTGAATAGGAGAAATAGGGGGTATCCTTACACGCAATTAAATTATGTTGAAAAGCCTCTACAGTACCTCTGATAAGTCATTTAAATCGATTTGAGCGGTTCTATTTAAGTTAAGGATATTTAAAATAGATGGCCAGACTCTATAGGTAATGCTTGAGATGTGTTGGTAGGCGAGCAAAGTTCTATGTCGAATCTTTCGATTGGCAGTTTTATTGTCTCACTTAATAGGAGCAGTTGATGAAGATATTAGTAATTGCAGATATTCACGGTAATGCTGAAGCCCTTCGCGCTGTTTTAAAAAAAGACGGTGATGCTGATAGGACTATATTCTTGGGAGATGCGGTGCTTCCTGGCCCACAAGCTAATGAGACTATTGAGTTGATGAAAGGCATGCCACAAGGTATCAATATATTAGGTAATCATGACTATGAATTGCTTGACTCCTCCATGCTTCTGCTAGATGGGTGGCCACCGCATTGGCTGGCGTATAGTAAATGGATTCGGGAACATCTTGACCCTGCGGGCTATGACTATGTGAAAACTTTTCATCCCGAGGGAGAGTTTGAAGAAGATGGTATTCGCATGTTGCTTCGTCACGGCTTTTTGCCAGGGGGTGTAAGACATCTTGTGCCTGATACACCTGATGAGAAGTTTATAGAGTTAGCGAACGGGAGTAGTTGCAAATACGTGCTTTTCGGACACTCACACATCCAGTTTCGGAGAATGGTTAACGGGCAAGAGTTCATAAACCCAGGGAGCGTTGGTCAAAATCGATGTGGAAGAAACGCTGCGTGTTACGGGCTGATTGAGGATGGGATCTTTAGACATTGCCAGATTTCTTACGATAATCAAGGCTGGTTAGATGCAATCGATCGTATCCCCCCCCTCCAAGAATTCCCTGATTTTCTGCAGCGCCAAAAAGATGGGATGATAACGGGATTTGGTATTGGTGACCATGAGCCTTGGGCACGCTTTTCTCAAGAGGGATACTGGTAATTTTCGGTTTAAGAGTGTCTAGCTTGATAGCCCCTGCTATCATAGCATTCACGTTTTCCCGATGAGTTTCCATTGAGCCAAAGCTACGAGTTTCTGGGCAAGATAATTTCAGGCCCTTACACCATACCTTCTGGGGTTGTTGGTACTGCAACTCCTATTATTCGCTATTTGTTCGATCATGTTCCGCAAATAGGCGTGATGACTACGAAAAGTATCGGACTTGTTTCGAGATTAGGAAATCGGGAACCGATTTTGACGCAGTACGGTCCTGGATGTTTTATGAATGCAGTGGGGTTAACCAATCCTGGAGTTGAAGAAGCTGCGAGACAGTTTTCTTATCTCGAGGTGCCCGAAGACAGGTTTTTGTTGTGCTCCATTTTTGGAGGATCACTTGAAGAGTTAGTAGCAGTCGCTCAAAAGCTAGCTCCGCACGCTGACGGACTAGAAATCAATTTATCGTGCCCACATGCTCAAGGCTATGGCATGGATATGGGCCAAGATGCTGCATTTGTGAAAGATATAACACGAGCTATTAAGGAGTCTGTTGACGTTCCTGTCATACCTAAGTTAACTCCCAACGTACCAAGTATTGCTGAAATTGCGATAGCTGCAGCTGAAGGTGGTGCTGATGCGATTTGTGCTATCAATACGGTGGGCCCCGCTTATTACACTGAATATGGTAATCCTGTGCTTACCAATACGTTGGGAGGCATGTCGGGGAAAGGCATTCTACCTATCGCCCTTAAGTGCGTCAGGGAAATTCGCGAAGCTGTAAATATACCGATAATTGGTTGCGGGGGAATTAGTTCCGCCAATGATATTAGGGCGTTTGCGAGCGAGGGGGCGGACATCTTCGGGGTCGGTTCGGCATTGACTGGAATGGATTCCACTTCAATCACTGGATACTTTAAGGCGATTGAAGCTGACTTGGCCGAGAACAGAAATAAGAGTGCGGAGTTAATTAAGTACGATATCCCTATGGGATTTGAAGCTTATACTCTGGTTAAGAATATGCGAGTAACAGAGGATATTTCTGTCCTTACCTTTGATGGTAAGTTAAAAGTAAAGGCGGGACAGTTCGTATTCGTTTGGATTCCTGGTGTGGGAGAAAAACCATTTTCTGCACTAACGGATGATCCTTTTTCTTTAGCTGTGATCAACGTAGGTACTTTTACTGATGCATTGTTGAAATTGCTGCCTGGAGATGGTGTTTTTGTTAGAGGGGTTTATGGAAAGCCGATTGAACCGGCAAAAGACGACAAGGTCATAGCCGTTGCTGGTGGTACTGGTCTAGCGGCCATTTATCAGCTCGCTCGCGATTTTGGTAATGCAACCGTCTTTCTTGGGGCGAGGAGTAAAGAACGACTCTATTTTTTGGATGAGTGTAGAGCAATCGCTGAAGTTGTAATCGCTACGGATGACGGCTCTGCTGGCTATCACGGTTTAGTTACAGAGTTGTTGAGGCAGGAACTTGAAGCGAGGGAAGATATTGAGTCAGCCCTTTTCTTTAACTGTGGTCCTGCTGCAATGGTTCACGCGGCTGAGGAAGTAGAGTCAGAATTTGTCAGTAGAGATAGAATATTTAGCGCTATTGATTATATGACTAAATGCGGTGTTGGTATTTGCGGTGCGTGTTATTCCCCTGATGGCAGGAGAATTTGCGTTGACGGACCATTTATAGCTACACAATAATTTTGGCCCGAATTAGTGCAAAACGCACTACATAAGTGCATTCTTTGCTTTAACCACGTTTGATAGCAGACAATTGAATAAATAAACATCTGATTTTTAAAGAAATTCTAAAAGTGGCCCGGATAATGCTTTCCAACCTGTAGACTGGTTACACTTTGTGTGGGGGCCAGCGTTAAATACACGAAGTTCATCATGGAGCAAAATATGACTTTCTCAAAAAAAATTCTTGCCGGAGTATTTGCATTGTTTCTAAGTGCTGGCACGATAATTCCAGCAGCTAATGCCGAAATTTCGGCGTCTGCATCAGTCGCTACCTCATACCTCTGGCGAGGTTACGACTTGGGGTCAGGCACGCCCGCAGCATCAGCGGATATTTCTTTCAGCGAGGGCGGAGCTTATGCCGGCCTTTGGATTTCCTCAGGTGATACAACAGCAGGTACAGAATTTGATCTGTTTGCAGGGTTTGGTGGTGAGGTTGGCGATCTAAGCTTTGATATTAATGTCACCAACTATCTTTACCCTACTGGCGATTTCTCTGAGACAGATGGAGACATCGGAGACTTTGTAGAAGTTATATTGACTCTGGGGTACGGTCCTGTAAGCGTCAGCTACTATGATAACATCGCCGGTGATACGGGCGGATATGCAGCTTCTGAAGACTACAGTTACATTAACGCATCACTAGCAGCAGGAGACTTCACTTTTGCCATTGGGGATCACGATTTTGGAGATGACACGGACGCTACGCATCTCGATATCAGCTACTCCTATAATGATAATATCTCCTTTACTATGAGCACATGGATTGATTTCACTGGAACCGAGCCTAAAACAACGTTTGTTGCAGCTTACGGGATTTCAATCTAATTCACATTAGCTTGTCAATTGCATATAGGATCGCTGGATGGTTGGCCCGCGGTCCTTATGCACACTTTGAGGTTAATCCGTTCCTTCCTACCTAAAGGCCTTGATGATTTGCTCTTCGAAACGTTCTAGTACGTCAGAATTGCCTGTCGGAAAATATCCAAACATTATTTCTTCTATACCTGCCTCCTCGAATTCACCAATACGGTCAATAACATATTGCTTTGAGCCTGCCACTGTCCCCTCGCCATATTCTGCAATCATGGCATCTGCTCGTGCTTTATCATTCGTGATCAAGCAAGGCATAGTAAGTGTTCTACGAATCTCATTTGGATCTCTTCCAAATTCTTCGCAATGTTTTTCGAGAATATTGGACTTAAACTTATAATATTCTAGTTTAAGACCTCCCCCTTCCCAGCCGTCTAGATTCATCACATCTCCGTAGCGAGCCAAAGTGCGTAATGTCCGCTTGGGGCCAGTACCGCCCACCATAATGGGGATTGGTTTGCTGCTATCATGATTTGCGGGCGAGAGTTGTGCGTGACTCAACTGATAATATTTACCTTGAAAGTCGACCGGTTCATGGTGATGAAATAAAAGCCTGATTAATTCACATGCTTCCTCGAGTCGATCTTGTCGTTCTTTCATAGATGGGAATTGCCAACCATATGCTGTATGTTCTCGTTCATACCACCCCGCCCCAATACCCAGGGTAAAACGTCCTTGACTAATCGTATCGAGGGTTCCTGCGATCAGTGCTGTGTGTCCGGGGTTTCGGTAAGTATTACCCAACACCAGATTTCCTAAGCGTAATTTTTTTGTCATCCCCGCGATAGCAGCAATGGTGGTCAAGCCTTCGAAAGCATTTTTCGATTCTTCAATATCATCTCCACCTCCTCCTGGCGGTATATGATGATCTGCAAACCATATGCTATCCCAATGACCCGCTTCCATGGTCTGAACTGACTTGACTATATCCTGCCATGTGACCCGGTAAACGTTGACTTGTACTCCAAAATCCATCTTACTCTCTCTGATTAAACGGGGGTGTGACAATAAGATCCTATTATTTTGTCCTGTTATAATCTACTAAAGCCTAATGATTAGGAATGCAGATGGTCTACTGGTTATCCTTCCTTATACTATTTTCCCCAATGTTGTACGCTGATGATTCATCTTCACGGGCACAAAGAATAATTGAAGAAATGGAGTACCTCTATAGAGGGAGCGCCTCTCGTGCTAACTTAACGATGATAATAATTACGCCACGACATGAACGCGTCCTCAAGATGAGCAGTGCATCACTGGGTCAAGATTATTCTTTATACCGAATACTTGAACCAAAAAAAGAATCGGGGATCTCTACTTTAAAAAGAGAGCGGGAGATGTGGAACTACTTTCCGAAAATTAACAAAGTCATCAAAGTTCCGCCCTCGATGATGATGGGCTCTTGGATGGGCAGTGACGTTACTAACGATGATCTTCTTCGGGAAACAGAACTGATTGATGCTTATGATTTATCTTTGGAGACTAGTGAGTCTGAATATCGTATTACTTTGTCTCCGAAACCAGAAACCGTTACGGTCTGGGCAAAAATTGATTACATTGTTGATCGTCAGGCAATGCTTCCTAGCGAGCAGATTTTTTATGACGAAAAAGATAGAAAGATACGCCTAATGGAATTCGGTAAGAGGGAGGAATTTGAAGGCATACTTTTGCCTTCAAGGATTTCTGTAATCCCATTTAATAGGCCCGGGTATAAAACAATTATAGAGTATACAAACCTTCACTTCGATCCCCCCGATGTCAAAAGAAATCTCTTTACTCGCAGAAATCTCACGAGCCGTTTTTGATGATACTGAAACTTGCATTTCGAAATATCCTGCGCCAAAAGCGCAGATCATTACTCACTGGTCTGAGTATGACAGGTGGTTTTGTCATCAGTGTTTTTTCATTTTCGTTGACGGAGGGTACTTATGGCAATGCTATTGATTTTTTTACTCGTAATCATACGGGTCATATTCAAATTCATGCAGGAGATTATCATAAGCGGCCTAAGGTCTATAAAACGATAGAGGGTCTTGATTCGATTGAGGCCTTACTTGGTACAGAAAATAGGATTAAAAGCTTTTCGCCTCGAGTTTTTGCGCCTGCGCTTGCTTATTCAGGAAGCGAGACATCTATTGTTTCGGTGATCGGTGTTAATCCTCTGCTCGAATCGAAAACATCGAGACTCAAGGAAAAAGTACAATCAGGTAAATATTTTGACCAAAAAATGACCGAAAGTGGTTTTTTTAAGGTCATGATTGGTGCAGGGGTTTCCCGCACTTTGGATATTGGGGTTGGTGATGAGATTGTATTGATCTCTCAAGGTGCTGATGGTTCGACTGCTAATGACCTTTTTGAGGTGGTGGCTACAGTTGGAAATAAGTCATCTTTTGACAATATGGTTGTTTACCTTCCTTTAGGTGCTGCCCAAGAATTTCTTAGCATTTATGATGAGGTGCACGAATATGCATTATTGACTGATGACGTTAGCAAAAGTAGGACAATTGCTAATTCCTTCCAAGAAGATATTGATCATGTTGTAGATGGGCTGACGGTATCGCCGTGGCAAGTGGTTGAATCTAGTTTTTATAAATCAATGCGGGCTGACCAACAGGGGAACTACTTTATACTGGGAATCATTATTTTTCTGGTATGTATTGGTGTTCTTAATACGGTACTGATGTCGGTTCTAGAAAGAACTCGAGAATTTGGTGTCTTAAGAGCTATCGGTAGTCGTCCTGTTGATATCTTTAAGCTGATTTTTATTGAAACGATGCTGCTGACAACCCTTAGTATTTTATTTGGCCTTATACTCACAATTCCACTGCTGATTTTTTTAACGCAAGTAGGTTTTCTTTTGCCGCAGCCGATTGATATGGGTGGTGTGCAGTTATATGAATTGAAAGGCACAGTAAGCTCAATTGTACTGATCATCCCAGCACTAATTATTTATATATTTTCATCTCTTGTGACAATTATACCTGGTCTGAGGGCCTGCACTATCACACCTAGATCGGCGATGAGTAGCCATTAAATATGTTAGTTCTTAAACTGGCTTGGCGAAACTTGTTTCGAAACAAACGCCGCACCTTGCTGACTGTGATGCTTTTGAGTTTTACTCTCGTTTCTTTAATACTCGCTGACGGTATGATCAAGGGGATGCAGGAGGATTTAGTAAGTAGCGTCACGCAGACCCTATCTGGTGAAGCTCAAATACATAAGAAGGGCTTCTTCGATGAGTTGGATGAGAAGATATTTATTGCTAAGCCAGAGTCTATTATTACCCAAATCCTTCTAAATAATGACGTCGAGGCATATGCTCCACGAGTACTTTTAGGTGGCATGGTGGCTTCTCCCTACAATATTACGAGTGGTTTAATCTATGGGGTAGATGCGACTCAGGAGACAGATATAAGTAAAATTAAAAACGCAATAATTGATGGTGCTTACTTATCTGGCCTAAAAAGAGAGATTCTCATTGGTAAGCCAATGTCAGATACATTGGAGGTTTCTCTCGGTGATCGGATCGTAATTACAGCAGTAGAGGTGGATACTGACGAGATAAGTCAGGAATTATTTCGAGTTTCCGGTATTTTTGAGTTTGGGCTACCGGAGTTAGATAATAGTTTGAGTTTTATTAATATTAATATTGCTCAACATCTAATTGGGTTGAATAATGGGATCCATCAAATCGCAGTACGTTTCAAGAATCCTGAGTATGCATTGGATCCGGAACATTCCTTTTACCAGGAAATTAATCAACAGGACTTAGAGGTATTGAGTTGGTTAGACTTTAATCCTTCTATTGCCTCTCTCATTGGGATGAGTAACTACGCGACTATTATTATAGGATCGATACTGTTTCTACTGGCAATTTTTGGAGTGGTTAACTCCTTATTTATGTCGATTTACGAACGTCTCTATGAGTTCGGCGTTGCTAAAGCTATAGGTACTAGCGGCTCTGAGCTTATGAGTTTGGTGATGCTGGAGTCGCTTCTGCTTGCCATTGTTAGCTGTGTCTTAGGTGCTGTTTTGGGTTACTTTGTGAATTCTTGGTTTGCTATCAATGGCATTCATTTTGGTACCTATGAGGTAAGTGGTGTAGTCCTGCAGGGCATTCATACCAAGGTTGCATTAGAACAATTTACTGTACTTCCTCTCTGCGTGATTTTACTCGTACTCGTTTCTGCCATTTATCCTTCGATTTTTGCCGCTCGTATCATGCCCGTAAATGCACTTAATAGGTCCTTGTAGGAGCTACTATGGAATACGTAATAGAGACAGAGAACATCTGCCGTTTTTTTGGGGAAGATGATCTTAGAGCGGCAGCTCTTGATGATGTTTCCATTCAAATAAAGCCAGGCGAATTTTCTGCTGTGATCGGACCTTCTGGTTCAGGAAAGACTACATTCCTGCAGTTAGTTGGAGGTCTGGATAACCCGACTTCAGGGAAAATATTGCTCTCGGGTATGAATATTGCCGAGATGACTAACCGCGAGCTGTCCGATTTTAGGCGAGATCACATAGGGTTTATATTTCAGTCCTATAATTTGATACCCGTTTTGTCAGCAGAGGAAAACATTGAATATATTATGTTGCTGCAAGACATTCCCGCTAGTAAGCGTCATGAAAGAGTTCGAGAGATGTTGTTCTTGGTTGGGCTTGAGGGCCTTGGCGATCGTCGGCCTGCGCAGTTGTCAGGAGGCCAACAACAAAGGGTCGCGGTTGCTCGGGCGATGGCTTCTGGCCCGGACATAATTCTAGCAGATGAGCCAACGGCGAATCTCGATTCAGCAACGGGCGCCTCACTATTAGACATAATGCGGAGGTTAAATGAAGAGCAGAATATGACTTTTGTCTTTTCTACCCATGATAGAAACATAATGGACCGTGCCAGAAGATTGATTCACTTGCATGATGGGAAGATTGAAAGCGACGAAATCAAATAATATGTTGAAGGCATTTTTATTATTTTTGGTCAGTGCATATAGCTTTGGCGAAATCGAGTTTTCTGGTCATGTAAAAACGTTCATGGTGACGCAGGAAGCCCTGTACGAAGAGCCTCGAACATATCAGTCGCAAAACAATGTACGCTTTATGTTGGATGATCAAGAGGCTAACTTGGCCTGGGAACTTCATTATCAGATTAATCCAATATTTATGTCGAGACAGTTATCTGCCGAGCAATCAGATTTAATCCAAACAGAGCGCCGTTATAGATTCGGAGATATTACACAGATTATTGGTGAGGTAAATCCAAAACACTTTTTTATACAGAACTTGGATCGATTAAATGTGCAGCTCCGCTTGGCTAAAGGAGATTTGACGTTAGGTAGGCAGGCAATTAGTTTTGGGAGCGCGCGCGTTATTAATCCTACAGATATTTTTATTCCGTTTGACGCGATAGTTTTTGATCAAGAATATCGTGTGGGAGTGGATGCGATTAGGTATCAATCACCCCTAGGTGAGCTAGGTGAATTTGACTTAGGTATTGTTTTCGGTAGCTCACGGAATGAATCAGCAGCATTCCTTCAGTTGAGTAATAACTACTGGGGTAAGGATTTGCAATTCACTATTTCAAGATTCGATGAGCAGAATCTTTTAGGTGCTGGATTGCAAACAGCGATTGGGCAGTTCGGGTTTTGGTTCGAAATTGCAAAGGTTTACGGTCAGAGAGAATACACGAGGATATCTTCGGGTTTTGACTATGCATTTTCTGAGCGTGCTTTTGGTCAGATAGAATATCACTACAATGGCGCGAATATAGATAAGCATAGGGACCGGGAGGAAAATTATAAGAATCCCCGATTGCCGGCGGGCATATTTTTATTTGGTGAGCACTATTTAATACCAAGTTTTAACTATCAATTAGGACCTTTATGGAACTTGGCTCTTCAAGGTATATTCAATATAAGTGATGATTCATCTTTTCTATCATTAGCGGCGAGTTATAGTGTCAAAGCAAATGTCGACGCTAACATAACCTACTACCGTTTCCACGGTGATAAAAATAACTCCGAATATGGGTTGAATCCAGATATGGCTTACCTTGGTTTAAGTTACTATTTCTAACTGCATGATTTTGTTTTCTTTTTCGGCTATTCTTCCCGCCTTTTGGTTTGATCAGAGGAATAAGTAATGAAGAAGATGCGTGCTGCTCGACTAGTCGAACCTCAAAAAATGGTTTGCGAGGATGCAAACTTTTATGAGCCGGTAAAAGGTCAAGTCGTCGTTAAGAATCATATGGCGGCTATTTGTGGTTCTGATTTGCATCAGGTCTTCTTTACTAGAAGGGGGCCCAAAGATTTTCCAGGACTGCCAGGTTGGCCCGGACATGAAGGGGTAGGTGAGGTCATTGAGTCCCATGACGAAAATGTGAAAGTCGGTGAGCGAGTGCTGACTATCCCGGGGGGTGGTTTTCAGAGAGGGTTCGCTGACTATCAGACTTTACCTTCATCATGGTGTCTCCAACTCCCTGACTATGATGGTCCAGAGGAAGATCTTCTAATGGCTCAGCAATTTGGAACAACTATATTTGCTTTAAGGCGAGGCAATATGGATTTTATTGGTAAAACTGTTGCGATTCTTGGTCAGGGGTCAGCAGGGATGTTTTTTGCCTGGTTAGCCAAAAGGTTTGGTGCCGAAAAAGTCATTGTTTCTGATTTATCTTTGGCGAGACTAGAACAATCGGCTAGTTTTGGCGCAGACATTTCTGTTCTTGGCGATCCCGATGGTAAAGGAATTCGCGAAGCAGTATTAGATTCTTCCAGTGGTCGAGGTGCTGATATCGTTATAGAGGCTGTTGGTCGCAAGGAAACAATCAAACAAGCAATCGATATAGCAGGTTATCGCAGCAATGTTGTTTTTTTTGGGTTGCCTGATACGAACAGGGATATTCCCTTTAATTATGCGCAGTTTTTTATGAAACAGATTCAGATGTATGGCGTCGTTGATGCACAGGGTGAAGAAGATCTGAAATCTTTCTATACTGCATTGGATTGGATTGCGCGTCGTGAAATAGATGTTACAAAAATGGTGAGCCATAGATTGCCACTAGAATCTATTGATCAAGCCCTTGTTCTCGCACATGAGCGTGATGAGGATGCTCTTAAAGTTACTCTAACATTCTAAAGTATTAGTTTCTAAAGCGTGGTGGTGACATGAATGAAACACGCGGTTTTAGGTGGTACCTGCAGGAAATAATAATGAGATGCCCTTCCTTAACGGCATAAATTAGACGATTGGTGGTGTCGATTTTGCGGGACCATAAACCAGTCAGGCTGCCTACCAGTTTTTCTGGTTTTCCTAGACCGTTGGTGGGTGTTTTTTCTGCATTCTTTATTAATTGATTGATAAAAATCTGAGTTTTTCTGCTGCGATAGCACCAATATTGATAGTCAGACCAGGCGATTCTCGTCCATTTGTGACTATTAGTCATCAATTAGCTTACGTTCTACTACGTTCTGGGTCTGGTATTGGCTGACGGCTTCACTTAAGTGGTTTGCATTGAATGGAACCTTAAGTAGGTTAACTGTTTCCATGAGGCTATTAAATTGTTCTAAAGATAGAACAGCCATATCATCAGCATCCCGTCTCGATATGATTGTAAAGTCTTTATCTACCACTACCTGATCAAGAACGCTCTTAAGGTTATTCCTAGCTTCTGAATAAGTCACTATCCGCATGACCATCTCCTTATTGTACAACTTATTGAACAATTATATATGAACAGTAAATTGTACATATAATTTTAGTTTTATCTACCCATAGAGTTAAAAATCTCAAATAAAATACAAGCAAGGCTTTGTGGTATTCTCCGAAAGCAAACTAGGTAGCGCGAGAGCGGAGAAGGAGACTAAATGATTTCTGTTAAACGACTGAGTATTGAAGATGCCCGTATTTTGATTGAAGGTGCAAGAGCGAAATCTGTGGAGATTGATTTGCCAATGTGTATCGCAGTAACTGATGATTCAGGTAACCTGATTGCCTTTGAGAGAATGGATGGAGGCAAAGCCCATAGTATCACAGTGGCTCAGGATAAAGCATTTACGGCTGGAGCTGCGAGGAAGGCGACGCACGAGTACAATGCGGTAAATACGCCAGGAAGTTTGGCGTTTGGAATTCATACGGAGCATGGTGGGCGTCTCAGCAGTGTAGGGGGTGGATTACCTGTAATGGTTGACGGCGAATGCTTGGGTGGTATTGGGGCAAGCTCGGGAACACCCCAGCAAGATATGGACGTTTCTCAGGCGGGTATAGATCACTTTTTAGCAATGATCAGTAATTAAGGGAAAGTGACCCTGAATAAATGTGAGACATCGGTTTGGTCCAATGAGCAACTATCATTGGGCGAAGGACCGTTGAGTCACCACTTACGTTCGAGCTTAATTTGGTTCGATATATTCGATTCTGCTATTTATGAAAGAGCTTTTGGTGGACATGAAACGCGAAAATTTGAGTTTCCAGTTTTGCCATCAGCAGCGGGTATTTTAGATAAAAAGCGTATCTTGGTTGCTACAGAGGCTGATTTCCGAGTACTTGACCTTGATACCGGTGATACTGAAATTACGATGAAATTCCCAGAAGACCGTCATATGCGTTCCAATGATGGTCGAGTGCACCCTAGTGGCGCATTCTGGATTGGAACAATGGCTAAAGATGATAAAGGTGGTGTTGGTTCTATCTATCGATACTTTAAGGGGGTTTTATCTGTTCTGATTGAGGGTGTCGTCACTCCTAACTCAATTTGTTTTACACAGGATGGAACTACTGCTTACTATACTGACACGCCGCGGCGTGTGATCTGGAAGTTGCCAACAGATCCTTCGACTGGTGAGATTATAGGAGAGAGAGAGGTCCATGTCGGAATGCAGGACGATTCCAAAGGTCTGCCAGACGGCTCGATAGTGGATGCTGAAGGGAACCTTTGGAATTGTCGATGGGGGGGCTCTTCGTTAAATGTCTATAGTCCAATGGGGGGGCTTGTGAGTTCTTATCCTCTGCCAGTAACACAGCCTACGTGCCCCGCATTCATTGGTGAAGAGTTAAATCAGATTGTGACGACCTCAGCAAGAATTGGTTTAAGAGATCCAAAAAAAGAGGATGGAAGTGTCATTAGAATCGATACTCCAGTGAAGGGGATGAAAGAACCCACTGTAAAGCTTTAGTTTATAAATCCCGTGTATCAATATAATTTTTTAAGTCTTTAGGGAGAATGTTTGTGGAGAAATCGCTATGTCAGAAATAAATCTTTCTGAGCTTAACAGTGCGATTGCGGAGACTGTTCCAGATCGTGAAGCTATAGTGTTCCGTGATCGACGGGTAACGTATAGAGAGTTTGATATTCGCACAAGCCAGCTTGCCAACATTCTAATATCATCAGGATTTGGTTGTTACCAGGAACGTGAGTCTCTAAAAGATTGGCAGAGTGGGCAAGACCACGTCGGTCTATATCTCTACAATGGGAATGAATATCTAGAAGCTACCGTTGCCTGTTACAAGTCTCGTGCTGTACCCTTTAATATTAACTTCCGCTACGTAGACGAAGAGCTCATATATCTCTTAAATAACGCGCAGGTAAAGGTGCTTATTTATCATTCATCGTTAGCGGAACGTGTAACTAATATTCGCGATAAAATCCCTACTCTCTCCCTGTTAATCCAGGTTAATGATGAGCCAAAAGTTTCTTTGCTAGAAGGGGCTTTAGATTATGAAGAAGTTCTGTCTAATTCCAAGAATGAAACGCCAGTACTCACTTATAAACCGGATGATCTTTATATGATTTATACAGGCGGGACTACAGGTATGCCAAAGGGAGTCATTTGGCGCCAGTCCGACATGCTTGTAGCGGCTCTGGGCGGGAGAACCTCAAGAGGGAAAGTGATAGATTCTCTGGAGGAGTTCCAGGAACGAGCGCAAAGAAGTTATCATCGATATCTGGCATCACCACCATTTATGCATGGTGCAGGATCCTGGGTAGCCATGAAGGCTCTTCATAGCGGCAGTACCGTGGTTATACAAAGTGATGTGAGTCGATTAAATGGTGATGATATCGTTGATACCTGTATAAGAGAGGATGTTGATGCGCTCATGATTGTGGGGGATGCGTTTGGTCGGCCAATTGCCGATGCCTTGTCACGAAAGCCTAGGTCAATGCCTTCCCTCAAAAATATCATTACTGGTGGTGCCATCACAACCTCAAACATAAAGACGCAATTGCTCGAACTTCTTCCACATATAAATATTATCGATGCAGCAGGTTCCTCAGAGACAGGTACTCAGGCTCAACATGTAAGTAATAAGGTCTTAGGGGCAAAAACTGGAGAGTTCACTCTACAGGAAGGCAATGCTGTTTTAAGTAGCGATATGACTTCAATACTAGATCCAGGACATGAAGGCCTTGGCTGGTGGGCGCAAACAGGTCACATTCCTTTGGGATATTTAGGTGACGAGGAGAAGACGGCAAAGACTTTTGTAACTATTGATGGAGTAAGGTACTCGGTGCCGGGGGATAGGGTCTGCTTACTTGAGGATGGGACAATTGAACTGCATGGCCGAGATTCTGTAACAATTAACTCGGGTGGTGAAAAGATATTTGTAGAGGAGGTTGAGCAAGCTTTGAAGCACCATCCGGCTGTGTATGATGTTGTCGTGACTGGTCGTCCTTCTGATCGCTGGGGACAAGAGGTGGTGGCGGTGTTGCAGCTTCGTCTTGGAACTAAGGTCTCCGAGGCAAGTTTGTTGCAAGAGTGCAGTAACCATATATCGCGTTACAAATATCCAAAGGCATTCGTATTTAGAGATGAGATTATAAGGAATCCAAGTGGTAAAGCAGATTACCGATGGGCAGCTGCGCAGGCGAGCCAACATGACGTTGGCTAGTGTTGTTTACAGTCTAATCCTGGTTTTGCAGAGTTGCCAGAGACCTTGTCTCACAAAAAGTTTTAGTATTTATGTCATCAGCTCAAGGGCACTGTTAGCAACACGACCAACACCAGCTCGATAGGCTTCAAGGTCTATTTCTTGGTCACCCATAGCGCCTTCAAGGAATCGCTTGTATACCCCTTGCATAATACAACCAGTTCTCCAGTGAGAAAAAGCACGATAATAATTGATTTCTGAAAGATCTCGCCCTGTGCCCGTGGCGTACCAGTCCATCAGTTCTGCCCTAGATGGGAATCCTTCTACAGCTGTTGGCGGCGCTAAACCACTCATTTCTTCTATTTCATCTCGGGTTTGCCACGAATTTAGCAGATAGCCAAGATCGGCTAGTGGATCACCTAAGGTACAGAGTTCCCAGTCGAAAACGGCTACTACCTTGCCTTCTTCGTGCATTAAATTTCCTGCACGATAATCACCATGCACGATAGCTGAACCAATTTGGAGAGGTTTTCGTTCATGTAGCAATTTTAAAAGCTCATCCATACCAGGTTCTGGATGAGTTTTGGTTGCCTCCCATTGTCCAGTCCAGCGCTTAAGTTGGCGATCAAGATATGCTTCGCGACGACCAAGATCGCCAAGTCCCACGTCCTCTGGTTCAATTAGATGGAGCGCTACGAGTACTTCAATCGTATGTTTACCAAAAGAGTATCTATTTTCCTTTGAAATTGTCTCTGAGGCATCCACATTGTGTACTACCGTTCCATCAATACAATCCATCACGAAGAAATCGGCACTATTTATTCCTTTGTCCTGACAGATTCCATAGGTCTTAGCGACTGGGACATCAGTGCCATAAAGAGCTGCAATAATTCTATGCTCACGATACATGTCATGCGCACTTTCAAGCACGTGGCCTAACGGAGGTCGTCTGAGAACGAACGTATTCTCTTCATCATCGAGGACTTGGTATGTGAGATTAGATTTACCGCCGGAAATAAGTTCAAAGTTCAGGGGGGGTGAAATGTTTGGGACATTATCCCTAAACCATTGGGTTACACCATCGTGATCAATCCCTTCCATTTAAAAACTCCTGAATAGAAATGCGGACCAGATTCTACCTCGAGGCGATAGCGTCAGGCTATGTTTACTTGCCTTATATAAGCTTGTTTTAAACCCACTTAATATTCTAAAGGTTTCCTTCTTAGTTAAGTAAATTTTGGCTTTGGATAAGTCTCTCAAGGATTCGATGCCTCAATGCAACTTCTTTTGATCGATAGCCCAAATCTCCAGTGAGATTGACAAGTTCTTGAGGATCATTTTTGCGATCAAATAAGAGATAGGTAAGCCCATCACGATTTAGTGCGATTTTCCATTCGTCATTCATCAACATGAATTCGCCGACTATCTCGGATAGGCCATCTTCTCGGTGATTACTACCGTCCATTGCGTCAACGAGGGACTTAGCGAACTGGTTATATCCTATATCTCGTCCAACAAGCTGTAAGAGAGTGGGTCCAAGATCACTATTTTCCACAAGACTATTGTTGGTAAGGCCCTCCTCAAAACCTGGAGCTTTGATAATGAGAGGTACTCTGACCGATCCATCTAGGAAGTTCATCTTGTATATTAGGCCGTGGTCTCCGTTCATCTCGCCGTGATCTGATGTAAATGCAATGATAGTGTTATCGATCTCGCCACGGTCCTCAATAGCCTCAAGGATCTCACCAATCTGATCGTCAATTAAGGTCACGTTCCCTGCATAATTTGCCCGCATCGCATTGACTTCACCTGCTTTAAAATCGGGACTCCATTTTCCATTAGTAATTTCATCTAGAAATCCCTTGGGCCGCACATTTTTCTTTATGGACCTTTTTGATATCGCTAGAGGCATTGAGCTTGGATCGTACATACTTGCGTAGGGCTCTGGGGTATCCCAGGGTTCATGAGGTCCACCAAAGCTAACCCAACAAAACCATGGTTTGTTGCAATTATATGCTTTCAGGTACTCTTTGGCCCTCTGGCCCACATAGACATCATAGTAATCCTGAAGAGGGAGAGGCGAGGGCCTCACAATGTAGGGCTTATTCGCAAATCGAGTTTTGATATCAGTTTTATAATTTTCCAGTAATCCTTTACGTTTCCAGCTTGCTGTCATATGACTCATTACATGTGCGCTCGCTCTTGGGCCACCGATTTCATCGACGTCATCTAGGCCCCAGGAGTGCAGTAGCGTTTCTTGCTCCCTGAGATCGCCAATGTGCGGGTGTAGATGGGTTTTACCAAATAAACTGGTCCGATATCCTTGCTTCTGAATCTCCCTCATCCAATTTTGGGCGGTTGCAGGCATTGTATATTCCTGATGAGTCCAGATTCCGGTACTGTGCGGATATTGACCGGTTGCGAGTGTAAGTCTTGCTGGAACACAAACAGGGCTCGTCGTAATGCATTGACTAAAAAGTGTTCCTTTCTTAGCTATACCATCGATATTGGGGGTCCTGACCCAATCACCATGTGCGTCTATCGTGTCCCAGCGTTGCTGGTCGGTCATTAAAAAAAGAATATTCGGTTTAGGCATACCTAACTCTACTTGTTGCAAAGTGGTTCATTCATTAAAAAGCCTGTACTTAGATCCTTGCCAAGTGGCCGCAAACGTGCATCATTAAGGTTTTTTGGAAATATATCATGATTGTTGAGCAAATCTGGACTGGAAACTCCTTTCGCAACTTCAACTATCTTGTTGCGTGTCCTGATACTGGAGAAGCGCTTGCTATTGATCCTTTAGATTATAAAAAGTGTCTCCACGTTGCAGAAAAAATGGGCTGGAGCATCACTAAGGTATTAAATACCCATGAACACGGCGATCATATTGGTGGGAATCAGGGTCTAATAAAGGCGACTGGCGCTAAACTCTTAGCCCATGAAAATGCTAAAGACCATATCGATGGCATGGATGTTGGTTTGAAAGCGGGAGACGTAGTTAAAGTTGGAAACTCACTAGAGCTTCTAGTGCTTGATACGCCGGGTCATACGATGGCTCATGTTTGTCTCTTGTCTCAGACAGATACCCCTGCTTTATTTTCAGGTGATACGTTATTTAATGCGGGCGCGGGCAATTGTCATGGGGGAGGGCATCCGGTTCAGTTGTATGAAACATTTATTAACCAGTTGGCTAAGCTCTCTGATGACACTCTTATCTATCCGGGCCACGATTATATGACTAATAATCTTGAGTTTACTCTGGCGAGAGAGACCGATAACTTAAAAGCTAGAGCGCTGCTAGCTGAAACAAAAAATACGGATCCTAATGATGCTTTCGTCTCTAGTCTTGCTATTGAGAAAGAAATCAATACTTTTTTTAGGTTGCGAAGTCCCTCTTTACTTATGCAGTTGAGTAAAGAGTTTCCTGATCTCGAGGCTCATCCGGATCCTGAAACGGTATTTCTTAAGCTTCGTGAACTCCGTAACGACTGGTAACATGACAGGAATATCAAATGTCATAGCTCAAATCCTCGTGTTTCAGTGGCAAATGGACTCATAGAATTTGACATTTAAATTATTGTTAAAGAAAAGTTTTTAGTTTGTCTTACTGCTACCGAAGAGGCTATGTTTACTGTAAACGGGGGGGAAATGAAGAGAATTACTGTATTTAACATGACTTTACAGATAAAAGTATCCAAACTAAAAGTTTGCATTCCTCTGAAACCCACCTATACTGCAGTTTGCTCGAAACTAATCTATATTTATGCACGCCGGTTAATCCTGTTTCACATAAGTACTAGCACATTTCAGCTAAACGTTTCATCCAAATAGGATGGATAAAAAAAACTTGAAAGAACCAGGAAGTAAATATGGCTACAACGACAGGAACCGTTAAATGGTTCAATGAATCTAAAGGCTACGGCTTTATCTCTCAGGAATCTGGCCCTGATGTGTTTGTGCACTTCAGTGCGATTGTTGGTGATGGTTTTAAAACCCTCGCAGAGGGGCAGGCTGTAGAGTTTACTGTTACACAAGGCCAGAAGGGCCCGCAAGCAGAAAACGTGGTACTAGCTGAGTAGGCGCAGCCTCTCCAAAGAGTTAGTGCAGCCTTAGAGGAATCGGGAGGATATTGGTATGGCTCGTGACTGGTGAAAGCCGTCCATACAGCCTTATCAATCCCCCTTAGGTAGCAAGCATACAATTTAGCATCTCGCCTAAGGTTAAGAGATGTAAGAAAAAGGGTAACGTTGCATAATGATTGCCCGAGTTGCCTGTGCGTATGTGTGAAAGGGGGGCGCTCAGAGATAAGTCGCGGGGAGTTTCAAGAGGAGTGTTCGGAATACTAAAATCACGGAAAACTCTTTTCTTAAACGATGATCACTCAAATTCTCAGTATGGCATCACAAAAAGCTTTAATACTGTCAGCAAGATCCCTTCTCCTATCATCTCCAAAGCTTTCGCTGAAGCAGAACGACAACCTGAGTTCGCTAAGGCCAGCTTGAGGATTCCTTAATCGAGCATCTTCAGGGTAGAAATCGAACATTGGAATAACAACGATGCCGTATTCGGACACAAGCCAGTTTACGAAAACATCGTCCGTCACAATTTTTGAATCGTGAAAACGAAATACGGTAAAGAAACCGGCCTGAGGTATTGTCCAGCTATATCGCTCGGGGAATTTGCCTAGTCCATCAGAAAGGCCTTGCATTATAATATTTCGATTTTCGCTGTAGATTATCTGTTTTTCCCTTGCTACCGGCCAAAGTGATGGGAGAGGTTCCATATTTTCGTCATGTAACATTGATTCAAATGCGTAGAGTGCTTCTGGATTGTGGAACAAAATATCAGAACTGGATTCTGTTAAAAGGAGATCTCGAAGAGGGACAATCTCCTCGTCGCTAATTTCGATGTTTGCTTCGGTATACAAAAAGCCCACTCTTGGCCCTGGGAAACCGATTTTTGAACCCGTAAATAGATGCACTGTTCTGCTTGGGTCTAATGCTACGAAAGGTCTTGGTCGTTCGTTCTCTTCTGCGTAACTAATATAAACGTATGGGGCATCTTCTAAAATAAGAATGTCATAGTTACGCATCACCTCGATAATTTCATTCCTTCTCTTCGCTGAGAAAGAAAAGCCGCCTGGATTGTGGCCATCCGGAATGGTGTAGTAGAAAGGAACTAGTCTACCATTTGATCTAGCAGATTCTATTTGGCAAATTAATTGTTCAATAATTGGACCTTCGGAGTCCATATCGACGCTGTAGATGTTAGTTTGGTTCGCTAACTGTGCGCGTGTAATGAATCCAGCATAAGTCGGCGCATCGGTTATATACGCGATCTCGACTCCTGGGCGTTCGAACAGCGAACACATGAGATTGATTCCACCGCTAGCGCCTATTGTTGGAATGAGGTTTTCTGGTTTCATTGGGAATTCCCAATCAGCGCCATACACACGAGCAAAATTTTTCCGAACAGATACTGGTCCAAGGGTATCTGTATAGGCGTAGGACTCCCTTAGATACTCAGGAATAATCCCTAGTTTTGTGTCACTTGCAGTTTTGGTGAGGTGTTCGAAGTAAAGAGTCTTATGCTCCAGGAATCCGCGAGGGTCCGTTACTTCGGGATGTGGATACCCTGCACCTAGATGATGAATTTTTAAACCTTTTCCAGCAGCTAAACGTCTTAACTCTGGCAGTGCAGCTGCCATCTTGCGAGTTACAGATACAGGTTCTTTTCTTAGACTTGAAGCAATAAGTGCTTTTTTCCCATCCATTTTTTCGTCCGTGACTTCTTTCGCAGCGTAAGCAAGAATAGACTAGGGCAGAAATAGTTGCCATGCAATAACATATATCATGTGTGTTTTTATGATCGTTTTATGTATTCTGAGCAGCTGCTCGTAAATATTGTGAGGATAAGATGACTGAATTAGCTTCCACGCCGGAAATGTTAAATAACGCTGCTGAAAGTATTATGCATGTCGTTACTCGCCCTGAACAAGTGATGGTTCGTGGTAAGGGTAGTTATTTGTGGGATGCAAATGGAAATCGTTATTTGGACTTCATACAGGGCTGGGCAGTTAATTCTTTAGGTCATTGCCCTCCTGTTTTAGTTCGGGCGATAAATAAGCAGATGAAAGAGCTCCTCAATGGGAGCCCTGCTTTACTTAACAATCAGATGATTGCTGCCGCAGATTTGCTCGTTAAAAATTCTTGTCTGGACAAGGTTTGGTTCGGGAACAGTGGTGCTGAAGTTAATGAGGGAGCGATTAAACTTGCGCGGAAGTATGGGGCTCAGCACTTAAACGGTGCTTATGAAATCATTACTGCAAATAATAGCTTCCATGGAAGAACTCTGGGCCTTATGTCTGCATCTGGTAAAGCGGCATGGCACCAGCTGTTTGAACCAAAAGTTCCTGGTTTTGTTCATGTTGACTTTAATTCTCTTGATGCAGTAAGAGAGGCTGTAACAGATCGCACGTGCGCGATAATGATGGAGCCGATTCAGGGTGAAGGTGGCGTCTATGTTGCAACCCAAGAGTTTATGTCTGGACTTCGCAAGCTCTGTGATGAAAAAGGTATACTTTTAATACTGGATGAGGTGCAAACTGGTGCGGGTAGAACGGGTCAGCTATTTGGTTATCAAAATTATAATGTTGAGCCTGATATAATGACCTTGGGTAAGGGTCTGGGCAGCGGCTTTCCAGTTGCAGCATTTCTAGCGAAAGATCATGTTTGTGTGTTTGAGGCGGGTGACCAAGGAGGTACTTTTGGGGGCCAACCTCTGGCGATGACAGCTGCCTATACGGTAATAAACCACATGTTAGAGAAGAACATCCCAGATCGAGCGAGAAGACGAGGAAATTCACTCAAGCGAAAATTAAGGAAATTAGGCAAAGAAACGGGTTTAAGTCACATTCGTGGTACGGGCTTGCTGGTCGCAGCAGATCTGCCCCATGACCAGGGATCTGCTGTGGTAGCACACGCATTCGAAAATGGCTTGCTAATTAATGCGCCTAAACCAAATGCTCTTCGTTTTATGCCAGCGTTGACAGTAAGTAACTCTGAGCTTGATGAGATGTTAAACATATTGAGGGGTGCGCTGCTGAGCGTCAGTTAAACTGGTTCAGCGATAACCTTGTTCTCAATATGGCCTAGTTTCTCAATTTCAATTTTGACTATATCACCAGGCACTAGCCAAGCTGGGGGCTTCATTGCAGCCGCAACGCCACTTGGTGTTCCTGTAGGGATTACAGTGCCTGGCTGAAGGGTCAATGCCGTGGAGATAAATTCTATAATATCAAAGCAGTTAAAAATCAGATCGTTTGTATTAGAATTTTGTCTTAACTCGCCATTCACCCATGTTTTGAGTTGTAATTGGTGAGGGTCACCAACTTCTTCTTTTGTGACTATGCCAGGTCCCATTGGACCATGAGTATCCCATGACTTTCCCATAGTGAATGAAGCGGGTGCTCCACGAGACTGCCAATCTCTGAGACTTACATCATTAACAATACAATATCCCGCGATATAATCTTCGGCCTCTGACTTCTTGACACGTCTACACTTTTTTCCTATGACAATTCCAAGTTCACCCTCGTAGTCTAGTAATGCCGATTCTGGGGGTGCATGAATATCATCGAATGGTCCGTTTGCACAAGTTTGTTGTTTAGTAAACACGAGAGGGACCTTGGGTAGAGCAGAACCTGTTTCTTCCGCATGAAGACGGTAATTCAGACCAATGGCTAGCATCATAGGAGGGACGGTGATGGGACACTGCAGATGAACATCATTTATTGAGTGATGCACACTCGCGTTCTCCAAGGCGCGTGCTTCTTTCATAGCAGTGTCGCCTGCCTGCAGGAAACTTAGCATATCTTTAGGAAGGTCTGGTGCTGCGATACTTAAATCTATGATGCCCTCTTCTGTCTGAATGCCTATCCTTGGCCTACCATTTTGCTGAAATGTAACTAATCGCATGATACTTATCCAAGTGTGATGTGAGGTTTAGTATGAATTATATTTTCGTCTTAGTTCCTAAAGCAAATTCTGATCTTCTTTTCATTCTGTCTTATCGAGAGTGAGGGTTTGAGAGTGTGCTGAGCTATTAATATTCTTCAGAGTTATCTTGCCGTGGGCATGGTGTATCCATTCATGGTTACTACGCATTTTCCAACCACCTCCCGAGACGCTAGCATCTGCATTGCAGATATAGCTTCAGTGAGCGGAAATGCCTTACATACGTAGGGTTTAATATGGCCATTATTAGCAAGCTCATAAACCGCACGAGTATTTTCTCTACCCTTATCAGGGTACGTCCGTCCGTATTCTCCGGCACGCACACCAATTATAGAGAGTTGCTTGATTAGAATGAGATTTACAGCGGCGCTTGGCCATTGGCCGCTCGTAAAACCAATGGTTAGTAAACGTCCATCGGTATTGATGCATCGCATGGATTCATCGAATGCACCACCACCTACCGGATCAAAAATGACATCTGCACCCCTTCCATTAGTTAGAGATTTGACTTCATCGCGGAATCCACCGATCTTTTGACTAGGCATCGTGTAATTGATAACGTGATCTGCGCCACGTGACTTTACGATTTCTAGTTTATCGTCACGACCACCAGTAGCAATGACATTTGCTCCGAGGTATTTTCCTAGGTCTACAGCAGCCATGCCCACCCCTCCTGTTGCACCATGAACGAGTAGGTTTTCACCAGGTTGTAGATGACCTCTACAGGTGAGCGCAACCCATGCTGTCATATATGCAGTTTGGAAGGATGCTGCAGCTGCATAGTCCATAGCTTGTGGCATTGGTTTAACGGCGCTGGCTAGTACATTTATTGCTTCGGCAAACCCGCCATAATCACCACCAAGTATTACTTGGTCTCCTAAGCTAATATTACTGACATTGCTTCCTACCGCAATAATATCTCCTGCAGCCTCGCCTCCTGGAGCAAAAGGTAATGGTGGTTTACGTTGATACTTGCCTTGTATCTTGAGTATGTCTGGGAAGTTCACTGCACAGGCCTTCAGTTGAACCTGAACTTCATTTTCTGAAGGCGCCGGCAAATCAACCGTATCTAAGGTCACCGTGGTAATATCTTCATCAATTTTGTGGCAGCGTACTGTTTTAATTTGCATGGCGAAATTTTATTCGCAACCATAATCATTTAATAGGTAATGAGTTTGTATCATGCGATGCGGCGAGGCAAATCATTACGAGTAAGTCAAGAACACTGACTCTCGTGATCTGTTTGCTTATACTGCGTCAAATAATTTGTTCAATTACAGGAAGATCAATGAAATTAGCGTATGTGATAGCTGTATCGATTCTATTCCTTGGTAGTGCGGGTTATGCCGAGTATTCCAATACCCGGGGAGCTGACGATCAATTTGCATCTACAGTTGATAAGTCTAATCCGAGATGGAAGCAGAGCTTAACAAAACCAAAGTTGATGGAGTTCAATCTTGACGAAAAGTACTACTGGGACCTTGAAACCAACGTAGGGGATATAAGTTTTGAATTGTTCGCGAAGACTGCACCTATGCATGTCACTAGCACCATTTATCTCACGGAATTGGGATTTTACGATGATATCGTCTTTCACCGTGTGATCCCTGGATTTATGGCTCAAGGTGGCGACCCTACTGGAACCGGACGAGGTGGTCCTGGGTATAACTATGAAGGGGAATTTAGTCGAGGTGTTTCTCATGATCGTGCAGGATTACTGAGTATGGCAAATGCGGGACCTGGAACAGACGGAAGTCAATTTTTCATCACCTTCATACCAACCCAGTATCTGGATGGCAAACATACTATTTTTGGTGGAATGGTTTCAGGAAAGGAAACACTCGATGCCTTGGAAAGTGCTGGGAGTCGTAGTGGTAAACCGACGAGTTCTCTAAAAATAGTCAAAGCGACTATCCGGAGGGAAATGTTAGACTAGTAGCCGGATAAGTTTAACTAAGTATTGGCGTTGTGAAGTATAGCGAGTCCAGCTGCTACGGACATTATCCTTCTGCGAATGCCCTTGGATTTGTAGTTTTTTCTCGGAGAATTTATGGATAGTTTTTTGTTCTCGGGCCTTAAGGTGCTCGATATTGCAACAGTTATTGCGGCACCGGCTGCGGCAATGATACTAGCGGAATATGGTGCTGATGTTATCAAGATTGAGTCACCCGAGGGGGATTTGTTGAGAAGAATAGAAGCGATATCCGGTCTTCCCGAGGATAAGCAGGACTATATGTGGCAGTTGGATGGCCGAAATAAGCGTAGTATTTCGCTTGATTTAATGACGGAGGAGGGGATGTCTGTAATGCACCAATTGATCTCTGACTGTGACGTGTATATTACAAATCAACCATTCCCTTTGCGAGATAAGTTAGGTCTTAATTACGAGGATTTAAAATCTATAAATCCTAAAATGATATATGCCTCTTTGAGCGCATATGGAGAGAATGGTCCTGAGCGTGAGCGTAAGGCATTTGATCAGCTAGCCTATTGGGCCCGCGGTGGACAAATGGATCTGATGAGGGATAAGGATTCTCGACCAGTACAAGGGCTCGCTGGTATGGGTGACCATCCTACTAGCCTAGCAATCTACTCTGGTATTGTAACCGCGTTATTGCAGCGAGAGAAAACGGGAGAGGGTGGTCTGGTTCATACATCATTAATGGCTAACGGTATTTGGTCAAATGCGTCGACTATCCAAGCTATGATTGGTGGAGGTAATGGTGAGTGGTTTAGGGAAGAAAGGAACTCACCACGTGTTCAGGGACGCGTTTATCGTTGCAGTGATGATCGTTGGCTACAGTTAAATATGCTGCGCAGCCTCGATGAATTTGATGCTCTGGTAATTGCATTAGATGCTCCTGATCTAATCTATCGTTTTGAGTTAAGTGAGTTCGAGGATCTTCTTGACGTTCGCGTTGAGTTTGGTGAGGCTCTTGAAGAGATCTTTGCAGCCCGCAGTTCTGAAGAATGGCTGGATACTTTTGCTCTTCATGACATCCCCATAAATAGAGTTGGAAAAGTTGAAGAAATTTTGACTGACGAACAAGCGATTGAGAATGACATGCTGATTAAACCAAATGATCCAGAGATTACGATGCCTCTTCTTGTCAAACACCCTATTCAGATTTCCTCGGTTCCTCAGGTTGAGCCGAAAAGGTCTCCTCGACTCAGTGAACATGCAGAAGAAATATTACAGGAATTAGGTTACGATGTTCTGGAGATAGAAAAATTGCGATCTAAAGGTGTTATCTAATCTAGGTGGACAACTTATTCCTCAGTCCTGATAGACCGGTTTGTCCAAGATTAGTTTTATCCTTTAATTGAAGGAGCCAAACCATGAGAATATCGATACTACTATTCGTCCTTTTGTGCTCTGGGTGCGGAAGTTCCGTCCCCCTCGAAGATGCTGGTCCA
Source organism: Gammaproteobacteria bacterium (assembly GCA_002690865.1). Classification (GTDB taxonomy): domain Bacteria; phylum Pseudomonadota; class Gammaproteobacteria; order Pseudomonadales; family Azotimanducaceae; genus UBA7455. The sequence continues at coordinate 38,421 of NZGG01000024.1, read as the reverse complement.
GGCTTTTCTTTTTTGAGCTCAATCCGATTTACCTCTGGCCATGGTTGGGAAGGTCAGTATCTGCGTTCAAGATTAACCTCGAGATGCAATGGGGATTGGAGTTTCGGTAAGGCTAGAATCATGCAGGGGGAAATTCCTCCAGGTATTATTTTTGATGGTGAAGATTTTTCCGGGACCCCGTTTGATGACGGTAATTGGTTGCTACAGGTTCGAATTTTTGAACCCGAGTGTAACGGTATTGTTTACTCTGACCGAGATGTTTGGATTAATTTTTCAATTAAAGGTGATCGTAAACGGAATTATTAGATTATTCGGAGACTGAATCGCCTAAACCTTCAATTAATTTATAAGTCTCTCCAGCCGCATAATCTCCAAATATTTCCTCTTTCCCTCCTGGCCAAATGACACGAACATCTTTGACTGAGGTTGATTTCCCAAGGCCAAAATGAACCCTAGGGTCACTCGAGGCGAGATAACTTGCAGACGGCTGAACATCACGATTCATTTGGACAGCGTCAAGCTTTACCGATACCGTTGCACCGTATGCATCGCGATTATTGGTTATTACCTTGAACCGCACCCAATTATTTTTATCAGCTATGGTGTTTATTAAAAGGTATGGAGCAGCATCGCGGTTGGTAATAACAAGGTCCATGCTGCCATTATTATCTACATCTCCAACAGCAAGCCCTCGGCTAGTGTGCTTAAGAGAAGGGGAGACCCCACCTTGAGGTTTAACTTCAGAAAAGCTTACCCGACCATTGTTTAATGCACCTTTAAGTAAAACATTAGGCTCGGCGAAGCCATCGCCTTCTGCGGGTTCTTGCATCTCGACCTTGCCATTAACTTCATATAAATCAAGACGGCTGTCATTATCCAAGTCAGTAAGCGTGACCCCAAAACGCGTATGTCGCATGCTAACCGGCACGATACCTACGAGGCTAGTGGCGTCAAAAAAGTAGCTCCCTTCGTTGCGAAAAAAAGAATCACTTTGTCGTACAAGGTTGACTACGAGTAAATCAGGGTCGGCGTCGTCATCAACGTCAGCAGAAGCAACCCCCATCCCAGCCTTCGCGATTCCGTTTGAGTCCATCGCACAGCTCCAGAGCAGACATTCTTCTACAAACTCTAGATCCCCTTGATTTATCCATAACTGATTTACGAGAGTATCATTAGCGACGAAGATATCCATTAGTCCATCTTTATTGAAGTCAGCCCCGACGGTACCCAAACCGTTACCAAAGGCGACATTGATGCCAGCTTCTTTAGTGATGTCGGTAAAGCTTCCGTCTCCATTATTTCGATAGAGTGTATCCATTGCTGGTGCATCGTATACGGTTGGGCCACAGTAGGTGACAAAGAATGCCTTTCCGTAGCAATCTTGTTCGATATTTTTTGACCAGTGCAGATAGTTAACAACAAAGAGATCAAGATCACCATCCGCATCTAAATCTAGAAATGTGGCAGCTGTACCCCAGCTTTTATCTCCAACCCCGGCAAGCTGGGTAACATCGCTGAATATACCTTCTCCGTTATTTTGGAATAATTTGTTAGCGCCGAGATTCGTGACATACAAATCGATATCACCGTCGTTGTCATAATCTCCTGCAGCCACACCCATACCATAGCCTTCTTCGTCAGCTCCTCCAGCATTTTCTTTTCGATCGAAATAACCATCACCACGGTTTAGGTAAAGCTGGTTTGCAGATAACTCGGATGGGCGGATCTCGTCTACACGGCCGCTTTGAACCAGATATAGGTCAAGATCATCATCGCCATCAAAGTCTGCAAGCGCAACTCCACCACCCATCATTTCTGGCATTAAAGGACGGCTGTCAAAACCAGAATGATGTACAAAATTAATTCCACGAAGCTGAGATTCTTCTTTGAACCATGGGGTTTCGCCCGGCGTACAACCGGATATTAAAAGGCTAAAAGGAATAATAATTTGCCATTTCATTGCAGAGCCTCTGATTGAAGTTCAAGTGTTCTTCGACGGTGAGTTATCTTTTTAAGTTCTGATTGATCTGCTCCATATTGTAGCGCCTCTGATTGTGCCTTTCTTGATTCTTCATAGCGACCTAGTTCTGCGAGACTTCGTGCAACAAAAACATAACCAAGAGCAAAGCTGGGTTCGACATTAGTAACATCTTTGAAGTAGCCTAACGCATCATCCCAATTATTTGTTTCTATTGCAGTTAGACCAAGATAGAAAAGAGTGGTGCGTTTTTGTGGTTCCAATTCTAATGCGGTCATAAGAGCATTTTGAGCCTCTTTAAATAGAGAAAGCCCAAATAATAATCTGCCTCGTTGTTCATGCGTGTAGCCTCGTGCAGGGTTTAATTCGATCGCGCGGTCGATATAATCTATTGCTTCGTTAAGCTTACCTTGACGTCGATAAAGATTACCTAACGTTATATGGAAAGGAATATATTCTTCGTTTAGCTCAATACCACGGTGTAAAACTTCCAGTGCACGGCTAGGTAGGCCTGATCGATCATACGCAATTGCCGAAGAGTTCATTAAATTGCAAGAGAGGACAACCCCTTCGTTACTGCCGCAGGTTTTTTCTGGATGATGGTTTTGTAGTCTTTTCAAAATAACAAGAGCTTGTTTAGGATGTCCCGAAGCTGACAGCTGCTGCGCGTATTGGAAACTGGAATGGCCACGTAAATGAATACTTCGTTCTCCCAAAATCTTATCTGAGTAATCAAGTGCTTTGGCTTCCTTACCTCGAATCATTGCTATGCGCGCTTCATCAGTCCTACCAAGGGCTCTTAAGGCTTCTCCCTGCGTCCGGTAAATATAGGGGTGGCTTGTGGTTTCTAAAATCGAATCAAGTTTCTCAAGCGCTTCGCTATACTGACCGAAAGAGATAAGTACTTGCGCTAGACCAAATTCTCCCTCTATTCCAGGCTTTAGATTATTAGCATGTTCAAAAGCAACCATGGCATCTTCGTTTAATCCAGCCTTGAGCAACCATGATCCTCGCCATAACCAAGCAGGGGAGTAATTATTGTCAATGCTAATAGCTTGCTGAAGAAGTTTTAGCGCTTGATCATATTCACCCGTCTGAATGATTAGATGCGCGCTGAAGTATGGCCAGCGAAAATCTTCTGGATCAATTGCAGCTGCTTGTTGATAGGTGAGGAGGGCCTCATCTTGAAGTCCATTGACGTCATAAGCCATTCCAAGTCTGCCGCGCGCTAGCGCTGATGTTGGCATTGCACGGGCTGTTTCCAGTAAACCGTTAATATAGATGGATAGATCTTTATCCGGAGACGTATTTAGCGGCGGGACGGGTTCCTTAATTCCATCGCATCCGCCTAGGAAGAAAAGCGTTGAGATGAGAAAATAAAGATAGGCATGAGTATGTGGAGATTTCATTAATGGCTAACGTTACGGAAAATGCTGTAACAATTCAATTTGCTGGCCTAGTTCATGTAGATTAGCCGCAAAAAAAAGCCCCCCCGATATTCATTGGGGGGGCTTTTCTTTTCTTTAGATCTCGGTTCGGAGATCTGTCAGTTACTTACAATTGGTAATTAAAGGTCAAACCAATTCGACGTGAGTCGGTAACTGTGCCGTTTACGGGCGCTGTTACGCCATTACCATCACGTGGTGAGTAACTTTGTACCTGAACAAGGTCAAGCGCATTGGTTACAAAGCCAGTAACCGAGTATGTTCCAGATGGAGAAACCCAGTTAGCGCGCAAATCCCATCTTGTGTAAGCAGGGATTGCCATAATGTCCAGATTACCTTCATCTGGATACATCTCGCCACGCCAGCTATAGAGAGTAACGAGGTCCAAAGAACCCATGTCTGACGCTAAGGGCACTTCATACGTCAGCGTTGCTGATAGCTTATTCTCTGGCTGCATACGCAGTTGATGACCACCAAAGTTCACCAAACCACTTGTGTCGAGTTCCTTCGCGACACCTTCAGCGTCTGTTAAAATGGCAGTCGACCCTGGAGGTGTAGTTCCTTCAGGTGTACAACAGTACCTGGTGTTAAAATCACCAAAACTGGAGTACATATGCTCGTAAAATCCTCGGAGTACTAATCTATCATTAATCTGCCAGGCGCCCTGCGCCTCGATTCCTGCGATATTAGTACCGTCGACAGCATTAGACTCTCCAGTAAATGCACTTGATCCTGGGAGCGAGCTCGCCAGTTCGGCTGGTGTTTTCAGACGTTGAGTCTGAGCCCAGAATGCGCTGAAGTCCTGATAGTAGGCACTAATTTCAAGTTGTACAGCGTTATCCAAGAACAGACCTTTGACACCTGCCTCATAGTTCAACATCTCTTCAGGCTCATGTGCCTCACCGAGGCCATTACCAAAGCCAGAGAATCCGCCAACTCGATAACCAGACGAAAGTCTCGCGTAGTACATCACGGCATCTGATGCCGAGTATTCTGCGCCCAAAGTCCAGGTCATTTTGGACCAATCGGCAACTTTGGAGTCGACAAAAGTTCGGTCATCAGGGATCGGGTAGCCTTGAGCATCTAAATTGATACCAACATATCCACAGCATGTTTCGTTAACGCTTTTACCCCTGAAGATACCATTGACGATGTTGTAAGTTACGCCATCGGCATTGGTCCTTTGACCTGCAGAAGTGAAATCATTTTGGTTATGTTCTTTATGGTCGTCGTTGGTACGAAGTCCACCGAACACTTTCCACTGATCATTAAGTACGTATTCGACGTTGGCATAAAACGATTTCTGCTCGTACTCTGTGTCACCATAAAAGGCACCAGAAACACCACTACCATTTACGTGGGATCCACCGTTTGAAACGTTGCTGTAATTGGCAACATAATCAGCGCCGTAACAGCCTGTCGTCCAGGCTGATATACCCGTTCCGGAGATTAGACCAGCTTGCATAGCTGTTTGGCCATTAGCACCCGCTAATGCTGCTTCACAGGTCGCAACCGTGTCCTGATAGAAAGTGGCATTGTTATTGCTCGAACTGCCAGTTCCTACACCATTGAACGTATCGCGATAGACATATGGCTCATCGCCTGAGATAACGGTATATCCAAGCGTATAGTTTAGAGGGCCATCGTTATTGGAGACCAAAGTGATCTCATGACTCTGTTGGTCGGATGACCGAATATAGTTGCTGATCGAATCGTTATACGCACCATTGCCTTGGCCATCAAGAGCACAACGAGAACTCGTTTGGCCAGCGGTAAGTTCACCACTGATAACGCGAGGATGTTCACTACTACAAACACCACCACCAGAGCGGTTTGTTTGATCGCCATCATTGTCGACGTCTGTTGCAGTCGCTCGATCACCATAACGATAAACAATTTCATGCGTATCGTTTAGCGTGAAACGCGCTTCAACACTGACTGATTCTTGGAAGTTATCTTCTCCAATCGGAGCATTTAGTTCGATAACACTTCTCAAGTATTCCCCTTCACAGACAACAGGAAGCCCAGCATCACGAGTACCATCGTTATTAAAGCCTGCACAGTCAAGAACGGCTGGGTTCTGACCCAAGCCATAGCCTGGATTGATTAGGTAAGTGGGGTTACCACTCGAATCTAACAAGCACTCATTGTACGTGGCGGAAGTAGGCTCTCTATCGATCTCACAGCGCAATGATCCATCATTAAGTCTTTGGAACTGCGTTTCGGTATCTCTCGCGCCAATCGTTAGACCCACTCGCTGGACGCCTGTATCTTCTAACCGGTTGTATCTGGCAGTGATATCTAGGCGATCATTGGTGTATCGCAGCTGCGGAATATACTGCAAACGGTCAGGTGCGCCCGCATCGGGACCGAGGCCAATATTCTCGATAATGCCATCGCCCGTCAGTCGGTTTACGCCTAGACGGTAGGAAAAACCTGTATCACCGATTGGTCCACCGAAGGCTAAGCTCACCTCTTGAGACTGCTGATCGGTAAATTCCGCGCTTGCTTTAAAGTCCCATACTTCTGTTGGTTTCTTCGTGACATAGTTAAGGGCGCCTGCAATAGAGGTCTTGCCTCCTGTCGTCCCTTGAGGGCCACGAGATACCTCAATCCGTTCCATATCAAAGGTGGCACCGTTAAGGCCATAGGTTGTGGGGCTATATACGCCATCAACATAGACCGCTACCGAAGTGTCCTGAAAGAAGTTAACTCGCCGATCATTGGCGACACCGCGCATAACAAGGTGACCATCCTCTACCTTACCTGAGGTGCTCTGAACACCGGCTTGGAGACCTGGCACAAGCACTTCGAGGTCATTCACGTTTTGAATGCCGAGTGCTTCAATCATGCCACCGTTAAAACCTGTTACCGTCATTGCACGGTCAAGAGAAGATGTTTCTCCCCGCTCACCCATTACAATGATTTCTTCAATCGCTGCACTTTCGTCATGATCGTCCGAATATGCTGAGAATCCCGTGAGGGTTAGCGCCAATCCCAATGGCACGACTTGAATAAATCTATTCATATTTTTTTCCCCAAAATAAACCAAAAGTTATCTCCCTGTCTTGTGCCTATAATGCCACCTTATACAATAAGATCAACCTTTCCTGCTGTTCTGTTGGTATTTTTAGCTACAAGTGAGAATCATTCTCAACTACTGGGTGATTATTGGCATTGACGAGTAAATACAGCCCTTTAAAATTGTAATTTGTCTGCTTTGGATCCCAGCCTCTAATTACTCTAATTACTCGCTAGCTTTCGTTTGATTTCTGATACACCTTGTGTGTGTTTATGAGGAATATCATCTGGTGTTCGTCTAGTATGCGCAGAACAAAGCAATAAAAAGTGATACCAGTTTCCTTTATGAAATCACCTTATCAAGGATTAAGGGTCCTAGATCTTTCGGACCGACACTCAGGCGCCTTTGCTGCGCGCCTGTTTGGCGACTTTGGCGCCGAGGTTATTCTGGTAGAATCTTGTGAGGGCCATCCCCTGAGGGGCGAACCACCATTCTTGGAGGGTAAGCCTGGGTCGGACCGCAGTGTCATGCACTCCTTCGTAAATTGGAACAAGAAATCTATCGTGGTTAAAAACGACCATGAGTTCTCTACGCTGATTGCGAGTGCAGATATTGTCATCACAACCTCCGCACCAACGGGACAATTATCCTCACTATCTGGTGACGCCGTGCATGTCTGTATCACTGCGCATGGTCTTGAAAGTCCTTTATCCGAAATGGCAGGCAACAATTTGACAATTAGCGCGAGAACGGGCTGGTCCTTCATCAATCGATATCGCGGTGAGGCGCCGTTACAAATGCCACACAATCAAACTGGTTATGTAGGCGGTATTTTAGGATACATCTGCGGAGCTGCCGCGTTGATACGCCGTAATGCTGATGTTGTTGCGGAGTGTGTCGAAGTAAGTGAGTTAGAAGCATTTGCGCTCACGGTGCATCCCTGGGGAGTGAGATCAGTCTATGCGAATTCGGGCGAGTCTAATGGGTCCAGTGGGATTCGGCCCAGGGGTCGCGCCGGCCCCCTATGGGACGCAGCAGATGGGCGCATGAATTTCGGGATAGCTGATTTCCGCAATTGGACTGAAGCTATGGATGTCTTACAACTTCCTGATATTGGCAGAATATCTGAGTTAATCCCAGATATTGGGCGCCACTCGCAAGATTTGCGTTTTGTAACCCGTGCAGTTGCCGAAAGTTTGCCCAAGATAAAGCGATGGCCAACATTTCATCAACTAGCAAGGCTTCGGTGCCTGACAGGGGTGATGCAAGATATTGAAGACCTTGTTAGTAACGAACAGTTGTTAGCAAGAGATTTCATTGTTGATGTCGAAATAGATAGTCAATCTGTGCGCGCCCCCGGGGCTCCAGCGAAACTCCAGCCATCACCATGGCAGATCTATCGACCAGCACCAAAAATCGATGAACACCATGATCACTTAATAAGGCAAAATCCTAAATCAGGAGAAAGCAAAAAAAATCTGTGTTTGAGCCCGGAACAACTGGCTGAGGGTCCTTTATCAGGGATAAGGGTCTTGAGTTTTGGTCAAGCATGGTCAGGAACTTTCTCCACTGAATTGCTGGCGTTACTTGGTGCAGATGTGATTCAGTTAGGCTCTATTAAGCGCCCTGATGTCTTCAGGCGTTTAACGGGCTCGGTACCTGATGGTGTTTTGGATGCCAGTCGTCTGCAGCATCCCCTCAATACCCAGGGCGAGTACAATTCTGTGAACTTGAATAAGAGAGAATTGACCCTTGATTTAAACCAGGAAGTGGGTCGTGAGCTACTTTGGAAACTGATCCCAAAGTTTGATATTTTGGTGGATAATTTCAGACCCACAGTGATGCCGTCTTGGGGTTTCAGTTTAGAAAAGTTGCAAGAAATCCATCCAGGTGTCATTTGGGCTTCTGTCTCTGGTTACGGCGAGTCTGGTCCTTACTGGGATTATCCAGCAAATGGCGCCACGACGGAACCAATGTCTGGGTTATCATCTCTACATGGTTATGAAGGGGATTTTGGTATGAACACGGCCGGGTTGTATCCTGATCCGGTTTCCGGCTACTTCTTGGTTGCCGCAATTATGGCTGCGTTGGCGCACAGGGATCGGACTGGGGAGGCGCAGAGAGTCGACTTGTCGATGATGGAGGCGCTGACTCATATCTGTGGCGACGCGTTCATGGAATTTGACGCAACGGGTAAGGTTCCGCGGCCTAGAGGGAATCACCATCCACGCATTTCACCACATAATTGTTATCATGCCGCTGACGGGCAGTGGTTGGCCGTCGCGACAGAAACTGAAGTTGCGTGGGACAATCTCGTTCAGCATATTGATGATTCTCGCTTATCTTCTGAAAAGTTCTCAACTATGGAATTACGTAAGATCAATGAAGTATCGTTAGATACGATTATCGGCGAATGGTGCATCAGTCAAAATGCGGACTCAGCAGAGCGAAAATTAGGGATGTTGGGGGTTACTGCAGCTCGGGTGAGGACCCTCTACGAGCTTTTTGATAAGCCAGAGTCAGATCTCGTTGAAAGTGGGTTCTTATCGCTTATCGATCATCCAGAAACTGGGCCTACTTGGTTGCCAGGCAGACCTTGGCGCTATTCTGCAGCGAAGGCATCGAAGATAAGACATGCACCTTGTGTGGGAGAGCATAGTAAAGAAATTCTTATGGGTGAATTGGATCTTACCGAATCAGAATATCAATCATTGGTGGAAACTGGTGTTACAGGTACTGTGTATAAAAGTTAATATTAATCAAACTAATTCTCGGAGTTTTCATGAGCTTTAAGTCATTACTTATTGCAAATCGCGGTGAAATAGCAATCCGTATTGCTAGAGCCGCATCAGATCTGGGTATACCCAGTGTGGCAGTTTATTCTCAAGATGATGAGGCGAACCTGCACACGCGAGTGGCTGATTCAGCATTCGAACTAGAAGGGAAAGGGGCGCGAGCCTACCTTGATATTGAGGCCATCGTTATGGCCGCAAAAGCCAATGGCTGCGATGCCGTGCACCCTGGATACGGTTTTCTGTCGGAGCAGGGTGAGTTTGCTCGCCGATGCCAGCAAGAAGGAATTACCTTCATAGGCCCGCGCGTTGAACATCTAGAATTATTTGGTGATAAAGCTCGTGCTAGATCGGCGGCAGTCAGTGCTGATGTGCCAGTGTTAAGAGGAATTGATAGAGCGGTATCGCTTGAAGAAGCAAGAGGGTTTTTTGCTGACTGCGGTGGTTCAATGATTATCAAAGCTATTGCGGGTGGCGGTGGGAGAGGTACGAGTGCTGTCATTGAGGAATCTGAACTTGAATCAATTTTTGAGCGTTGTCAGAGAGAAGCAAAAGCAGCATTTGGTATAGCGGATGTTTATGTAGAAGAATTTGTGCAGCACGCGAGGCACGTGGAGGTGCAGATCGTGGGTGATCTGCATGGTGGCATAGCGCATTTGTGGGAACGTGAATGCAGTATTCAGCGGCGCAATCAGAAGGTTATAGAGATTGCTCCGGCCCCCGGATTAGATGAGTCCCTTCGAGACAAAATTATAGATGCCGCGGTGCGTTTCGCCGAGAAAGTCGGATATTCCAGTCTGGGTACATTTGAATTCTTGGTTGATTGTGCTCAGAAGTCTGATGAGTCGTTCGTCTTCATTGAGGCGAATGCGCGATTACAGGTTGAGCACACGGTGACTGAGGAGGTCACAGATGTCGATATTGTGCAAAGTCAAATCCGTCTGGCAGCTGGAGAGAAACTTTCTTCTTTGGGTCTCGACAAACCAATTGCTCCTCGCGGCTATGCCATTCAAACGCGTATAAATATGGAAACATTTCGAGAAGATGGCGCAGTGCGACCTTCGAGCGGTGTATTAACCGCCTATGATGCTCCTAATGGTCCGGGTGTGCGTACTGATGGATTCGGTTATGTGGGCTATAAAACTAGCACTGCTTTTGATTCTTTGTTGGCGAAGGTAATTACTCACTCCAAAGGTGATGACTTTGAAGTCGCCGTTAATCGTACTATCAGAGCTTTGTCTGAGTTTCGAATAGAGGGAGTAGGGAACAATATATCTTTCGTGCAGAACATTCTTGCTCATTCTGATTTCGTTAAAAGCGAGGTTCATACACGTTGGGTAGAAAAGCATATTTCAGAGCTTGTTGGCTCATCTTCTAACTATCCTAGGCGTTATGTAGAAGGTAAAAGCGAAGTAGATTCGCAATCGTCTAATACCTCAAAGGGCTATGCAGGTGCGCGAGTTGATATGAGTGATCCATTGGCCCTGTTCGACCATGATGCAAAAGTCAAAGCGAATGAAACAGCAGATTCGGAAGAGGATAGTGATGGTCAAGCTGCTGGGCCAGACGGTACGGTCGGTATGAGCTCTCCTATACAAGGAACGATTGTCTCTATCGCGGTCGAGGTTGGGGAAGAGGTTCGTGAGGGTCAAGTGTTAGCTTTGGTTGAAGCAATGAAAATGGAACACGTTATTGCGGCTAATATTGATGGGCTGGTTCGTGAGGTGAGTATGAAAGCTGGGGACATTGTGCGTGATGGCTTTGCTTTTATTTTTATCGAAGAGGCTGAGGTTAAGAAGACCGATACGATCGTAGCTGAGGAAATCGACTTGGATTATATTCGACCCGATCTTCAGGAAAGTATTGCCCGTCATGCCTATATCTTAGATGAAAATCGTAAAGAAGCAGTCGAGAAACGTCGTGCGCGAGGCTATCGTATGCCGCGCGAGAACATTAGTGAGCTGATGGATGAGGGATCGTTCAAAGAATACTGGCCATTGATTGTTGCTGCCAGACACAGTCGACATGATATCGAAACTCTCCGAAAGCAGACGCCAGGTGACGGTTTAATTGCGGGGACGGGGACCATCAATGCAGACCTTTTTAGTGAAGAAACCGCGAGAGCGATGATCGTACATTACGACTATACAGTGCTTGCGGGTACTCAGGGTAAGCGTAACCACTATAAACAGGATCGTATGTTTGAACTGGCGCAACGTTTTAGGATGCCCCTAGTGCTATTCGGTGAAGGTGGAGGGGGTCGTCCAGGAGACGATTCAAGAGGTCCGGCAGTAGCGTTCGACACAAATACGTTCACTACTTTTTCTAAGTTGAGTGGGCTTGTGCCACTGGTTTGTGTAATTAATGGTAGAACTTTTGCGGGTAATACTGCGTTAGTGGCATGTTGTGATGTCATTATCGCCACTGAGAATACGACGGTAGCAATGGGCGGGCCGGCTATGATTGAGGGTGGTGGTCTCGGGATTTATACGCCTGAAGAAGTCGGTCCAATGTCCTTTCAGGTCCCCAACGGGGTTGTAGACATCCTGGTGAAAGATGAGAAAGAGGCTGTGCAAGTCGCCAAGAAATATCTTTCTTATTTCCAAGGAGCTACATCGGAATGGGAGGCTAATGACCAGCGCCCACTTCGACACGTGATACCAGAGAATCGTTTGCGTCTTTATGACATGCGAGAGGTTATCAAAACGATCGCGGATATAGATTCTGTTTTAGAAATCCGCGAAAAATTTGGGATTGGAGTGATTACTTCATTTATCAGGGTTGAAGGACGACCTATGGGCGTGATCGCAAATAATCCTCACCATTTAGCGGGAGCTATCGATTCTGATGGCGCAGATAAGGGGGCGAGATTTATTCAATTATGTGATGCATTTGATATTCCAATACTGAGTCTAATGGACTGTCCTGGCATGATGGTGGGACCTGACGTTGAAAAGACAGCGTTGGTTCGCCATTGCACACGAATGTTTAATGCGGGCGCTAATCTAACTGTGCCATTATTTGGTGTCGTCGTTCGTAAAGCCTATGGTCTGGGTGTGCAGGCGATGTGTGGTGCGAGTGCTCTGGTTGGATTTTTTACAGTTGCCTGGCCGACGGCGGAATTCTCGGGAATGAATATAGAAGGAGCTGTGAAACTTGGTTACCGTAACGAGTTGGCTGCAATAGAAGATCCACAAGAGCGTAAAAAAGAGTTTGAGGATCGCGTTGCACGCTCTTATGACAGCGCCAAGGCAGTTAACGCAGCCCCAGGCGGTGGCTTAGACGATGTTATTGATCCGGCAGAAACACGTGGTTGGATAGCAGCAAGTATGAAGCGTGTGCCGCCGACAGCTCCCCGAACAGAGAAAAAGTATCCCTTCATAGATACGTGGTAGTGCTTAGTGGATTAATGCTTTGGTGGACAAGTCTAAGCGGCGATAGAAACAACTTTTTCTGGCTTTACCCGTCTCAGGATGTTTCGTGTGACAGGCTCCTTCGCCCTCCATAATCACTTTATACACTAGTGCATCTTGGTCGCAGTCCGTGAGTATTTCTACTATCTTTAAAAAATCCCCTGAAGTCTCACCTTTGGTCCAAAGTTCATTGCGAGAAGTTGACCAAAAGGTCGCCATCCCCTTTTCTAGGGTTGTATCGACTGCCTGCTGATTGACGTACGCAAGCATTAGGATGTCCCCATCGGCTACGTTTTGGACGACGCAGGGGAGAAGTCCTCCACGTTTTAGAAAATCAAGCGCCAGCTCTTCACCTTCCTCAATAGCGTGCTTATCCAACAGACTTTCTCCTAATTTCAATCTTCAAGGATCAACCATATCCTGGGTGAAAACTTTGGGTACGGGAACAGGTACAATACCATCTACGCCCATTCGGAGTAATTTTGGAGCGAGTACATTTAGCTGCGTTTCTTGGATAACCACGGATACACTGCACCATTCTTCATCAACAACCGGACTTACGGTGGGTGATACTACAGCGGGCAAAAGAGTTTCTACTTCTTTCCAGGCCCGTGTCGGGACATCCATGAAGACCATGTAAACTGGTTCCTTTTCTGCTTTCAATACTGCATCGATACAGATTCCTATATCCTCAATTTTATTTCGGAATATTTCATTTCCTAAAGTGTCTATATTGGCGATAAGTTGTGGATTAGAGGTAAAAATTTCAGCCACGATATGATTGCCATTGGCTTTCAGTGTTTCACCTGTTTCAGTTATATCCGTAAAAGCGTCAGATTCCCCCATGACCACCTTGGCCTCAGTTTTCCCTTCGGATCGAAGGATCTCTATCTCTTCGATGCCAAACAATTCTTTCATTCGCCTTCGCGTTAAGTTAGGCAATTCAGTTGCGATTACTTTTCCGGCGCAATCTTCGGGTTTTTTGATCCCTTTTTCTGGTCGGGAGGCTAAGACGATACGAGAGGGCTGATTAGTCTTTTTGGAAAAAATAAAGTCTCGGACGACCGTGACGGCGTTTTCTTTACCTGCCTCGTAGATATAGTCTTTTCCCGTGATGCCGCAGTCAACGATACCCTTCGATACCTTCTCTGGCATTTCCTTCCGATCTAATACTCTAAATATTACCCCACTATCATAGGGTGTCGTCAGCTCATATTGTCGACTACTTGGTAGTGGATAGCCGGCCTTCTCTAGAATCCGCAATACCTGTTCCTGAAGACTACCGGAAGGAATACCAAAATATAGACAATCCTCTTTCTTTCCAAACTTCATTTTCTTCTTTTCCTTTATTGTTTTATTTTCTTTGGAATCCGCAAGATGCGCATATTACCTTATTCAACAATGATAGAAGAACTAATTCGAAAGAGATTGGTTTGCAGGTCGTGTAAGTTTAAGATCGTGAAGTAGCTTAGCTTCATGTTGATGGTGTCCTGAAGAGAAAAAATATGAGAATGTTTGTCCTAAGTTGTTGGCTCGTAACGCTGTTTGCTTCAGCAACGGCAATCGCGGGTTCTAAACTAAACGAAATCTCGAGTGTCGAGGGGATTACAGAGTATGCGCTTAATAACGGTCTTAAAGTGCTGCTATTTCCAGATGATAGTAGTCCAACAATTACGGTGAATATTACCTATTTGGTTGGGTCTCGCCATGAGGGTTATGGTGAGACGGGTATGGCACACTTGTTAGAGCATCTTGTTTTCAAGGGGACGCCGACGCACCCAGACATTCCTAAGGAACTAACAGAGAGGGGCGCGAGAGCCAATGGTGGGACGTCTTATGACAGAACAAATTATCACGAAACCTTTCCGTCCTCAGAGGAAAATTTAGAGTGGGCGATAAGTCTTGAAGCTGATCGGATGATCAACAGCTTTATTTCTGAAAATGATCTCGAGTCCGAGATGACCGTGGTACGAAATGAAATGGAGTCTGGTGAAAATAATCCAATGCGTATTTTGAGGGAGCGTGTGCAGTCAGCCTCCTACCTTTGGCATAACTATGGTCAATCTATCATTGGGGCCCGATCGGATGTTGAAAACGTGCCGATTGAGCGCCTTCAAAGTTTCTATCAAAAATATTATCAGCCAGATAATGCCGTTCTTGTGATCGCCGGGAAGTTTGATGAAGAACGTGCAAAAGAACTGATTATTGAGAAGTTCGGTTCGATCCCAGTGCCAGACCGTACCGGCAGTAATATAATTTATTCGACCTATACCCAGGATCCACCTCAAGATGGTGAAAGGACAGTTACCCTGAGGCGTAAAGGGGATACGCAATTTGTTATGGCTAGCTATCATATTCCTCCAGGTTCTCACGAAGATTTCCCTGCGGTAGATGTCATGAACCATGCTTTATCTGCCCCCCCTTCTGGTAGATTACATCGAGCGCTTGTTGAGACCGGTCTCGCAGCGAATGTCGCTGCATCCGCTCCACAATTGCGCGAAGCAGGACTGAGCTTTGTTTTTGCTGAGGTAAGAAAAGATCGTGACTTGGAGCAGGTTTGGGATGCAATGCAAACTACGATCTATGATGTGGCCAGTGGTAAATTATTGATTACAGAAGAAGAAGTTGAGAGGGCTAAGGCATACTATCTCAATTCACTTGAGCTTATGTTTAATGATTCAAGAACTACCGCCTTGCAGCTTAGCTGGTGGGTTGCTATGGGTGATTGGCGATTATTGTTCTTGTACCGCGATGGTTTAGAGAAAGTAAATAAGGATGATGTGAACCGTGTCGCCTCCGAGTATCTAAAGCCTCAGAATAGTACTGTTGGGTTTTTCATTCCCACGGAGCAGCCCGATCAGGCCATTATTCCCGCTGCCCCTGATGTGGCGAAGTTAGTCGAAGACTATAAGGGAGGAGGGGTGGTTGAGGAAGGTGAGGCCTTTGATCCTACGCCAGCGAATATTGAAGCAAGAATTATCAGAGTTGTTCTGAAAAACGGATTCAAGTTAGCGATGCTGCCTAAGAAAACACGCGGGGAGAATGTAAATATTTCTATGCGATTGCGTTTTGGTAATGAGATGGACCTGGCAGAAAAATCGAGTGTTGGTGAGTTGGTCGGTGGTATGTTAATGCGAGGAACCAAACGTCTCTCCCGACAGGAATTGACCGATGAGTTCACTCGTCTCAAGGTGAGGGGAGGGTTAAGTGGAAATGTCTCGTCGGCCTCTGGAAGTATGCTTACTGTTAGGGAGAATTTACCAGAGGTTTTGCGTTTAGCTGCAGAAGTTTTGCGGGAACCTGATTTTGATAAAGATCAGTTTGATGAGCTTAAAGAACAGATCATTACCTCCCAGGAGGCACAAAAATCGGATCCTGGGGTGTTGGCGACTAATGCATTGGAGCGTCATTTGTCTCCATACCCTAATAGCCATCCTCGATACACCCCAACAATTGACGAATCAATGGCGATGACTAGCAAAGTGGAGAGGAAGGATCTTGATGACTTCCATCGAAAATTTTTCGGAGCTTCACATGGCCATATGGCTATTGTTGGTGATTTCGACCCAGACGAGGTCCTGCCTTTAATTGAAGAGCTCTTTGGCGGCTGGGACTCCTTGCCATGGTATGAACCTATAGAAAGAAAGTATTTCGATGTAGCTCAGAAGAGGATGGTGATTGATACACCCGATAAAGCGAATGCATATTTTTTGGCTGGATTAAATATTCCACTGCGTGATGACGATGAGGATTTTGCAGCCCTTTTGCTTGGGAATTTTATGCTTGGTGGCGGTTTTCTTAGCTCAAGACTAGCTGAGCGTATTCGTCAAGAAGATGGCCTTAGTTATAGTGTGGGTTCTCAGTTTTCTGCTGATCCTACCTATACTTCTGCACGATTCGGTGGGTATGCTATTTATGCTCCCGAAAATGCTGATGCGCTCGAGGCTGCATTCTTTGAGGAGATCGAGAAGGTGCTCGAAAAGGGTTTCTCCGTTAGCGAGGTGGCAGAGGCAAAGACCGGTTTTGTAGAGTATCAAAAAAACCTTTTGGCGAATGATAGAACATTAGCTGGTTATTTAAGTAATCGTCTTTATCTCAATAGAAATATGTCTTGGACTACAGATCTTTTGATGACTCTTGATCGACTTCAGCCTGAGGATATACGGAAAGCTATGATTCGACATCTCGATCTTAATGATCTTTCAGTTGTCATCGCTGGTGATTTTGAAGATTAACGAATTTATCTGAGACTTTGGTTGGGGGTGTTAGCAAAAAATGATAACCAAGGGGGATACAGATTATGGGTTTTGACCTTCTGATCAAGAATGGGACGGTCGTCGATGGCTCTGGCGGAGCTTCGTATCGCGCCGATGTGGGTGTTACAGAAGGACGAATAGTCGCAATAGGTCGTCTGTCTGAACGCGCTGGTCAGACAATTGATGCGGATGGACATGTTGTCACTCCAGGGTTTGTGGATGGTCATACTCACATGGACGC
Source organism: Gammaproteobacteria bacterium (assembly GCA_002690865.1). Taxonomy (GTDB): domain Bacteria; phylum Pseudomonadota; class Gammaproteobacteria; order Pseudomonadales; family Azotimanducaceae; genus UBA7455. The sequence continues at coordinate 21,274 of NZGG01000024.1, read as the reverse complement.
TCAAATATTTTGGGATCCAATTGGGTCCTGTTCCTGCTATCACGGAGTAACAAGCGTGATTATGGGCAATTGCGGATTCACTCTTGCACCTTGTGCCAAAGAGGACGCTGATCTGGTATTTCGAAATTTAGAGAGGGCTGAGGATTTATCTCGGGAAGCTATGTTGGCCGGTATTGACTGGACCTGGGAGACCTTCCCAGAGTTCTTGGATACATTGGAAGACCTCCCTAAGGGTATTAATTATGGCGGCTATATCGGTCATTCGGCAGTTCGTACTTACGTTATGGGAGAGAGAGCTTTTGAGGGCGAGGCTAGCGATGACGATATTCGTAAGATGAGAGCCCTTGTAAAAGAGGGTATCGGAGCCGGAGCAAGAGGTTTTTCGAGTTCGAGAACTATTCACCATACTACGGCTGATGACAGACCAGTAGCCAGTCGTTTAGCGAGTTGGGATGAGGTTCGCGCTCTAGTTGGAGCAGTAGGGGAGACAGGCAAAGGAGTTTTCGAAATTGCTGGAGAGGGGCCAAGCCCTCGAGATCCAGAGAGACTTAGGGATTATCAGCGAAGGTTGCGTGACCTTGCCGTTGAGACAGGTGTAACGCAGACTTGGGGTATGTTCAGTAATAAGGCAGCCCCTGATTTATGGCGTTCGTACATAGATTTACTGGATGAAACGGCCAGAGCAGGGGGTCACATGTTCGCGCAGGTACATTCTAGGGGGCTGGACACAATGCTTTCTTTCGAGAGTAACACGCCGTTCGATAACTGGGATTACTGGCGTGAATTTCGAGCCCTTGATCTGGAGATACAAAAGGTTAAGTTGCGAGATCCGGAAGTTAGGGCCAAGCTTGTAGAAGTGGCTAGCCAGCCCTATTCAGGGCCAAAAGTTTTTGGTGCTGAGCCTCGTCCTCCCCGTTGGGAGCTTATTTACCCAATGGATGATATGCAATACGACAAACCTTCGATGGCCCAGATTGCAAAGGAGAGAGGCGTTCATCCGGTCGAATTAATGATTGATATGGCGCTTGATCGAGATTTGAAACTTTTCTTTCGCTCTCCAATAGCGAACGAAGATATGGATCAGGTCATTCAACTGATCAAGCATCCCAGGTCCGTAGTCACTTTTTCTGATTCTGGAGCTCATGTGTCTCAAATTATGGACAGCTCTTTGCAAACTCATCTTATGAGCTATTGGGTTAGAGAGAAGCAAGCAATAACATTAGAGCAGGCTGTTAGAGAGGTTACCTATAACACTTCTACGATGTGGGGATTACATGACAGAGGGTTGGTTCGAGAGGGTATGGTCGCCGATTTACTTGTTTTTGATCCCAATACTATAGGCCCCAATATGCCAGAAGTTGTTCGCGATTTGCCAGCAGACGCTACGAGAATAAAGCAGACTGCAAGTGGGATAAAGAATACCATCGTGAATGGCGAAGTGCTGTTAACATATAATGAGCACTCAGGCGCCACACCAGGTAGGCTGCTTCGCAGTTGAGCGATGTTTTCAATACTTATGGAGGTTAAATGTCTCAGTTTGATTTATCAGATAAATTCGCGATTGTCACAGGGGGAGGTGGAACGTCACACGGGATAGGGAACTCGATTTCTTTGACTTTAGCGAAGGCTGGCGCGAGCGTCGCGGTAGTCGGCCGAAATAAAAATAGCTTGAATAAAGTGGTTGGCTCGATTGAAGAAATGGGCGGGCAAGCGATTCCTATTGTTGCGGATGTTACTGATCCTGCGCAAGTCGATGAGGCAGTAGTGGCTGCTTTAGTTGCTTTCGGGAGGATTGATATCCTGGTAAACAACGCTGGAGGTAGCACCTTTGGTAAACCTGAAGAACTCTCTTATCAAGCATGGAGTGATTGTATTTCGCTTAATTTAAATAGCACGTTTCTTTGCAGTGTTGCCGTTGGTAGAGAGATGAAAAAGCAGGATGGCGGCAAGATCATAAATATAGGCTCTTCATCAGGGATCAAAGGTGAAGAACATGCAGCACATTACGCTGCGGCAAAAGCAGGAGTAATTAATTTGACCAGATCGCTCGCGATCAGTTGGGCTACTCACAATATCAATGTGAACTGTATATCGCCCGGAAGTATTGAAGTTCCAGAACAAGGAATTCCTGGTATGCCTGAAGAGGAGTATGTCAAGCGCCAAAAATTACAATCAGCCGATGCTATTCCTTTGGCTTTGCCAGGCAAGCCAGAGGATATCGCTAATGCCGTTGTGTTTTTTGCTTCTTCTGGTTCTGACATTATGACCGGCGAAAATCTAGTGGTTCGAGGCTCTGAATGGGCCTCTGCGTATGCATAGGGAGTATTAAAATGTCGTTTGAATTAGAGGCTTTTGGTTTAAAAGATAAGATTGCGATTGTTACTGGAGGAGGCAGTGGAATTGGCGAGGAAATAAGTAAGGCATATGCGAGAGCTGGTGCGCATGTGGTTCTGGCTGCCAGGCAACAAGAAAGGTTGGAACGTGTCGCAGAAGATATCCGGGCGTTGGGTCGTCAGTCTCTTGCTATCGCAACTGATGTAACAGAACCAGATCAAATAGATCAACTGTTGAAGAAAACGGTAGAAAGGTTTGGTCGACTAGATATTATGGTTGCAAATTCTGGAGGTGGAGGTTTCCCATCTTTAGATAAAGCGACTTTAGAGGATTGGCAAAAACAGATAACGCTTAATCTGGATAGTGCTTTTTTGTGTGATGTAGGTGCGGGAAAGATCATGATTGAACAAGGCACTGGAGGGAGAATAATTAATATTTCTTCGACAGCAGGTATTAACCTTAATCCGGCACTACCTGCTTATGCGGCGGCTAAGGCGGGTATGATTAATTTTACTAAGTCACTTGCTTTAACATACGCGCGGGGGAATCATTCTATTAATGTGAATTGTGTAGCTCCTGGTTTTACCGCCACACCCGCAATCAGAAAAGCAGGATATGTCCCTTCAGATGTTCGTAAAGATGGCACCCGAGTACCACCGCTACTGATGCCTAATGAGCCGCGTCATGTGGCAGACGCGTGCGTTTTCCTTGCTTCGGAAGCAGCTTCTCATGTGACAGGAGAGTTGATGGCGATTCGCGGGATGATGCATATGGAGTGGAGTAACGATGTCACGCGGGATCGGGCTCATCTTATTAAGTAGCTTTAAGTATTTTCAGGTGCTTTGAAGAGATGGCCTTGATTTCATCAGAAGTTAACATGTTATTTGTTATGTCTTTCTCTGGTAAACCATACGAGATCGGCTATGGATGTTTCTAAAGCAATTGCCTCAAGGCGGTCGGTTCGGAATTTCCTTGATGCTCCTGTCTCAAATGAGATTATTGGGAAGTTATTGAGTCAGGCTTGCCGTGCACCTAGTGGAGGGAATATTCAGCCTTGGCGGGTCTTTATTCTTAATGGAAGTTCGATGACGAATTTTCTCAGGCATATCGAAGAGCACTCGGAGCCTGAAAGCCCTGAATACGCGATCTATCCGCCAAGTTTGAAAGACCCATATCGTTCATCTCGGTACAAGTGTGGGGAGGATATGTACGCCCTTTTGGATATTGCTCGGGAGGACAAAGTAGCCAGATATGCGCATCTAGATCGTAACTTTATATTTTTTGATGCTCCGGCCGCGATTTTTATTTATGTAGATCGTATTATGGGTCCACCGCAGTGGTCTGATCTAGGGATGTTTCTGCAAAATTTTATGCTTTTAGCGAAGCAGGAAGGACTTGATACCTGCGCGCAGGAGTCTTGGGCGAGTAGACCATTTACCGTGGCTAGTTATATTAATCCACCGCCTGAGCTGATGTTATTTTGTGGGTGTGCGATAGGATATGGCAATGAGGAAGCGAGGGTGAACCAACTAGTTACAGAGAGAGAGCCACTCGAAAACTGGGCGACATTTTTATAGGGAAATAGTGCTCTTTTGTGTTTTGTGCTTGAAAATTATTTCTGGTGGACTAGGGGTAGAGCATTGTCTGAAAATACAATTGGTGAGAAAAGATAGTGAAGAGAATCGAATGCAGGTAATTAAGTCAAAGTTAAATGTCCGATCTGACGAATATCGTTCCAATCGTGAGGAAATGCTAAATGAGTTAGATTTTATAGCAACGCTTCATAGTGAGGCAGCTCAGGGTGGCGGGAAAGAGGCGATGGAACGACTGCGATCCCGGAATAAATTGCCCCTACGCCAAAGAATCGCACTTGTGCTAGACAGAGATTCACCGTTCTTCGAGGTAAGTCCTCTTGCTGCATACAATTCACACGTAAAAACTGGTTCAGGATTTATCGTTGGTATTGGTGTCATAGCAGATACTGAATGCGTAATTCTAGGACACGATCCTTCCGTACGAGCCGGTGCCTTTAATGCGTGGAATAGTAAGAAGCTGATGCGCGGCATTGAGATTGCGAGAACTAATCGGTTGCCCTACGTGCAATTTGTAGAGTCTGCCGGAGCTGATTTGCGGGGCCGCAGCGGAAGTGATGGCGGTAGTAGAAGAGCTGCCTCTGGTGAGAGTGAGTCACCAGAAAAGAGGATCAAAACGCCAGCAGCAACTAGCCATTTTGCGGAATCGGGGCGGCTGTTCTATGAAATTACTGAATTATCGCAGATGCGGATTCCTAGTGTTTCTGTGGTTTTCGGTGCATCGGCAGCAGGTGGAGCGTATCAACCTGGAATGAGTGACTACAATATTTTTATCAAGAAACAATCGAAGGTGTTCCTTGGTAGTCCGCCTTTGGTCAAGATGGCTACTGGTGAGGATGCGAATGCAGAGGATTTGGGTGGAGCAGAAATGCATACTCAGGTTTCGGGCCTTGGTGACTACCTTGCCGAGGATGAACATGATGGTATTCGTATGTGCCGTGAAGTGATTGCACATTTAAATTGGCGTAAATGGGGTCCTGGGCCAAGTCTTCCATCAGATCCGCCAGTTTACGATGCGGAGGAACTTCTCGGTATTGTGAATCGTGATCTTACGAAACCCTTCGATATGCGAGAGGTTATCGCGAGAATTGTGGATGGCTCTAGATTTGAGGAATTTAAGCCGCGTTACGGGTCTACCTTGGTAACCGGTTGGGCTTCTATAGACGGTTATCCCATTGGTATCATAGGTAACAATGGGCCGCTTATGTCCGAGGCTGCAGAGAAGGCGACCCAATTCATTCAGCTTTGTAATCAGATTGATACACCTTTGTTATTCTTGCACAACATAACGGGTTACATAGTTGGAACTGACTTTGAGCGAGGAGGTATTACTAAGAACGGTTCGAAGATGATAAATGCGGTCGCAAATTCTACGGTTCCGCACTTTTCCGTTATACCAGCCGCTTCATACGGTGCAGGTAACTATGGAATGAGTGGGCGGGCGTACGGCACTAGATTTACTTTTATTTGGCCGACGGCAAAAATTGCTGTCATGGGTCCTAAACAACAAGCAGGTGTGATGACAATCGTAGGACGTCAGTCTGCAGAAAGACGCGGTGAGGTCTTTGACGAGGAGGCAGATAAAAAGCGCGTCGCAGCAGTAGAGTCAACTTTAGAAGAAGCCTCTCTGGCGCTATTGGCGACATCAGCGATTTCTGACGATGGGTTGATCGATCCTCGGGATACTCGTTCCCATCTTTCAATTTCATTATCTGCTGTACACAACAATAAGGTAGAGGGCGCCAAGGGCTTTGGCGTTTGGCGAATGTAATCATGGTTAACCATATAAAACGATTATTGATTGTAAATCGCGGAGAGATCGCACGCAGAATAATGCGTTCGGCACACAATATGGGTATAAGTACCGTTGCTGTATACGCTGATGGCGATATTGCTGAGCCTTTTGTCAAGGAGGCTGATCAAGCGGTCTCTCTTGAGGGAAGCAGTTCCCTCGATACCTATCTAAACCATGACAAAGTCTTGGCAGCAGCCAAGAGGACAGCGGCGGATGCAATCCATCCTGGCTATGGTTTCCTGTCAGAAAATAAGACCTTTGCAGCAGCTGTAATTGAAGCAGGTATGATTTGGGTTGGTCCTTCCCCCAACGCTATCTCGCAGATGGGTGACAAATTGTCGTCAAAAAAATTGATGACTGAGGCAGGTGTTCCTACGCTGCCATCCATCGAGGTTGTTCGAGGAAGTAATGCAGCTAAGCTGGCCATGGAAATAGGTTATCCGCTGTTGGTGAAAGCATCGGCTGGCGGAGGAGGAAAGGGCATGCGTGTGGTCTTAAATGAGACCGAACTTCTTGACGCAGTTGAGAGCGCGCGGAGAGAGGCTGATGCCTCTTTTGGTGACGATACGATTTTTCTTGAAAGGTGGCTAGCATCTTCTCGTCATGTAGAAATTCAGGTTTTTGGAGATAATCATGGGCGTGTTGTCCATTGTTTTGAGCGCGAATGTTCCATTCAAAGACGTCATCAAAAGATTATTGAGGAGGCACCATCACCTGCTGTTACGGCTGAACTGCGGCAAAGGATGGGTAATGCGGCCGTGGCGGCAGCTAAAGCTATCGATTATACCTCTGCAGGGACCGTTGAATTTCTTCTTGACGGGGAAGATTTCTGGTTTCTTGAAATGAATACCCGTTTACAGGTGGAACACCCTGTTACTGAGGAAATTACCGGGCTTGACCTGGTGAGAGAACAACTGCGTATCGCGCAGGGTGAGAAGTTAAGTTTTGACCAAAGCGATATATCTATTGATGGCCATGCAATTGAGGCAAGGGTTTATGGAGAAGATCCTGGACGCGACTTTTTACCGACATCAGGGCGATTGCTGTTGTTTGAGCGATCAAATGTGGCTAACGCTCGCTACGATACTGGCGTTGAGACCGGAAGTACTATTGGTATTGATTTTGATCCAATGCTAGCGAAAGTAATTGTTCATGCTCCAACTCGTGAAGAGGCTGCATTGCGACTCGCTAGAGTACTGGAGACCACCAGAATTAAGGGGTTGACCACAAACCGCGATTTCCTTGTCTCAGTACTGAGAACCCAAGCCTTTCTTGATGGCGATACTACTACTGATTTTATAGAGCGATTCGATCCCCCTCGAAATTGGTCGCCTTCACGAATTGATCTTATTGAGGCATGTATTGCGGCAGCGATGGTTGCGCAAGGAGATCGTCGAGCAAAGGCGAAGGTGCTCACTAATTTACCTAGTGGATGGCGTAATTCCGAGATGCCTCCTGAAGTAGTGGAATATCTTTTTGAGGGAGAAAAAGTTTTTTTGCAATATCAATCTCAGCGTGACGGAAGTTTTGATGTGGTTGTCGATGACTTTGAATTATCTGTAGTAATTAAGCATCGAGTTGGTAAAGAGATCTCTCTTGAAATTCAGGGCCGTTTGGTGCCATTCACCGTTGTTACAGAAAGTGATCGTTGGTTTATTCATGGTCCGATGGGTCATCTTGAGTTTTCAGAGGCGCCAAGGTTTCCCGATCCTGATTCTTCAGATTTGGGAGGTGGTCTTTCAGCACCAATGCCGGGTACTGTCGTAGCAACCTACGTTAGTAAAGGAGATTCGGTCACTGAAGGCCAAATATTAATGATCCTCGAGGGAATGAAGATGGAGCATCGTATTGAAGCACCTTACTCTGGTTCTATAGAAGAAATTTACGTTTGCGAGGGCGATCAAGTAAGTAATGATGAAATGCTTGTGGTAATTTCTAAACTTACAGAGTCTGGGAATTAAAAAATTAGCTCATGGCAACCCTTAATAATGGTAGCTCAGAGATCTAGAGGGTCACTTGATTAAACGTATTTTTAAAGAGCCTCTACTTCATTTTCTAATTGTTGGGGGGTTGCTTTTTGCTATCTTCGATTTTTTGCCTTCTAAGGATCTTGATGATGCTGAAATCATGGTGGGCGATGATGAACTAGTCGGGTTTATATTAGCTCGTGACCCTCGTCTTAATCAGAATTCTGCAAGTCAGTTATTGGTATCGTTAGATAAAATTCGCAGAGATCAGTTAATCGAAGACTATATACGTGAGGAAGTTATGTATCGTGAGGCTGTTTCGCTTGGGCTTGATCAAAACAGCTACGGTGCGCGAAGGCGGTTAATAGCTCAGCTAGAGTATATCAACCAAGGCTTTATTTATGATTCGCTTGAGCTTAAGGAAGAAGAGCTAGAAGGTTATTTTAAAAAAAATAGGAATCGATACTTGGTGCCTTCTATAGTCACCTTCACTCATGTTTACTTCTCCCGAGACCTTCACAACGTTGCCATTAACGATCTAGCAAAAGCTGAATTGAAAAAGCTCAATAATATAAATTTACCTTTTCATCTTGCCGCCTCACGTGGCGATCATTTTTTATATCATCGAAACTATGTCAATAAAAACGAAGAGGAGATCGCGTCTCATTTCGGCTCTTCTTTTGCCTCAAATATATTCGAAATTGAACAAGCAGGACCCGTTTGGCAAGGGCCCCTTCAATCAGATTACGGGTCTCATCTCATTCTCGTTGCAAGTAAAAGTCAAGGATATTTGCCAAATCTTGACGAGGTTAAAACGAGAGTGATTGATGATGTCACTCAAATGAGAGTGCGAGAGGAGCTTGATCGTCTTTATGGAAATCTCAGAAAGGCATATAGAATAAAACTTCTAAAATCTAATCTCGAATTATGATCGGTTTTTTCTTGTGGTTGTTTTCCGCTAATTTTTCCCTAGCAGATGATTTTCGACCTCTCTATATCGAAGTTAACGAGATAGGAGCGCATCGCTACACCTCACGGGTAAAAACACCACCACAGATCTTGGATACGAATACCCCGTTGATTAAATTCCCGTCTTTTTGTCAGCCAGATCCAGGGGCAAGAAATATTTACAGGTGCAGCGATGATCTTGCTGACTCACTACTCTCAGTGAGTTATCCGAGTTATGAAGTTGCTAACTCTACCGTCGTCAAAATGTCATTTCTCAGCGGAGAAAATTATACTTTCACATTATCCCGTGGAGAATATCAATGGAGAGTTCCAAAACGGGAAGAAGTTCTGGGCGTTTCTGCTCAATATGCTTGGTTAGGAATAGAGCATATTTGGATTGGTTTCGATCATTTGCTCTTCGTCTTGTGCTTAATTTTAATTGCTCGAAAAACACTTAGAATATTAGTAACGATTACTGGGTTCACAGTAGCGCATTCTATAACTCTTGTGCTAGCCGCGCTTGACATAGTTACGTTGCCTGTCCCCCCGATAGAGGCCGTAATTGCATTAAGTGTTCTGTTTCTTGCAGCAGAGATAGCGCGCGGACCAAGACATAACTTCACCTGGCGATATCCAATTACTGTGTCGAGTTCTTTTGGATTGCTGCATGGTCTTGGGTTTGCTGCAGTACTTAATGAAATTGGTCTTCCGCAGACCGAGCTGCTTACGGGCCTGGTATCCTTTAATATTGGGGTGGAGATTGGCCAAGTGATATTTGCTCTAGTTGTTATACTCATGCTGAACTATCTCCGGCGGTGGAAATGGTTCGTATTTAATGGGCAAAAAACTCTGAGTTATTGTATCGGTTGTGTTGCTGCTTACTGGTTTATCGGTAGAAGTATGAGCTTTTTATTTTGAATTTTTAGTATAGGTTCGTTTGTTCTGGTGTTTAGACAGAGTTTAATTTTGGGTCTATGTGAAAATTTTTAAATTCCCTGAATCATTTTCACCAACCGTTGCAGTTTTTCTTTAGATTCTGATCGATTTGTGATGAAGGATACGTGGTTTTTCTCATGGGGTAAGGGAGAAACGGCTAATTCAACTGACCAAATGGGCTCAATTTCGTTCGGTAGCATAGAATAACGGACATCCATAATTCTATTTGTATGTTTCGGATCTGGTGCTAGGTAACCCTGCGAGAACCAACGAAACCTTTCGATATCTTTGGCTTGCTGGCTGGTCGGATCAAGGTTTGGGAAATGTCTGTCAATATCAAGTTTTTCTACTGAGTTTCCCGGGATTAAATATGGTTTAAGTCCTACTCTTGCAGCGTCAACGAAATAATGGTCTCCCGACTCATAGATAATCTTCCACAATATAAGATTACCAAAGCTAGGTTTTGCTTGAAGGCTGATAGGGCTATGACCGCGTGCTTGGGCATATTGCTCTCCTAGTATCTCGGCACGTTCCTTCTGTATGAATCCGATCATCAGGTAACAGAGTACCCAAACTATTCCAATTCGAGCAAAAAAAGGCCTTTTCCACACCACGCCAATTAAAACGAAAAATATTAATGGGACGGTCGCTAAGGGATCGATAACTGAAATATTGTGCCAGGCAATGCGCATATCTGATATTGGCCAAAGAAGCAGAGTGCCGTAGGAGGTACAAGCATCGAGAAGTCCATGGGTTGAGTAACCAAGCAAACAAAATAGATAGCTTTCTTTGAAAGTTAGAGCCCTCACCAAAGGAGTAAGAGCGAGGCAACAGATAAGTGCGCCTACTGGAACAAATAATAATGCATGTGTGAATTGGCGGTGATATTCAAGGAATAGCAATGGGTCGATCGAAGACTGAATAAAGATATCAAGATCTGGTGCCATGCCGCTTAGTGTTCCAACTAATGCCGCAGATCTAACCTTCTTTGACGATGCAAAGGATTGGGGAAGAGCTGCACCAAGAGCACCTTGAGTGATTGGGTCCATAGTTAAGTATGCCAGTTAAAATCCACGGTATTATGCGCTGATTCTTTGTGACACATAAATATTTCGAATACTTTTTATTCAGCTAAGGACAATTTCTTCTGAAATAGGATTTGAAGTGACTTGCGGTATTGTTGCCACTTTGGCTCGAGCAGTTCGCCTCATAACTAGCTAACTACGGAATATTGTATAGGTTTGGGAAGTCGTAAGCGAAAGATTTACTCTTTGGTGAATTGATAGTCTCATTTTATGATTATTTCGCATGTGCATATTTTAGAAGATTGTGGTCGTTCATTTTTAAGCTTTCTTCAAATAGGCTCGTGCTTGATTTAGCTTGATCTGCATGTCCAGGATTATGGCGCGTACTCCATCGACTCCAACGCCGTTTTGAATTGCATTAGGCAGATTAACATTAAAATCGATTTCCAGGTCTTCAACTAATGCAGCATCTTGCTCAATGAGTATTCTTTCGATTTGTTCAAAGCGAGTCAGATAGGTTTCTTGCACGATTACTAACGCATCATCGGCAAGTTTTTCCGCGTATTTTGCGAGGGCCCTATCCAGTCGTTGCTTGATCTCGATAAGAATTGCAGAGGGGGTTATCCCTTCTCGAGTCTGGGTTTTTTCAAGTAACCCTTGCTCCTGTAACTGAGCAGCCAGTTTAATAGCACCTAGAGACTGCCATAATACTTCCTCAAGACTTGTTAATTCAGCACGAATCATTTCAACGGGCTGTTCATTTTCTATAGCAGTCCTCACGGCGAATAGACCTTGCCATATTGAAGCATAGAGGGGCATGTAGTTACTTTCGATAGCAGAGTGGAATTTTACTGCTTCCCAGTGATCTACTACCAGCTCTGGTTTTGCTGATTCGACACCAGAATTCTCGTATTTCTCGACAATCCCCGTCACCTGATCAATTAACCAGATGACTTCACTTCTATATTCCTTTAGATGGTCTTGGAGGGCATTAACATGCTCTCCAACAGGGCCATCAGCATGAATGTGATTTATTGAAATTAAGTAGGATAAGAAAATTATGGGAAGCGAGTATCGCCAAAGAAACATAAGCTGTTACCATTTAATTTTATAGGAACGAGTTCTGAGGCAAATGTACAGGTGTTAGTAGATTAAGCCAATCTATCGGCTCAGACGCTACCAATGTTCACCTTAATATAGGCCTGCAGAGAATATTGTAAATGATAACAATTCTCATTTCGGTTGTCGATCGATCCTAAATTGCAATTTAATTCACGTCTATTGGGTGGTCTAAATCCGATAACCCTGTATGTGCTATTTAGTTATCTCAATAAAGAGCTAAATTTTCTGTCCTAAAGGAATTGCCTGACTTCACATACGTCTAACAAAATGTAAAGATGAAGCTTCACCCCCTCTTACTGTCATATTGGACATAAAACTAAAAATATCATTGACTTTGGTACTTGTCGTTCTCTTAACCTCGATGGCTTTTGCAATCTTTGCTTTTAAAACTTCTGCAGAATTGGGGCTAGAAGTTTCAGCGCAGCAAATCGCTAAGAATAGCGGGATTGAGGTCTTTTATGGTGATTGGGAGAGCGGTTCTGCTCTTTTAGAAGTGGCGTTAGCTTTATCCGCTTTTGCCATTATTAGTGGAATACTTATTAGTTATCATCTAACACGGCGTATCCACAAGCTTGTTGATTTGGTCAAGAGGGTTCAGGAAGGCGAACTGACAGCGAGAGCGGACGTTCGCGGTGATGATGAGATTGCTTATCTTGCAGATAATCTCAATGACCTCGTGAGACATCTGGAAAATGAAAATATAAGATCTAAAGATGTTTGATGTTATTGATGCTTTGAAGTTATTTGGTGGTTTTGTGTATCTCCTCGTCGGTGGGGAACTTTTGGTCCGAGGTTCGCTCGGACTTGCGCGTGAGAGAAATCTCTCGCCGGTAATCGTGGGAATGACGATAGTTGCAATGGGGACCTCTGCGCCAGAGCTCATGGTTTCGGGCTATTCTGCCTTGTCAGGTCATCCTGGGATTGCAGTTGGTAATGTCGTAGGAAGCAATATTGCTAATGTCTTGTTAGTTATGGGAGTGCCTGCTCTTATATATCCGATATCGTTTGCTCAAGATGGCCTAGTAAAGCAGGCTAGCCTGATGGTTGTGATGTCCTTTATATTAATTGTGATGCTGTTATTTGAACCAATCACCAAGTTTGAAGGAATTTGTTTACTTATAATTTTAGTGATCTTTCTTTTTTTAACCACGAGGGGTGCAGCTGTAATGCCCGGCCTGGATGATCCTGAAGAAGAACTGAAGAAGGCATTTGGTTTGCCTTCTAGTGCTGGGGCAATCATCTTGTTAGTTTTATTAGGTATTATCATGCTCCCGCTTGGAGCTAATCTTGTTGTTGATGGTGCGGCCGGTCTCGCAAGAGGCTGGGGGGTCTCTGAAGCGGTTATTGGCTTAAGTTTAATTGCATTAGGTACATCCTTACCTGAACTCAGTACGACGGTGGTCGCTGCTTTTCATAGGAGTTCAGAGGTTATCATCGGCAATGTGATTGGTAGTAACCTTTTTAATATACTGGCGATATTGGGATTTACAGCTTTACTCACAGACATACCGGTAAATCCACAATTTATCGTATTCGATATTTGGGTGATGCTTGGATGCGCTATCTTGCTATGGTTATTTGTGTGGACTAAAGCAACAATGAGTAGGTATTTCGGTATTGCTTTACTGATTAGTTATGTGGCCTATTTGGTTGTTATATATTGAAATCATTGTGTTGAAATTGACCATAACAACACTGATTAAGACCACGTAATCTTTCGAGCTAAGTGGTCATGAAGGCCTACCGCTCATATTGGAAGTTGAGGCTAAATTGGCGACCTGACGCAGGTGTTCCGGGAAACTGCTGAAAATCTTCGTCCAACATGTTTTCCACAGAAGAAGAAATGGTCAAACCATTTATGGCATCGGGAGCCCAAATTATTGATGCTGACCCAAGATAAGATTCTGCTGAGCTGTCTCGTAGGGGATTTTTCTCTTGCAACCGGTATTCGTTGTCTAGACGAAATTCGATTTGTTCTGTGATTTGGTATTGCATAGCTATGGTTGCTCGATGACGAGCAAAATTTAAAGCGTAAAAACTAGCATCCACAGCGGCCTCGCCATAATTGGGGTCCTTATCCAAAAACGTATACCCAGCAGTAATGTTTAGTTTAGTCCAAGAATATCCCAGGAGAAGCTGTGTGCCGATAACATCAATATCTACATCATTGGCCTGCCTTGAAAACGGTGCGCTGCTCGAGTATGTCCAGTCCACCAAGCCCCGGTCACGTCGGTAGAAAAAAGACAAATCGGCAGTGCTAGTGCTCGATTTGAAACCAAGTGCTAAAGAAGCTTGATCGGCCCGTTCGCGTCCGAGCATTGCATTGCCACCAAACATCCCGGTTGGTCGAGAGTTCAGTACCGTATAACCAGGAAGCTGAGAACTGCGAGCATACTCAACTTTTAGGTAGCGGGAGCCCCTATTTGTTGCTTGAAAAAATTCTATGCCGAGTGTTGGTGACACTAAATTACTATCACGGTTCGATACGTCAACGGAAGCTCCTGCAGAAAGAATTACTTTGCGCTCGTTCGCATCTAAAATGACTAGTGAGGGAGAGAGACTGAAGGTAAGGTAGTCGCGAGAGGTAAATCTTCCCTCGCTCAAGTCGGTTGACCTAATCAATTTGTCAGACATTAGTTGCAGAGCATAAGTCCAATCCCAATTCCCGCGATAAATTGCGCCATGTACACCAATACCATAAACATGCGTTTTATGGTCAAAAGCTCCTGTTGTTCCAGATTCTTTAGTCGTTCTATCGAAATCATAGTCATCATCTAACGTTCGGACATATCCGCCTACCTCGAGCCATGCGTTAGTCATCTGAAGGCGATGATTCGCGAGGATCAGCGATGTCTTTGTATGGTCTGTTTCCGCAAGTGTCGCGAAACCAGTATACGCTCCTGGCCAACCAAAGAATTTGTCCTGGTACGCTAAAATAATATCGGACTGACTGTCGTTCGTTACCCGTTGGAATTGAAGATTAAAACGTTGGAAAGAATGATCTCCATCAGCAACGCTACCGTCCCCCTTAGAAAACGCAGCAGACCCCTGGAATGCCAAGTTTGCTTCTCCTTTGCCTGGGGTCGTGAAGGCAGCACTAAGAGTTTCGTTGCGCAAATTATCGCTACCAATACCCGCCCTTATCGAGCCGCCATTTTGGATTTGAGGTATCCCATAGGCGATGGTCGCAATACTCGAGTTAAATCCCGCGAAAGTATTTTCCATTCCCAATTGCACATCCGGTGCGGACAATAGACGAGGATCGATTGGAATATCCGCAGCGTAGTGACCTGTCTGAGGATCTAAGATTGTCATTGGCCCTATTTTGAAGCCGACATTTTCAAATAGACTCCCTCGTGTTGTCACGTCAGCCTGCCCTTCCGCCAAACCTCTTATCTGAAGCTCAATGGATGGGTCAAATCGCAAAAGGGTTACTACGGAGGCATAAGTGCCAGCTGGAGCATCAAGAGCCACCTTTTTTGCCTGCACTTCAATTTCGTCAATCCATTCTATTTCATTGTTTATGTCCTTGCTATTACCTAAAGCTGATGCTGTGTTAGCACAAAAGACAACTGCTAAAAGTAACCTTCCTAATGATTTCACTGCTTTCCTTCCTCTAAAAATGATTCTCTTAAACGTTAAGTATGGTCTTATTGAAATAGCATCCAAATTCTTGTTTTACATTCTTAAAATGCGCCACAACTGAAATGTGGGAGAAAATTATACGCTGTTCTCATTAAATTGCCCTCAACCTTTATGGGTTGGTCTTGGTTCTAGGACTCCCTGCCGAAGATATGATCAAGTTTGACTGATGCAAAATTTATAACTATCTAGGCTGGCTGAAGCGGCAATAATTAAAGCTTCTTCATATAATTATAAGAGCGTTGATCAAAACATAAAAGGGGTATCAATTTGGGAGTGCTAATTTCCGAGTTGGGATGAATGGATGTGCGAAGGAATTATGGGGTATTAAATATTGGGTAAACTTAAATACTGCGTTGGATATTAATGAATTTATTGAAGGTGCTATGATCGAATGAAACAGGATGTCTGTTTATTTGATCAGGTTGTTATGATTGAGGCGTTACAAGGGGCTCAGAAATTGACTACTCTTTCTTGGAAAAATTCTATTTCTAGGCGAAACTCGTAAATTATGACTTTAAATTCAAGAGCGTATAAGCAAAAAGAAATTTTTAATACTGCTTCTATAATGAGTTACGCAATTTAATGCTTTTTTTCGAAAATATTCCAGTTGGCTACAGTAGTGAGGTTGGTACTTGGCAGCTAAACGATGCAGATGTTATTAAATTTGCAAAAGTTTGGGATCCTCATACTTATCATACCGATCAAAAAGCTGCTGAGGCATCGGTATTTGGGGAGTTAGTCGCATCTTCGCTCCACATTTTTGCAATTTGTACTAGGCTCTTCCATGATCACGCCGATAAAATCCAAGTTATAGCAATGCTAGGGAAAGATCGAATTAGATTGCCTAAGCCTGCAAGAGCCTCTGATTTTCTCATTTATAATACCGTTTGTATCGATGCTGAATCATCAAACTCCAAACCTGATCGTGGGATTATTGTGCTTTCGGATACCCTAGCTAGAGATACTGGTGAAGTGGTTATGACTCAAGAAGTAACTTTGATGGTGTCTAGATTATCTGACCAGTACCAATTTAGTGAAGGCTAGTCTTAGCTAGTTTTACCTAGCAACATTCCACTTTAATTTAGCTATATCTTCCATCATATTGCACACTAACGTTAATACCGGCCGTTACTCACGGGACTCATCGTTAGTTAAACGAAGAAGGTCACCCATAGATATTTTATAATGCAAGTTTTTCTCAATCTAGGACTGGTTGGTTTGTTAACTGCTTTGGGTACTACTGCTTTCTTTAATTTCGCGAAATGCAAAGCTATCATCAAAGTTGTTCTGTAAGCTAGAGGTAAGCATCTTCTCCAAAGGTCTTATGAAGAAAAAGCTAAGTTTTTTATTTCCCATTCTCGATTGGACTGATGGGTATAGTTCTGACACTTTTCGCGCCGATTTTGTGGCTGGCGTTGTCGTGCTTTTTATCACAGTGCCCCAGGTCATTGCCTATGCATTTCTTGCGGGACTTCCACCAGAGGCAGGACTTTATGCTGCACTTGGTTCCTTAATTATTTACTCACTTGCTGGTAGTTCAAGAACTCTTGCTGTTGGGCCTACAGCAATTATTGCAATGATGACGTTAGAGGTTGCTTCCTCGTTTGCGGCACCGGGGAGTGGAGATTATATCTCGGTAACTATAAAGCTTGGATTCATCACTGGTATATTGCTTTTGCTATTACGGCTACTTAATTTTGGCAACGTGATTAGTTTTCTCAGTCATGCAGTTGTGACTGGATTTATAACTGCAGCAGCGATTTTAATAGTTGCAAGCCAACTGCCGCCTTTACTAGGGCTATCAACTTCTTCCGATACTAGGTTAATTGGTGTGTTTTCTCATTTAGGAACTCACACTGCCAATATTGCTGCACTTGTAATTTCCCTTTTAGCATTTTTAATTCTGATTTTTTGTCGCTTACGTTTAGAAAGCTATCTGCTACGCCTGCGTTTTTCCAAATCTTGGGCTTCAGCTTTAACAAAGACAGCCCCAATGTATATTGTCATTTTAGGTATTATTGTCACGAGTCTTTTTAATCTTAATGGGACATACGGATTGCCGATAGTGGGACCTGTGCCTTCAGGCCTTCCTTCCGTTTCTCTGGTTTCATTGTCCCTAGCCGAGTTTCGAGATCTTCTTCCATCAGCCCTTTTGATCGCTATGGTGATATTTATGGAGAGCATTTCCATTGGCACTGCAATGGCAAGTAAGAGGAGAGAGAAAATTTTACCAAATCAGGAACTCGTTGGACTAGGATTAGCGAATATCGGAGCTTCTTCATTTGGCGGCTTTCCAGTCGCAGGTAGTTTTTCTCGTACGGTTGTTAACTTTGCATCTGGTGCGCGGACGCCAATGGCCTCAATAGTTACCGCAGTATTTCTTGTTCTGGCAATATGTTTTTTTTCCTCCATGTTTTATTTTTTACCAAAAGCGATTTTGTCAGCAATTATTGTGATTTCAGCACTACAATTAATTGATTTCTCAGCTCTTCGAAAGATTTTTATTTTTAACTCTTCTGATGCTGTGACATTTTGTTTTACATTTCTTGCTGTTCTTATAGTGGGGGTAGAATCCGGTATTATTATTGGTGTTGTGATTTCATTTGTTTTACTCATTCGCAGTAGTAGTCGTCCGCATATTGCTGTAGTTGGCCGAGTTGGTGGCTCTGAGCATTTTCGAAATGTATTGCGACATCAGGTTGCTACTTCATCCTCTCTTTTGGCTGTAAGAATTGATGAGAGTCTTTACTTTGTGAATGCTCGTTACATCGAAACATTTTTTCTAAATGAACTGGCAGACAGACCTGATGTACAAAATTTACTTATGATCTTTACCGCGACGAACTTTATTGACACCAGTGGTTTGGAGATGATTGAGGCTCTGTCGGAGAACCTAGAGGAGATAGGTGTTACGCTCCATTTGGCAGAGGTAAAGGGTCCAGTAATGGATAAGCTTAGGGAAACAGATTTCTA
The DNA here is from genome assembly GCA_002690865.1 of Gammaproteobacteria bacterium. Lineage (GTDB taxonomy): Bacteria > Pseudomonadota > Gammaproteobacteria > Pseudomonadales > Azotimanducaceae > UBA7455. Next base: position 2,937 of record NZGG01000024.1, on the reverse strand, counting down.
TCGGCGTATGAAAGGAGAGGTTTTCTTTACCACTGACGAGGCATTTCAAAAGCTAGGAGGAATCTGAATTAACGTTTATACCCTCATTGGATAGAGATCAGTAATATCCGAATCGATTCTATAAGTTACAAACTTCGACCTTGTAATCGATAAGCTTTCCCTGAGCAAAAATAAATCTTCCGCTTACCCTTTGACCAGATAGGACCGCTGGAAGCCAGTAGCGGTCAGCTTCCCACATTTCTTCATAAGGAACTTTTTTTTTGCTAAACCAAAGTGGTATTGCTTCAACAGTTTCTGTTGGCGTGCCAATGTAATCTGACGCAACGAAAATATGACCATGTATTCGAGGCATATCCTCCGCATGGAAAAGTAGTTGTCCGGCAGACTTAACATTGATTGGTGTGATACATAATTCTTCTATTGTTTCACGAATCGCACATTGTTTTGGAGTTTCTCCGAGTTCGAGTTTCCCGCCCGGGGCATTTATTTTCCCTGCGCCGAGACCACGTTTTTTATGGATCAGCAGAACTTCTTGTTGTTTTATAACAAAGAGCAATGTGGCTATTTGTTCGGGTTGCCAATATTCCCAGTCGATATTATCTATAAGCATTAGTGTTTTTTTTCTTTTATTATATTAATGTTAGCATTTCATCTGGGGTGTTGATCGACGCTTTAATTAACACAGCGCTAAAAGTTCACTTGAAATCAGGATTTCTAACCCAACAATATGAACCGTAAGCGCAATGATTGCGTATTCATCTAGGCAGCAGCATCCTTAATGTATAGAGAGAAACAAAAATGACATCGATGGCTTATTCGTCTCAACTTCCAGCAGTTACCGCTGGAAGCATACAAAGCTACACTGACTCCTTGAAAAATATTCCTAGGTTATCTAAAGAAAGGGAAGTGGAACTTTTCAAAAGTTATAGAGAGCACGATGATCTTGAGGCTGTTCGAGAAATAGTCATGTCTCATCTACACTATGTGGTGTACATTGCTCGCGGTTATGCAGGATATGGTTTGCCATTAGAAGATCTAGTTCAGCAGGGCAATCTAGGGCTAATGAAATCTGTCAAACGATTCAGCCTAGATCACGATGTAAGGTTGGTCTCGTTTGCAGTGCATTGGATAAAGGCTGAGATACATGAGTTTATTCTCAAGAATTGGAAAATTGTCAAAGTCGCCACTACTAAGGCCCAACGCAAGTTATTTTTCAACCTTAGAAAGGCGAAGAAAAGGTTGGGGTGGTTTAACAAAGAGGAGATCGATCTAGTAGCGAGTGATTTAGGTGTTCAACCTCAAGAAGTCCTCGAAATGGAGCAGCGACTGTCAAGTTATGATGAGAGCTTTGAGCCCGTCGAGGTCGAAAAGGAAGATTTGGTTGCGGGCCCGTCGAGCTATCTCACCAATGGTGAGGGTGAGGACCCAGCTTTCGTAGTGGCGGCTAGAGAACTAACGGCAATACGGAAAAAGGGCTTAGAGGAGGCGCTGGCTTCTTTAGATGAGCGGTCAAGAGATATCGTGGCGCAGCGCTGGCTTAGAGACTCTAAGGTCGGTTTGAAGGAACTGGCAGAAAAGTATGGTGTGTCCATGGAGCGGATTCGTCAGATCGAAACCCGAGCGATAGTGACTATGAGACCTCATATAGTTGCTTGAAAGCAGCCGAACTGCGTATTGCCATACAATGTTGTCGCCTCGAAATTTTTGAATTGTAGGGTGACTATAGGCAAAGTCTTTTAGTGTCTCCTCAGTATGCTGGCGCAGTTATGGTGCTGGGGATAGAATAGATGACCGATCTTTATTAGTCTTCTACCCTGCCTTCACTAAAGGTATAAGCTTTCCGCCAGGCGTAGGATAGTCTCCTGCCTCGAACATCTCTCGCGCATCAAACTGAGGGCCTCACGCTACTTCCTCTCTTTTTCATATTTCCTCAATGGGTACTCGAGCCTCACGTAGTTTGGCTGTCCAGTGATGAGTCGTATTGGTTTTAAATATATCGGCCATGAATTCACGAACATGGTCGGAATATTCTACTCTCGCAGCTTCTGTTTTAAATTTAGGTTGTTCTAAGCTGTCGTCTGTGCTGAGGGCTTTGAATAATTTTTTTACTTGGTTTTGCGAGATAACAGCTATTTGTATTAGTCCATCTCTAGTGGTGAACAAATCTGCCGCAGAGAAACCCGTTTGGGAGGCATTTCCTATTAATCTTTCTTATGTTCCCTAGATGAAGTAATTGTTGCATTGAGTTGCAAGCATTAATGCTACTGGATCCATCATAGCGACATCAATATATTGACCTAAACCGGTAGTGCCCGCCTGTGCAGCGATGACGCGATTGCGAAAGCCGCATTTAGATCAGTCCCCATATCAACCCCATAAAACCAGTCCGCGTACGCCTAGTCTTCGGAGGACCATTCTGCCACATCATTCGCGATTTCGCTTGAATAGCGCCGTCGTAGGCGGCTGAACCAGCCAAGGTCCTTCTTGTCCATATCCGCTCACAGAACAGTAGACGACATCTGCAGTTAAAAGTAATTTTTTAATGATCTTTATGGCTTCGATTGTTCGAACATTTAGCGTCATGCTTCTTTTATTTACGTGCGTTCCAAGGAAGGAAGGTGACATCTAAGGATCTTGAGGGTAGTTGATAATCTTTCGCATGTGGTCACCAACATTGGATTGCTCGATTTTGATTACCTTGGCACCAAGTAAACCAAGTTGCATCACATGCACCATGTGCCGAAAGGGCTGCAGAAAATCAAGAATATTTCTATTTGAGAATGCTTATGTCATTTGCTTGTGTGATCCTCTTCTTATTTTCGTAAATAGCTTTCTTTTACAAATGTTCTGCAGTCAGCAGGTGGCCTATAAAATCGTTGCAATCCGTCAGCTAGAGTAGTTACAGAGAATACATAATGCTCAATCTAAAAGAATATT
>NZGG01000023.1 GCA_002690865.1 Gammaproteobacteria bacterium | reverse complement strand
GGTCTACGAGCTTAACAAGGAAAGGTTCGACAATATGCCGTCCTTCAACAAGTACAAGTCTTACACACAGACTTACAACATGCCTAAGTTCATACGGGCACAGGCTGATGAGGTGCTAGTCGAATAGACTGCCCTCACCCCTCACCCCTTTATTCAACTTTAATTAAACTATATGTATACTGTTATTGATTTGGAGACCACAGGACTCAACACCAAAACCTGTAGAATTATTGAGATTGCCATCTTTCATGTTGATGGCGATAAGGTAGAGAAAAAACTTTCTACACTTGTCAACCCTAAGGTCTTCATCTCTCCACTAATCCAACGCATTACGGGTATCAAGTACTACGACGCAATGAAAGCCCCAACATTCAAAGAGATAGCTACCGATGTAAAGAAGCTATTCAGAGGTAAGGTCTTCGTGGCTCACAACTCTAAGTATGACTATGAAGTACTACGCAATGAGTTCTACCGCAATGGCATACCATTTAGAAGAAAGCACCTTTGCACGCTTGCACTCTCTCGCGTTGCCTTTCCTAACCTTAACTCTTATAAGTTAGGTAACCTTTGTGAGAAGTTAGGCATCGACTTAACCAACGCTCACAGGGCTGAAGATGATGCTCACGCTACGGCTGTGTTACTACAACGCACCCTGGCGGAGGCTCCCTTCTAAGAGTCGCACCCTTCGGGTGTATAGCAACATAAATCTGTATAGCATATCAAGTAAAGTAAAGTATAGCGGAGCGAGTATAGCATAACCTCAGCTAAGTAAAGTATAGGGCCGCGAAGCGGCTCGTGTATAGCATACTGCACTTTTCTACACTACCCTAAAGCAAATCCGCTACGAACCAATTTTGATAACTATAGCGTAACCCAAATAAAGCAACACACAATGGAAAACTTAAAAAGTAAAAGATTCGTAATTCGCAAATCACTAATTGGCAAAGGAATGGTAATTGAGTTCAAGGACTATGATGGGAAGGTATGGAAATATGACCATGACAAAGTTTACGAGGCATGTAAAGAACGCTTCGATAACCTACCATCGTTCAACAAGTATAAATCCTATACTCAGACTTACAATATGCCAAAGTTCGTAAGAGCGTTAGGAGATGAAGTCCTAGTACCGTAAGGTACAGGCTTCCCCCTCTGGGGGGGGTGTATAGCAACTGTATAGCATAGTAAAGTAAAGAAGAGTGTAACAACCAAAAGTAACATAATTTCAGACAGCAGACGTAAAACGTGTATAGCATATTCCAGAATAGTAAACCATAGTGTAAGCAACCGCAAAAAACATGACAATAGCCCTATATAATATATATATAACACCCTAATGTCAGGTTTTTATTCGATGTTTAAGGCTTGATGAGGTGGGGTTAAAACCCTCCTACTTCTTTTAACAATAAACAAACCATACCTTTTTTCAACATACTGTTAGGAATATAACAAACTGTTTAATTAATTGATTTATGCTTCCGAGCAAATTCGGTATCAAGCTTTGCTTGTGCTCATTTGACTAAGCAAATTGGCTACGAGCTGATTTTGATAAATACTCTGAACGCAATAATTAACACATAGTATGAATAACCCCATAGTAGATGAGCCGATGTATAGAGTCAAGATGCGAGTTGACACGTATCATAACCTACCAACCTTACGAATTGGACGTAACAAGTTTTACGGCTTTCGCATAGGGAGAGTACCGCGTAAGTTTCATGATACCACTCGTAAGCTTCATTATACTTGGTTCACCTACAAGGGTTATATCTTCATCGACTCTTATGCGGTCAGTAAATCAGATATTAACTTAGCCTTAGATAGAAAATATTAATATGAGTAGACAATTTTTAACAGTACTATGCAATGAGATTGGGACAGTACATCAGTATGAATTACCAGAGTTAGAAGATGGTAAGAAGTATGAGCAGTTATGCGAAGAGATATTTGAGTTTATGACCCTTCGCGGTTTTAAGTCTGGGAACATTGAATGGATGGTTCATGACAGGGAAGGTATGTTTTTCCACAGGGACAATAGAGTTAACTTTTTAAAGGAAGGATTATGAGAGTAAGAGAATTATTAATGAGAATATATGGACCAGACTATGACCCAGACATGGAGGTTACATTTTACAGAAGAGCTGATGATGATAGTGGTCAAGAGGGAGTAATCAGTATGGTAAAAGTAGATGACAATGACGTTCATGTACAATACTTTGAAGGGTCAAATAATTTAGAAAAAAGTTTAGAAATAATATTAACATGAAAGTAGTAAAAGAATCAATAGAAGCCACAACAGTAGATTACACTGTTTGTATAGAGTACAAATCAAAATTATATAAAGTAGTTTTTTGTCGCGACCTCGATGCACCCGTAGACTCCTACAATAACATGGAGCTTATAAACAATTACGATGAGTTGTCTGATGTAGAAATAAAGCAAATAAAGAATTATGCAGAAAATGTTTGGTACGACACAGATTTGTTTATACACATGAACAAAAACTTAATTAAAAGAAAATATTTTATATAATGACAGTATACACATTACATTTACCAGAGGACAAGCAGTCCGAGATAGACCAGCTTAATAGAGATGGCAACCTAAGGTATTGCACATTCTACCTTGTCTCCCACGACGGAAGGCAAGTTGAGATAGAGTACGCCCCATACGTTGCTATTGAACAAGATGCAGACCAGATTCAAGACCTTGAGCTACTTGGCTCTTTGCTTGGGTACAGAGAGTATGAGTATACCATAACTCAGCGTGAGGTATGCTTAGACTAATCAAGGCGTTTATTCACGGGGACATGAAAGTGCGTATTGGAAAACACAAAGTAGAGGTTTTTCACATCGTCGCTATCCTCGGGTACTTGTGGTGTTGCTACCACGTATGGACAGAATATATGATAATAACTAAAAACTAAAGTAAAACTATGAACATCATTGAACAATTAGGTATCGCTCCTTACGAAGAAGGAGGATTAGTGTCAAACGTATACACAGGAAGTATTTGTATGCTAACAGCAGAGGAGTTGGCAGTCTATGATTTTATTATAGGTGCAGAGAATACCCTTATGTACGACTCAAAAGAAATGGACGAGGACGCAGTCTATAAACTACGAACTGACTTTCACAGAGGATTAAACTGGTTTAAGCAGACTAACGCCAGAGTTTACATGGAATTACTAGACTGATATGATAGAGATAAGAGTAAATAAAACAGCAAGAGAAAGAAAAGTCAGGGACTTCTTGAACAACACTATTATTATGGCTCAAGATGTGGCTGACAGAGGAAGAGATAAGTTTCGTATGAGATACCCTCGTAATATAGGGTGTTCACCTCACGAGCTTATGGCTATGGTTGAGAAAGAAACAAACAACACAGTCTACGGAGGATACAAGTGTATCACCGATGGGTTTATAACTTTCAACATCAGAAGCTAATGAGAAGGTTAGTTATCCAAGTAGATATGGATGGGCAAGACAAGCCTAATTATGTAGATATAAAAGAGTTTTTAGAAAACTTACCAAACTATATCACTAACGACAAGACGCTATCCTAAGCAAATTCGGTACGACTGAATTTTGATAATTATGTAAATATGAAATTCAGCCGACAATGAAACGCATTATAGTAACACTTGAAGAGAGAAAGATGGCAACGAGAGTTCCGCCACCTTACAGAAATAAAAAAAAGTATAACAGAAAAAATAAACACAAGAAGAATGATAGCAGTATTTAAATCTCCAAACGAGCAAGAACTTATGGAAAAACTTGAGGTAGGTAGCCACAGACTAAATACCTTTATCGATGTAGACTATTTCGATTTGGTTAAAGCCTTCGGTCAGCCGTCTTTACCTCAAGAGTCACCAGATGGTAAGGTGCAAAAAGAATGGATACTTGAGCACAATGGAAACATATACACCATCTATGACTGGAAGACTGGCTCCGAAGAGTTCACCACACAAGAACTTACCGCTTGGAATGTCGGTGGTACAAATGCATCTTTAGATTTCCTCGAGGAGCTAAAGTCGTATTTACCACCATCTGCTTCATTCGTCTTTAATTGGGACAAAGATGATAAGTAAAAATACAGAGCCAAGAGAACCAGGAGAGTTTCTCTGGGCTGATAAGATGCTTGTTCGCTCTACCTTTATGGAGATATATGTAGACATGGACAACTTTTATTACAAACTAATACACGAAGGCAAACAAGACAAAGAAATTTATTTAATGCTTGACGATATAGCTAATAAGTTGGCAGTAACATTACATGAAATAGATAAAAAAGAATATATATGACAATGACACAAGAAGAGTTTGAAAAAAGCCACGAAAAAGTAAACACCTTTGTAACAAAGGCAGAGTGCATGGAAGCCCTTGAGTATCTATATGGCATGGGTGTTGAGAACATGAGAAGTGACGAAGCACACTACACAATGATTTTAATAAAGAAAGTAGCAAGAATATATAAAGAAGACTTATGGCGGGAAAAGAACTAACAACAGAAGAAAAAGTAGATGCAATAGAGAAACTATGGGATTGCAAGTTTGAGATTGGAGACTTAAATGACCACTACGTAGAGGGTTCTTACAAAAGAAGACCAGACTATTTTGTATGGAAAACAGAGACCGCAGACGGGTACTACTGCTATGTATTGAAAGACGGATACAACGATGACATCAATCCTACAACAGAACTTTATACTGAAGACGGGGCAGAAGACTTGAAAGATGAAATCAGAGAATGCCTTGAGAGCGGTAATACAGTTAAGATTGACGATGTTATTGCAACAGAGCTTGAGATGGATACCGATGACGATTCAAGTTGGGCGAGTAATGATTTTTGGGTAGACCTATACGATGAGTTAGTCGACAATGGAGACATTGAAGAGGATGATGAAGATGATGAAGACTACTTGTTTTTCGAAGAAGCTAAGATACAAAAAGAAGATAACCAATGATAGTACAAACAGTTTACAAACACGACTTTATTGACTCTCCAGTATTGCGTGAGAGCTTTACTTATTCTGGCAGAAATGCTCTTTATGATATGTTTGAGTCTTTGTCAGAAGACTGCGGTCAATATTATCAGTTCGACCCTATCGCTATTCGCTGTTCTTACAGTGAGTATGAAGACTTTGAGGAAATACAAGCAGACTACCCTCAAATCAAGGATATGGAAGACTTAAAAAATCATACAGACGTGTGGGAGTACAAAATGGAGTATATAGATAGAACAGAAAAAGGTATAATAATACAACAATTTTAAGCATGGGATATAGGTCACAAGTATGGATCGGTGTGCACGACGACTACCGACAAGATTTTAAATTATTAGAGAAAGAATACGGAGAGTTCTTTTACAGAAAAGGTAGATGTAAAAGAACCAATGTTACTGTCTACAAAACAAGATGGGACACTAAATGGTACAGCGAGATTGAACCAGTATCTTCTTATGAGGATATTATCAAGGCAGACACGGACAGGAACTGGATAGTTGCCATAGGTGAGGACAATGCAATCCACACTGACCTTGGAGATTGGTGGGACCATATCGATATGGAAATGAAAGTAAAATTAAATTTAGATTAATATGGCAAATCACTGTTGGAATACAATGTCAATCACTCAGTACAAAGAGGATGACAAGCAAAAGATAATTGACTTTTTTAAGTCTTACGAGAACTATGACTACCTAACTCACTGGGGAGACTCTTTACTTAAACCAGAAGACAGAACAGTTGGAGAAATTACATACGATAACTGCTACAAGTGGGGTTCAAGATGGTGGGACTTTGATTTAGATGTAGGAGATAATTATATTCAAATCGATGGCGACTCAGCTTGGTCTCCTATGTGTGAGCTTGCTTCACTAATATCAGAGGTCTTTGACTGCCATGTAAACCTTGATTATAGCGAACCTGGAATGGACTTTGCTGGTATTGAAGACTACAAAGATGGAGCTATGATAGATATACAAGAGTTTACATACAGAGAGTATGAGTATAAGTTTATGGACTCACACTACCATGTTCAGAAAATTATTGAAGACCTAAGAGATGGATGTTATGAAAGCGAAACCCTTGATGATTTCCTAAACTCAATATCATACCTTAACAAATCTGACAAGGATGAGGTACAAAAAGAATTTGCAAAACAATTAAAAATAAATACATAATCAATTAACTTTTATTAACTTTACAACTATGAGACAAAAAACAGACAAAATGAATTTCAAATTACACTTCGCATGTTCAAAAGATGACCTAAGACCATCTATGACACAAGTGTATGTAACCAAAAAGAACATCGTAGCTACAGATGCCAACATCTTAGCTGTTGTTCCAACCAAAGACGTATTCGATGACCCATCTATTGAGTTATTACCAGAAGAGGGAATGTACATCGATTCAAACGACTGGAAAAAATTAGTAGGAGCGTATCAAGTGATTTACAACGGAGAGTTTGTTGTGGCATTCTTCCCCCGCAAAAGCGAGGCTCACGTTAGACCTCGTACCATTGAGGATGTAGGTAACTACCCACAATGGGAGCAAATCGTACCTGACGCATCTAAATTCGACTCTGTTGGTCGAATCGGATTGAACCCCAAGATGTTATACAACTTGCACCAAGCTCTCGACGTTCCTACATTCAAATTAGAGTTTGCTGGTGATAACAAGCCAGTAGCCGTAGCTATGCCAGACGACGCTTACGCCACTTCTGGTAACCAGTACGGTATCATCATGCCCTTACTCATCCAAGATAACAAGGATGAGGATTTAGAAGGTAATGGTGATGAAGACCAAGATGTAGTCGATACCTTAGACCAAGAGGTAGAGGTTACAGACGAGGTACAAGCAGTAATTAATCAATAATATATGACCCAAGAGGAAATGGAAAACATCGCTAATCTCATAGCCGACAAGCTATGGGAGAAGCAGATGCAGTTAGAAACTGAATCAGAAGAGACCGAGAATAAAATCGGAGAAATGTCTAAGCTTGAGACAATGCTTAGTATCTACGAACAAAGTGAGCAGTACAAGAAAGCTTATGAGGTAAAGATGCGACTTGACAAAATCAAGAAAGAGCTTACCGAAGCTGGAGTACTTAAAGAAAATAATGAAAATCAACTGTAGTTCATAGTTGCTTTAGTTTGGTTGTTTAGTTCCCCGATGCTGTAGTGGTGTCGGGGTAAGCTAACAAAAAACCTGACAATAGGGTGTTATAATTATAATATATGGAGCTAATGTCATACCGAAAGATGGATTTTCTGCATCGAAACAGAATCATCTACAAGAGAATGCCTGTTACGGATATTCCGACAGAGACGTATGATTGGGGCTGGTATTATGAGAACGGAACTTCTGAGTTTTATTCTTTGTTCAATACTAAGGTTAGAATCAACTCCTACAAGAGTTTGAAGTGGCATATCATTGTGCTACGCTACCTTAACATGAGCATCGAACCCCAGAAGTTTTATACCTTATGTGAATATATAATAGACCAAAACAATGGATTTATCACTTTTAGCGTCTCTGTTGGCATTCTGCACAATATTCTTGCAGAGGTATTAGAGATTGAGTTTCACAACCCTCCTAACACAAGAGTTAGGAAGATTATATTTAAGGACGGGATAGGACTCTCTGCTGTAGACAAGCTAAAGATAGTTGGTTCTGTCATTGGTAGAAAGAAAAATGCTACAAACTTTGATATTTACGAAAGTATGTTGTATCTTCACCATCAAAGACAAAAGATAACTATGCGTAAAATAGCTGGGTATCTCAACGTATCGGAGAGAACCTTATATCGAAACATGGACAATGACCTAAAGGTCGAAAAGAAGATTTTAAATGAAGCATTACAACAGGGAGAACTATTCGCGTTATAAAAAAGATTTAGATACCTCTACAAGATTAATAGAGGGGAAGTTTTGGGATGAGTATACCAGAGAGGAGCTCATCATTAAATTCATGCCGTATGCTGAAGACATAGCTAGAAGTTTTTCAGTGGCAGAAAAAGTCTGCGGTATATTAAGTATCGAAGATTTAATACAGGAGGCAAACAAGAGTCTGGTATCAGCCATTGACCGACTTGACTTTGACTTCATGAATCCCAATGATGATTATGAAAAACAAATCAAAGGGTTCATATCAAAGCGTATTAGAGGGGGTGTTAGACGTGCGATTGATGCTAATCGTGGGGACATTAGAATCCCAGAATACAAACTAACCGAGATGCGCAAAAGTGAGGGCAAGGACAGGAAGTTAGTACAGATGTTTTTTAATTCCATCTTTCTATCTATCGATGACAAGATTGACCAGTCAAGCGATAAAAGTTTTGAGATAGAAGATAAACCAGATGGATATAACATTGTGTTGCTTAACAAATACATACTATCTTTGATGCAGAAGCATCTTAATGATAGAGAGTACGATGTCCTTCGCCTTAGCTTTGGTTTAGATTGCGATAAGATGCCAGCAAAAGAAATTGCAAAGCTTCTAAACATTCAAGGTACAGCTGACTTTGTTCGAGTCTCTCAGATTAAAAGGGAGGCCTTGGACAAGCTTATTGACAGCGTAGAGCCAGAGGATGTATTGGATTTTATAAACTAGAAAAAATTAAATTATATATGAGTACAACACTTAGTAAAAACGAAATGTTGCGTGAGCTATTCGTTAAGTATGGTCTTCACAAAGAAGACACGTTCAAGTCTCCACAAGGCTGGACTATTATCACGCGCTCTGGGATTGACAAGATTCAAGCAGAAGCTGACATCGACATTGACTATGAAATGTTAGAACTTACACAAGGTAAGTCTGCTGCTGTAAAGGCTACTGCGACTTGGAATGACCGCAAACTGACCACCTTTGGTGAGGCAAATGAGAAGAACTGCCGTCAGTCTTATGTACTGGCTATGGCAGAAAAACGCGCAATGTCACGTATTGTACTGAAACTCACAGGGTTTTACGCTCTTGGTGTGTTCGGTCAAGATGAGTCTGATGACTTTGTCGATGCAAATAAGTACCAACTAAAGAAATCTATCTAATGACACATGAAGAAATTATTGAGAAACTCAAAGACGACGAAAACTATTATGGTGACTTTGGCAACCAGTTCCTTAGTAACTCTGATATTGGCACACTATTTACCAATCCCCTTGAGTTTAAGAAACAATCTGTCAGTAGCGTCAACCTTGTCATTGGCAGTTACTTGCATACTTGCGTCTTGGAACCTCATAAACTCGATTCCTTCAAAATAATTGACGCCTCTAACCGTAACGTCAAACGCTACAAAGAGGAGTCTGAAGGCGAGATATGTCTACTAAGACACGAGGCTGACCATGTGTACCGAATGAGAGATGCCCTTATGAAGAATACAATCATAAGGGACCTCATCATAGGTTCACGCAAAGAAACTGAAGTGTTATATGAAATGCCAGGTATTGCAGAAATCAATGGTCACATGTGGAAAGGTAAGGCTGATGTCATCAACAAAGATGAAAGGCTTGTTATAGATCTCAAGTCTACGTCTGACATTAGTAACTTTTACTATTCAGCCAAGAAATACAATTACGATAGTCAAGCATATTTGTATAATCATATATTTGGTGTGCCATTAATTTTCGTAGTAATTGATAAAAAGTCATTAAAAATTAATATCTTTGAAGTATCAAATGAAACATTACAACGCGGTGAAGAAAAAGTTCAGAAAGCTGTTGACATCTTCAACTTGTATCACAACACTAATGGATTTAACCCGAACGAGTATATTGAGACGAAAATACTATAAGATGTATAACTATAGGATAAAAGAAATATTGAAAGTGATTGACGGAGATACAGTTGAGGTTTTAGTAGACCTTGGCTTCTCTGTGTATCACAAAACTAGAGTTAGGCTTATCGGGATTGACACTCCAGAGATAAGAACAAAAGACCAGGAGGAAAAAGAGCGTGGTCTTGAAGCTCTTGACTTTATTGTTGACTACTTCAGAATGATGGAGCATGAAGAGAAAGTACTTGAGTCTGAAAAGCTAGATAGCTTTGGTCGTAGTCTCGGTAGGATTATTGTAGGAGGTATTGATATAGGAGAAGAATTACTAAACAGTGGACACGCAAAACCTTATGAAAGAAAATAAAACAATAACAGGAATGAGAGTATATGGAGATAAAAAAATAAAGGAAGTTACAAGGCAGTCTGATGTAATTACATGGGTTGTACTTGTAGTTTCCTTTTGTGCTATGCTTTATTCAATCATCAATTTTTTAACAAATTAAATTATATACCATGGCTTTAATTTTAAGTGGCGGTATCTGTCTTACCGATGTTCCAAAAGACAAGATTATTAGTGGTAAAAAGGGTAAGTATGCAAACCTTACCATTACCATCAACGACGAACCAGACAAGTTCGGCAACAACGCAAGTATAACTATGGCTCAGACCAAAGAAGAAAGGGAGGCTAAGTCTCCTAAAGTGTACTTGGGTAATTGCAAACTCGTTTGGACTAACGACGTAATGCCAAAAGTACCACCTAGAGATGGTGCACCTATGCAAAGCTCTGCTCCGCAAAGTAGTTCTAATGATGATTTGCCGTTCTGATGTTCGACGATGACTACATTAGCATATCAAAAGATAAAAACGGAAACGTAACTTCCGTAGAAGATTAACAATTAAATTTTTACCAATGCAAGTTGAGACTTACGAGATTAATGGTTTTGAGATAGATGAATTTAACATTCATAAATTAGAAGAAGGCAAGACGCAAGGAATCTGCCCACTATGTTCTCATGACAGAAAAGCTGCTAACAAGAAGCTTAAATGCGCTTCGTATGATTGGAAGCGTGGTCTCGGTACTTGTCACAACTGTAATCAAACCTTTCAGATGCATACCTATAAACGTAAGGGGGATGCTCAGAAAGAGTATGCCAAACCAGAGCCTATTGATGAATTGGACATTAGTCAGAAGGCTAAGGATTGGTTTGAAAGTAGGGGTATATCACCCAAGACTCTCTTTGACCTAGGTGTTGGGGAGGGTCTTGAGTATATGCCACAGACAAGCAAGGTCGAGAATACAATTCAATTCAACTACTACATTGGTGGAGAACTTGTTAACATCAAATACCGAGATGGAAGAAAAAACTTCAAACTCTACAAGGGTGCTGAAAAAGTATTCTACAATATTGATGCAACTAATGGTTATGACAGCGTATATATCGTTGAGGGAGAGATGGATGTTCTTTCTTTCCATGAAGCTGGAATTAAAAATTGCATCAGTGTCCCTAATGGCGCTACTCTTAATAGTAATAATCTCGAATATCTTGACAGTTGCATAGATTATTTTGCTGACAAGGAGAAAATTATTATTGCTGTTGATTCTGACGAGGCTGGTCAAGCTTTACAATCTGAGCTTGTTCGTAGACTGGGGGCAGAATTGTGCTATACACTTGACTTTAAAGACTGCAAAGATGCAAATGAATACTTACAAAAATACGGAAAAGAAGAACTGGCGAAGCGTGTATACGCCTCCAAAGCAATACCCCTTGAGAATGTACTTACGTATAAGGAAATTGAAGCTGATGTTGAAGATTTTGTTTTTAACGGTTTTAAGCCTGGCTATCAGATTGGTATTGATAACTTTGACTCTATATTCTCTACTTACACTGGTCAGTTTATCACGGTAACAGGTATACCGTCATCGGGTAAGTCAGACTTTGTAGACCAAATGGCTGTAGGTTACAATCTAAATTATGGTTGGAAGACTGCATTTGCATCTCCAGAGAACAAGCCAACATACCTACACGCCCACAAACTTATTCGTAAGTTTTGGCAAGGTATGCCAGATAAGTCCGATGTGGGTTCTGATAAGTGGAATAACATATCGTCTCACATCAACGACAACTTTTTCTTCATTGAGATGGACAGATACTCTTTAGATTCTGTCTTGCGCAAAGGAGCAGAGCTTGTGAAACGCAAAGGTATCAAGTGCCTTGTTATAGACCCTTATAATAAGGTGCGTGATACTGATGCAAAAACTGACGATGTTAATAAATATACTTTAGAGTACTTACAAAAGATTGAAACTTTCTGTAAGAAGTTCGATGTGTTGGTAATAATAGTAGCCCACCCAACTAAGATGTATAAAAATACTGAAGGCAAGATTGAAGAACCAACAATGTACAACATAAAAGGCGGTGGTGAATGGTATGATGCTTCCTATCACGGTATTCTGGTCCACAGGGACTATGATGCTAAGACGGTGAAGGCCAAGGTGTTAAAGGTTAAGTTCCAAAACCTTGGAGAGAACGGAGCTGAAGCGCACTTCAAATGGGAGCCTAAGTCTGG